>NZ_BAAALG010000003.1:211630-257364 GCF_039528155.1 Nocardioides dubius | reverse complement strand
TCTGCTCAGGCCTTGGAGCCCAGCTTGTGCACGCGCACCATGTTCGTGGAGCCGGGCACGCCGGGCGGGGTGCCGGCGATGATCACGACCTTCTCCCCCTCCCCCAGGCGGCCGATCGAGAGCAGCGCCTCGTCGACCTGGAGCACCATGTGGTCGGTGTGCTCGACCGCCGCGGTGCGGAACGTCTCCACGCCCCAGGTCAGCGCGAGCTGGCTGCGCACCTTCTCCTCCGGGGTGAAGGCCAGGATCGGGATGGTGGTCCGCAGCCGGGCCAGCCTGCGGGCGGAGTCACCGCTCTGGGTGAAGGCGACCAGGTAGCGCGCGCCGACCCGCTCGGCCACCTCTGCCGCCGCCTTGGCGATCACGCCGCCGGTCGTGCGCGGCTGCCAGTCGATGGCGGCCATGTGCTCACGGTTGTGGTCCTCCGCGGCGGTCAGGATCCGGGCCATCGTGCGCACCGTCTCCAGCGGGTAGGCGCCGACGCTGGTCTCGCCGGAGAGCATCACCGCGTCCGCACCGTCGATCACCGCGTTCGCGACGTCGTTCGCCTCGGCCCGGGTCGGGGCCGGCGCGCCGATCATCGACTCCAGCATCTGGGTCGCCACGATCACCGGCTTGGCGTTGCGCCGGGCCTTCTCGATGACCGCCTTCTGGATGAACGGCACCTCCTCCAGCGGGCACTCGACGCCGAGGTCGCCACGCGCCACCATGATGCCGTCGAAGGCCTTGACGATCTCGTCGATGTTCTCGACCGCCTGGGGCTTCTCGATCTTGGCGATCACCGGCACCCGGATGCCGACCTCGTCCATCACCGCACGCACGTCGTCGACGTCGGCCGCGTTGCGCACGAACGAGAGGGCGACGAAGTCCACGCCCAGCTCGAGGGCGAAGCGGAGGTCGGCCACGTCCTTCTCGGACATCGCCGGCACCGAGACCGCGACGCCGGGAAGGTTGATCCCCTTGTGGTTGCTGATGGTTCCGGCCACCTCGACCACCAGGGTCACGGTGTCGTCGCTGACGCCGGTCACCCGCAGCCGCACCTTGCCGTCGTCGATCAGCACCGGGTCGCCGACGGAGACGTCGCCGGGCAGGCCGGCGTAGGTGGTGGAGGCGATCTGCGCGTCGCCGGGGACGTCACGCGTCGTGATCTGGAACTGCGCACCGCCGGCCAGCTCGACCGGACCGTCGGCGAACGTGCCGAGACGGATCTTGGGGCCCTGCAGGTCGGCGAGGATGCCGACGCCGCGGCCGACCGCACTCGAGGCGGCACGCACATGCGCGTAGACGGCCTGGTGATCGGCGTGAGTTCCGTGACTCATGTTGAGGCGGGCCACATCCATGCCGGCCTCGACGAGGGACTTGATCACCTCCGGAGTTGATGTCGCAGGACCCAGGGTGGAGACGATCTTTGCTCTTCGCACGGGCTCAACCCTACTCGTCCCAGGTGACGGGTCGGTTACGGTCCGCCCAACGCCAGGAGCTGCCCTCGTGGGGCCTGTCCTGCAAGGCGTGCGAAGCGAGCACCCGCCCCTCGCGACGCGGACGTCGCGGGGAGCGGGTGCTCGTGGAGTTGCTGGTGCCGGTGGTGCTCAGACCATCAGCGGGCGTGCCGTCGGCGGGATCGGCGCCGGCAGGTTGGTGTCACCGGTGAGGAACTCGTCGACGGCCGCAGCCGCCGAGCGACCCTCGGCGATCGCCCACACGATCAGCGACTGGCCACGTCCGGCGTCACCGGCGCAGAAGACGCCGTCCACCGAGGTGGCGTAGGACTTGTCGCGCACGACGTTGCCACGCTCGTCCAGGTCGACGCCCAGCTGTTCGACCAGGCCCTCGCGCTGCGGGCCGACGAAGCCCATCGCGAAGAGCACCAGCTCGGCCGGGATCTCCCGCTCGGTGCCGGGCACCGGCTGGAACTTGGCGTCCACCTCGACCAGGCGCAGGGCCCGGACGTTGCCGTCCTCATCGCCGAGGAACTCCTGGGTGGAGACCGCGTAGACCCGGTCGCCGCCCTCCTCGTGCGCCGAGGAGACCTTGAAGGTCATCGGGTAGGTGGGCCACGGCTGACCGGTCGGGCGCTCGGTGCCCGGACGCGCCATGATCTCCAGCTGGGTGATCGAGGCGGCGCCCTGACGGATCGAGGTGCCCAGGCAGTCGGCACCGGTGTCACCGCCACCGATGATCACGACGTTCTTGCCGGTGGCCATGATCTGGCCCTCGACCTCTTCGCCGAGCGCAGCGCGGTTGGCCTGCGGCAGGAACTCCATCGCCTGGTGGATGCCACCGAGCTCACGACCCGGGACCGGGAGGTCACGCGGCAGCGTCGAGCCGATGGTCAGTACCACGGCGTCGAAGCGGTCGCGCAGGTCGTCGGCGGTGATGTCCACGCCGACGTCGACGCCGGTCTTGAAGACCGTGCCCTCGCGGCGCATCTGGTCGAGGCGACGGTCCACGTGCGCCTTCTCCATCTTGAACTCCGGGATGCCGTAGCGCAGCAGGCCACCGATCTTGTCGGCCCGCTCGTAGACGGCGACGGTGTGCCCCGCGCGGGTCAGCTGCTGGGCGGCAGCAAGACCCGCCGGACCCGAGCCGACCACGGCGACCCGCTTGCCGGTCAGCCACTCCGGAGCCTGCGGGGTGACCCCACCACGCTCGAAGGCGCGGTCGATGATCGACACCTCGACGTTCTTGATCGTCACCGGGTCCTGGTTGATGCCGAGCACGCACGCGGTCTCACACGGCGCGGGGCAGAGCCGGCCGGTGAACTCCGGGAAGTTGTTCGTCGCGTGCAGCCGCTCCATCGCGCCGGTCCAGTCGTCGCGCCAGACCAGGTCGTTCCACTCGGGGATGATGTTGCCCAGCGGGCAACCCTGGTGGCAGAACGGGATGCCGCAGTCCATGCAGCGCGAGGCCTGCTTGGAGATGATCGGCAGCAGCGCGCGCCCGATCCCGTCGGGGTAGACCTCGTTCCAGTCCTTGACGCGCTCGTCGACAGCACGGCGGGACGCAACCTCGCGCCCCTCCTTCAAAAAGCCCTTGGGGTCAGCCATGGAGGACCTCCATGATTCGGGCCGAAGCCTCATCTTCGGTAAGGCCAGCGGCGAGCGCCTCATTGCGCGCGTCGAGGACCTTCTTGTAGTCACGCGGCATGACCTCGGTGAAGCGAGCCAGGCCCGCCTCCCAGTCAGCCAGCAGCGCCTGGGCGACGTCGGACTCCGTCTCCTCCAGGTGCTTGGTCACCAGCGCCTTCAGCTCCTCGGCGGCAGCACCGCTGACCGGGCTCAGGTCGACCAGCTCCGGGTTCACCCGGCCGTGGTCGAGGTCGAGCACGAAGGCGTAGCCGCCGGACATGCCCGCCGCGAAGTTGCGGCCGGTCTCGCCGAGCACGACCACACGACCACCGGTCATGTACTCGCAGCCGTGGTCGCCCACGCCCTCGACGATCGCGGTGGCACCCGAGTTGCGCACGCAGAACCGCTCGCCGGCCTTGCCGCGCAGGTAGATCTCACCCGACGTCGCGCCGTAGCCGATGGTGTTGCCGGCGATCACCTGGGCGGAGGCGTCGAAGGTGGAGGCGCGGTCCGGGCGGACCACGATCCGGCCACCGGAGAGGCCCTTGCCGACGTAGTCGTTGGCGTCGCCCTCCAGGCGCAGCGTGATGCCGTTCGGCACGAAGGCACCGAAGGACTGGCCCGCCGAGCCGGTGAAGGTGATGTCGATCGTGCCGTCGGGCAGGCCCGCACCGCGGTACCGCTTGGTGACCTCGTGGCCGAGCATGGTGCCGACCGTGCGGTTCACGTTGCAGACCTCGACCTGGGCCCGGACCGGCTCGCCGCTCTCGATCGCCGGCTGGGCGATCCGGATCAGCTCCTGGTCGAGGGCCTTGTCCAGGCCGTGGTCCTGACCCGTGGTGTTGCGCAGTGCGGCACCGGCCGGCAGCTCCGGCATGTGCAGCACCGGGCTGAGGTCGAGACCCGAGGCCTTCCAGTGCGCCACGGCGCGGTCCACATCGAGTGCGCCGACCTGGCCCACCGCCTCCTCGATGCTGCGGAAGCCCAGCTCGGCCAGGATCTCGCGCACCTCCTCGGCGATGTAGGTGAAGAAGTTCTCCACGAACTCGGGCTGGCCGCTGAAGCGCTCGCGCAGCACCGGGTTCTGGGTGGCGACGCCCACCGGGCAGGTGTCGAGGTGGCAGACCCGCATCATGATGCAGCCGGAGACCACCAGCGGAGCGGTCGCGAAGCCGAACTCCTCGGCACCGAGCAGCGCTGCGATGACGACGTCACGACCGGTCTTGAGCTGGCCGTCGGCCTGCACCACGATCCGGTCCCGCAGGCCGTTGAGCAGCAGGGTCTGCTGGGTCTCGGCCAGGCCGAGCTCCCAGGGACCGCCGGCGTGCTTGAGGGAGGTCAGGGGCGATGCGCCCGTGCCACCGTCGTGGCCGGAGATCAGGACGACGTCCGCGTGCGCCTTGGAGACACCCGCGGCGACCGTGCCGACGCCGACCTCGGAGACCAGCTTCACGTGGACCCGTGCGGACGGGTTCGCGTTCTTCAGGTCGTGGATCAGCTGGGCCAGGTCCTCGATCGAGTAGATGTCGTGGTGCGGCGGCGGCGAGATCAGGCCGACACCGGGGGTGCTGTGCCGGGTCTTGGCCACCCACGGGTAGACCTTGTGACCGGGCAGCTGGCCGCCCTCGCCGGGCTTGGCACCCTGCGCCATCTTGATCTGGATGTCGTCGGCGTTGCTCAGGTACTCGCTGGTGACGCCGAAGCGACCCGAGGCGACCTGCTTGATCGACGAGCGACGGGCCGGGTCGTAGAGACGCTCCGGGTCCTCGCCACCCTCACCGGTGTTCGACTTGCCGCCGAGGCGGTTCATCGCGATCGCCAGGGTCTCGTGCGCCTCCTGGCTGATCGAGCCGTAGGACATCGCACCGGTCGAGAAGCGCTTCACGATCTCGGAGACCGGCTCGACCTCGTCGATCGAGATCGGCGCACGGCCGAGGTCGGCGGCACCCTTGAAGGTGAACAGGCCGCGCAGCGTCATCAGCCGCTCGGACTGGTCGTTGACCCGCTCGGTGTACTGCTTGAAGACGTCGTAGCGACCGGCACGCGTCGAGTGCTGGAGGCGGAAGACCGTCTCCGGGTCGAACAGGTGCGGCTCGCCCTCGCGGCGCCACTGGTACTCGCCGCCGATCTCCAGCTCACGGTGCGCCGGGGCGATGCCGCTGGCCGGGTAGGCCTTGGCGTGGCGCAGCGCCACCTCCTCGGCGATGGTGTCGATGCCGATGCCACCCAGCTTGGAGGTGGTGCCGGTGAAGTACTGGTCCACGACCTCCTGGGAGAGGCCGACCGCCTCGAAGATCTGGGCACCGGTGTAGGAGGCCACGGTGGAGACGCCCATCTTGGACATCACCTTGAGCACGCCCTTGCCCAGCGACTTCACCAGGTTCTTGACGGCGACCTCGGGCTCGGTGGTGACGTAGTAGCCCTCACGCGCCAGGTCCTCGACCGACTCCATGGCCAGGTACGGGTTGACCGCGGCAGCGCCGAAGCCGACCAGCAGGGCCACGTGGTGCACCTCGCGGACGTCGCCGGCCTCGACCAGCAGACCGACCTGGGTACGGGTCTTCTCGCGCACCAGGTGGTGGTGGACCGCAGCCGTCAGCAGCAGCGACGGGATCGGCGCGAGCTCGGCGTTGGAGTGCCGGTCCGAGAGCACGATGATCCGGGCACCGTCGGCGATCGCGGTGCTGACCTCGGCGCAGATCTCCTCGAGGCGGGCAGCCAGGGCCGCACCGCCACCCTCGACGGGGTAGAGGCCGCGGGCCACGTGGGTGCCGAAGCCGGGGCGCTCGCCGTCACGGTTGAGGTGACGGATCTTGGCCAGGTCGTCGTTGTCGATGACCGGGAACGGCAGCACGATCTGGCGGCACGAGTCCGCGCTGGGCTCGAGCAGGTTCGACTCCGGGCCGATCGAGCCGAAGAGCGAGGTGACCAGCTCCTCGCGGATCGCGTCCAGCGGCGGGTTGGTGACCTGTGCGAACAGCTGCGCGAAGTAGTCGAAGAGCAGCCGCGGCTTGGCCGACAGCGCCGCGATCGGCGAGTCGGTGCCCATCGAGCCGATCGCCTCTGCGGCAGTGTTCGCCATCGGGGTGAGCAGGATGCGCAGCTCCTCCTCGGTGTAGCCGAAGACCTGCTGACGGCGGGTGACCGAGGCGTGCGTGTGCACGATGTGCTCGAGGTTCGGGATGTCGTCGAGCTTCAGGATGCCGCCGTCGAGCCACTCCTGGTACGGGTGCTCGGCAGCCAGCGCCGACTTGATCTCCTCGTCGGTGACGATGCGGTGCTCGTCGGTGTCGACCAGGAACATCCGGCCCGGCTGCAGCCGGCCCTTGCGCACGATCGAGGAGGGGTCGATGTCGAGGACGCCGACCTCGGAGGCCAGCACGACCAGGCCGTCGTCGGTGACCCAGTAGCGGGCCGGGCGCAGGCCGTTGCGGTCCAGCACGGCGCCGATCTGGGTGCCGTCGGTGAAGACGACACAGGCCGGGCCGTCCCAGGGCTCCATCACGGTGGAGTGGAACTCGTAGAAGGCGCGCCGCGCGTCGTCCATCTCGGCGTGGTTCTCCCACGCCTCGGGGATCATCATCAGCACCGAGTGCGGCAGCGAGCGGCCGCCGAGGTGGAGCAGCTCCAGGACCTCGTCGAAGGAGGCCGAGTCGGAGGCGTCCGGGGTGCAGATCGGGAACAGGCGCTCGAGGTCGCCGGGGATCTCCGTGGAGGCCAGCAGGGCCTCACGGGCACGCATCCAGTTCCGGTTGCCCTTGACGGTGTTGATCTCACCGTTGTGGGCGATGTAGCGGAACGGGTGGGCCAGCGGCCAGCTCGGGAAGGTGTTGGTCGAGAAGCGCGAGTGCACGACGCCCATCGCCGAGGCGACCCGCTCGTCGACGAGGTCCGGGAAGACCTGGTCCAGCTGCTCGGTGGTGAGCATGCCCTTGTAGGCCAGGGTGCGCGAGGAGAGCGACGGGAAGTAGACACCGGTCTCGCGCTCGGCGCGCTTGCGCAGGCAGAAGGCCAGCCGCTCCAGCTCCATGCCGGTGACCTGCGCGCCCTCGCCGCTCACGAAGAGCTGGATGAAGGTCGGCATGCAGGACAGCGCGGTGGCGCCCAGCGACTCGGGGTTGACCGGAACCTCGCGCCAGCCGAGGACGGCGAGGCCCTCCGCGACGGCGATCTTCTCGATCGAGGCCTGGGCCAGGGCGACCTCGTCGGCCGTGCCCGGGATGAAGGCGGTGCCGACGGCGTAGGCGCCGGCGGCAGGAAGGTCGAAGCCGGCGACCTCGCGCAGGAAGGCGTCGGGCACCTGGATCAGGATGCCCGCACCGTCGCCCGAGTTGGGCTCGGCGCCGGCGGCGCCACGGTGCTCGAGGTTGCGAAGAGCTGTCAAGGCCTTGGCCACGATGTCGTGGCTGGCCTCGCCGGTCAGGGTGGCAACGAAGGCAACACCGCACGCGTCGTGCTCGTGCTGGCCGTCGTACAAACCCTGGGGCGGCGGGAATGCGTGCATGGCATTCTCCCGTCATCTGCGCCTGCCACGGCTCGAGGCCGCGACATGGCGGACTGGGCAGTGCAAGATGGTGAAGCTCGCAGGGGACGACGTTGGCCCGAACGGAGACCACAGCCTAGCACCTCGAAACACCGGCGTGCGCTTCGTGAAACTCGGGTGACACACGCCGGTGACGCGAGTCTCACTCGCGGCAGGTCGCCGGTGCCCCGGATCAGCCGATCCCAGTGCCCACCAGCGAGCCGATCCCCCAGGTCAGGGCGAACGCCGCGCCGCCCAGCGCGGCCTGCCGCAGCCCACCGAACCACCACGGCCGCGAGGTCAGCCGAGTGACCACCGCACCACAGGCGAAGAGGGCGATCAGGGTGAGTCCCAGGGCGAGGAGCACGTTGGGCGCTCCGAACAGGTAGGGCAGCAGCGGCACCACGCCACCGAGGCTGAAGGAGAGGAACGAGGAGACCGCCGCCAGCATCGGCGAGGCCAGGTCGTCCGGGTCCACGCCGAACTCCTCCATCGAGTGCACGGCGACCGCCTTGTCGACGTCACGGTGCACCTGGCGCGACACCTCGTCGGCGAGGCCCGGCTCCAGCCCCTTGGCCTGCAACGCCTCGGAGAGCTCGGCCCGCTCCGCCTCGGGGTTGGCGATGATCTCGCGGCGCTCGATCGCGATCGCGCGCTCGGCCGCCTCGCTCTGGCTGGCCACCGAGGCGTACTCCCCCGCCGCCATCGAGAAGGCGCCCGCGGCCAGCCCGGCGAACCCGGCCAGCAGCACGGCCGAGGAGTCGCTGCTGCTCTGGGTGCCGCCGGCGACACCGGCGATCAGGGCAGCGTTGGAGACCAGCCCGTCCATCGCCCCGAAGACCGCCGGGCGCAGCCAGCCGCCGTCGAGGTCGTGGTCGTGTGAGGCGGGCTCAGTCGGCCTCGGACGATCCGGTCGCGTTCGACTCCGATGCGGCAGACTCCGCGGCTTCGTCGGCAGCGGGGGCGTCGGCTGACTCAGTTCCTGGTCCACGCCCCTCACGGTAGACCTGCGCCTCCCGGCCGGGGAAGCGACGCGACGAGTAGGCGAACCAGGCCAGCGCGAGCGCGAAGAGGATGATCGAGGTCCACACGTTCCAGCGCAGTCCGGCGACGTCGTCGAGCTGGACGCTGTCGATGCGCAGGCTCTCGATCCAGCCACGACCCAGCGTGTACGCCATCACGTAGAGGGCGACCATCCGGCCGTGCCCGATCTTGAAGCGGCGGTCCAGCAGGATCAGCACCGCGAAGGCGGCCAGGTTCCACAGCGCCTCGTAGAGGAAGGTCGGATGGAACAGCGTGCCGGCGGCGTAGCCGGCCGCCTCGGCGACGTGGTCGCTGACCTCGAGGCCCCACGGCAGGTCGGTGGGCTTGCCGAACAGCTCCTGGTTGAACCAGTTGCCGAGCCGGCCGATCGCCTGGGCGACCAGGACGCCGGGGGCCAGGGTGTCGAGCACCGGCAGCACCCGCAGACCCATCACCCGGGCACCGATCATCACGCCGATCGCGCCCATCGCGATGCCGCCCCAGACGCCGAGGCCCCCACGCCACACGTACAGCGCGGTGATCGGGTCCTTGCCCTCGCCGAAGTAGAGCTGCCAGTCGGTGGCCACGTGGTAGAGCCGGGCGCCGACGATGCCGAACGGCACCGCCCAGATCGCCAGGTCGGCGATCTGGCCCTTCTCGCCACCGCGAGCGGCCCAGCGGCGCTCGCCGATCCAGATCGCCACGAGCACCCCCACCACGATGCACAGCGCGTACCCGCGGATCGGCAACGGACCCAGGTGCCAGATCGACTCCGAGGGGCTGGGGATGCTCCAGGCGTTCATCAGCTCTCCTTGACCAAGAGGGTGAGGTCCTCGGCCAGCACCGCGGCCGAGGTGTCCTGCTTCCAGAAGTACGGGACCTTGTCCTCGCCGTCGACCAGGAAGATCTGGGTGCCGTGGGTGACGTCGTAGCCGCCCCCGGGCAGCTTCTTGCCCTTCTGCCACGCCACGTGGAAGCCCTCCGCGGCCTCGCGCAGCGGCTCGATCTCGCCGGTCAGGCCGACGAAGGTCGGGTCGAAGCGGCCCAGGTAGCCGGCCAGCGCCTGCCGGTCGTCACGGGCCGGGTCGGTGGTCACGAAGACCACCTGCACGTCGTCGCGGACCTTCTCGTCGACGCGGGTCAGCGCCGAGGCGATGTTCGACATCACCATCTTGCAGATGTCCGGGCAGTTCACGTAGCCGAAGAAGACCAGGGTGAGCGGCTTCTCGGTGCTCTCGGTGAGCGAGAAGGACTCCCCCGTGGTGGCGTCGAGCGAGACCGCCGGCACCTGGTAGGCCGTCTTGGTGATGTCGACGGCGCTGAGCTCGCCGTCGCCGGCGTCGCTGGACGACGAGCACGCCGACGCCAGCAGGCCGAGGGCGAGCACCGCGCCCGTCAGCCGGGCACGGAGACCGCGCTCAGCCACGACGCACGCCCTCGGCGAGGTCCTCGGTCAGGGCCGCAAGCCTCTTGAGCCCGGCGGCGCGGTCGGTGCCGACGTCCTGAAGCGCGCGGACGAAGGCCGAGCCGACGATCACGCCGTCGGCGAAACGGGCCACCTCGGCCGCCTGGTCGCCGTTGGAGACGCCGAGGCCGACGCCGACCGGCAGGTCGGTGGTGGCCTTGGTCCGCGCGACCAGCGGGCCGGCCAGATCGCTGGTGGCCTCGCGGGCACCGGTCACGCCCATCACCGCGGTGGCGTAGACGAAGCCGCGGCAGTTGGCCGTGGTCATCGCGATCCGCTCGTCGGTCGACGACGGGGCGACCAGGAAGACCTTGTCCAGGTCACGGGCGTCGGCGGCCGCGATCCAATCCGGCGCGAAGTCCGGCGTGATGTCGGGGGTGATCAGGCCACACCCACCGGCCGAGGACAGGTCGGTGGCGAACCGCTCGACGCCGTAGGCCTCGACGGGACCCCAGTACGTCATCACCACGGTCGGCACGCCGGTCGCGGCGACCGCCTCGACGGTGCGCATCACGTCGGCGATCCGGACGCCGCCGTCCAGGGCCTGCTGGGCTGCGGCCTGGATGGTGGGCCCGTCCATCACCGGGTCGGAGTACGGCAGGCCGATCTCGACGACGTCCACGCCGGCGGAGACCATCGTCCGGATCGCCTCGATCCCGCCGTCCACGTCCGGGAAGCCGGCCGGCAGGTAGCCGACCAGGGCCGCACGGCCCTCGGCACGCGCCTTGTCGAAGGCAGTCTTGGTGCTCACTGGTCTGCACCCTCTCCCAAGTGGAAGTAGTCGATGGCGGTGCCCATGTCCTTGTCGCCACGGCCACTCAGGTTGATCAGCAGGGTCGCCTCGGGCCCCTTCTCCTCGCGGAGCCTGGGTGCCAGGCGCAGTGCTCCGGCGACCGCGTGCGAGGACTCGATCGCGGCGATGATGCCCTCGGTGCGCGCCATCAGCGCCATCGCGTCCATCGCCTCGGCGTCGGTGACCGACTCGTAGCTGGCCCGGCCGACCTTCGCCAGGTGCGAGTGCTGCGGGCCCACGCCCGGGTAGTCGAGGCCCGCGGAGATCGAGTGCGACTCGATGGTCTGGCCCTCGTCGTCCTGGAGCACGTAGGTGCGCGCGCCGTGCAGCACGCCGCTCGCGCCGGCGCCGATGGTGGCCGCGTGCCGACCGGTCTCGATGCCGTCACCCGCCGCCTCGAAGCCGTAGATCGCGACCTCGGGATCGTCGAGGAAGCCGGCGAAGAGGCCGATCGCGTTGGAGCCGCCACCCACGCAGGCAGCGATCGCGTCGGGCAGCACGCCGTACTGCTCCAGACACTGCGCGCGGGCCTCGTCGCCGATGCCGCGGCAGAAGTCGCGGACCATGCTCGGGAACGGGTGCGGCCCGGCGGCGGTGCCGAAGAGGTAGGCGGTGCTGTCCACCGTGGCCACCCAGTCGCGCAGCGCCTCGTTGATCGCGTCCTTGAGGGTGGCGCTGCCGGACTCGACGGCGACCACCTTGGCGCCGAGCAGCTGCATCCGCGCCACGTTCAGCGCCTGCCGCCTGGTGTCCACGGCGCCCATGTAGACGGTGCAGTCGAGACCGAAGTAGGCAGCCGCGGTGGCGCTGGCCACGCCGTGCTGGCCGGCACCGGTCTCGGCGATCACCCGGGTCTTGCCCATCCGCTTGGTGAGCAGGGCCTGGCCCATCACGTTGCGGATCTTGTGCGCACCGGTGTGGTTGAGGTCCTCGCGCTTGAGCAGCACCCGGATGCCGACCTGCTCGCTGAGCCGCTCGGCGTGGTAGAGCCGCGACGGGACGCCCGCGTAGTCGCGCAGGATCCGCTCGAACTCACCCGTGAACGCAGGGTCGGCCATGGCTCCGCGCCACGCGCCGTCCAGCTCGTCGAGGGCGGCGACCAGGGCCTCGGGCATGAACCGCCCACCGAAGTCTCCGAAGAATCCGCGCTCGTCGGCGTCGAATCGGGTGCTCATCACGCTCCTGCCGGGTTGGGGCTGCTGGCGCGGACCGCGCTCAGTGCCCGGGTTGCTGACTCGGGGTCGCCGTCCTTGACCAGGGCCTCGCCGACCAGGACCACGCTGGCCCCCTCGTCGGCGAAGCGCTGGACGTCGGCGGTGCCGGTGATCCCGGACTCCGCGACGCGGACCCGGTCGTCCGGGATCAGCGGCGCCAGCCGGGAGAAGGTGTCGTTGTCGACGGCGAGGGTCTTCAGGTTGCGGGCATTGACCCCGATCAGCTCGGCGCCCAGGTCCACCGCGCGGCGGGTCTCCTCGGCGTCGTGCACCTCGACCAGGACGGTCATGCCCAACCCGCGGGCCTCGGCGTGCAGGCGCTCCAGCAGGGGCTGCTCCAGCGAGGCCACGATCAGCAGCACCAGGTCGGCGCCGGCCGCGCGGGCCTCGTGGATCTGGTACTCGGTGACCATGAAGTCCTTGCGCAGCAAGGGGGTGTCGACCGCTGCCCGCACCGCGCGCAGGTCGTCGAGCGAGCCGTTGAACCGGCGCTGCTCGGTGAGCACGCTGATCGCCGCGGCACCGCCGCGGCTGTAGGCGGAGGCCAACGCCGCCGGGTCGGTGATCTCGGCCAGGGCGCCCTTGCTGGGGCTGCTGCGCTTGACCTCGGCGATCACGCTCATCGCCTCGCCGCGGAAGTGCGTCATCACCTCGCGCGGCGCGGGGGCCGCGGCGGCCAGGGCGCGGATCTCGTCGTCGCTGATCCGGGCCTGGCGCTCAGCCAGGTCCAGCCGGACGCCGGCGACGATGTCGTCGAGCACGGACATGCAGGAAACCTCCAGTAGAGAATCTGCTCACTAGCGTCTCACCTCGCGCCGTCGCCGACGGAGGTGGCTCAACCAGCGGCCAGCCAGGAGCCGGCGGGCAGATTGCGCAGAACGGTGAAGATCACGATCACCGCGACCGCCGTCCACGCTACCGGCGCCGGCCAATCCATCAGCCGGGTCGGCCGGCCCTGCCAGGAGCGGCGGAGCCAGATCACCCAGCCGAGCACCAGGAACGGCACAGCGACCACCAGCAACAGGTTGCTGGAGGCCGCCGCGATCAGGTCGCCGTCGCTGAGGTGGTGCACAGCGCGAAGGCCACCACAGCCGGGACAGTCCCAGCCGGTGATGACCTTCGTCGGGCAGATGCCCCAGGAACCCTGTTCGTGGGGATCGCGAACGTGCAGGGCCGCCGTGGCAGCGATCACCGCCGCACCCAGGATCAGGGGTGCGGCCACCCGGTGCGAGCGCCGGGCGACGACGTCAGCTGTTGTTGCCAAATCCCATCTTGTCCATCACGAAGAAGACGACGAGGGAGATCGGGAGGAGCGCGATGCCGACCCAGAAGATGGGCATCTTGACCGGGTCGTTCATCAGGCCGACGCTGCCGACGAGGAATCCCGCCAGGGCAACGATGACTCCGGTCCAGGCCGCCGGGGTGTTGCCGTGGTGTGCAGACATGCCAGTTCACTCCTCGTGATGCAGGGAAACGCCGCGCTGAGTCTAGTGGATGGCTCAGTCGGTCGGGTCGCGACCCTCGTCGAGCTGCTTCCACAGGTCGAGGTTGCTCTGGTCCTCGACCGGGGTTGCCGGCTTGGCGGCCTCGCCGCCCGCTGTCGGGGCGTCGTAGCGGCTGCCCATCTCCGGCCACCAGGGGGTCAGCCGGACGGCGAGCACGCCCGCCACCACCGAGAGCAGGGCACCGACCATCAGCGCCCAGAACCAGGCGGTGGTGGCCACCTCGAAGTCGGCACCGACGCTGCCCGGCAGGCCGAGCCGCTCGACGGAGTCGCTGGCGTAGTCCTGGTGCAGCCGGACCAGGCCGACGATGCCGGAGACCAGCACCCCGACCGAGCTGGCGGCGGCCAGCACCGCGATCAGCCGGCGGACCACGCCGCGGGTGACCAGCAGCACGCCCCAGGACGCCAATGCGACCAGTGCGAGGGCCTGGGCCAGCGGAACGCTGGCGGTCCCCTCGGTGGCCAGCTCGATCGTCGAGGTGCCCAGGTGCAGCCCGTCGAGGTCGCTGTCGGCGATCCGCACCTGCGCCTTGCCGGCGCTGACCGCGCTCAACGCACCCGCGGCCAGGCCGAGCAGGATGATCGGTCCGAAGGACGCCCGGCGGCGGTCGGTCACGCCGAGGCCTCCACGGGCCCGAGCAGTGCGGCGTCGAAGCAGGTGCGGTCGCCGGTGTGGCAGGCGGCGCCCTCCTGGTCGACCTTCACCAGGAGCGTGTCGCCGTCACAGTCGAGGCGGACCTCCTTGACCCACTGCCGGTGGCCCGACGACTCGCCCTTGACCCAGTATTCCTGGCGCGAACGGCTCCAGTAGGTGGCCCGGCCGGTGGTCAGGGTGCGGGCCAGCGCCTCGTCGTCCATCCAGCCGAGCATCAGCACCTCGCCGGTGTCATGCTGCTGGACGACTGCGGGGACGAGGCCGTCGGTGGTGCGCTTGAGGCGCTGAGCGATCGTGGGGTCGAGAACGGTCACGACTCCATTGTCGCACTCTGCTGGGCCACCCATGACGCGTGCAGGCCTGCGTACACACCGGGTTCGGCGACCAGGTCGGCGTGGGGTCCGCGCTGCACCACCTGGCCGGCGTCGACCACGATCACCTCGTCGGCGTTCTCGGCGGTGCTCATCCGGTGCGCGATGGTGACCGAGGTGCGCTGCGCCATCAGCCGCACCAGCGCCCGGCCGATCCGCATCTCCAGGCGCGGGTCGACCGCGCTGGTCGCCTCGTCGAGCACCAGCAGGTCCGGGTCGGCGAGGTGCGCGCGCAACAGCGCCACCAGCTGCCGCTCGCCGGCCGAGAGCGATTCGCCGCGCTGGCCGACCCGGGTGTCGAGACCGGCCGGGAGGCCGTCCAGCCAGTCGGCGAGGCCGAGCGCCTCGGCGGAGGCCCGGATCTCGTCGTCGCCGGCGTCGAGGCGGCCGTAGCGAACGTTCGCCCGCAACGTGTCGTCGAAGAGGAAGCCCTCCTGCGGCACCAGCACCACCGATCGGCGCAGCGCCGCACTGCTGATCTCACGGATGTCGACGTCGTCCAGGAGCACCTGGCCCTCGACCGGGTCCATCAGCCGGGTCAGCAGCTTCGCGAAGGTCGACTTGCCGGAGCCGGTCTCCCCGACGATGGCGACCCGGGTGCCCGGGGCGATCTCCAGGTCGACGTCGCGCAGCACCGGCGGGCCGCCCGGGTAGGCGTAGCCGACGTGACGGAAGGCCACCGAGACGGCACCCGGCGGCAGTTGCCTGCCGGCCTCCCCCGGGTCGGTGAGGTCCGCCGGGGTGTCCAGGACGGCGATCACCCGGCGCCAGCCCGCGATCGCGCTCTGCGCGTCGGTGAGGATCTGGGTGCCCATCTGGATCGGGCCCACGAAGAGCGTGACCAGGAAGGCGAAGGCGAGCACCTCGCCCGCGGTGATGTCGCCGGCGAAGCCCAGCCAGATGCCGATGATCAGCACGCCGGCGTTGGCCAGGCCGCCGGAGAGACCTCCGAGCGAGAACGAGAACGCGGTGAAGCCCTGCGCCCGGGTGCTGGCGGCCTGGTACTCGTCGACCGCAGCGTCGATCCGCTGCTGGGTGCGGGCCTCGACGCCGTAGGAGCGGACCACCTCGGCGCCGACCACCGGCTCGGAGATCGCCGAGAGCAGCACGCCCACCTGCTGGCGGACCACGCCGTAGGCGGTGGAGAGCTTGCGCTGGAAGTAGCGCAGGCTGAGCAACAGCGGCAGGAAGGCCGCCCAGACCACGAGGGTCAGCTGCCAGGAGTAGAAGAGCATGATCACCGTGGCGACCAGGACCTGGCCGATGCTGACGATGAAGAGGATGCCGCCGAAGACCAGGAACTGGCTGACCTGGTCCACGTCCGAGGTGACCCGGGAGACCAGGGCGCCGCGGCGCTCGGTGTTCTGGGTGAGCACCGGGAGGTCGTGCACGTGCCGGAAGGCCTTGATCCGCAAGGTGGCCAGCCCGCGCTCGCCCTGGCGGAAGAGCCGGGTGGTCATCAGGTACGAGGCGACGCCGGTGACCACGATCGCGAGCCCCGCCAGCAGGCCCATCCGCAGCACGAAGCCCACGTCGACGGCGTCGCCGGAGCCGCCCAGACCGTTGTCCAGGGTCTGCTGGACCGCGATCGGCACGACCACCTGGCCGCCGGTCGCGATCACCGCGAGGAGCAGGGTCACCCCGAGCCCCTGGCGCAGCTCGGGCGAGTGGCTCAGCCCGCGCCGGATCGTCTCGAGGGCGCGCAGGTCGTCGCCGTTGCCCAACGTGGTGCTCATCGTGCCTCGCTCTGCGCAGCCGCAGCGTGCTGGTCGGGGTGGTCGTAGGCGTTGACCAGGGTCGCGTAGTCGGCGCTGTCGGCCAGCAGCTGGGCGTGCGTGCCACGACCGGCGATCCGGCCCTCGGCCAGGTGCAGTACCTCGTCGGCCAGGGCGATGGTGGCCTTGCGGTAGGCCACCACGAGCAGGCTCGCGCCCTCGTCGCGGCTGCCCTCCTGCGGGCGCAGCGCGGCCAGGATGCGGGCCTCCACCTCCGGGTCCACGGCCGAGGTGGCGTCGTCCAGGATCAGCAGGCGGGGACGCCGGACCAGCGCCCGGGCCAGCGCAAGACGTTGTCGCTGGCCGCCCGAGAGCGAGGCGCCCCGCTCCCCGAGCCGGGTGTCCAGCCCGTGCGGCAGTGCGGCCACGAAGCCGTCGGCCTGCGCCACCCGCAGGGCCGCCCACACCTCGTCGTCGGCGAAGTCGCCGCCGAGGGTGACGTTGCCGCGCACCGTGTCGTCGAAGAGGAAGGCGGTCTGGCCGACCAGTGCGACCGCCTGCGGCAGCTCGCCCCGGGCCAGGTCGCGCAGGTCGACGCCGTCGGCTCGCACGGTGCCGGCGTCCGGATCGACGAGGCGGGCCACCAGGGAGGTGAGCGTGCTCTTGCCCGACGCGGTCTCCCCCACCAGCGCGATGCTGGCCCCGGGCGCCACGGTGAAGCTCACCTCGCTCAGCACCGGCTCGCCGCCGGGGTAGGCGTAGGCGAGGTCGTCGACGTCCAGGCGCAGCCCGTGCGCGGCGTCGGCGGGCAGGGCGCTGGTGCCGTAGTCGGTGCGTTCGGTGGTCTCCAGGACGGCCTGCACCCGGTTGTAGCCGACCACGCTGCGCGGGAACTCCCCGAGCAGCCAGCCGATCGAGCGGATCGGGAAGGCGACCACGGTCAGCAGGTAGGCGATGGTGACCACGTCGGCGGCGCTGCTGGTGCCGGCGTCGACGCGGGAGACGCCGACGTCGAGCACCGCGAGCACGCCGATGCTGGGCAGCGCGCTGAGCACCGGGTCGAAGGCGGCGCGCACCCGGCCGGCCCGGATCAGCAGGTCGCGCAGCTCGTGTGCCTTGGCGGCGAAGCGCTCGGTCTCCTGCTCCTCGCGGCCCAGGGTCTTGACCACCAGCGCGCCCTCGAACGACTCGTGGGCGATCTCGCTGACCTCGGCCCGCAGCTGCTGGGCGCGGGTGATCAACGGCGAGGAGAGCCGCTGGAAGACCAGGTTGGCGACCACCACGCAGGGGAAGACCAGCAGGCCGACGGCCGCGAGGACCAGGTCGGTGAACAGCATCTGCGCGATCGCGATCACCAGCATCGCCACCGTGCCGACCGCCATCGGCAGCGGCGCGATCGGTCCCCAGGCGGCCTCGACGTCGGCGTTCGCGTTGGAGAGCAGCTCGCCGGTCGGGTGCCGCTGGTGCCAGGCGACGGGCAGGTCGAGGTACTTGCGGGTGACCGCGCGACGGTAGTGCGCCTGCATCCGGTACTGCATGATGCCCGCGCCCAGGCGGCGCGCGACGATGCCCACGGCACGCAGGATGGCGACGCCGACGAAGAGCGCGAAGACCGCCCAGAGCAGGCCGCCACCGATCTCGCCGTCGCGGAACGCCGGGATCACCACATGCTCGGTCGACCAGCCCAGCACCCAGGCGTCGGCGACCGTCAACGCCCCGAAGAGGATGCTCCCGATCGTTGAGATCGCGAACACCCACGGCTCACGCCGGATGGCCACTCCTAGTACAGCGAATCCCTCACGCACCCCTGAGCAACCTCTCTCCCGCCCGCCCCATTCCCGAACCCGCGCTTGTTCACACCCGAACTTGCGCTTGTTCACACCCGAACCCGCGCTTGGACGCCCCTCCGGTGTGAACTACTGCAAGTTCGGGGTGAACTACTGCAAGTTCGGGGTGAACTACTGCGGGTTCGGGCGCAACAAGCGCAGGTTCGGGCTAGCGGGTGGGGTGGCCGGAGGCCGCCAGGGCCTGCTTGACCTCGCTGACCCGCAGGGTTCCGAAGTGGAAGACGCTGGCGGCCAGGACGGCGTCCGCACCGGCGTCGACGGCGGGCGCGAAGTCCTCCACCTTGCCGGCGCCGCCGGAGGCGATCACCGGGATCGAGACCTCGCGGCGGACCCGCTCGATCATCTCCAGGTCGAAGCCGTCCCGGGTGCCGTCGGCGTCCATCGAGTTGAGCAGGATCTCGCCCACGCCCAGCTCGGCGGCGCGGATCGCCCAGGCGATCGCGTCCATGCCCTCGACGGCCTTCTTGCCGCCATGCGTGGTGACCTCGTAGCCCGACTCGGTGGGCGTGCCGCCGGGCCGCACCCGGCGGGCGTCGACCGAGAGCACCAGCACCTGGTTGCCGAACCGGTCGGCGACCTCGCTAATCAGCTCGGGGCGGTTGATCGCGGCGGTGTTCATCGCGACCTTGTCCGCACCGGCCCGCAGCAGGCGGTCGACGTCCGCCACCTCGCGCACTCCCCCGCCGACGGTCAACGGGATGAAGACCTCCTCGGCGGTGCGCGAGACGATGTCCATCGTGGTGCCGCGCGCCTCGACCGAGGCGGAGATGTCCAGGAAGGTCAGCTCGTCGGCACCCTCCCGGTCGTACAGCCGGGCCAGCTCGACCGGGTCACCGGCGTCGCGCAGGTTCTCGAAGTTGATCCCCTTGACCACCCGGCCGCCGTCGACGTCCAGGCACGGGATGACGCGGACCGCGAGGCTCATCGCTGAGCGCCCTTGGTGGCGGCCAGGGCCTCGGCGAAGTCGATCCGGCCCTCGTAGAGCGCGGTCCCGATGATCGCGCCCTCGACACCCCCGGCGACCAGGTCGTTGAGCGCCACCAGGTCGGCCACCGAGGTGACCCCGCCCGAGGCGATCACCGGGGCCTTGGTGGCGGCGGAGACGTCGGCCAGCAGCTGCAGGTTCGGCCCGGCCAGCATGCCGTCCTTGTTGACGTCGGTCAGCACGTAGCGCGAGCAGCCCTCGGCGTCGAGCCGGGCCAGGGTCTCCCACAGGTCGCCGCCCTCGGAGGTCCAGCCGCGCCCGGCCAGCGTGGTGCCGCGCACGTCGAGCGCGATCGCGATCCGGTCGCCGTGCTCGGCGATCGCCCGCGCGCACCACTCGGGGTTCTCGATCGCGGCGGTGCCGATGTTGACCCGCGCGCATCCGGTGGCCAGCGCCTGCTCCAGCGACGCGTCGTCACGGATGCCGCCGGTCATCTCGACCCTGATGTCGAGGGTGCGGACGATCTCGGCCTTCTTCTCGAAGTTGTCGCCGGTGCCGAAGGCGGCGTCGAGGTCGACCAGGTGCAGCCACTCGGCGCCGGCCTCCTGCCAGCGCAGGGCCTGGGCGAGCGGGTCGCCGTAGGCGTTGCCGGAGCCGCTCACGCCTTGGGCGAGCTGAACCGCCTGGCCGTCGCGGATGTCGACGGCGGGAAGCAGCTGGAGGTAGTCAGACACAGGGATCACCCTTCGCAGGTGTAGCACGTCTCGAGGCTCGAGCCTCGACGGAGCGGAGTCAGAGGGACTGGACCCAGTTGCGCAGCAGCTGCGCACCGGCGTCGCCGGACTTCTCGGGGTGGAACTGGGTGGCGCTGAGCGGGCCGTTCTCGACCGCGGCGACGAACCGGTCGCCGCCATGCTCGGCCCAGGTGACCAGCGGGGCGCGGGTCCGGTCGTTGGTGACCAGCTTCCAGTCGCGCACCCCGTAGGAGTGCACGAAGTAGAACCGCTCGTCGGTGATCTGGTCGAAGAGGCGCGTGGGCTGCCCCTCGACCTGCGGCACCTCGACGGTGTTCCAGCCCATGTGAGGCACCACCGGAGCCTGCAGGCGCTCGACGACCCCGGGCCACTCGTCGCAGCCCTCGGTCTCGACACCGTGCTCGACCCCGCGGGAGAAGAGGATCTGCATCCCCACGCAGATGCCGAGCACCGGGCGGCCGCCGGCCAGGCGGCGTCCGATGATCCGCTCGCCCTTGATCGCGCGCAGGCCCTTCATGCAGGCCTCGAAGGCGCCGACCCCGGGCACCAGCAGGCCGTCGGCGGCCAACGCGGTGTCGAAGTCGGAGGTCAGGGTGACCTCGGCGCCGGCACGCTCGACGGCGCGGACCGCCGAGCGCAGGTTGCCCGAGCCGTAGTCCAGGACGACGACGCGAGGGCTCACTGGCCGTCACCCTCGAGGGTGCCCTTGGTCGACGGCACGCCGGTCTCGCGCGGGTCGAAGGCGACCGCGTCGCGGAACGCGCGGGCGAACGCCTTGAACTGGGTCTCCACGATGTGGTGCGGCTCGAGGCCGGCCAGCACCCGCACGTGCAGCGCGATGTGCGCGTGGAAGGCGATCGTCTCGAAGACGTGCTTGGTGAGCGAGCCCAGGTACGGCACGCCGCCGTTGCCGCCGCCGAGCTGGACGTAGGTCTGACCGGTCGGCTCGCCGCTGTGCACGCAGTACGGACGCCCGGAGACGTCGACGACGGCCTGGACCAGCGCCTCGTCGAGCGGCACCGTGGCGTCACCGAAGCGGCGGATGCCCTTCTTGTCACCGAGGGCCTGGCGCAACGCCTGACCGAGGATGATCGCGGTGTCCTCCACGACGTGGTGCGCGTCGATGTGGGTGTCGCCGGTGCTCCGCACGGTCAGGTCGACCAGGGAGTGCCGCCCGAAGGCGTCGAGCATGTGGTCGTAGAAGCCGACGCCGGTGGAGACGTCGGTCTTGCCGCTGCCGTCGATGTTCACCTCGACCAGCACCGAGGACTCCTTGGTGCTCCGCTCGATGCGTGCGATCCGGCTCATCGGTTCTCCTCCACTACCGCCACGAGGGCGCTCTTGAACGCAGTCATCTCCTCCGGGGTGCCGATCGACACCCGGAGCCAGCCATCGGGGCCGGTCTCGCGGATCAGCACTCCGCGCTCCAGCACCTGCTGCCACACCGCGTGCCGGTCGGCGAAGGTGCCGAAGAGCACGAAGTTGGCGTCCGAGTCGGCCACCTCGAGGCCCTGGGCCCGCAGCCAGGCGACGGTGTCGTCGCGCTCGGCGCGCAGCTCGGCGACCTTGCCGAGCAGCTCGGGGGCGTGCCGCAGCGCCGCGCGAGCAGCAGCCTGGGTCACCGCAGACAGGTGGTACGGCAGCCGCACCACGCGGACGGCGTCGACGACGTCGGGGTGCGCGGCGAGGTAGCCCAGCCGGGCACCGGCCAGCGCGAACGCCTTGCTCATGGTGCGGGTGACCACCAGGTTGCGGTAGCGCGGCAGCACCTCCAGCGCGCTCGGCACCCCCTCGCGCCGGAACTCGCCGTAGGCCTCATCGATCACCACGATGCCGTTGCCGGCCGCCTCGCAGAGCATGGCGACGGCCTCGGGCGGAAGCGCGGTGCCGGTCGGGTTGTTCGGGCTGGGCAGCAGCACCACCGCGGGCTGGACCTCCAGCACCTTGCGGCGCGCCGCCTCGAGGTCGAGGCTGAAGTCGCTCTCGCGGTGGCCGACGACCCACTCGGTGAGCGAGTCGCGGGCGTACTCGGGGTACATCGAGTAGGTCGGCGCGAAGGAGAGCGCGACGCGGCCCGGCCCACCGAAGGCCTGCAGCAGCTGCAGCATGACCTCGTTGGAGCCGTTGGCCGCCCAGACGTTGGCCTCGCTCAGCTGCTGGCCGCCGTCGGCGTTGAGGTACGTCGCCAGGTCGGCCCGCAGGGCGTGCGCCTCGCGGTCCGGGTAGCGGTTGAGGGTCAGCGCCGCCCCACGCACCGCCTCGGCGATGTCGGCGGCTGCCGCCGCGGAGGGCCCGTACGGGTTCTCGTTGGTGTTCAGCTGGACCGGTACATCGATCTGCGGGGCGCCGTAGGGCTCCTCCCCCACCAGCGCGTCACGCAGTGGGGGCCAGGGCAGGGCGCTCACCGGGCGTCACCCGAGAACCGCACCGTGACGCCGGCACCGTGGGTGGGGAGGTCCTCGGCGGCGGCCAGGATCTCGACGTGCGCCGCCACCTCGGCCAGCGCGTCGCGGGTGTAGTCGACGACGTGCATCTCCTTGAGGAAGGCCGAGACGGCCAGACCCGAGGAGTGGCAGGCGCAGCCGCCGGTGGGCAGCACGTGGTTGGAGCCGGCGCAGTAGTCGCCGACGGCCACCGGCGACCAGGGACCGAGGAAGATCGCGCCGGCATTGCGGATCCGCGCGGAGAGCGCAGCAGCATCGCGGGTCTGGATCTCCAGGTGCTCGCTGGCGTAGGCGTTGGCCACCTCGACCGCCTGGTCGAGGTCGTCGACCAGCACCACGGCGGACTGCGGGCCGGAGAGCGCCTCCGCGATCCGGGGGCCGTGCGGCGCGGCGGCGACCCGCTTCTCCAGCTCCACGTCGACGGCGTCGGCGAGCTCGAGGGAGTCGGTGATCAGCAGCGACGCCGAGGTGCCGCCGTGCTCGGCCTCGGTCATCAGGTCGGCCGCCACGAAGGCGGGCTGGGCGGTCTCGTCGGCGATGATCGCGATCTCGCTCGGCCCGGCCTCGGAGTCGATGCCGACCACGCCGCGCAGCAGCCGCTTGGCCGCGGTCACGTAGAGGTTGCCGGGACCGATCACCATGTCGACCGGCTTGCAGGGCCCGGCACCGAGGGCGAGCATCGCCACGGCCTGGGCGCCGCCGGCCACGTAGACCTCCTCGACGCCCAGCAGCGCACAGGCGGCCAGGGTGGTCAGGTCGGGCAGGCCGGTCTCGCGCTGCGGCGGCGTGGCCAGGGCGATCGAGCGGACTCCCGCCACCTGGGCGGGGACGACGTTCATCACCACGGTGGAGACCAGCGGCGCGACGCCACCGGGCACGTAGAGCCCGACCCGGTCGACGGCCACCTTGCGGTGGGTGATCACCGCGCCGGGGGCAACCTCGATCACCTTGTCCGGCTCGAGGTCGGCCTCACAGGTCGCGCGCAGACGGCGGATCGACTCCTCGAGCGCGGCGCGCACCTCGGGCGCGAGGTCGGCGAGCGCCTTGCTCAGCACCTCGGCGGGCACGGCGACGTCGTCCAGGCGGACGCCGTCGAAGCGCTCGGTCAGCTCCAGCACAGCCTCGACGCCGCGCTCACGGACCGCCTCGATGATCGGCCGGACCGCATGAGTGGCCGCCTCGACGTCGAACTCGGCGCGCGGCACCACAGCGCGGTAGTCAACGGCAGCGGCGCTGCCTCGCAGGTCGATTCGGCGGATCATGGGCCCAAGTCTAGGCGGGGCGGCGGGCTGGTCTCGACACGGTTTCGACCTGCGGCCACGCCGTGAGGGCCACCACTAAGGTTGAGACGTGCAGCGCTCGGTCCCCCTCTTCCCGCTGAACACCGTCGTCTTCCCGGGGTTGGCGGTGCCGCTCAACGTGTTCGAGGACCGCTACCGCGCCCTGGTCCACGACCTGCTGCGGATCAACGACCCCACCGAGCGGCTCTTCGCGACCGTCGCGATCCGCGAGGGCTACGAGGTCGGCGAGCGGATCGGACAGTCCGTGCATCGTGTCGGCTGCCTCCTGCAACTGCTGCACGCCGAGGAGCACGAGGACGGCAGCTTCAGCCTGGAGACGGTGGCCCGGGACCGGTTCAGCCTGCTCTCGATCGGCGCCGCCGATCCGTTCCTCAGTGCCGAGGTGGAGCTGCTCACCGACACCTCGAGCCCCGCGGCGCAGGCTCGAGCACCGCGCCTGGTCGAGCTCTACGAGGAGTACCGCGGCGTGATCGCCGAGGTCCGCGGGCACACCACCTATCCGAGTCCGATCCCGGACGATGCGACCTACCTGGCCTGGGTGCTGGCCGCCACCTGCCACCTGCAGCTGGCCGATCGCCAGCAGATCCTGGAGGCGGAGAGCACCGAGCAGCGGCTGACCATGCTCGAGCGGCTGATCGCGATGGAGATGCGGGCGATGCGGGCGGTGCCCTCGCTGCCCGCCACCGAGATCGCCCGGACCCGCTGGTCGCCGAACTGATGGCGAAGCGGAAGGCGGCCGGCGGAACCCCGGCCACGGTCGCATTGAGCGTGGCCGGCGTGCCACACACCCTGCACCCGTACGACCACGACCCGCGCGCGGCGAGCTTCGGGCTCGAGGCAGCCGAGGCGTTGGGGGTCGCGCCCGAGCAGGTCTTCAAGACCCTGATGGCCGACGTCGACGGCGAGCTGACGGTGGCCGTGGTGCCGGTCAGCGGCCAGCTCGACCTCAAGGCGCTCGCCCGCGCGGTGGGCGCCAGCAAGGCGCAGATGGCCGACGTGGCCGCGGCACAGCGGGCGACCGGCTACGTGGTCGGCGGCATCTCCCCGCTCGGCCAGCGCCGGGCGCATCGCACCGTGGTCGACTCCTCGGCGCTGGAGTTCGCCAGCGTCTACGTCTCCGCCGGCCGCCGGGGTCTCGACGTCGAGCTCTCCCCCGCGGACCTGGTCCGCCTCACCGAGGCCCTCACGGCCCCGATCGGACGCTAGCCGGCCGACTGCTCGGCAGGCTCGGCGGCACGCTTCGCCTTGCGCCCGCCGGTCAGCAGCAGCACCGCCAGTGCCCCCAGCGTGGCCCCGCCGGGCATCGCCGTCAGCACCACGAGACGATCCGCGGAGAGCTCCGCCTCGACCGTGGGGAACCCGTTCGGGTGCTCGACGGTGGGGTCGATGTTGGCCGGGGCGTCCGGGCCCAGCAGGTGCCCGAGCCAGGCCATCAGCAGCCCGCCGAGCAGCGCGGCCACGACCACGGTGACCAGGGTGGCGACCTCGTCGCGGTCCAGGACCCACATCGCGGCCGCGCCCAGCACCAGGCCCACGGCGGCGGCGATGAAGAAGTAGAGCCCGCTGGCCCGGAAGATGACGTCCCGGTCGAAGAGCGGACGACCGCCGTCGATCAGGTAGACGTCCGTGGTCGGCGCCGGCGCCCACACGAGGTACCAGAGCAGGCCCGCCAGCAGACCGGCGAGCAGGAAGCCGGCCACCAGCAGACCGGCCTCGGCCAGGGCCCGGCGCGCGCTAGCCAAGGCAGCCCGGCCCGAGCAGCTGCTTGAGGTCGGCGAAGAGCGAGGACGACGGGGTGACCCGGAGCCGGTCGTCGAGACGCAGCACCGTGGTGCTGGCACGAGCCTTCAGATGCAACTGGACCTCCGACATTCCCGGGTGTGCTGAGAGCACGTCCTTGAGGCCTTCGACGATCGGCGGCGTGCACCGGGTAGAGGGTAGCCGGATCACCACAGGACCCGAAGGGCCGTCGTTGAGGTCCGGCAGCGAGACCTCCTGACCGCGGATCTCCGGCTGCTCCTTGTCGCGCGAGAGGTTGCCCTTGACCCGGATGATGGAGTCCTCGGCGAGGTGCGGGCCGGCGAGCTGATAGGCGCTCGGGAAGAACAGCACTTCGATCGCACCGTCGAGATCCTCGAGGGTGATCGTGGCCCACGCGTCGCCGCGCTTGGTGATCCGGCGCTGGACGCCGGTGACCAGGCCGCTGACGGTGATCATCGAGTTGTGCTGGCGGTCCTCGTCGAGCAGCAGCTGGCCGATGGTGCAGTCGGTGCCGTTGGAGAGCACGTGCTCCAGGCCGAGCAGCGGGTGGTCGGAGACGTAGAGGCCGAGCATCTCCCGCTCGTGACCGAGCAGGGTCATCTTGTCCCACTCGTCGATCTCCGGGATGGCCACCGAGACTCCGAAGCCGCCGGAGCCGTCGCCACCGTCGTCGAGGCCGGCGAAGAGCGAATCCTGACCGATCGCCTCGTTGCGCTTGATGTCGACGTACTGGTCCACCGCGTTCTCGTGGATCGCGACCAGCGCCCGGCGCACGTGCTTCATCTCGTCGAAGGCACCGGCCTTGATCAGCGAGTCGATCACCCGCTTGTTGCAGACCTGGGCCGGCACCTTGGCGAGGAAGTCGTTGAAGTCGGTGAAGCGGCCCTTCTCCTCGCGCCCCGCCACCACGCCGTCGACCACGTTCGCGCCGACGTTGCGGATCGCGGTCAGGCCGAAGCGGATGTCGGTGCCGACAGCGGTGAAGTTGTGCGCCGAGGAGTTCACGTCCGGTGGCAGCACCTGGATCTTCATCCGGCGACACTCGTTGAGGTAGATCGCCATCTTGTCCTTGTCGTCCTTCACCGAGGTGAGGAGCGCGGCCATGTACTCCGTGGGGTAGTTGGCCTTGAGGTAGGCGGTCCAGTAGGTGATCACGCCGTAGGCGGCGGAGTGCGACTTGTTGAAGGCGTAGTCGGAGAACGGGAGCAGGATCTCCCACAGGGTGCTGATCGCGGCCTGCGGGTAGCCGCGCTCCAGCATGCCGGCCTGGAAGCCCGCGTACTGCTTGTCGAGCTCGGACTTCTTCTTCTTGCCCATCGCGCGGCGCAGGTTGTCGGCGGCGCCCAGGGTGAAGCCGGCGAGCACCTGGGCGATCGCCATCACCTGCTCCTGGTAGACGATGAGACCGTAGGTCTCGCCCAGGACCGGTTCGAGCGCCTCCTCGAGCGCCGGGTGGATCGGCTCGATCGGCTCGCGGCCGTTCTTGCGGCGCGCGTACTTGTTGTGCGAGTCCGCACCCATCGGGCCGGGGCGGTAGAGCGCGGAGACGGCGGTGATGTCGGCGAACTTGTCGGGCTGCATGGAGCGCAGCAGCGCCCGCATGCCCTGACCATCGAGCTGGAAGACGCCGAGCGTGTCGCCGCGGCCCATCAGCTCGTAGGTGGCCCGGTCGTCGAAGGGCAGCTCCTCCAGGACGACGTTCTCGCCGCGGTTGGCGCGGATGTTGGAGAGGGCGTCCTCGAGGATGCGCAGGTTGGACAGACCGAGGAAGTCCATCTTGACCAGGCCCAGCGACTCGCACATCGGGTAGTCGAACTGGGTGATCACCGCGCCGTCCTGCGGGCGGGCCATGATCGGCACGATGTCGATCAGGGGCTCGCTGGACATGATCACGCCGGCCGCGTGCACGCCCCAGTTGCGGATCTGGCCCTCGAGGCCGACCGCGGTCTGGTAGATCTTGCGGACCTCTGGGTCCTGCTCGTAGAGGGCACGGAACTCGCCGCCCTCGCCGTAGCGCTTGTGCTCCTCGTTGAAGAGCTCCTTCAGGGGGACGCCCTTGCCCATCACGTCCGGCGGCAGCGCCTTGGTGATCCGGTCGCCGATCGCGAAGCCGTGGTCGAGCACGCGGGCGGCGTCCTTGATCGCGGCCTTGGCCTTGAGCCGGCCGAAGGTGGCGATCTGGGCGACCCGCTCGGCACCGTACTTCTCGGTGACGTACTGGATCACCTCGCCGCGGCGGGCGTCGTCGAAGTCGATGTCGAAGTCGGGCATCGAGGGACGCTCGGGGTTGAGGAACCGCTCGAAGAAGAGGCCGTGCTCCAGCGGGCACAGGTCGGTGATCAGCAGGGCGTAGGCCGCGATCGAGCCGGCACCGGAGCCTCGGCCCGGGCCGACCCGGATGCCGTTGTCCTTGGACCACTGGATGAAGTCGGCGACCACCAGGTAGTAGCCGCAGTAGCCCTTCTGCGAGATGATCGCGAGCTCCATCTCGACGCGGTCCTTGACCTCCTGGGTCAACCGGTCGCCGGGGTAGCGGTTCTCGATGCCCCGCCAGACCTCCTTGCGGAACCAGGACTCCTCGGTCTCCCCCGCCGGGACCTCGGCGCGCGCCATGTAGCCGCCGGTGGACTCGGTGAAGTCGATCTCGCAGCGCTCCGCGATGGCGACGGTGTTGTCGCAGGCCTCGGGCATGTCGAAGCGCTCGGCCCACAGCTGCCGCATCTCGGCGGCGGACTTGATGTAGTAGCCGCCGCCGTCGAACTTGAGCCGGTTCGGGTCGGCTAGCCGCTTGCCGGAGGCGACGCAGATCAGGGCGTCGTGGGCGTCGGCGTCCTCGGGGTTGTTGTAGTGCGAGTCGTTGGTGGCGATGGGCGGGATGCCCATCTGCTTGCCCAGGCGGAGCAGGTCGTCACGGACCCGCTTCTCGATGTCGATGCCGTGGTCCATCAGCTCCAGGAAGACGTTCTCCCGGCCGAAGATCTCCTGCAGCTCGCCGGCCTCGCGGACCGCCTCGTCGTACTGGCCGAGCCGGAGCCTGGTCTGGATCGCACCGCTGGGGCAGCCGGTGGAGACGATCAGGCCCTTGCTGTGCTGGGCCAGGATCTCCTTGTCCATCCGAGGCTTGTAGAACATGCCCTCGAGGCTGGACTTGGTGGAGAGCCGGAACAGGTTGTGCATGCCCTCGGTGTTCTCGGCCCACATCGTCATGTGGGTGTAGGCGCCACCGCCGGCGACGTCGTTGCCGCCCTCCTCCTTGGAGTCGCCCTTGCCCCAGCGCACCCGGCGCCGCTCGCCACGGGCGGTGCCCGGGGTCAGGTAGGCCTCGATCCCGATGATCGGCTTGACCCCGTGCTTCTTGGCCTTGGACCAGAAGTCGTAGGCACCGTGCAGGTTGCCGTGGTCGGTCATCGCGATCGAGGTCATGCCGAGGTCGTTGACCCGGCTGAACAGGCCGTCGAGCAGCGACGCACCATCCAACATCGAGTACTCGGTGTGCACGTGAAGGTGCACGAATGAGTCGTTGGCGGCCTGCGACATCGGCGCCGATCACACTCCTCAAAGGTCGAACTGAAGCGAGACGCCAGACTACGTCACGGCTCCGACAGAACCGCCGAACGGCACTCCCCGGACCACTCCATCCGGAGGTCTGGCTCACCTTCCTCGTTCTCCGAGCCGTCGGTGTGCTCGCGCTCCACCAGCCCGTGCGCGGCGTAGAAGCCCCGCGCGGAGGTGTTCGCGGCGAAGACCCACAGCGAGAAGCCGGCCGGTCGCAGCGCCTTGACCAGCTCCAGCAGGGCGCCCCCGACACCGCCGCCCTGGGCTGACGGCGTCACGTAGAGATGGTCGAGCCAGGTCTCGGTGAAGGCCACGAAGCCGAGCAGCTCGGGCGCGTCCTGCTCGGTGCTCTCGGCCACCCAGACGGTGAGCCGGGACAGGTCCCAGCACGCCACCCAGGTCCGGACGTCGGCGTCGTCGTGGGCCAGCGCCGGCATCTGTCCGTACGCCGCCCGGCGAGCCCGGAGGAAGAGCGCCGCGATCGCCGCCAGGTCGTCGGCGACGGCCGCGCGCAACTGCATCAGTGCGCGTCGCGGATGATGTCGAGCGCGCTCGCCAGGTCGTCCGGGTAGGTCGACTCGTAGGTCACGTAGTCGCCGGAGTCGGGGTGCTCGAAGCCGAGGCGGACGGCGTGCAGCCACTGCCGCTCCAGGCCCACCCGCTTGGCCAGCACCGGGTCGGCGCCGTAGGTCAGGTCGCCTACGCAGGGGTGCTTGATCGCCGACATGTGCACCCGGATCTGGTGGGTGCGGCCGGTCTCCAGGTGGATCTCCATCAGGCTGGCGAAGCGGTGCGCCTCGAGCAGCTCGTAGTGGGTGACCGAGTGCTTGCCGTCGGCCATCACCGCGAACTTCCAGTCCGACTTGGGGTGCCGCCCGATGGGCGCGTCGATCGTGCCGACCAGCGGATCGGGGTGTCCCTGGACCAGCGCGTGGTAGGTCTTGTCGACGGTCCGGTTGCGGAACGCGTTCTTGAGCCGGGAGTAGGCGTACTCGGACTTGCAGATCACCATCACGCCCGAGGTGCCGACGTCGAGGCGCTGGACGATGCCCTGGCGCTCGGAGGCGCCGCTGGTGGCGATCCGGAAGCCGGCCCCGGCCAGGTGGCCGACGACGGTCGGGCCGGTCCAGCCCATCGACGGGTGCACCGCGACGCCGACCGGCTTGTCGATCACCACGATCGACTCGTCGTCGTGGATGATCTTGATCCCATCGACGACCTCGGGGACCACCTCGAGCGGGTCCCGCTCGGCCGGGATCGTGACGTCGAGCATCTCGCCGGGGCTGACCCGGTCGGACTTGCCGACGCTGCGACCGTCCAGGCTCACCTGGCCGGCCGCGATCAGGTCCGCGGCGCGGGTCCGGGAGAGCCCGAACATCCGAGCCATCGCGGCGTCCACCCGCTCCCCGGCCAGGCCGTCGGGAACCAGCACCACGCGCTGCTCAGTCATCGCTCTCCTCACGGGTTCCGTCGAGTCGGATGCCACGCAAGGCCTGGATGATGATGATCGCGGCCGCGACGTTGATGCAGATGTCGGCCACGTTGAAGATCGGGAAGTTCGGGAAGGCGAACATGTCGATCACGTGGCCGCGACCGAAGCCCGGCTCACGGGTGGGCCGGTCGATCAGGTTTCCGACGACACCGGCCAGCAGGAAGCCGAGGCCGACGGCCCACATCGTGCTGCGCACCTTGAACGACAGCCAGATCACCACCACCGCGGCGATCGTGGCGACCACGGAGAGCACCTCGGTGAAGCTGGTGCCCATGGAGAAGGCGGCGCCGGGGTTGCGGACCAGCTGGAGGCCGAACCAGTCGCCCAGCAGCTCGACCCGGCCCTCGCCGGAGAGCTTCTCGATGGAGAGCTCCTTGACCCACTGGTCGATGGCGATCAGGCAGACGGCCAATGCCCAGAACAGGGCAAGGCAACGGTTGCGCCTCGACCGCGACCTGCTGGCGTCGTCGGGAGACAGGGACTCTGGGTTCGGCTCGCTGGGGCTCAGCGACGCTCCTCGCGCTGCTTGCATGACAGGCACAGTGTCGCACGCGGGAAAGCCATCAACCGCATCTTGCCGATCGGCTTGCCACACTCCTCGCAGACGCCGTAGGTGCCGTCGTGGATCCGGGCCATCGCGCGCTCGGTCTGCAGCAGCATCTCGCGGGCGTTGTTGACCAGCGTGAGCTCGTGGTCGCGCTCGAAGCTGGTGGCGCCCATGTCGGCCTGGTCCTGGCCCGCGCCGTCGCCGGCGTCACGCAACAGGCCGGCGAGCTCCTCCTGCTGGTCGTGCAGCTCCCGCTGGAGCCGATCGCTGTGGGCCTGGAGCTCGGCCATCACCTCGTCGAGCTCGGCGGCGGTCCAGGCGCTCTCGTCCTCGCGGACGGCGAGACTGCCGGGGGCCGCCTTCTTGGCCGCTGTCTTCTTGGCAGGGGCCGCCTTCGCGGCGGGTGCTGCCTGCGGGGCGGGGGAAGCGTTCGTCACGGGCGCTGCTTTCTTGGCCGGTGCTGCCTTCTTGGTGGGAGCCGCGGACCGAGCAGGCGGGGGTGTTGCCTTCGTGGCGACCGCGGTCTTGGTGGCAACGCCGTTCGCTGCCGCCTTCTTCCCGGTGGGTGCTGCCTTCTTCGTGCTCGGTGCTGCCGCAGTGGTGGCTGAGGCCGCCCTCGTCGCGGGGGCGGCCTGGCTGGCAGGTACCCGCTTCGCGGCATTCCCACGCGTGCTCGCCGCACTCTTCTTGGCGGCGGGGGCCTTCTTCGCCGGCGCCGTCTTGGCGGGCGCGACCTTCTTGGCGGGCGGAGCACTCTTCTTCGCCGCCACCTTCTTCGCGGGCGTCGCCTTCTTGGCGGACGTGGTCTTCGTGGCTGCGGCGTTCTTCGCCGCGGTCTTGGCGGCGGGTGCGGCCTTCTTCGCCGTCGTCTTCTTGGCGGACGCCGTCTTCGTGGCTGCGGTCTTCTTTGCCGCGGTCTTCTTTGCCGCGGGTGCGGCCTTCTTGGCTGCGGGAGCGCCCTTCGCCGGCGCCTCAGCGGCGGGAGCACTCTTCTTCGCCGTGGCCTTCTTGGTGGGCGTCGCCTTCTTGGCTGCGGGAGGGCTCTTCTTCGCGGCCGCCTTCTTCGCGGCCGGCGCCGCCTTCGTCGCAGCCGCCTTCTTCGCCGCGGGCGCCGCCTTCTTGGCGGCCGTGCTCTTCTTCGCGACCCCGTTGGTCGCACTCGTGGCGGTCTTCGCAGCAGAGGTGGCCTTCTTGGCCGCGGCGGGCTTGCCGCGCGTCATCACCCGCTTCGCGGCAGCTGCTGCGGTCTCGGCAAGGGACTTCCTACTGCTACGCGCCATGGAACCCGGCCTCCTTGTGGCCTAGCCATGTGGCATCAGCCACATACGAGTGGCACGGACCCTAGCCCCTCGCTCGCATCGCCACAATCCGCCACGCGCGACGAAGGACAAAGGAGCGGCCGGCCCCGTGGGGCCGACCGCTCCTTCATGAGCTCTCCGGGAGAACCGCTCAGCTCTCGTCCTCGCCGAGGATCGAGCGAAGCCGCTTGGGGGCGGCAGGCGAGCCGTCGCCGGCGCCGACCTCAGGGGTGGCGTTCAGCGAAGCGAGCTGCTCGGTGAAGTAGCTCTTCAGACGCGAGCGGTACTCACGCTCGAAGGAGCGCAGGTTCTCGACGTCCGCGTTGAGCTTGTCGCGCTCCTTCTCCAGGTCGCCGAACATCTGCTCGCGGCGCTCGCTGGTCTCGGAGTCGAGCATCTGCGAGCGGGTGCGGGCGTCGGCCTCAAGGCGGTCGGCCTTGACCTTGGACTCAGCCTCCAGGCGCTCGGCCTTGGTGCGTGCCTCACCGACGATCTTGTCGGCCTGGTTCTTCGCGTCCTCGACGAGCTCGTCGGCGTTGCGGGTCGCGATCTCCAGCAGACGGGCGGCTGCGTTCGACGCCTCGGCGACCGTCTCGACCCGGATGGTCGGGATCTGACCCGGCACGCTCTCGGGGGCAGCAGCCACCGGGGCGGGGGTCGGCACAGGGGCGGGCACCGGCTCGGGCTCGCGGACCGGCTCCGGAACGACCGGAGCGGCGACAGGGGCAGCGACCGGGGCCGGGGCGCCCGACTGGGCAGCAGCCAGCTTGGCCCGCAGGTCTTCGTTCTCCTTGGTGAGACGAGCCAGCTCTGCCTCCACCTCGTCGAGGAACTGGTCCACCTCACCCATGTCATAGCCCTCACGGAGCCGGACGGGAGTAAAGCGCTTGTTGCTCACGTCCTCAGGTGTCAGCGGCATGACCTCACCCAATTCGTTGTAGTCGATGGTCAGATACTTGGTCGAACAATAGCGCCTGATGGTCTACACCAGGCATCGGCCTGGAGCCAGTAAGACTCCGAAAGGCTGTCAGGACAACAGAATCATGCTGTTGAGGCTCAACAGCAAGTAGGCCCCCACCATCACGATCAGGAAGCTCAGGTCGAGCGCGAAGTTTCCCAGCCGCAGGGGCGGGATCACGCGTCGCAGGGCCTTGATCGGAGGGTCGGTGATCGAGTAGACCGCCTCCAGTAGCACGAGCAGCGGCCCGGACGGCGTCCAGGTGCGGGCGAAGACCTGCACCCAGTCGAAGACGAAGCGCACCCAGAGCAGTGCGATGAAGACCCACAGGACGACGTGGATCAGCAAGCCAACAGTTTCCACCAGCGAATCAGCTCTGGTTGAAGAAGCCGCCCTCGGCGATCCGCTGCTTGTCCTCAGCGGTCACCGAGACGTTCTGGGGCGAGAGCAGGAACACCTTGGCGGTGACCCGCTCGATCGAGCCACGGGTGGCGAAGATCAGGCCGGCGGCGAAGTCGACCAGGCGCTTGGCGTCGGCGTCCTCCATCTCGCTCAGGTTCATGATCACCGGAACGCCGTCACGGTAGTTCTCCCCCACCGTGCGCGCCTCGTTGTAGGTGCGCGGGTGCAGGGTGATGATCCGGGAGAGCTCTGCCACGGCGGGTGCCACCTCCATGGGCTGCGGACGACGCCGCTCGGAAATGCTTGCTACCGGCGCGGGGCGGCGCTCCTCGCGAACCTCACGGGCCGGCTCGTCTGCGTACTCGTCGTGATCCTCGTCGAGGTAACGGTCGCTCTCCTCGACCAGGCCGAGGTACTCACCGATCTTGCGCATCGCGCCGCTCATGAGTCTTTCCTCCGGGGTAGCGCGCCAACCGCTGGCGCTCGTGATGTGTTGGACACTACTGGGTTCATGGCCGCTCTCCGAGCACCGCACGGCCAATCCGGACGTGTGTCGCGCCACGCGCGACGGCGGCCTCGAGGTCGTTGCTCATGCCGGCCGAGAGCACGCCGGCGTCGGGGTGATCGGCGCGCAGCCGCTCGGCGAGCCGGGCCAGGTCGTCGAAGGCCTGCTCCGGATCCGCACCGAGCGGCGCGACCGCCATCAGGCCGCGGAGCACCAGTCCCTCGGCGTCGGCCACCGCCGCGGCCAGGGCGAGCAGCTCGTCGGGGTGGACCCCCGAGCGGCCCTCGCGCTGCTCGGGCGGGTCCAGCGACACCTGGACCAGGCAGTCCAGGTCGCGTCCGCGCTCGGCGGCCCCCCGGGAGAGGCCGGGGACCAGGCGCGCCCGGTCCACGGACTCGACGACGTCGGCATAGCCGGCCACCGCCGCGGCCTTGTTGGACTGCAGCCCGCCGATGTAGTGCCAGCGCAGCTCCAGGTCGGCACACTCGGCAGCCTTGGCCATCGCCTCCTGGTGCCGGTTCTCGCCGACGTCGCGGACGCCGAGGTCGGCCAGCAGCCGCACGTCGGAGGCCGGGAAGAACTTGGTGACCACGGTCAGCGTGATCTCGTCGGGGTCACGGCCGGCGGACCGCGCCGCCGCGGCCACCCGCTCCTGCACGGCGGCCAGGCCTGCGGCCAGCTCGCTGCGTCTACTCATCATGGCGTCCGTTGCTCGGTCGGGTCGCGGGGGCGAGCGTGATCACCCCGGCATGGCGCCCGGCGTGCTCGCCGTCGCGCCGGAAGGAGTACAGGTCCGCGGACTCACGGGTGCACCGCGCCGCGTCGACCACGGCGACGCCGGCGCCGCGCAGCTGGTCGGCCACCGCGGTGCCGAGATCCAGCGCGGGCGTGCCCCAGGAGGTCCGGGCGGCCGCCGCCGGGATCTGCGCGACGAAGGAGTCGTGCATCTCCTGGGGCACCTCGTAGCAGGCGCCGCACACGTGCGGCCCGATCCAGGCGGTGATCTCGGTGGCCCCGAGCTCACGCATCGCGGTGGCCGCTGCCGACGCGACACCGGAGGCCACGCCGTTGCGCCCGGCGTGCGCGGCACCGATCACCCCGGCCACCGGGTCGGCGAGCAGGATCGGCACGCAGTCCGCGGCGCGGACCGCCAGGACCACACCGGGCGTCGCCGTGACCAGCGCGTCGCTGGTGGGTCGGGGTGCGTCGTCGTCCGCGATGACCGCGACGGCGTTGCCGTGCACCTGGTGCATGTCGGCCAGGCGGGCCCCCGGGGCGAAGTCGGCGACCAGCAGTCGCCAGTTCTCGGCCACCGCGGCCGGGGCGTCACCGCCGTCGAGGGCGAGGTTCAGCGATGCCCAGGGCGCGCCGCTGACCCCGCCGAGCCGGTCGGTGAAACCGAGCTCAACGGGGTCCAGGCGGTCGCGGTAGGCGTACAAGCCGGCCTTACTTCAAGAAGTCCGGGACGTCGAGGTCGTCGTCGTCGAACTGCACCTGACGGGGCTGCTGGCGCGGCGCGGCCGGGGCCGGGGTCGCCGGCGCCTGGGGACGCTGCGCCTGCGGGGCCTGCTGCGGCTGGGCCGGAGCCACCGGAGCCGGCTCGGGGGCACGCTGGGTGGCGATCGTCTGAGCCGCCGCCCGGGTCTCGGCCTGGGTCTGCTGCGGGGCGGCCTGGCGGCGCAGCACGGTGCCCTCGTCACGACGCTTCGGCATGCCGCCGTCGAAGCCGGCCGCGATCACGGTGACCCGCACCTCGTCGCCGAGGGCGTCGTCGATGGTGGCACCGAAGATGATGTTGGCCTCGGGGTGCACCGACTCGGCGACCAGGGCTGCGGCCTCGTTGATCTCGAAGAGACCGAGGTCCGAGCCACCGGCGATGGAGAGCAGGACGCCGTGCGCGCCGTCGATGCTCGCCTCGAGCAGGGGCGAGGAGACGGCCATCTCGGCGGCGGCCACCGAGCGGTCCTCACCGCGCGCCGAGCCGATGCCCATCAGCGCCGAGCCGGCGTTGGACATCACGGACTTCACGTCCGCGAAGTCGAGGTTGATCAGGCCCGGGGTGGTGATCAGGTCGGTGATGCCGGAGACACCCTGCAGCAGCACCTGGTCGGCCTGCTTGAAGGCGTCGAGCATCGAGACGTTGCGGTCGCTGATCGAGAGCAGCCGGTCATTGGGGATGACGATCAGGGTGTCGACCTCTTCGCGCAGCTGCGCGATGCCCTCTTCGGCCGAGTTCGCGCGGCGGCGACCCTCGAAGGCGAACGGGCGGGTGACCACACCGATGGTCAGCGCACCCAGCGAGCGGGCGATCCGAGCGACCACGGGAGCACCACCGGTACCGGTGCCACCGCCCTCGCCAGCGGTCACGAACACCATGTCGGCGCCCTTGAGGACCTCTTCGATCTCGTCGGCGTGGTCCTCGGCAGCCTTGGCACCCACGTCGGGGTTGGCGCCGGCACCGAGTCCACGGGTGAGCTCACGGCCGATGTCGAGCTTGACGTCGGCGTCGCTCATGAGCAGGGCCTGCGCATCGGTGTTGATCGCGATGAACTCGACACCCTTGAGTCCGACCTCGATCATCCGGTTGACGGCGTTGACGCCACCCCCACCGATACCCACGACCTTGATGATGGCCAGGTAGTTCTGTGCTGCTGCCACGGCGGTGCGTGCCTCTCCTGATCGGTGTCACCCGGCTCCCGGTCGGGATGCGGGTCTTGTCCATGTGCTGATCCGTACTGATGCGGCGTCCCTGTAGGGCACTCTCCGCGGTGGGGAAGACCGAGCGATCAAACCGTGAACCCTAACCCTCAACTGAAGGGTTATAGTTATGTCAACCTCTCGATGACGAAGACACTAGGCAGAGCCTGTGCAGAAACCCGACGCGACACGCCGACTTCGGGATAGTCCCTGACGTTTTCGTGGTTTTCACGGCGTGTCGACCACGAAAACGTCAGGGACTATCCGGAGGGGGCTACTTGACGGTCGGGTTCCCGGGGACGCTGACGTCGAGGGTGGTGCCGTCCTCGGCGAGGAGGACCTCGAGGACCTTGCCCTTGGTGGCGGACTCCTCGGCACTCCCCCACACGACGTTCCGGCCGTCGCGCAGGACCAGGTTGATCTGGTCGACGGTGCGCAGCTCGACGTACTCCACCCGGCGGGCGACCGAGGCGGGCATCGCGCCCACCACCGAGGCACCTTCGGCGCGCACCTCCGCCGAGAGCTCGCCGGAGGCCTTGATCAGCGGCACGCCCTTCGGGATCCGGGCGAAGTTGCGGAAGATCGTTCCGGTCTCGTCCATGCCGCGGTACTTCGCCCCGACCTGGATCACCGCCACCACCGCGCGCTCGGTCACCTGCACCAGCAGCGAGTTCGGCCACTTGCGCGAGACGTCGACGCTGCGCACCGCGGGCAGCTCCTCGATCCGGGCCGCGACCGCGTCGATGTCGACCCGCGCCAGCGGCTCGCCGTCGGCTACCTGGACCTCGGCCCGCACCTGCTCGGCGGAGAGCAGCTCGGTGCCCTGGACCTCGACCTCCTTGACGCCCAGCACGCTGGAGTAGGCGACCAGCCAGATCCCGACGCCGACCACGAGCAGCAGCGCGAGGGCCGCGGCCAGGACCCGGCCCAGCTGCCAGCGCCGGGTCCACTGCCGACGGGCGAACCGCCGACGGGTCTGCTCGGCCTCGTCGACCTCACGGTGCCGGCGCAACCAGTCAGGCATCGGAGGCCAGCAGCTCCAGCACCCGAGGACCGACGGTGGTGATGTCGCCCGCACCGAGCGTCACCACGAGATCGCCCGGCCGGGCCCGGGCGGCGAGCTCACGCGCTGCCGCGTCCAGATCCGGCGCGAAGCCGACCGCCTCGGCGGGCAACGGCACGGCATCGGCGACCAGGCGGCCGCTGACGGCGGGGTCGGCGGCCTCGCGGGCCAGGTAGATCTCGCAGACCACCACCTCGTCAGCGGCACCGAGCTCACGGCCCATCTGCTCGCCGAAGATCCGGGTGCGCGAGACCAGGTGGGGCTGGAAGGCCACCACCAGGCGTCCCTCGCCGGCGACCTCGCGCGCGGCCTGCAGGTCGCCCCGGATCTCGCTCGGGTGGTGCGCGTAGCTGTCGTACACCCGGACGCCGGCCACCGTGCCCTTCGCCTCCATCCGGCGGCGGGTGCCGGTGAACTCCCCCAGCCCGGCGATCAGCGCGTCCAGGTCGAGACCGAGCTCGTGCCCGGTGGCCAGCACGGCCAGGGCATTGAGCACATAGTGCCGTCCGGGGATCCGCAGCTCGACCTCGGCCAGGTCGGCGCCGTCGCGGCGCAACGTGAAGCGGGTCCGCATGCCGTCGTGGCGCACGTCGCGCGCCGCGAGGTCGAGCGCCGACTCGGCAGCCGCGTCGTCCGCGATGCCGTAGACCACGACGCGCCGTCCGGTGCCGCGGGCGTGCGCGGCGAGCCGGGCGCTGCCCGGGTCGTCGGCGCAGGCGACGAGGAATCCGTCGGGGTCGAGAGTGGCGACGAAGTCGGCGAACGCCTGCTGGTACGCCTCCTCGGTGCCCCACTGGTCGAGGTGGTCGGCGTCGACGTTGGTGACGATCGCCGCGTAGGGCTGGTAGTGCAGGAACGCGCCGTCGCTCTCGTCGGCCTCGGCCACGAAGAGCTCGCCCGCACCGACGGCCGCGTTGACACCGGTGCTGGTCAGCTCGCCGCCGATCGCATAGGTGGGGTCGGCACCGGCCGCCTGCAACGCGACGGTGAGCAAGGAGGTGGTGGTGGTCTTGCCGTGGGTGCCGGCGACCGCCACCGTGCGCAGCCCGGCCATCACCGACGCCAGCGCCGCCGAGCGCGGCAGCAGCCGCAGACCCTGGCGCTGGGCCTCGACGACCTCGGGGTTCGTCTCGGCGATCGCCGTGGAGACGACCACCGTGTCTGCGTCGCGCACCTGATCGGCGGCGTGCCCCACATGCACCCGCGCGCCCAGGTCGGCGAGCGCCTCCAGCGTGGCGGACGACGCCCCATCGCTACCGCTGACGGCGATCCCGCGCGCCAGCATGATCCGCGCGATCGCGGAGAGCCCGGCGCCGCCGATGCCGATGAAGTGCACCCGGCCGAGCTCATCGGCCGGCAGCATCACCTCCGGAACCGGAATCCTCATCGGGCCGCCTCCAGGATCATCCGGGCCAGCTTCTCGTCGGCGTCCAAGGGGATCACGTCGGCCGCGGCCGCACCCATCGCGGTCAATCGCGCGGGGTCGCTGAGCAGCGGGGCGACGTTCGCCTCCACCCAGGTGCTGGTCAGCTCGCCGTCGGCGACCATCAGGCCGCCGCCGGCGTCGATCACCGGCTGGGCGTTGCGCGCCTGCTCGCCGTTGCCGATCGGCAGCGGTACGTAGATCGCCGGGAGGCCGACGCCGGAGACCTCGGTGACGGTGTTCGAGCCCGAGCGGCAGAGCACGGCGTCGGCGGCCGCGTAGGCCAGGTCCATCCGGTCCACGTAGTTGCGCACCACGTACGGCGCCGCGCCGGCGGCGACCTCCAGGGTGTTCTTGGGGCCGATCACGTGCAGCACCTGGATCCCCGCCTCGCCGAGCGAGCGAGCGGCACCGGACACTGCCTCGTTGATCCGGCCTGCCCCCTGGGAGCCGCCCGTCACGAGAAGCGTGGGCCGCTCGGCGTCGAGACCGAAGCTCGCGCGTGCCTCGGCACGCAGTGCTGCCCGGTCGAGGGTAGCGATCATCCGGCGGATCGGCAGTCCGGTGTAGGTGGCGTGGCGCAGGTCGGTGTGCGGGAACGAGGTCGCCACCTGCGTGGTGAACCGGGCACCGAGGCGATTGGCGATGCCCGGCAGGGCGTTGCCCTCGTGCACCACGATCGGAACGCCGCGCTTGCGGGCCGCGAGGTAGGCGGGCACCGAGACGTAGCCGCCGAAGCCGACCACCACGTCCGGGCGCACCCGGTCGACGATCTCCAGGCCCGCGGCACGCGCCGCGCGGAGCTTGCCCGGGGTGCGCAACAGCTCGGCGCTGGGACGACGCGGCAGCGGCACCCGCGGCACGAACTCCAAGGGCAGCCCGGCTTCCGGGATCAGCCGCGCCTCAAGGCCCTCCCGGGTGCCCAGGCAGGTGATCTCGATGCCCGGCGCGAGCCGGCGCAGCGCGTCGGCCGTGGCGAGCAAGGGAGAGGTGTGACCGGCGGTACCACCGCCGGCGAGCAGAACACGCAATCTAGGAACCTCGTCGTGACGTGTGAGCAGACAGCCCGGCCGAGCGGCCGCGGCGACGGGCGGCGAGCGCCTTGGCCGCCTCCGGCTCCCGCCGGGCGAAGCCGATCAGGATGCCGAGTGCGACCAGGGAGGGCAACAGCGCCGAGCCGCCGTAGGAGACCAACGGTAGCGGGATGCCGATGACCGGCAGCACCGCGAGCACCATCCCGACGTTGATCACCATCTGGCCGATCAGCCAGACCGTGATCCCGAAGGAGGCGTAGCGCACGAACGGGTCGCGGGTGTGGGTGGCGATCCGGATCGCGGCGTAGGCGATGGTCAGGAAGAGCGCCAGGACGAGCAGCGTGCCCACCAGGCCGAGCTCTTCGCCGAGCACCGCGAAGATGAAGTCGGTATGGGCCTCGGGCAGGGTGCCCCACTTCTGCTGCGAGGCGCCGATCCCCTGGCCGAAGATCCCGCCGCTGGAGAGGGCGTAGAGGCCGTGGGCAGGCTGCCACCCGGCGTCGTGGTACTCCTTGAACGGGTCCACGAAGTTGAACAGCCGCTCGCGTCGCTCGCTGTTGGTGGCGGCCAGGTAGAAGAGCCCGACGCCGACGATGGTGAAGGCGAAGGCGAAGATCCGCAGCGGGACGCCGACCGCCCACAGCATCGCGAGCAGGATCGCGAACATCACCAGTGCGGTGCCGAGGTCGTTCTGCCAGACCACCAGCAGGGCCACCGCCAAGATGCCCGGGACGACCGGCACCAGGAGCTCACGCCAGTCATTGAGACGGCGCTCCTTGAGCGCGAAGACGTGCGCAGCCCAGAGCACCACGGCGAGCTTGGCCACCTCGGAGGGCTGGATCTGGATCGGGCCCAGGGCCAGCCAGTTCGTGTTGCCATTGACCGAGACGCCGAGCGGGGTCTGGGTGAGGGCGAGCAGCACCATCGCCACCAGCAGCCCGGGCCAGGTCAGCGCGCGCAGCACCTTTTGCGGCATCCGCGCGGCGACGAACGCCAGCGGCAGGCCGATGCCCACCCACATCAACTGGCGCTTGACCACCATGTAGGAATCACCGTACTTGCTGTAGGCGTGCACGCTGGAGGCCGACAGCACCATGATCATGCCGATGGTCAGCAGCAGCGCGGAGGCGCCGAGCAGCATGTAGTACGCGGTCAGCGGTCGATCGAGCGTGGCACGCAGGGACTGGAGCCACGCCGGGGTCGAGAACCGCGACGTCGAGGCTGGCCGCTGCGACGTCGTACTCGCCACGCCCCGCCCTCTCTGCTCAGTCACCGAGTCGGCGCACCGCTTCGGCGAACCTGTCGCCCCGCTCGCCGTAGTTGGCGAACTGGTCCATGGAGGCGCAGCCCGGCGCGAGCAGAACCGTGTCCCCGGCGCGAGCCAGGTCGGCGGCCGCCGCGACGGCGCGATCCATGATGCTGTCGGCTCCAGTGTCGCCGTCGTCGAGGACGATGACGGGCACATCGGGAGCGTGTCGCGAAAGCGCCTCGGCGATCAGCGCACGGTCCGCGCCGATCAGCACCGCGCCCCGCATCCGGTCCCGCATCGCGGAGACCAGCTCGTCGAAGTGGGCGCCCTTGGCGAGGCCCCCGGCGATCCAGACGACGGAGTCGTAGGCGGCCAGCGAGGAGCGCGCGGCGTGTGGGTTCGTCGCCTTGGAGTCGTCCACCCAGCGCACGCCGTCGCGCTCGGCGACCAGTGCGATCCGGTGACCGTCGGGCTTGAAGGCGATCAGCGCGTCGCGGATCGCGGCATGGCCGACGCCGTGGGCACGGGCCAGGGCGGCCGCCGCCAGGGCGTTGGCCACGAAGTGCGGTGCTGGCGAGGCGAGGTCGGAGATGGTGCACAGCTCGGCAGCGCTGGTGGCCCGCTCCTCGATGAAGGCGCGGTCGACCAGGATGTCCTCGACCACGCCGAGCATGCCGACGCCGGGCATGCCGAGGGTGAAGCCGATCGCCCGGGCGCCCTCCTGGACGTCGGCGTCGAGCACCATCTGCTCGGTCTGCGGGTCGTTGACGTTGTAGACGCAGGCACGCTCGACCTGGTGGTAGATCCGCGCCTTGTCCTGCCCGTAGGCCAGCATCGGGTCCGCCCCGGTGTACCAGTCGAGGTGGTCCTCGGCCAGGTTCAGCACCGCTGCGGACTCGGCCCGCATCGAGGAGGTCCAGTGCAGCTGGAAGCTGGAGAGCTCGACGGCGAGCGCGTCGAACGGCGTCGGGTCCATCACGGCCTCGACGATCGGCGTGCCGACGTTGCCCACCGCCAGGCTGCGCTTTCCGTCAGCCACCAGCATCGCGTTGAGCATCTGCACGGTCGTGGTCTTGCCGTTGGTGCCGGTGATCGCGAGCCAGGGGGCTGCGGTCTCGGGGTCGCGCAGGCGCCAGGCCAACTCGACCTCGCCCCAGATCGGGATCCCGCGGGCGGCGGCCTGCGCCAGCAGCGGCGCGTCCGGGCGCCAGCCGGGCGAGGTGACCACCACGTCGACGTCCTCGGGCAGCACGGCGGTGCTGCCCTCGCCGAGCCGGATGGTGGCACCGAGCGTCTCCAGGAGTCCGGCGCGCTCGATGTCGACGTCGGCACGCTCGTCGAGCGCCGTCACCTGCGCGCCGAGGAAGAGCAGGTTGTCGGCTGCCGCAGCACCCGACACACCGAACCCCGCCACCACCGCGCGGACGCCGTCCCACTGATCGCGCCGACCGAGGCTCTGCGGATCCATCAGGTGCCTGCCACCCATTCTGCGTAGAAGATTCCCATGCCCGCGCCGACGAAGAGGCCGGTGATGATCCAGAACCGGATCACCACGGTGACCTGCTCCCAGCCGAGCATCTCGAAGTGGTGGTGGATCGGGGCCATCCGGAAGACCCGGTGCCCCTTCTCCACCCGGAAGAGCTTGCGGACCGCACCGCTGTGCGTGGACGCCTTGAAGAAGCCCACCTGGATCATCACCGAGAGGGTGACGATCACGAAGAGGCCGCCGAGCACCGCCAGCAGCAGCTCGGTGCGGCTGAGGATGGCGAAGCCCGCCATCGCGCCGCCCAGCGAGAGCGAGCCGGTGTCGCCCATGAAGATCTGGGCCGGCGAGGCGTTCCACCACAGGAAGCCGAAGCAGGCACCGGTCAGGGCCGCCGCGACCACCGCGAGGTCGAGCGGATCGCGCACCTCGTAGCACTGGCCGTAGGAGATGTTCTCCTGGCCGCACCACTGGTTGGCCTGCCAGATGTTGACCAGGGTGTAGGCGCCGAAGACCATCATCGAGGCACCCGCGGCGAGGCCGTCGAGCCCGTCGGTGAGGTTGACGGCGTTGCTGAAGCCGGTCACGAAGAGCCAGATCAGCAACAGCACCACGACCACCGGCAGCGTCCACTGGTCGTAGTCGCGCAGGAAGGAGAGGTGCCGCGACGCCGGCGTCTGGCCGCGCTCGTCCTCGAGCCACGGCGAGAGGGCGAGCGCACCGAAGGTCAGCGCGATCACCGTCTGGCCGATCATCTTGGCCTTGCTGCGCAGACCGAGGTTGCGCTGCTTGTAGATCTTGATGAAGTCGTCGAGGAAGCCGACGGTGCCCATGCCCACGAAGAGGAACAGGAGCAGGAGCGCGGAGGCGCTAGGGGCCTGCTGGGTGACCAGCTTGGCGATCGCGTAGGCGACCACCGTGGAGCCGATCATCACGATGCCACCCATGGTGGGCGTGCCGCGCTTGGTGTGATGGGTGGTCGGGCCGTCCTCGCGGATCTCCTGACCGTAGCCCTTCGACGACAGCACCCGGATCGCGTAGCGCGTGCCCAGCAGCGACAGGATGAGCGACACCCCAACGCCAAGCAGGACCGCAATCATCTGGACTCCTCCTTCGCCAGGCCTTCGGCCACGATCTCCAGCCCAGCCGACCTGGACGCCTTGACCAGCACCACGTCGCGGGCGCCGGTCTTCTCGCGCAACCATGCCAGAGCCTCGGCCCGGTCGGCGACGGACACGACCGAACCAGCCCAGGATGTGATTCTCGCCGCGCCCTCGGCGATCGGGGCGGCGCCCTCGCCGATCACGACGACGACGTCGAGGCCGGCGGTCGCCGCGGTGGCGCCGACCTGCTGGTGCAGGGCGGCGCTCTCGGCACCGAGCTCCTTCATCTCCCCCAGGACGGCGATCGTGCGGCGACCGCTGCGCGCGCCGATCTCCTGCAGGGTCCGCAGCGCCTGGGTCATCGACTCCGGGTTCGCGTTGTACGCGTCATTGACGACGACCAGACCGTCGGCACGCTCGTGCAGCTCCATCCGCCACCGCGACAGCCGGTCGGCCCGGTTCAGCGCGACCACGGTCTCGGCGAAGTCCAGGCCGGCCGCCAGCGCCAGGGCCGCGGCGGCCGCGGCGTTGCTGATCTGGTGGCTGCCGATCTGGCGCAGCACCAGCTCGGCGGCCAGGGTGCCATCGCTCAGCCGGGTGCGCGGGCGGCCGAGCTCGTCGTAGCTGACCTCTGCCCAGCTGAGCACGCCGTCGAGCAGCGGGTCGTGCTCGGGTGTTGCGCCGAAGCCGAGCACCCGGCCGACCGAGGCGCCGCTGAGGCCGACCCGGGTCCGGGCATCGCCGGTGTTGATCACCGCGGCGCCGTCCGCGGGCAGGGCGGAGAGCAGCTCGCCCTTGGCCCGGGCGGTCACCTCCACCGAGCCGAACTCGCTGGCGTGCGCGGAGCCCACGTTGAGCACGGCGCCGATCTCGGGGCGCGCGATCGCACAGAGCTCGGCGATGTGCCCGATCCCCCGCGCACCCATCTCCACCACCAGGAACCGAGTACCCGCATCGGCGCGCAACACGGTCAGCGGAACGCCCAGCTCGTTGTTGAAGTTGCCGGCGGTCGCCACCGTGGGGCCGACCGCTGCCAGGATCTGGGCCAGGTAGTCCTTGGTGCCGGTCTTGCCCTGGGAGCCGGTCATCGCGATCACGGTCAGCTCCGGGAGCCGGTCGCGCACGTAGCGGGCCAACCGTCCCAGCGCCGCGATCGGGTCGGTGACCAGCACGGTGGGCAGGCCGGTGGCGTGCGTACCGAGCACCGCCACCGCTCCGTTCGCGGCAGCCGCGTCGGCGAAGGCGTGACCGTCCACGTGCTCGCCGACCACCGCCACGAACAGCGACCCGGGCGTGGCGAGTCGCGAGTCCACCACGGCCGGGGCGTCCACCACCGTCTCCGGGTCGCCGACCACGGTCCCCTCGACCGCCTCGGCGATCTCGGCCAGGCTGAGCGGGATCATCGGCTCGCCTCCTGCACCACGACCTCACGGTCGTCGAAGGGGTGGACCACGCCGTCGATCTCCTGTCCTGTCTCGTGTCCCTTGCCGGCGACCACGACGATGTCGCCGGCCGCCGCCTCGTCGAGCGCCGCGCGGATCGCCGCCCGGCGGGCGCCGCGC
>NZ_BAAALG010000003.1:185911-211615 GCF_039528155.1 Nocardioides dubius | reverse complement strand
GGACCTCGGCGGCGCCGCCCCGGGCGCCGGCGAGCACCTCGGCGCGGATCGCCGACGGGTCCTCGGTACGGGGGTTGTCGTCGGTGACCACCACCAGGTCGGCCAGCCGGGCGGAGATCTCCCCCATCAGCGGCCGCTTGCCGCGGTCGCGGTCGCCACCGGCGCCGATCACCAGGATCAACCGGCCGCTGGCCAGCGGGCGCAGGGTGCGCAGTGCCGCCTCGATCGCGTCCGGCTTGTGTGCGTAGTCGACGACGACCTCGTAGTCGGCCGCGACGTCGACCCGCTCCAGGCGACCGGGGACGCCACCGGAGATGGCCAAGGCTCTGGCCAGCCGGTCGGCGGCGTGCCCGACCTCGACCGCCGCTGCCAGCCCGGCCAGCGCGTTGGCGACGTTGAAGTCGCCGGGGATCGGCACGAAGGTGCGCACCGACACCTGGCCCGGTCCGAGCAGGGTGAACTCGGTTCCGGCCGGTCCGGCGTCGAGATCGACGGCCTGCCAGTCGGCGTCGCGGCCGCTGACCGAGAAGGTCAGCGTGGGCACCTGGGCCTCGGCGATCAGGCGTCGTCCGTGCTCGTCGTCGGCGTTGACCAGGGCGCGCCGCGCCCGCGCCGGGGTGAAGAGGTCGGCCTTGGCGGCGAAGTACTCCTCGACGTCGGCATGGAAGTCGAGGTGGTCGCGGCCCAGGTTGGTGAAGACGGCGATGTCGAAGCAGATCCCGTCCACGCGGCGCAGCACCAACGCGTGGCTGGAGACCTCCATCGCGCAGGTCTGCACCTGCTGCTCCACCATCCGGGCGAAGAGCGCCTGCAGGTCGGGGGCCTCGGGGGTGGTGAGCGCGGTGGCGACGTCCGCTCCGGCGATCCGGGTGCCGACCGTGCCGACCACGCCGGCCCGGACCCCGGCGCCGGTCAGTGCCAGCTCGGCCAGCCGGGTGGTCGTGGTCTTGCCCTGGGTGCCGGTGACGCCGATCATCCGCATCTGCTCGGTCGGGCGGCCGTAGACCGCGGCGGCGACCGCGCCGAGCACGGCGCGCGGGCTCTCCACCACGACCACGGGAACACCGAGGTCGCCGGCAAGCGCCGCGCCCTCGGCGTCGGTCAGCACGGCAAGGGCTCCGGCGGCGACGGCATCCGCGGCGAACCGGGCACCGTGCACCCGGGCTCCGGGCAGTGCCGCGTAGAGATCGCCGGGCAGAACCCGTTGCGAGCTGAGGGTGACCCCGCTCAGGACCGGGTCGGCGCCGTTGCCGACGGGCTGCGGGAGTCCGGCGTCCAGCGCACTCAACGGGGTGTGTCGGGGGCTGGCCGGGCGCGTGCTGTTGATGTCTGCGGTGTTCACCACGACGTGAGGTTACCCGCTCACCATTCGATCGGCAGCGTCGACGGCGTGGTGCCGGTGGGCTTCACGCCGTACTTGCCCAGGAGGTACGTCATCACCTGCTTGAAGACCGGCCCGGCGTTGCCGCCACCGCCCATGCCGTTGCGCGGGTTCTGCAGCACCACGTAGACGGTGAAGCGCGGGTCGTCGGCCGGCGCGAAGCCGCCGAACGAGACGGTGAAGGTGCCGTCGTAGCAGCGACAGTCCTTGCCCACCCGCTGCGCGGTGCCGGTCTTGCCGGCCACCCGGTAGTTGGGCACGGCTGCGGCCGAGCCGGCCTCGCCCTCCGCGGTCACCAGCTCCATCATCTCCGCGGTCTGCCGCGCGGCGTCCTCGCTGACCACCCGGTGCGTGCCGGCCTGGGAGGTGCCGACCTTCTGGCCGCTGTCGGTGGTCGCGGTGCCCATCACCAGGCTCGGGTCGACGTAGACCCCACCGTTGGCGAGGGTGTTGACCGCGGCCGCCATCTGCATGGCGTTGACGCTGAGGCCCTGGCCGAAGGCGATGGTGTCGTGGGTGCCCTCGCTCCAGGTGGCTCCGTCGGGCACGACGCCCGCGCTCTCGCCGCGCACGCCGATGTTGGTGCGCTGGCCGAGCCCGAACGAGGTCAGGTAGTCGTACAGCGTCTCGCTGGGCAGCCGGCGCGCGGCGATCACGGTGCCGATGTTCGACGACTTCGCCAGCACACCGGCCGCGGTCAGCTTGATCTTGTCGTGGTCCCAGTGGTCGCCGATCGGGGCCGCGCCGGCGCGCTTGATCTCGCTCGGCACCACGATCCGGGTCCGCGGGGTGATCTTGCCGGCGTCGATCAGCGCGGCGAAGGTCAGCGCCTTCTCCACCGAGCCGGGCTCGTAGGGCTCGGAGAGGGAGCGGGCGCCCAGGTTCTTCGCGTTCCGCTTGGTCTCCAGCGGAGGCTTGTTGGCGTTGAAGGTCGGCACGTCGGCAAGGGCCAGGGTCTGGCCGGTCTTGGTGTCCAGGACGACCGCGGTGCCGGAGTCGGCCCGCGCCTTGGTGACGGCAGCGGCCAGGGCCCGCTGGGTGTAGAACTGCACGTCGCGATCGATGGTGAGCTGGAGCGTCTCGCCGTTCTTGGGCTTGACGGTGGTGCTCTCCCCGAGCGGGATCCGGTAGCCGGCGCCGACCTCGTAGGTGGCCTTGCCGTCGGTGCCCGCGAGCTGGGTGTCGAAGGTGCGCTCCATGCCCGCCAGCGGCTCGTCCTCGCCGAGGAACCCGATCAGGTTCGCCGCGATGTCGTCACTGGGGTAGTTGCGCATCGGGTCGCGCTCAAGGGTGATCCCCTTGTAGTCCAGCTCGTCGAGCTCCTTGAGCACCGCCTCGGCCTTGGTGGCCGGCACCCGGCGCGCCAGGTACTGGTAGCGGGTGCCGCTCTTGCGCAGCCGCTCCAGGGTGGAGAAGTAGTCCAGGTCGAGGCGCTCGGCGAGGATCCGGGCGATCTGCGGCGCGTCGTCGCGCGCGAGCTCCGGGTCGCCGATCACCATCATCCCGTCGACCGAGGCCGCGAGCTCGACGCCCGAGCGGTCCACGATCGCACCGCGGTCGGCCGGCAGGTCCGCGGTGATCACGCCGTCCCGCTTGGCCATCGCCGCGTAGGACTTCGGGTCGATCGCCTGCAGCTGGATCAACCGGGCTCCGAAGAAGGACAGCACCATCGCGATCACGATGAAGCCGATCCGCAGCCGGAACATCGGCGAGCCGCTTGCCTCACGGCGGGATCGGGCCAGACGGCTCAACGGTTGCTCCGGTCTCCTCGACGGTTGGTCTCCGTCTCATTCCTACCTGTCGCGGACTGCTCATCGGCTGAACTGCGCGCCGTGTCGCGGTTGCGCCGCTCACGCGCCGGCGGGTCGACGTACTCGATCGTCGGCTCCGGGCTCAGCTCCTTGGGCTTCTGCACCGCGGGCGGCTCGATCGAGAACGAGTCGGCGCCGTCCGCGGGCGTCGCCGCGCCGCCGGTCACCTTCCCCTGACGCAGGTCGATGAAGGCCGGCGCGGGGCCCTGCACCATGCCGAGCTCGGTGGCCCGCTGGGCGATCCGCTGCGGCGCGTTGAGTGCGTCCAGCTCCATCTGCAGGCCCTCCCGCTCGGCGGCGAGCTGACCGGCCTGCTTCTCCAGGTCGGTGGAGGTGAACGAGTTCTGCTGCATGGTGGTGTTGAACATCAGCAGACCCACCACGCCTGCGACCAGCAGCGCGGAGACCATGATCACGAACGGCACCCGCGGGGTGCGCGCCCGGACCCGGGGGACGACGGTCAGCCGGGCGCGTTCGACCGCCGCCTCGGCGATCCGCTGCACGCGAACCCGGCTCTGCGGCAAGGGCGTGTTCATGCTGCATCTCCTCGGGTTCGCTCTACGGCGCGCAGCCGCACGGAGGCGGCACGCGGGTTGTCGGTCAGCTCAGGCTCTTTGGCCTTCTCGGCACCGCGGGTGATCGCGGTGAAGCGCGGTTGCAGCTCGTCGGGGACGAACGGCAGGTCCGGCGGGACGTCGGTGGTGGTGACCGCGGTGAAGGCCTGCTTCACCATCCGGTCCTCCAGCGACTGGTAGGACTCCACGACGACGCGCCCACCCACGCTGACGGCGTCCAGTGCTGCGGGCAACGCGCGAGACAGCACCTGCAGCTCGTCGTTCACCTCGATCCGCAACGCCTGGAAGGTGCGCTTGGCCGGGTGTCCCCCGGTCCGTCGGGCCGGGGCCGGGATCGCCTCGTAGAGCAGCTCGACCAGGCGCCCCGAGGTGGTGAACGGCTCCTCGGCCCGCGCGGCGACCACCCGCTCAGCGATCCGGCGAGCGAACTTCTCCTCGCCGTAGACCCGCAGGATCCGGGTCAGGTCCGCGACCTCGTAGGTGTTGAGGACCTCGGCCGCGGTGATCCCGCGCGAGTCGTCCATCCGCATGTCGAGCGGGGCGTCCTGTGCGTAGGCGAAGCCACGGGAGGCCTCGTCGAGCTGCATCGAGGAGACCCCGAGGTCGAAGAAGACGCCCTGCACGCTCTCCACCCCGAGCTCGTCGAGCACCTCGGGGATCTCGTCGTAGACCGCGTGCACCAAGGTGGCGCGGTCGCCGAACGGCGCCAGCCGGCGTCCGGAGAGCTCCAGCGCGTGCGGGTCCCGGTCGATGCCGATCAGGCGGGCGTTCGGGAACGCCGTCAACAGAGCCTCGCTGTGGCCACCGAGACCGAGCGTGGCGTCGATGACGACGGCGCCCTCGCCCGCCAGTGCAGGCTCCAGAAGCGCAACGACCCGGTCAAGCATGACCGGGACGTGACGTGGCTGCTCCATCGTCGTCAGCCCTGCCGGCCCAGCGCCATCAGCACGATCAGTGCTGCGGTCAGTACCAAGGAGGCCCCAGCAGAGAACGCCATCACCGCGACCGCGTCGCGTGCCTGATGGCGGACGCGGCGCGTGCCGTGCGGTGACCCGCTCACGCTGATGTTCATCAACCTGGACCTCTGCTGACTCGTGGGTATGCGAATGGGTGCTGGAGAACGAAGTCACCGCGCCAGGTCCCTGCCCGCCCCCTTGGGGGAAGTCGCCGTCTGGAACCGGGGAAGGTGCCCCAGATGGCTCGAGAGCGGGCTCGAGACCTCGCGCGGTGAATCCAGTTCTTGTGTTGTTCCGGCTCAGAAGCCGGGGAAGACCTCGTCGCTGATCTCGGCGAACTTCTCCTCCTGCTCGGCGGAGTAGCTCTGCCAAGCCGTCGGATCCCAGATCTCGATCCGGTTCATCGCTCCGATGACCATCACGTCACGGTCGATCGAGGCGTACTCCCGCAGGACCGGAGCGATGCTGACCCGTCCCTGCTTGTCCGGAACCTCTTGTGATGCAGCGGCGAAGAGCATGCGCACGTAGTCACGTGCGCCCTTGTTGGTGACCGGCGCCTCGCGGAGCCGCTCGGTGAGCCGGCCGAAGTCCGCCAACGACCACACCGTCAGACAGCGCTCCTGCCCTCGAGTGATCACTAGACCCTCCGCCAACTCGTCCCTGAACTTCGCCGGGAGGAAAAGCCGACCTTTGTCGTCGAGCTTGGGGGTGTAGGTGCCGAAGAACACCTGGCCTCACCCCTTCGACCCACTTTTCCTCCACTGCGCCCCACATTACTCCACTTCTCCCCACCGTCAACCATCCGACAGCGTGTTTTGCTCCCCTTTCACGCCTGAAACGGGCGCTTCGCAGCAGGCACGGCCTGAGGCCGCCGATCGGCGATCTCAGGCGCGGAGAGCCCCCTCGCACGCCTGATCCACGCCTGCGGAGCGCCCGTGGAGCGAGGTGGTGGAGGAAAGTGGAGGAAGGGGTGGAGCAGGGTGGGGAGCAGAGTGGAGCGGCCGGGAGCGTGCGCAACGCCACGTCGATCCGCACCTCGCCCCTGCCCTCGCGACCGCGCATGCGGTTGACTGGGGCCAACGGTTGATCGGCGAGCGGAGGCAACGTGAACGTGCAGGCAGGGGACGTCGGCGCGGTGGCCCGGGTGGCGACCCGGATCCGGGAGAGCATCGAGCAGGTCATCGAGGGCAAGACGGACGTCGCCCGGACCGCGGTCACGGTGCTGCTGGCGCAGGGTCACCTGCTGATCGAGGACGTCCCCGGCGTCGGCAAGACCATGCTGAGCAAGGCGTTGGCGCGCTCCGTGGACGCCACCGTGCGCCGCATCCAGTTCACCCCCGACCTGCTCCCCTCCGACCTGACCGGCGTCAGCGTCTTCAACCAGGAGAGCCGGCAGTTCGAGTTCCGCCCGGGCGGCATCTTCGCCAACATCGTGGTCGGCGACGAGATCAACCGGGCCTCCCCCAAGACCCAGTCCGCGCTGCTGGAGTGCATGGAGGAGCACCAGGTCACCGTCGACGGCCAGACCTGGCAGCTGGAGTCGCCGTTCATGGTGGTGGCCACCCAGAACCCGATCGAGATGGAGGGCACCTACGCCCTGCCCGAGGCCCAGCGCGACCGGTTCATGGCCAAGGTGTCGATGGGCTACCCACCGGCCGCGGCAGAGATCGCGATGCTCGCCTCACACACCCGCTCCAACCCGCTCGAGGAGCTGGAGCCGGTGACCGACACGGCAGAGATCGCCAAGCTGATCCAGATCGTCTCCGGCGTCCACGCCGCTGACGCGGTGCTGCGCTACGTGGTCTCGCTGGCCGAGGCGACCCGCGCCACCCCCGCCCTGATGCTGGGCGCCTCACCGCGCGCCTCGCTGCAGCTGGTCCGGGCGGCGAAGGCCCATGCCGCGGTCCACGGCCGCGACTACGTGCTCCCCGACGACGTCCAGCTGATGGCACGCCCGGTGCTCACCCACCGCCTGATGCCGAGCGTCGAGGCCAGCATGAGCGGCCACAGCGCGCATCAGATCCTGGACTCCATCCTGGCCTCCGTGCCGGTCCCCACTCCCCACTGAGACATCGCGTGCGCCTAGGACTCTCCGGACTCACCAGCCGCGGCCGATCCTTCCTCGCGGCGGGGATCACCGCTGTCGTCTGCGCGATCGTGCTCGGGCAGCCGGCGCTGACCCGGGTCGGCGTGCTGCTGCTGGTGCTGCCGGTGCTCTGCGCCCTGCTGGTGGGTCGCAACCGCTACCAGCTCTCGCTGAACCGGACGCTGAGCCCCGGCCTGGTGGCCGCCGGGCAGCCCGCCACCGTGCAGCTCACCCTGCACAACGACGCCCGGATCCGGACCGGCCTGCTGCTGGTCGAGGATCAGCTCCCCTACGCGTTGGGCAACCGGCCGCGGTTCGTCGTCGACGGGCTCAAGGCGGGATCGCCGCGCTCCACCACCTATCAGGTGCGCAGCGACGTGCGCGGCAACTTCACGATCGGGCCGCTGCTGGTGCGGGTCAGCGACCCGTTCGGCCTGGTCGAGCTCGGCCGCTCGTTCCACGCCAGCACCCAGCTCGTCGTCACCCCGCGCACGGTGCCGTTGCCCCCGGTCCCGATCGGTGGCGCCTGGACCGGTGCCGGCGACAACCGGCCGCGCGCCTTCGCCACCGGCAGCGCCGAGGACGTGACGGTCCGCGAGTACCGGCGCGGCGACGACCTGCGTCGGGTGCACTGGCGCAGCAGCGCCCGCACCGGCGAGCTGATGGTGCGCCGTGAGGAGCAGCCCTGGCAGTCCCGAGCGACCCTGGTGCTCGACAACCGCGCCACCGCGCATCGCGGCACCGGCGCCTCGTCCTCCCTGGAGGCGGCGGTCTCCCATGCGGCCTCGATCGCGGCCCACCTCACCCAGCGCGGGTTCACCGTCCGCCTGGTGACCGCGGACGGCGAGGACCCCAACTCGGTCTGGCACGACCGCTCGCGCGGACAGGACGTGAGCCCGATCCTGGAGGCGCTCGCGGTGCTCGACACCACCCGCCGCGCCCACCTCGCCACCGACTGGATCGCCGAGGCAGGTCACGACGGCGTCCTGATCGCGCTGCTGGGCGACCTCGACGACCACGACCACACGGCGCTGCGCCGGATGCGGATCAGCGGACGGCGTCCGCTCGCGCTGGCACTCGACGTCGACGCATGGGCACGCCCCAGCTCACCGCCCGCCGGCCGCGCCGCCTGGCTGAGCAGCCTGGGCTGGGCCGCGATCAACGTGCGCCCCAGCGACGCGCTGGCCCCGGTGTGGCAGGAACTGGGCCGCCGCGCCGAGGCACCCGGCTCCGCCACTGCGGCCGAGGGGAGCCTGCGATGAGCCTCGGGCTGAACCGCACCGCGCAGCTGCCGCTGCTCGTGGTCACCGCACTGACCAGCTGGCTGACCTTCCTCTCCTGGCGCGGCTTCACCGACCAGCCGAGCGACTACCTGATGCCGCTCGCCGTGGGGTTGCCCCTCGTCGGCCTCGCCGGTGCCCTGGCCCGGGTCGCCCGGTTCCCGTTGCCGCTGGTGATGGGCACCCAGCTGCTCACCATCTTCGCGATCGTCAACGTGGGCTGGGGTTCGCAGCTGCTGCCCACGCCGTCCTCGATCCGCACCGTGGTGACCAGACTCGACGAGGCGCTCACCGCGATGGCGGACTTCGCGGCGCCGGTGCCCAGCAACGAGGCGCAGATCGCGGTCGCCCTGGTGCTGTTCGCGCTGTTGCTGCACCTGCTGGTCGACCTCTTCGCCCTCACCCTCGGCCGGGTTCCGCTCGCCGGACTCCCCCTGCTGGCGGCCTACACGGTGCCGGTCAGCGTGCTGGATGGCGCCGTGCCGGCCACCGTCTTCCTGCTCGGCGGCGCCGGGTTCCTGCTGATGCTGGCGATCCAGGAGGGTCTGCGCGTCACCCGATGGGGCCGGGCGCTCGGCACCGCGGTCGACTCCACCCCGGCCAGCCTCTACCCGGCACGCCGCCACCCGGTCGCCCTGGGCGCCGCTGCACTGCTCGCCGCGGTCGCGCTGCCGTTGGCGATCCCGACCGCCGATGTCGACCTGCTCAGCGGCACCGGTGGCGACGACAACCAGGTCACCATCACCAACCCGATCACCGACCTGCGCCGTGACCTGGTCCGCAGCGCGGAGGTGCCGCTGCTGGAGGTGCGGGGCACCTCGGCGCCCAGCTACTACCGGATCGCCGCACTCACCCGCTACACCGGGGCGACCTGGACGCCGGGCGACCGCGATCTGCCATCGGAGAACGCGGCGATCGGCGACCTGCCGACGCCGACCGGGCTGGACACCACGTTGGAGAGCTCCACCAGCCGGGTCGAGCTCACCGCGACCCAGGCCTTCGAGTCCCTCTGGCTGCCCACCCCGCTGCGCGCGAAGAGCGTCGACGCCAACGAGGACTGGCGCTACGACGACACCGTGCTCGACATCCACTCGGCCGACAACAAGGTCAACACCGGCTCCCTGAGCTACTCGCTGGAGAAGCTCGACGTGGAGATCACCGCCGACGAGCTGGAGACCGCCCGTCCTGCGCCGCCGTCACTGGTGGAGCGCTATGCCGGCGTCCCCGGCGACCTGCCCCGGCTGGTCACCGAGCTCGCCACCGCCGTCACCGAGGGCGAGAGCACCGTCTACCGCAAGGCGGTGGCGCTGCAGCAGTGGTTCCGCGACCCCGACAACTTCACCTACTCGCTGCACCCCGACGAGCAGAGCTTCGGCAACGGCAACGATGCCCTCGAGCACTTCCTCTCCCCCGACGGCCGGGTCGGCTACTGCGAGCAGTTCGCCTCCGCGATGGCGATCATGGCGCGCAGCCTGGGCATCCCGGCCCGGGTCTCGGTCGGCTTCCTGACCGCCGACCTGCGCGCCACGAACCGCTGGGAGTTCACCAGCCACGACCTGCACGCCTGGCCCGAGCTCTACTTCGAGGGCGCCGGCTGGGTCGCCTTCGAGCCCACCCCGGCGAGCCGGGCGAACTCGGTCCCGGAGTACACGCAGGTCGAGGTGGCACCGCCGGTCAACACGCCGAGCGCCGATCCCACCCAGAGTGAGACCGCCGAGCCCACCGGCCCCACCCAGGCACCGTCCGCCGCTCCGCGCGACCCCGCGCCGACCGACACCGCCGCGCCCACCCAGGACGAGGGCGGCTTCGCCTGGTGGCTGATCTGGCCGGTCCTGCTGGTGGTGGCCATCCTCGGCTCCCTGGCTCCGCGGACGCTGCGACGTCGGCGCCGAGAGCGTCGCTGGGCCCGTGCCCCGCAGGGCTCGGAGGCCGAGTTCGCGTGGGCGGAGCTGCGCGACACCGTGGTCGACGTCGGGCGGAGCTGGCCGGAGGGAACCTCGCCCCGGGTCACCGGCGCCCACCTGCGCTCCTGGCTCGGCGCCCCGGGCAACACCTCCGTGCGCCCCGGCACCGGACCGCAGGTGGCACCCGAGGCCGCCGAGGCCCTGAGCGAGATCGTCGCCATCGTGGAGCGCTCGCGCTACGCCGCGCGGCCCGAGTCCGTCGAGGTGGCCGGTCTGCGGGCCCTGACCGAGCAGGTCGCCGAGTCCCTGGCCGCCGGGGTGACGCCGCGCGACCGGCGCCGCGCCACCTGGCTGCCCCGCTCCTTGTGGCGGCGCCCCACGGCGCTCGCACCTACCAGCGACCAGATGCCGTCGCACGAGGAGAGCGGAACGCAGAGCGACCATCTGCTCACCTGAGCAGATGGTCGCGGGAGGGTTGCGTTTCGGGGAGGCTCAGAGACCCTGGTCGCGACGCCGGCGCCAGCGCTCTTCCATCCGCTCCATGAAGGAGTGGTCGGAGTTGTGCGCGCTGCGCTTGCGGCCCCGCGAGGAGCGACCGCCGTCGAGGATGCTGAAGCCCTCGTGGCGGGTGCTGCGCGGGTGCTGAGCAGGCGGGGCGCTCTGGCCGCGCAACGCGGTGAGGCCGACCATCGCCGAGCCGAGCATGACCATGAAGCCGACCACGCCGACCACGATGGTCTCGGTGATCGCGCCGGTCATCAGGACGGCGATGCCGACCACGAAGATGACACCGGCAAGCACCGCACGACGACGCGCGGCGTGACGCAGCGAGGTGCCGCGCAGCGTGGAGGCGAACTTGGGGTCCTCTTCGGAGAGGGCGCGCTCCATCTGCTCGAGCAGTCTCAACTCCTCTTCAGAGAGTGGCACTGGTTCCTCCCGGTGAACTGCCCCGCTGCCGACCCGCGGGCTTCATCAACGTCAAGTCTAGGCAGGCCGGTGCAAAGGTGGTAGCCGCACCAGCAGAAATTCTCACAGCTTGTGTGCGAGCAGGTGCACCTGCGAGGCGAGCGGCAGGTACTCGGGCCGGCCCGCGACCGCCGCCTCGAGGTCCGCGAGAGCGGCAGCCGAGCCCGGCTCCAGATCGATCAGCGACCCCGGCACGAGGTCGGCGAAGACACGCAGACCGTGCACGGCCTCGACCGCGAACCCGGCTTCGCCGAGCAGCGCCGCGGCCTCCTCGGCGGTGTAGCGGTAGCGCACGCCGCGACCGCCGGCCTCCGGTGCGCCCACCTCGTCGAGGAGCCCGGCGGCCTGGGCGAAGTGCCCGGCCATCGCTCGCGCGATCACCGCCGCATGGCGCTGCGCGAGCACCAGGCTCACCAGGCCACCCGGCTTGAGCGCGGTCGCGATCTGCGCGAGGCCGCGGGCCGGCTCGCCGACGACGTCGAGGACGCCATGGCACAGGACCAGGTCGACGCTGCCGGCTTCGACCATGGAGCCGAGGCTGAACACGTCCCCCTGCTGACCGATCACCCGCTCCGAGACCTGGGCCTCGCGGGCCCGGCGATCGAGTGCCGCCAAGGCATCCGGGCTGGGGTCGATCACCCGGACCGTCGCACCCTGCTCGGCAATCGGCACCGCGAGCCCGCCTGTGCCGCCGCCGATGTCCAACACCTTCGCGTCGGCGGGGAGCACCGTCTGGAGACGATCCCAGAGTTGGCTGTGGCGGACGGAACTGCGGCGTTCGCTGCTGGCGACCATGGAGCCAGCCTACGCGCGCGGATCAGGCACTGCGTTCGGCACGCCAGAGCCGCTCCGCCTCGATCTGCACATGCGGGACCAGGCCCAGGGCCTCCTCGACGACACCGAGGAACTGATTGGCCGAGCGCACCAGCGCGTCGGCCTCGTCCTGCGTGACCGCTCGGGTGGAGCCGGCCTCCGCGGCCGCCCGCTTGGCCGCCCCCGAGGCGAAGAAGCTGCTCCACTCCGCGAGCTCGGGAGCCGCCTCGGTGAGCAGTACCCAGGCATTGCGCTGGCGCCGCTTGCCGCCCGCCGACGGCATCGAACGGGCCGCGATCAGGGCAGCAGCTGCGCGCAGCGCGGCCACGTGGGCGAAGGCGTAGCGTCCGGCGGCGTCGGTGGCACTCATCGCCTCATGCAGGGACTCGGCCGAGCGCTGCAAGTAGGAGTGCGTCGTCGCCGGAAGCAGGTAGGGCGTGGCCGCCACCGTGGATACCGCCATGTCGCACTCCTTCGCTCACGGTTCGAACACCTGTTCGAACACTTCTCACGTTACCGGCCACCCCCGACAGGCTCAAGGGCCGACACCCGGAAACTTCCGACAACCTCTCAGCACCCTCCGACACAACTCCGCGCCTACGATGCGTCCCATGACTGACGAGCATCCGTCCGTGGCCCGATTCCGTGCTGCGCTGCACTCAGCCGGGGGCACCGGCGAGATCCGGCTGCTGCCCGACTCCGTGCACACCGCGGCGCTGGCCGCTGCCGCGCTCGGCTGCCCGGTGGGAGCGATCGCCAACAGCCTGCTGTTCGCGGTCGAGGAGACGCCGGCGCTGGTGCTCACCAGCGGCGCGCACCGGGTGGACACCGAGAAGGTGGCCGAGCACACCGGTCCCCTGCGTCGGGCGAACCCCGACTTCGTGCGGGCCCACACCGGACAGGTGATCGGTGGGGTCTCGCCGCTGGCGCACCCGGCACCGATCCCGACCTGGATCGACGTCGACCTGCGCGGCTACGACGTGATCTGGGCGGCAGCCGGGCACCCGGCCGCCGTCTTCTCGACGACCTATGACGAGCTGGTGGCGATGACCGGCGCAGCCGAGATCGAGGTGGCGTGATGGAGATCTGGATCAACCCGGCGTGCTCTAAGTGCCGCACCGCCGTCGCCACCTTGGACGAGGCTGGCACCACGTACACCCAGCGGCGCTACCTCGACGAGCCGCCCACGGTCGCCGAGCTCGAGGAGCTGTTGGGCCGGCTCGGCCTGGAGCCGTGGGACGTCGCTCGCACCGGTGACGCCGCAGCGAAGGAGGCGGGCCTGCGGGCCCTGGCGAAGGACGCCGCGAGCCGCGGCGCCTGGATCGAGACGCTGGTCGCCCATCCGAGGCTGATCCAGCGGCCGATCATCACCCTGGACGACGGCACCGCCGTGATCGCCCGCGACCCCGAGACGCTGGCCCGCGTCGTCGAGCAGGCCGGCGGCTGAGGTGGAGTCGCTCGCGCTGGTCTTCTCCAGCGGCTGGGCCAGTGGCGTCAACGCCTACCTGGTGGTACTGGTGCTCGGCATCGCGGACCGGATCGGCGGCTACGACCAGATCCCGAACGTGCTCGGGAACCCCGCGGTCCTGGCGATCGCCGGGGCGCTCTACGCGATGGAGTTCGTGGCCGACAAGATCCCAGCCATCGACTCCACCTGGGATGCCATCTCGACGGCGATCCGGCCCACCACCGGGGCGATCATCGGCGTGCTGATCGCCGGCGATGCCGACTCCCTCAACGGCGCCGTGGCCGCTGTGGTCGGCGGCGGAAGCGCGCTCGCCTCGCACGCGGTGAAGATGGGCAGTCGCCTGGCCATCAACTCCTCCCCGGAGCCGGTCAGCAACGTGCTGGCCAGCACCGCCGAGGACATCGTGGTGCTCGGCGTGGTCTGGTTCGCCATCGAGCATCCGGTGCTGGCGGCCGGCATCGCCGCCACCCTGTTGGTCGTCGGCCTCGGGTTCCTGTGGTTCGCGATCCGGTTGATCAGGCGCGGTTGGGCCCGCCGCAAGGCGCGCCGCGCGGGGGCTGGCGCCCCGCCGGGCCCCTGACAGTCGCCCCTCTTCGACAGCGGGCTCGGAGTCAGGAGCGGAAGATCGCGGTCAGGTCCCCTTGCCTCCGGATCCCGGGATCCTGCCGCGCCGAGGCACGCTGGACAGTCAGCCCGCAGGAGCGCAGCAGCTCCCCCAACGCGTCGGCCGACCAGTAGTAGGCGGTTGCCACCGCGTGGTCGAACGGCTCGCGGGCAGGTCCCTCGAAGTAGCCGATCAGCAAGGATCCTGTCGGCCTCAGCACTCGGGTGAACTCGCCGAGGATGGACGCCACGGCCTCGGGGTCGGCATGGATGAGCGAGAACCAGGCAAGGACGCCGCCCACTGAGTCATCGCCGAACGGAAGCTGTTCCAGGTCACCCGCCACAAGGCGAAGTGACGGAAAGCCGCGCCTCGCGGCGCTGAGGAATCGGCACGAGGCGTCGAGCCCGATGACGTCGTTGCCGCTCTCGGCCGCGATGAGGTCACCCCAGTGCCCCGGACCGCAGCCGACGTCGAGGACGGGGCCCGCCACGCTCCTCCCCCAAGCGCTGATCGTGGCTCGGTCCCTAGGTGACATCTGATCAACCGAGCCGAACCTCTCGCGATACTCGTCGGCCCGCTCGCCGTAGGCGGCCGCGACCTCAACTCTGCGCACGACGCCAACCTACTGATCCACGAACCGCGCTGTGTCGGAGGTCACTCGTAGCGTCTGTCGTGTGCTCGGGAACTCGCTCCGGGCCGGCCTACTCGGAGGCATCCATGCCACGCATCACTCCCCCATCCGACCCGCCCGACGAGTTCGACGCGGCCGACGCGCTGGCGCTGAGCCAGCAGGCGATCTGCCAAGCCACGTTGGCGATCGAGGCCGCGCTCGACTTGTGTAGCGATGCTGAGCCGATCTACCTGACGACGGCGAAGAAGCAAGCTGTACTGCTGAAGATGCCCGCCCTACAAGCGCGGCTGACCGAGTTGAACTACCGGCTCCTGGCTTGTGCCTTCGATGTGGCCGATGCCCACGGCGCAAGGAACATCGGCGACTACCTCGCCCACGCCACCCACCAAGCCCACGGCACCATGGCCCGCGAGCTACGCACCGCTCGCGAACTCGACAGCAGGTGGATGCACCTGCACGCCGCACTGCGCGAAGGCCGCGTCAACCTCGCTCAATCGGTCGAGATCACCCGCTCCTTGAACGCGCTACCTGACGACCTGGACGCCACGGTGCTTCGTGACGCTGAACGGACGCTTGTCGAGCACGCTGAGGAGTTCGGGCCCAACGACCTCCGCCGGATGGGCAAACGCATCATCGACGTCGTGGCGCCGGATATCGCTGAAGCGGTGGAAGGGAAGCGTCTGGCCGACGAGGAGCGCTCAGCCCGCGAACGCCAGCAACTGACGTTGAAGCCGCAGGGCGACGGCACCACCCGGATCAGCGGCCTGCTGACCGAGGGCTGCGCCAACCGGCTCGCCACAGCGTTGAACGCGATCACCAACCCACGCAGGGACCACCTCACCCCCGCACCTTGCGATGCGCACCCGACGAGGCAGGTGGGTACGCCGAGTCGTGCGGTGACCTCGAATGTCCCGGCCGCGATGCGCACCACGGCGAGTTCGACGATCCAGCCAGCGACGACGCGACCGAAACCAGCGATTCCAACAGCGGCAGCGGCAGCGGCAGCGGCAGCGGCAGCGGCAGCGGCCAACCCCACCCCATCCGGAAGCTCTCCACCCCCCAACGCAACGCCCGCGCATTGAACACACTCCTGGAGACCCTCGACCCGAAGCGGTTGCCGTTGCACGGCGGAGACGCCACCACCGTCGTGGTCACGATCAGCCTCGACGCGCTGCGCAACGAGATCGGCACCGCCACCCTGACCACCCAACGCGACGGGTGGCATGACCGGATCTCCGCCGGCGAAGCAAGACGCCTCGCCTGCAACGCCGGCATCATCCCCGCCGTACTGGGCGGCCAGAGCCAACCCCTCGATCTCGGTAGAACAAAGCGCTTCTACAGCGCACCCCAACACAGGGCACTCGCCCTCATCCATCCCTACTGCCTCGCCGAGAACTGCCGAATACCCGCCACCTGGTGCGAAGCACACCACAACAACCCCTGGCACCTCGGCGGAAGAACCGACCTCGCCGACGGCAGCCTCCTCTGCAGCAAGCACCACCACTACATCCACGACCCCACCTACACCGTCGAATACCTCCCCCACGGAGGCATCCGCTTCACCCGCCGCAGGTGAGCACACGAGGTGTGAGCCCACGGGTTCAGCTATCCCCCACCCGCACCACCCCTGTCGGCCTCTAGGGTTCTGCCCATGGCACGAGTGGTGGTGATCGGTGGCGGCTTCGCGGGCATGGCCAGCGCGGCACGTCTGGCGAAGCGAGGACACGACGTCACCTTGGTGGAGCGGCTGCCCGAGCTCGGAGGCGCGGTCCAGCAGATCGAGTCCGAGGGCTTCGCCTGGGAGACCGGCCCGACCACGACGCTGCTCCCTGCCGTCATCCGGGACCTGTTCCGCAAGTCCGGGCGTCCCTTGGAGCGCGAGCTCGACCTCGTCTCGGAGCCGCTGATCCGCGAGCACCGGTTCACCGACGGCAGCTCGGTCAGCCTGCCCGGCGGCTCCCGTGGCGTCCAGATCGACGCCGTCGACGCCCTCGGAGCCGGCCTCGGCGACCAGTGGGCCACCTACGTCGCGAGCTTCGCCGACGAATGGGACCTGCTGCGCCGCACCTACTTCGAGCGGCCCTGGCGTCCCGACGTCACCGACAAGGCCGTGCACAACCTGCTCTTCACCCGCACCTCACTGGCCAAGCGCACCAAGAAGGCGTTCAAGGACGACCGGCTCCGCGCCCTTGCTCAGCACAACGCCGTCTTCGAGGGCCACGACCCGCGCGACGTGCCCGGGTGGGTCGGGATGCTCAGCTACCTCGAGCAGAACTTCGGGACCTGGACCGTGCCCGGCGGGATGAGCCAGCTCAGCGGTGCCCTCGTCTCCCGGCTCGCCACCCGGAAGGTGGAGGTGCAGACCGGTGTCGCGGTGCGCGATCTCGTCCTGCGCGAGGGACGAGCGGTCGCCGTCACCACCGATGCCGGAGAGATCGACGCCGACCATGTCGTCTGCGCGATCGATCCGCGAGCGATCCCCGCCCTCGCCGAGCACGTCAAGCGCACCTTGCCCGCCCTTCCCCCGGTCGCCTGCCACCTCGGCCTCACCGGCGACGACCTGCCCGAGCTCCCGCACGAGGTCGTGCTGCACGGCGATCCGATGCTGGTGGTGCGCACCAACGGCCGCGCGCCCGACGGCGCCCAGGCCTGGACCGTCCTCGGCCGCGGCCTGCTCGCCGAGGACATCGTGCTCGCCCTGGCGCGCCGCGGGATCAACGTCCGGCCCCATGTCGAGGTCCGGGTCGACCGCTCCCCGCGTGCCCAGGTCGAGCACTGGCAGAGCTCTCCGATGGGCGTGCTCTGGCAAGGGCGCGGGACCCTCAGGAACAAGATCAGCACCCGCACGCCAGTGCCCGGCGTCTACGCCGCAGGAGCCCACGCGGTCCCCGGAGCGGGGCTCCCCTGGGTCGGGCTCTCCGCAGCGCTGGTCGCCCAGGAGATCGACGAGGCCGAGACGGAGGCCTGAGCCCCGCTGCCCCGGCCTCGGTCGCGACGTCCGGCTACGCGGTGATCTGCAGTGCCGCGAAGATCTCCAGCGTCGCCTTGGAGCGGTTCAGCGTGTAGAAGTGCAGGCCAGGTGCTCCCCCGGCGAGGAGCTCGTCACAGAGCTCGGCCGCGATCTTGATGCCCTCGGCACGCACCGCCGCCGGGTCGCCGTCGAAGGCCGAGATCCGGTCGACGATCTCCTGCGGGACGCTGGTGCCGATCAGCTCGCCCTGGCGACGGATCGCGCTGAGGTTCAGGATCGGCATGATGCCCGGCAGGATCGGGATGTCGACCCCGCGCGCCCGGACCCGCTCAACCAGCGCGAAGTAGTCGGCAGCGTGGAAGAACATCTGGGTGACGGCGAACTGCGCGCCCGCCTTCGCCTTCGCCACCAGCACGTCGGCGTCGGCGTCCAGCGACTCCGCGGAGGGGTGACCCTCCGGGAACGCCGCCACGCCGACCTCCAGGTCGGCATGGTCGCGGGCCAGCTCGACGAGCTGCACCGCGTGGTTGAACCCACCCTCGGTCGCCGTCCACTCGGCCCGCGGCCCCTCGGCGGCATCGCCGCGCAGCGCCAGCACGTTGTGCACCCCGGCGTCGCGGTAGGTGTCCAGGATCGTGCGCAGCTCCTGCTCGGTGTGGCCCACGCAGGTGAGGTGGGCCATCGGGACCAGGCTGGTCTCCCGCGCGATCCGCTCCGTGATCGCCACCGTGGTGTCGCGGGTCGAGCCGCCGGCGCCGTAGGTCACCGAGACGAAGGTCGGCCGGTACGGCTCCAGCTCGCGGATCGCCTTCCAGAGCTGCTCCTCGCCGGCCTCGTCCTTGGGCGGGAAGAACTCGAAGGAGAAGGAGCGCTCACCCTGGCGGATGAGCTCGCCGATGCGGCGGGGCTGTGCAGTCATGGCCCGAGTGTAGGTGGTCGAGGCCGTGGCCCGGGCCTCGTTCCACTGGGTGTCCCGCCGACCCGCGCCCGAACCGGGCTGGCTACGCTCACCCTGTGACCGCGCCAGCCTTTGACGACGCCACGTTCCGTGCCGACCTGCAGGTCGTGATCGACGAGTTCATCGACGCCCAGGCCGAGCGCCTGGCTCCACTCGGGGACGACGCCGCCGCCCTGATCGCGGAGGCCCGGACCGCCCTGCGCGGGGGCAAGCGACTGCGTGCGGCCTTCTGCTGGTGGGGCTACGCGGCGATCACCGAGCCGAGCGACGGCGACCGCGCGGCCCTGCTGCGTGCCTGCGCCGCCTTCGAGTTCCTGCAGGCAAGCGCGCTGGTCCACGACGACCTGATGGACGCCTCGGACACCCGCCGCGGACGCCCGGCCACCCACCGCGCCTTCGAGGCCAGCCACCAGCAGCGCGGCTGGACCGGCGACCCGGTCCAGTACGGCGCCGCCGCGGCGATCCTGCTCGGCGACCTGCTGCTCACCTGGGCCGACGAGTTGCTGCGGCGCTGCGGCCTCGGCTGGGAGCGGGTCGGTCCCGCGCTCGACCTCTTCGACCTGTGCCGCAGCGAGGTCGTCGCCGGCCAGTTCCTCGACGTCTCCGTGCAGGCCCGTGCCCGTGCGGACGTCGCGACCGCGATGACGGTGCTGCGCTACAAGTCGGCGAAGTACTCGGTGGAGCGCCCGCTGCACATCGGCGCGGCCCTGGCCGGTGCCGGTGCCCCGCAGCTCGCCGCGCTGAGCGGCTACGGCCTTCCGCTCGGGGAGGCATTCCAGCTCCGCGACGACCAGCTCGGCGTCTTCGGTGACCCCGGGGTGACCGGCAAGCCCGCCGGTGACGACCTGGTCGAGGGCAAGCGCACCGTGCTGGTGGCCAAGACGCTGGACGCGCTGACGGGCGAGGACGCCGATCTGCTGGACCGCTCGCTCGGGCGCGATCTCAGCCCTGCCGAGGTGGAGCGGCTGCGTGGGCTGATCCGGGCCAGCGGCGCGGAGCAGCAGGTGGAGGAGCTGATCGAGAGCCTCACCCAGGACGCCGTCACCGCGCTGCAGAGTCCGGCGCTGCGGTCCGAGGCCGCTCCCGGTCTCCGGGCGATGGCCGAGGCCGCCACCCGCCGCGTCGTCTGACCTAGAAGCGCAAGCTCGGCGAAAACAAGCGCAAGCTCGGCGGGAACAAGCGCGGGCTCGGCTAGTGGGTGCGGTGCTGCTGCACGGGCCACACCACGAAGCGGTAGGCGGCGAAGTTCGCCACGAAGCTGACTCCGATCGCGAGCAGCTTGACCAGGGCCACGCTGTCGATCACCTCGAGCAGCAGGTGGATCACCACCGGCTGCAGCACCCACATCGTGGTGCCGGTGGTGGCCAGGAAGAGCAACGCCTTGCGCCAGGTCGCCTGCTGGTCGCGGAAGGTGAAGCGGCCGTTGACCAGGAAGCTGAACGTCATCCCCGCGCTGGTCGACAGGAAGTTCGCGGCCACGATGCCCAGCCACGGCTGGAGCAGCAGGAACAGCCCCATGTCCAGGCCGGTGTTGACGACCCCGACCGCGGCGAACCGCACCACGGTGCGGTCCAGCAGGCGGCGGATCAGCGCTCGCTCCCGCTCTGCTCGGCCGTGCGACGGACGGCGCGACCCGGGCCACGCTCGCCACGGGCGGCCAACGCGACCGAGTACAGCGGCCGGTCCTGGACCTCGACGTAGACCCGGCCCAGGTAGCTGCCGATCACGCCCATCATGATCAGCTGCAGGCCGCTGAGCAGGAACATGCCCACGCCGAGGAACGCCCAACCGGGCACGGCGCTGTCCGGGTCGAAGACGCGGACCCCGAAGACGTAGAAGGCCAGCAGCACGGAGATAGCGGAGATCGCGAAGCCGAGCCGCGAGATCATCTTCAACGGGGTGGTGGAGAAGCCGACGATGCCGTTGGCGGCGAAGGTCAGCATCTTGCGCAGCGGGTAGCCGGTGGAGCCGGCGTGGCGCGAGTCCCGGTCGAAGAGCAGCGCCTCCTGGCGGAAGCCGACGTGAGCCACGATCCCGCGCAGGAAGCGGGCGTGCTCGCGGTAGCGGCCGACCTCGGCCACCACGGCCCGGTCCATCAGGCGGAAGTCGCCGGTGTTGCGCGGGATCTCGATCGAGGCGAGCTTGTCCAGCACCCAGTAGAACGCCCAGGCGGTGGACTTCTTGAAGACGCTGTCCTGGCGGCTGCGACGCTGCGCGAAGACGACGTCGACGCCGTCCTCCCACATGGTCAGCATCTCCAGGCTGACCCGCGGCGGGTCCTGCAGGTCGGTGTCCATCACGATCACCGCGTCGGCGTCCGAGGCCATGTCGAGTCCCGCGGTCACCGCCAGCTGGTGGCCGAAGTTGCGCGACAGGCTCACCACGGTGACCCGCGGGTCCGCCTCGCGCAGCCCGAGCAGGCCGGAGAGCGAGTCGTCCTTGCTGCCGTCGTCGACGTAGATGTACTCGAAGTCGAGGTCGGGACGCTGGTCGGTGGCCTCGGTCAGCGCCTGGTGGAAGACCGCGATGTTCTCGGCCTCCTCGTAGACCGGGAGCACATAGGTGACCTTGCGGCGCTCGTCGTCGGCCCGCTGCGGCTCGGTCCCCATGGATGCGTCCTTCCTCGTCACAGCACGGCCAGGATCGTCAGTCCGGCCACGGTCAGCACCAGGCCGGCGGCCAGTGCCCATTGCGCGCGATCCAACCAGGTGGCCAGGACCGCGTCGCTGCGATGATTCTCGCCTGCCGGTCTCAACGCCTCGCGGTGGCCCCGCTTGCGCGCCAGCAGCTCGCCCCCGAGCAGCACTGTGGCCATCGCCATCATCGGGGCCGCCGTCGTCCAGTAGCGGGCCCCCGCCACGTGCAGGAACGGTTGCAACATCAGCGAGCCGAGCCCGAGGGTCAGCAGCAGGCTGAGGAAGCGGTTGTCGAAGGAGGTGCGGAAGATGCCGAGCATCATCAGCAGCGCGCCGGCCAGCATCGGGAAGAAGAGCAGGTTGGTGGAGATCGCGATCAGCCAGTACGCGAGGTTCTCCCCGGAGTTCGGCGGCTGCAGGTGGATCGCGAAGCCGGCCGGCTTGAAGAGGTAGGAGCCGAAGTTGGTGAGCACCTGGCGCGAGTAGCTCTGCGGCGTCACGTTCGCCCGCGCGAACTCCGACATCTGCTCCTGGACCTCGACCTCGCCGAGCCCGGTCGCCCGGCCGACCTCACGCGAGTAGCGCACCGGCGCGAACCACAGCGTGCTGCCGGCGTCACAGGGGCCGAAGCAGACCTGGCTGCGGTCGCCGAAGGTGTTGGCGGTGCCGTTGGCCACCGAGGTGGTGGTCAGCACCCGGCTGCCGAGGGTCTCGCTGGCTGCGATCGACCACGGCACCAGCAGGCCGACGAAGGCGACGCCGGCCACCACCATCGCGCCGAAGCTGCGCAGCCGCACCTTGCCGCGCAGGAAGCCGAGGATCACCAGGCCGACCACCAGACAGAGCCCGACGGCGAGCACCGAGGCGCTGGAGCGGAAGTAGACCACTGTGATCGCCAGCAGGCCGAGCTTCAGGCCGTCACGCCAGGTGATCCCGACGCCCTCACGGATGCTGCGCAGCGCCCCGACCAACAGGGCCAGGAAGATCACCGCGAGCAGGCCCGCGGTCAGGTCGCCCCAGGCGGCGAACGAGAAGAGCAGCCACATCGGGACCAGGCCCGGGAAGATCAGCAGCACCACGGCGTAGCGGTCGCCCAGGTGGCGCCGCACCACGCTGACGGCGAGCAGCAGGATCAACGTGGAGCAGACCCCGAGGTAGCCGCGGATCATCGCGATCGAGGCGTCGGGGTCGACGATGAAGAGCGGTGTCAGCAGCAGCATCATGCCCGGCATGAACCAGCCGCTGCTGATCACGTTGCGCTGCAGCTCGGCGACGTCGACACCGCCGCCCGCGACCAGATCGCGCACCGCGTTCGAGAACGCCCGGCCGCCGTTGACGTAGGAGGTCTCGTCGCCGATCAGCTTGGCGTCCATCACCTGCGGGTACAGGACGAACTTCAGCACGACGTGCGCGATCACCAGCACCAGCAGGAAGATCTCGATCCGGGGCAACCGTGCCCGGAGCTCGACCAGCTTGTCGAGCGCGCGATGGACGGTGCTCACACCAGGTCCTTTCCGAAGCGCTTGGTGACCGACGGCCAGCCGCACTCCTCGGCATCGGACTGACGCGCGATCGCCGGCAGGTCGAAGACCACCCAGCCCTGGACGACGGTCTCCGGCGAGACGTCGAGCGGCGTCAGTCGCCAGCTCACCTCGCCCACGTCGGCGCGGGTGACGGTGGCGGAGCGCTCCTCGTCGCTGATCACCGTGAAGCCGGCGTCGGTGAAGGCGGCGAGCACGTCCTTGCTGGCCTGCTCGAGGTCGACCAGGTTCCACTGGATCCGCAGCTCGCGGCGGATGCCGTCCTCACGCTCGCGATCGCCGTCGCGGCGCACCTGGAAGGAGAAGTCGAAGTCGACCCCGTCCGGCAGCGGATAGCAGCCGGTGTCGAGGGCCGCGGCCGGCAGCGGCGGCCGGTAGTTCCCGGTCGGCTCGGCACGGCCGAAGGAGTTGCTGAACGCGACGATGAGCACCGCGGCGAGGAGCGCCACGATCACCGCTCCACGGCGGATCAGACGAGGCTGCGACGACGGGGTGGGCACGGTGGAGCATGGTAGCCGAGCGCCCGAGCCCGACGGCATCCCGCGGCCGCTGCGGCGCGTCAGATCAGGTACGGCACCGGGGGCTGCTCGGGGCCCTCGCCGCACAGGAGGACCAGCAGCCGGCCCCGGCGCGCGGCAGCCTGGTGCTCGCCGAGGATCTCCAGCACGGTGGCGAAGACCCTCGGCTCACCCTCGGCCAGCAGCGCCCAGTCCTGCCAGAGCAGCACCCGGTCACCGTCGAGGTCGGCCAGGCAGTCGGCCAGGGCGTCGAGGTTGGCGCCGTAGTGCTCGCCGAAGTCGAGGCTCTCCCCCAGCCCGGCCAGCACGTCGGCCTTGGTGGCGGCGCCGGCGAGCCGGCCGACCTGCCAGGACGGCGCACCGAGCGCCGCCGCCAGGTCGTCGAGGTCCGGCGCCGGGTAGCGGTAGGTGAGGGCCGGCAAGGCACCGGCCAGCACCGCAGCCAGCCCGTTCACCGGACGATCCGCTCGAAGGACTCGTAGTGGTCCTCGGTCCAGTAGTACTCGTCGCCGTCACCGGCGACGATCCGGCGCGCACCCCGGTGACTGAGCCCGGGGGTCGGCACCGTGTACTCGGCGTAGTAGCCCCGGGCACGCTGTGGCAGCAGCCCCTCGAAGTTGCCGAAGGTGACGCCGTCGCGCTCGTAGGGGAACGGCCCGCCGTCGTCGATCAGCCGCAAGGTCTCCTCGGCCTCGGCGGGGAGGTCCGCCACGTCGACCCAGGCCAGGCCGGACTCCGGGTCGGTGCCCAGGCGCTGCTCGTCGGCCTCCGCCGAGGGCGCGGGCACCTCACTCGCTGGCGCGTCGCCGGAGTCGAGCTGCTCGTAGCTGCCGAGGTAGGTCGTGGACGCGTCGCCCGGTGTGCGCGACTCATCGTCCGAGCCGTCCGGCCCGGTCTGGAGCCACCAGCCGAGGACCGCGATCAGGACGACCAGCGCCCCGCCGAGCAGCCTCATCCAGCGGGGCCCGGACCGGGCAGGGCTCACAGGGCGATCGCCTGCGCCCGGCGCTTCACCTCGGAGCCACGGTTCTCCCGCAGCGCGTCGATCGGGCGTCCGGGCAGCTGCTGGTCGGTGAAGATCCAGGCGATGCACTCGCGGTCGTCCCAGCCGCCGTCGTGGAAGACGGTGAGCAGGCCGGGGATCCCCTTGACGATCAGGCCGTCCTGGACGAACAGGGCGGGGATCTTCTGGCCGGCGCCCGGAACGGGGACGGCGGCAGCGAGCTGGTGCTCGCGGATCATCGTGCGGACCTGGTTCACGCTGACGCCGAGCGCCTTCGCCGTCTCGGCCCAGTCGAACCACTCCTCGACGAGGACGGCGAGGTCAGGGGTGTTGTCGGCAGCGTCATTCATGGGGTCAACTCTGACACTCGCCGAGCGCGCGCGGAAACCGGCCGCCACGCCGAGGGGTGTCACGGAGCCTGCTGAGTGGGTCCGCTTTCGTAGGATTGCCCCGGCGGTGCGCTACCCCTTCCCCTTTCCGCCGCGCAGTGTGAGGACGACAGCCGTGAATTCTGGACCGGAGCGGGACACCGACGACCCGTTGATCGGGCGGTTGTTGGACGGCAGGTACCGGATCGGCGACCGGATCGCGCGCGGCGGGATGGCCGGCGTCTACGAGGCCGTCGACGTGCGCCTGGACCGCACCGTCGCGGTCAAGGTGATGCACCCCGGCCTGGGCGACGACGGCGACTTCGCCGAGCGCTTCGTGCGGGAGGCCAAGCACGCCGCCCGGCTCTCCCACCCCAACGTGGTCGCCGTCTACGACCAGGGCGAGGAGCGCGGCACCGTCTTCCTGGTGATGGAGTACGTGCCCGGCCACACCCTGCGCGACGTGATCCGCCAGCAGGCACCGATGCCCCCGCTCAAGGCGCTTTCCCTGATCGAGCCGGTGCTCGCCGCGCTGGCCGCGGCCCACCAGGCGGGCCTGATCCACCGCGACATCAAGCCCGAGAACGTGTTGATCCCGGACGCACCCGGCGGCGTGCCGAAGGTGGCCGACTTCGGGCTGGCCAAGGCGATCAGCGCCGACACCCAGCACACGGCGACCGGCGGCGTGCTGATCGGCACCGTCTCCTATCTCGCCCCGGAGCTGGTCGTCGACGGCCGGGCCGACACCCGCGCCGATGTCTACGCGGCCGGCGTCGTGCTCTTCGAGCTGCTCACCGGCAAGAAGCCGCACGAGGGCGAGTCGCCGATCCAGGTCGCCTACAAGCACGTCCACGAGGACGTTCCGCCACCGTCGTCGATCGTCACCAGCACCGAGCCCGAGCTGCGGATCCCCGCCTACCTCGATGCGCTGGTCGCCCGGGCCACCGCCCGCGACCGCGAGCACCGGGCCGCCGACGCCCGCGTGCTGCTGCACCAGGTGCGCCGGGTCCGTCAGGCCCTGGCCGACGGCGTCCTGGACGATCCCGAGCTGGTCGCCGACCTCGCTCCGCCCGCAGTCACCGCGCAGCAGGAGGCCCAGTTCCACGAGGACACCACGCCGGACCCGCTCGGCAGCCAGCGACCGGCCGCTGCGACGACGACCGCCGTCGCCGCAGCCGTGGCAGCTGACCCGGCACGCGCGCACGTCGAGGCGACCACGACCTTCGACCGCTCG
>NZ_BAAALG010000003.1:170679-185850 GCF_039528155.1 Nocardioides dubius | reverse complement strand
CCGCAGCAGACCCAGGCCGAGACCCGGGCGGCGGCTCAGACGATCGCCACCCAGCGTGCCCCCGAGCCGGCTCCGGTGGCTCCGGCCTTCCGCCTCGCCCCACCGCAGCCGCGGTCCCCGCCGAAGACGACGCGGAGCCGCGCTCGCGCCGTCGCGGGCCGATCCTGCTCCTGGTCGCACTCCTGATCGCCACTCTCGTGGGTGCCGGCGCCTGGTGGTTCGGGGTCGGTCGCTGGACCAGCACCCCGGCGGTGCTGGACCTCACCTCCGCCGAGGCGGAGCAGCGGATCACCGACGCCGGGCTCGAGTTCGAGCTCGGCGATCCCGAGTACTCCAACGACGTCGCCGAGGGCCAGGTGCTGAGCACCGACCCCGGGCCGGGCGATCGGGTGGTCAACGGCGGCACGGTCACCGTGGTGCTCTCGCTGGGCAAGGAGCTCTACCCGATCCCCGACGTCAAGGGCCAGAGCGAGGACGACGCCCAGGCGCTGCTGACCGAGCACTTCGTCTACGACGAGACCGTCGAGGTGTACTCGGAGACCATTCCCGAGGGCACCGCGATCCGGGTCGAGGTCGACGGCAAGACGATCCGGACCGGCGAGCAGCGCCCGCCCACCACCCGGGTCAGCCTGGTGGTCAGCAAGGGCCGCAAGCCGATCAACGTCAAGGACTTCACCGGCAAGGAGTTCAGCCGGATCGAGGCCTGGGCCAAGCGCACCAAGCTCACCCTCGAGCGCACCGAGGACTACAGCGAGACCCTCGCCGAGGGCAAGGTGATCTCGCAGTCGCCCACCACCGGACAGCGCTACCGCGGCGACGCGATCGCGGTCGTGGTCTCCAAGGGCCCGCCGTTGGTCGAGGTGCCGTCGGTCCGCGCGATGGGCGTCGACGCGGCGACCGAGAAGCTCGAGGACCTCGGCTTCAAGGTGAAGGTGAAGCGGCACCTGGAGAGCATCGGGCTGGGCTACGTGATCTCCTCGAATCCGGGGTCGGGCGACAAGGTCCCCAAGGGCAGCACGATCACCCTGACCGTCTTCTGATCGGGCCCGGCGCCACGGGTAGGCTCTGCCGGTGCCTGAACTCTCCACCCCCGCCACGCGCAACCCGATCGGTACCCATCTCCAGGTCGGCAAGGGCCTCGCCGCAGGCGCGTTGAGCGATGCTCACGCCCTGGGCTGCGAGACCTTGCAGGTCTTCGTCGGCAACCCGCGCGGCTGGGCGCACTCGGCCGGGAACCCGCAGCAGGACGCGCTCTTCCGCGAACGCTGCGCCGAGACCGGCACCCGTGCCTTCATCCACGCCCCCTACCTGGTGAACCTGGGCTCCCCGACGCCGGCCACCTACGAGAAGTCGGTCGCGGTGCTCGCCCACAACCTGAAGCGGGCCGCCGAGATCGGCGCCGAGGGCGTGGTCGTGCACACCGGCTCCTACGTGGACCCGGCCGGCAGCGAGGAGAAGCTCGCCGCCGCCATGCGCCAGGTCCGCGAGGGACTCCTACCGCTGCTGGACGCCCTCGATGACGACGACGCGCCCTGGCTGCTGCTGGAGCCGACGGCAGGGCAGGGCCGCTCGCTGTGCGCCGGCGTCGAGGACCTGGAGCCGTACCTGGCCGCGGTGGACTTCCACCCCAAGGCCGGCATCTGCCTCGACACCTGCCATGTCTTCGCCGCAGGAGAGCCGCTGGACGAGGCCGGCGGGGCAGCCCGCGCCGTGGAGCGGATCGCCGAGATCGGCGGCCCGGACCGGCTGCGCCTGATCCACGCCAACGACTCGATGGACGTGCGCGGAGCCTTCAAGGACCGGCACCAGAACATCGGCGCCGGCTTCATCGGCGAGAGCGCCTTCGAGGAGCTGTTCGCGCACCCGCTCACGGACGGCGTGCCGTTCATCCTGGAGACCCCCGGCTCCCGCGACGCCGACAACCCCGACCTGGACGTCCTGCGCCGGCTGCGCGCCTCGGCCACGAAGTGAGCTCCACCCGCACGACCCGCTTGGCCACGCTGGCTCTGCTGGCGATTACGGCCTGTTGGGGCTCCACGTTCATCCTGATCAAGGACCTCTCCGAGCGGATCAGCGCGCTCGACTTCCTGGCGCTGCGCTTCCCGATCGCGACCCTGGTGCTCTGGCTGATCTTCCCGCGCGCGGTCGGGCGACTCAGCAGCCGGGCCCGGCGCCAGGCGATGGTGCTCGGCGCGCTCTACGCCGGCGGCCAGATCCTGCAGACCATCGGCCTGGCGCACACCGCGGCGTCGGTCTCCGGCTTCATCACCGGCCTCTACGTCGTCGCGACCCCGCTGCTCGCGGCCGTGCTGCTGCGGCACCGGATCGGCGCCGCCACCTGGGTCGCGGTGCTGGTCGCGATCGCCGGGATCGGCCTGCTGACCCTGCAGCCGGGCGGCCTCGCCTTCGGCTACGGCGAGACGCTGACCCTGGTCAGCGCGGTGGTCTACGCCCTGCACATCGTCGGCCTGGGCGCCTGGTCGACGCCGCAGGACGCGATCGGCCTGACCATCATCCAGCTGGCCACCATCTCGGTGATCTGCGTGATCGGGGCCGCGCCCAACGGGATCACCCTGCCGGAGCGTGGCTCGGACTGGCTCTCGATCGTCTACATGGCGGTCTTCGCCGGTGCCCTGGCGATCGCTGGCCAGACCTGGGCCCAGGCGCACCTCTCCCCCAGCCGCAGCGCGATCGTGATGAGCATGGAGCCGGTCTTCGCGGCCGGCTTCGCGGTGGCGCTGGGCGGTGAGGACCCGACGCCGCGCCTGCTCGGGGGTGGCGCCCTGGTGCTGCTGGCGATGCTGCTGGTGGAGCTCGCGCCGCGTCGCCACATCGAGGGCGAGGTCACCCACATCGGCGTCTGAGCCGGCCGCCCCCAGGAATTCCGCATGTTGAGCGCGCCGGTTCCACCCATCGACACCGGACTACGCTCACGACATGGTCATCGTGATGTCCCCCGGCGCCACCGACGACGACATCGCGCACGTGGTCGAACGCGTGGAGAGCGTGGGCGGCGAGGCCTTCGTGAGCAAGGGCGTGGTCCGCACCATCATCGGCCTGGTCGGCGACATCGAGTCGTTCCACCACCTGAACCTGCGCACGCTGCGCGGCGTCGCCGACGTCCGCCGGATCTCCGACCCGTACAAGCTGGTCAGCCGTCAGCACCACCCCGACCGGTCCACGGTCTGGGTCGGCCCGAGCGGTCGCCAGGTGCCGATCGGCCCGGGCAGCTTCACCTTCATCGCCGGACCGTGCGCGATCGAGACCGCTGAGCAGACCGTCGAGGCGGCGCGGATGGCCCAGTCGGCCGGTGCCACCATCCTGCGCGGCGGTGCCTTCAAGCCCCGCACCTCGCCCTACGCCTTCCAGGGCATCGGCGCGGCCGGGCTCAAGATCCTGGCCGGGGTCCGCGAGGCGACCGGGATGCCGGTGGTCACCGAGGTGGTCGACGCCCGCGACATCGAGATCGTCGCCGAGCACGTCGACATGCTCCAGGTCGGCACCCGCAACATGGCCAACTTCGGTCTGCTCCAGGCGGTCGGCGAGGCCGGCAAGCCGGTGCTGCTCAAGCGCGGGATGTCCTCGACCATCGAGGAGTGGCTGATGGCGGCCGAGTACATCGCGCAGCGCGGCAACCTCGACGTGGTGCTCTGCGAGCGCGGCATCCGCACCTTCGAGCCGGCCACCCGCAACACCCTGGACATCTCCGCGGTGCCGGTCGTCCAGGCGGCCAGCCACCTGCCGATCATCGTCGACCCCTCGCACGCGGCCGGCCGCAAGGACCTGGTCGTGCCGCTGACCCGGGCCGCGATCGCGGTCGGCTCGGACGGCGTCATCGTCGACGTGCACCCCAACCCCGAGACGGCGCTGTGCGACGGGCCGCAGGCACTGCTGGGCACCGAGCTGCGGGAGCTGGCCCAGGCCGTGCGCCGGCTGCCCCCGATGGTGGATCGGGTGGACGCGCGCGAGCTGATCCGCTGACGCTCGAGGCGTGACGGCGGGCCGCTCGCCGTCCGCTAGGTGGACGCAGTACAACCTCGTTCCGGTACCCTCCCCGGGGGGCGACGGGCCCACGTCGGCAAGAGGGACAGCGTGATGAGATTCTGTACGAACTGCGGAGCAGGGCTGGAGCCCGGCCGCTTCTGCACCAATTGCGGTGCCCCTGTCTCTCCGCCCGCCGAGGACGACCCGACCGCGACCTCGGTCCGGCTCCCCGCCGTCCAGCCCGACGCCTCGACCGGCGCCCGGTACCCGCTGTTCGCCGACGCCCCCGGTCAGGGCGCGGCTGCGCCCACCCAGCCGGCGGCTCCGGCCGACCCACCGCCCGCGCAGCCGACCGTGACCAACCAGCGCCCGATCTCCGCGCCGGTGGCCGCCGGTGGCGCCTGGGCCGCGGGCACGAACGCGCCGGTCGGCGACTTCGGGCACCAGCCGCCGCCCGCCGACCACGGGCAGCGCAAGGGCACCCGCCCCTCCCGCGCTCCCTGGATCGCGCTGCTCGTGGTGCTGTTGCTGATGGCGGCTGCCGGCGGCTACCTGCTGCTCAGCGACGAGGACGACGCCGACGACGCGCGTGGCGCGGAGTCCAGCGCCAGCCGCTCCCCCGGCTCATCCGAGAGCACGCCCGCCGGCTCGGAGTCCCCCTCCGAGACGCCGTCCGCGATCACGCCGCCCGAGGCGGACCCCGACACCGAGAACGTGGCCGCGTCGGCCCAGATCAACGCGCCCGCACCGTTGGCTCCGCGCCAGGACGTGGCCGGCAACCCGGTCAGCTACCCGGTGGAGAACATGCTCGACGACGACCCCGCCACGGCGTACCGGATCTCCGGCGACGCCACCGGCGCGGAGATCATCTTCACCCTCGACGCCGACGCGACGATCTCCTCGGTCGGCATGGTCAACGGCTACGCCAAGAGCGACGGCGACGTGAACTGGTACCGCAGCAACCGCAAGATCCAGCGCGTCGTCTGGTCCTTCGACGACGGCACCGAGGTGGAGCAGACGCTTCGGCGCACCACGGATCTCCAGGTGCTGCCGATCGACGGCGTGCGCACCCGGACGGTCCGGCTGCGGCTGCTCGACGTCAGCAAGCCGGGCCCGAACCCGCGCAACACCACCGCGATCAGCAGCATCGAGATCCAGGGCACCCGGTAACCGGTCTCCCTCAGGTTTGACCGGCGCGTGCCGGGGTAGGTGCTGCCCGGCGGTGCGCGCCCCCAGACATTGCGCGCATACCGCCCGCGACACACTCTAGGGTGGATGCAACGCCATCAACCCTGACTCGACGATCGGAGTCTCACCATGAGCACCTGCCCGCATTGCGGAGCAGCGGTCACTCCTGGCGCCGCCTTCTGTGGCTCCTGCGGCCAGTCCCTGGCCGCAGCCCCTGCCGCTCCCGAAGCCACCCAGGTCCGGCCCAGCACCCCGCCGGCCGACCCCACCGCTGCCGTGACCGCGCAGGCTCCCACGCCGCCGGCTCAGCCGACGCCGCCCGCCCCGCAGCAGTGGGGCTCGCCCGCCCAGCCCGAGCAGCCCCCGGCCCAGCAGTGGCAGCAGCAGCCTCCCGCCCAGCAGGGCTGGCAGCAGCCGCCGCCGGCGCCCGCCGCGCAGCAGCAGTGGGGCCAGCAGGCCCAGCAGCCCGGCCAGGGCCAGTGGGGCCAGCAGGCTCCGCAGGGCCAGCAGTGGGCACCGCCCGCCGGCGGTGCGTACGCCGCACCCGGTCAGGGCTTCGGCGGGCCGGGCAAGCCCTCCTTCGACTTCTCCAAGATCCTGGCCGGCAACTGGCTCGGCATGGCGACCGTCGTCGGGGCCGCGCTCGGCGTCGCGCTGGTGGTCAACCTGATCATCGCCTTCACCACCGCCGAGGACCTCAAGGTCGGCAGCGCGATCGCGATGGCGCTGCTGCTCACCGGGGCGACCTTCGGGCCGAACATCATCTATGACCTCGGCAACGACGACTACGACTACGACCAGACGGCCAGCCTCGGGCAGTACCCCCTGCTGGCCACCGTGCTGGCACTGGGCGTGGCGATCTACCTGTTCCGCCGGGTCACCGCGCGTTACCCTGACGTGCGCACCGCGCTCATCGACGCGGTCCGTGCCGGCGTGCTGATGATGCTCTCCCTGCTGGTGCTCGCGATCGTGCTGCGCATCTGGAGCCCGGAGATCAAGGGCTACGCAAGCACCGACGGAAGTGACGGCACCCAGGTCGGACCCGCAGGTCTCGGCCTCCAGGACGGCGAGGCACACCTCTCCATCCCGGGCGCGATCTTCCTCGGCTTCCTGCTGCTGACCGCCGTGCTGGCACTCACCTGCTTCGTGCGGCCGGACTGGCTGACCGGCGTCTGGGCCAAGGTCCACGCGTGGGTCGCCGCTCCGCTGATCGGCATCGCCGCCGTCGCCGTGGCGACCACTGCCGCCGGTCTGCTCTACCTGATCGCGATCATCGCCGGCAACGACGACGCCCGTGGCTTCAGCGAGGTGATGGCTCTGGTCGCCGTGCTGCCGGCCCTCGGCGTGCGGATGCTGGCACTCGGCGTCTTCGCCAATGTCGGCTTCGACTCCGACGGCGACGACGAGCTGAGCCAGGGCAAGAGCCTCGACCGGCTCGGAGACTTCGCCGACGACAATGGCGTGCTCTTCTGGATCGCGCCTCTGGTGGCGATCGCGATCGCTGCGGCCGGCGCCTACGTGGTGATCTGGAAGTCTCTGGACCGCACCAAGATCCTGCGCAACGTCGCGGTCTACCTGGGCCTGCTGCTGGTCGCGGTGCCGTTCCTGGTCCGCTTCGCGAACGCCCACCTCAACTTCAAGGTGGAGGCCGACGACGAGACCTACAAGGGAAGCTTCTGGCTCGGCGTCAGCGGCTTCGGCACCACGGGCCTCTTCTTCCTGCTCTCGATCGTGGTCGCCGCCGTGCTGCTGGTGGTCACCGGCAACCTGGACGTGAACGCGGTCAAGGCGAAGGCCCAGGCCGCCGCCCAGCAGGCGCAGGCCCAGATGCAGCAGAACCAGCAGCAGTGGGGCCAGCAGCCCGGCCAGGGTCAGCAGCAGCCCGGCCAGCAGCAGTGGGGCGCACCGCCGCCGCAGCAGCAGTGGGGCCAGCAGCCGCCGCCCCCGCCGCAGCAGGCGCCCGGTCAGTGGGGTCAGCAGCCGCCGCAGCAGCCCGGCCAGTGGGGCCAGCAGCCGCCTGCCGGTGGCCAGCCCCCGCAGGCGCCCGGCCCGCAGAACCCGCAGCAGTGGGGTCAGCCCCGCCAGCGCGGCCAGCCGCCGCAGCACTGAGCCCTGGGCTAGACAGCACTGCGCTTCTGGCCTGAGGTAATGCCCGTACGGCGTCCGAGACTGCTCGGGCGCCGTACGGCATTTCCGGCGCACGCCCGGGTCGCCTGCGGTTAGAGTCGCCCGGAATCGTGGACTAAGTGAGGCTTCGTGAACTTCTGCCAGCAGTGCGGCGCACCCCTTCAAGGCGGGCGGTTCTGCCCGTCGTGCGGCGCCCTTCATCCGGAGCCGGCGACGGCGCCGCCCACCGCTCCGCTGTCAGCGACGCCACCCACCAGTACGGCCTTCCCACCCGCGCCGCCGGTCCCGCCCGCACCACCGACCGCGGCTGCGCCGGCGGCCTGGGCCCCCACCGGACCGCCTCCGGTCTACCGCCCCACCCCGCAGCTCAACCTGGCCATGCTCAACCCATGGGCCTGGCTGCTCGCGTTGGGGATCGCGGTGCTGGCGGTAGCGGCCGGCATCGCCGCGTCGGCCGGTCTGATCTGGTTGGGCGAGCTGCCCGAGACCAGCACCGATGACCGGATGACCCTGACCGTCGGCGCGCTGGCTGCGGCGACCGGCACCACCCTCGTCGCCACGATGGGTGTACCCGGAGAGTCCGCCGAGATGATCGGCTCCGGCGGCGTGATGCCACTGACCATCACCCTGCTGGTCCTCGGCGTCATCGGCCTCCTCTTCCATCGGCAGACCCGGCACTTCACCAAGCTCTCCGGAGCCATTGTCCAGGCGCTCCGGGTGGCCGCTCTCTACGCCGTACTCGCGCTGATCCTGGTCGCCGTCTTCCGCGGCGAGGAGTCCGACCTCGCCCGGGCGATGGACTTCGACGACGCGGAGGACCTCTCCTGGGGTGCCTCCCTGCCGGGGACCTTCTTCTCCGCGCTGCTGGTCGTCTTCTGCTTGCTCGCGCTGATCGCCTTCAGCCAGGGCGGACGGCTGACCGGCCAGCTGAAGAGTCTTCACTCCTACCTGGCCGCCCCGTTGTGGGGCCTCGCCTCGGTGCTCGCCCTGCTCCCGATCGCGGGACTCATCGGCTGGATCTGCTTCTGGTTCACCGCCGACGGCATCCAGGACGACCAGAACGGACTGAGCAGCCGGCAGACCGTCTCGCTCTGGCTCTCCACCCTCGGCAACGCCGGGCTCTACTTCCTGCATGCCGGTGCCGGCGGCCGGCTCGGGGCCTCCTGGGATGCCCGCGACCTCGACGGCACCCGCGACTCGCAGTTCGAGCGACTGACCTACGCGACCGACCATGCCAACGCCTGGGGGCTCTGGTTCGCGATCCCGACCCTGCTGATCGTCCTCGCCGTGGCCGCCTTCGTGGTCGTCTACAAGAGCTCCGTCTCGCCGCTGGTCACGCTCGGAATCTGGGTGCTCGGCCTCTTCGCCTTGATCCCCGCGCTGTCCCGCCTCGCCTCGCTGCGTGGCTCGCTCGAGGCCGACGGAACCCCCCATGAGTTCGAGATGAGCGGCTTCGCCGGGCTCAAGGGTGTCGACACGTTGCTGATCCCGCTGATCGCCCTGGGCGTCGCGCTCCTGATCGCGCTGGTGACGGGTGCGCTGCGCCCGGCGAACCTGACGCAGTTCAAGAACCGGTACGCCCAGGCGTACAACCCGGCTCCGGCGTACCCGAACCAGGGCTATCCGACTCAGAGCTACCCGGCTCAGGGCCACCCCGCGCCCGGGAGCGGCTGGAGTCAGCCCACCCAGCAGCTGCCTTACGGCCAGACGGCACCGCAGTTCGGCCCGCCGCCCACGCAGAGCTACCCGTCACCGAACGGCGGCGAGGACCTCCCGCGCACGTAGCGCATCCTCGCGGGTGACGCCGAGGTGCGTGACCAGCCGGACCGTCCGGGCACCGACGGCGCTGACCCGCACTCCGGACGCCGCCGCCTCAGCAACGTAGGAGGCGGCGTCGTCCACCGAGAAGACGACGATGTTGGTCGGCACCGTCGCCGGGTCGACGCCCACCGCCTCGGCCAGCATCCGGGCGTGCTCGTGGTCCTCGGCGAGCCGCTCGACATGGTGGTCGAGGGCGTAGAGCCCAGCCGCGGCGAGGATGCCGATCTGGCGCATCCCGCCGCCCATCCGCTTGCGCCAGATCCGCGACTCCTCGATCGCCGCGGCGCTGCCCACCAGCAGCGAGCCGACCGGCGCGCCCAGCCCCTTGGAGAGGCAGACCGCGAGCACGTCGACGTTCGCCCCGTACTCGGCGAGCGGAACCCCGGTCGCGACGTGGGCGTTCCAGATCCGGGCGCCGTCCATGTGCACCGCACAGCCGTGCTCGTCGGCGAAGGACCGCACCCACTGCAGATCGGCCAGCGGCTGCACGGTGCCGCCCGCGAAGTTGTGGGTGTTCTCCACCGAGATCGCCTTGGTCGGCACGAAGAACGGCCCGAGGTCGGGAGCGAACATCTCCGCGATCGCCTCCCGGTCGATGCCGCCGCCATCGCCGCGCCAGGTGCGCATGCCCAGTCCGGTGTAGGCGGTGTGCGCGCCCAGCTCGGCACGCGCGATGTGCGCGCTCGCCTCGCAGAGCACCTCCTCGCCGACGCCGACCACGGTCCGCACCGCCAGCACGTTGGCCATCGACCCGGTCGGGGCGAAGAGCGCCGCCTCGTGGCCGAAGAGCCCGGCGACCCGCTCCTGGAGGAGGCGGACCGTCGGGTCCTCGTCATAGACGTCGTCGCCGACCTCTGCGCGTGCCATCGCCCGCCGCATCTCGTCGGTGGGCGCGGTCAGGGTGTCGCTGCGCAGATCGATCATCGGCGTCAGCGGCGCAGCATCTCCGCGACCAGGAAGGCGAGCTCCAGCGACTGCACCCGGTTCAGGCGCGGGTCGACCACGGACTCGTAGCGGTGCGCCAGGCCGTGCTCGTCGATCTCCTCGCCGCCACCGACGATCTCGGTGACGTCGTCGCCGGTCATCTCGACCATCATGCCGCCGGGGACGGTGCCCAGCGCGCGGTGCACGTCGAAGAAGCCCTGCACCTCGTCGAGCACGTCGGTGAAGCGACGGGTCTTGAAGCCGGTGGAGGCCTCGAAGGTGTTGCCGTGCATCGGGTCGGTCACCCAGGTGACGTTCACGCCCTCGGCCCGCACCTTCTCCACCAGCGGCGGCAGCACGTCGCGGATCTTGCCGGCACCGAAGCGGGTGATCAGCGTGAGCCGGCCCTCCTCGTTCTTCGGGTTCAACGCGTTCGCAAGGCCGAGCACGTCGTCCGGGGTGGCCGACGGGCCGACCTTGCAGCCGATCGGGTTGGACAGGTGCTTGAAGTACTCGATGTGGGCGCCGTCGAGCTGCCGGGTGCGCTCGCCGATCCACAGGAAGTGGCCCGAGACGTTGTACGGGTCGTTGGTGCGCGAGTCGATGCGGGTCATCGCGTGCTCGTAGGGCAGCACCAGCGCCTCGTGGCTGGAGTAGAAGTCGACCCGGTGGAACTCGTCGGGGTCGGCACCGATCGCCTGCATGAACTCGAGGGCCTTCTCGATCTCGTTGGCCATCTGCTCGTAGCGCTGGGCGAAGGGCGACTCACGGACGAAGTCGGTGTTCCAGGTGTGCACCTGGCGCAGGTCCGCGTAGCCACCGTTGGTGAAGGCGCGGATCAGGTTCAGCGTGGCCGCCGAGGCGTGGTAGACCTCGACCAGGCGCTGCGGGTCCGGGATCCGGGACTCCTCGGTGAACTCGAAGCCGTTGACGGCGTCGCCGCGGTAGGCCGGCAGCGTGACGCCGTCGCGGGTCTCGGTGTCGGAGGAGCGCGGCTTGGCGTACTGCCCGGCCAGGCGGCCCATCTTCACCACCGGCAGCGAGCCGGCGTAGGTCAGCACGACGGCCATCTGCAGCAGCACCCGCAGCTTGTTGCGGACGTTGTCGGCGTTGACCTGGCTGAACACCTCGGCGCAGTCCCCGCCGGCGAGCAGGAAGGACTCGCCACGGCCGACCGCGGCGATCTTGTCCTTCAGCTCGTCGCACTCGCCCGCAAAGACCAGCGGCGGAAAGCCACGCAGCTTGGCCACTGCGGTGTCTACTGCCTGCGGGTCGGGGTACGTGGGCTGCTGTGCGGCACCAAGTGCCTGCAGCGCGGCGAGGTCGGGGATCACGCGGTCAAGCCTACGCGAATCCCCGACCCGTCACCGGGAGGTGTTCACTCCCCCAGCTTCTCCACATCGTCGAAGCGCGGCGGCTGGTGGTCGTCGCGGTGGCTGACCCGGTTGATCAGCCAGGTGACCGCCCAGAGCGCCACGCCGAGCAGCATCATGCCGCCGGCGACCTCGTAGACCACACCGTCGCGGTCGACCCACGGGCCGGCCAGGTAGAGGCAGAGGACGGCACCGACGTACGGCGACCAACGCGGCGCCGAGAAGAACGTCTTGTCGTGCTCCGGGCGCTGGTTGCGCAGCACCACGCAGGCGATGTTGACGATGGTGAAGACGCAGAGCAACAACAGTGCGGTCGTCGAGGAGAGGTTGGCGACGACGTTGCTCTCCGGGTCGCTGGTCACGTACCAGATCAGCAGGATGGCCAGCACCGTGCTGAACGCGATCGCGGCCCACGGGGTGCGGCGGTAGCGCAGCACCTGGCTGAGGGCCTTCGGGATGACCCGCTGCCGTGCCATGCCGTACAACAGCCGACTCGCCATCAGCATGTTGATCAGGGCGGTGTTGGCCACCGCGAAGACCGCGAGGAACGGGAAGATCTTGTCGATCGGGAAGTCGCCGGCGCCCTTGTGCACCACCTCGAGCAGCGCCCTGCCCTCGGAGTCGGAGATGGTCTTCAACTCGTCAGGCGTGAGCACGCTGACCACGGCGATCGCGACCAGGATGTAGAGGAAGACGGCGATGCCGAGGCCCATCAGCATGGTGCGCGGGAAGATCTTCTCCGGGTCCTTGGTCTCCTCGACCATGTTCACGGAGTCCTCGAAGCCGACCATCGCGAAGAAGGCCACCGAGGTCGCCGCCGTGACGGCGAACAGCAGCCCCATGTCCTGGTAGTCCTCGAAGGAGAAGAGCTCCGTCATGTCGGCGTCGCCGCGGGCGATCACCGAGAAGCCGATGCCGATCACGATGCACAGGGCGGTGGCCTCGACGAGGGTCAGCACCACGTTGAACTTCACGCTCTCGCCCACGCCGCGCAGGTTGATCAGCGCCAGCAGGACCATGAAGCCCATCGCCAGCAGGGTGACCGTGCTCTTGTCGACCGAGGTCACTGTCGCTCCGGTGGCGTCGCTCGCATCGAGCACGCCGTTGAGAGCAAGGCCTTGGAAGAAGTTCTGCGCCAACGTGTTCGCCGACGTCGCGGCGCTGGTGATGCCCGAGCAGATCACGGCGAAGGCGACCATGAAGGTCAGGAAGTGCACCCCGAACGCCTTGTGCGCATAGAGCGCAGCCCCGGCGGCCTGGGGGTACTTGGTGACCAGCTCCAGGTAGCTGAAGGCGGTCAGGGTGGCCACCACGAACGCAGCCACGAACGGGACCCAGAGCAGACCTCCGACGTAACCCGCCATCGTGCCGGTGACGGCGTAGACGCCGGCGCCGAGGATGTCCCCGACGATGAAGAGGAGCAGCAGCTTGGGCCCCAGCACCCGCTTCAGCTCGTGCTGGTCCTCCTGCGGCTCTGCATGTGTCTCTGCCATGTGTGGTCTGCCTTCCGACGTGGCCAGTGACGACCGGTACCCGGCGCCGTGTCTGACCACACTCTGACCCCATCGCCCTTGCTGTGGCAACGATCACGCGCATCGTGAGGCAACCTGAGATCGCACTGTGACCACGAGGTTCGGGCCTCGCACACGACGCGATGGCCTAACGTGCAGCCATGAGCATCCTTGCCATCGATGCCGGGACCACCGGCGTCACCGCCCTGGTGGTGACCACCGACGGAGGCATCGCCGCCCGCGGGTACCAGGAGTTCGCGCAGCACTTCCCGCAGCCCGGCTGGGTGGAGCACAACCCGGAGGAGATCTGGCAGGCGACGCTGGAGGCGACCCGCGCGGTGCTGGCGGCGTACCAGGGCCCGCCGCTGACCGCGGTCGGGATCACCAACCAGCGCGAGACGATCGTGCTCTGGGACCGCGAGACGCTCGGCTCGCCGCGACGCGCGATCGTCTGGCAGGACCGGCGCTCGGCGGACATCTGCACCCGGCTCAAGGAGGCCGGCCACGAAAAGCGGGTCCGCGAGCTCACCGGCCTGCGCCTGGACCCGTACTTCTCCGCCACCAAGCTGATGTGGCTGGCCGAGAACGAGCCCAACACCTGGGCGCTGGTGCACTCGGGGCGCTACGCCGTCGGCACCGTCGACTCCTACCTGATCGCCCGGATGACCCGCGGCACCTGGCACGTCACCGATGCCTCCAACGCCAGCCGCACCCTGCTCTTCGACCTCACCACCGGGGACTGGAGCCCCGAGCTCTGCGACCTCTTCGGGGTTCCCCGCGAGGCGCTTCCCGACCTGGTTCCCAACTGGGGCGTGATCGCGCAGACCGACGCCCGGATGTTCTGTGGCCTGGAGCTGCCGATCGCCGGACTCGCCGGCGACCAGCAGGCGGCGCTGTTCGGCCAGGCCTGCTTCGCGCCCGGCGAGGCGAAGTGCACCTACGGCACCGGCTCGTTCATCCTCACCAACACCGGCAGCGAGCTGGTGCGCAGCGACGCGGGCCTGCTCACCACCGCGGCCTGGCGCTCGCCGGACGGGGAGCTCACCTATGCCCTGGAGGGCTCGATCTTCGTGACCGGCGCCGCCGTGCAGTGGCTGCGCGACGGCCTGCAGATCGTGGGCTCCGCCTCCGAGACGGCGGCGATCGCCAGCACCGTCGACGACACCGAGGGCGTGGTCTTCGTGCCCGCGCTCACCGGCCTGGGCGCACCCCACTGGGACCCGCACGCCCGCGGGATGATCATCGGCCTGACCCGGGGCACCTCGCGAGCGCATCTGGTCCGGGCCACCTTGGAGGCGATCGCCTACGAGGTGCGCGACGTGATCGAGACGATGGGCGAGGGCAACGCGCTGCGCGTCGACGGCGGCGCCGCCAGCAACGACCTGCTCTGCCAGGTCCAGGCCGACCAGCTCGGCATGGTCGTGCAACGGCCCCGCTTCGTGGAGACCACCGGGATCGGCGCCGCCTTCCTGGCCGGCCTGGGCACCGGCGTCTGGGGCTCCACCGACGAGCTCCGCGCGACCTGGCAGGTCGACCGCAGCTTCGAGCCCGCCGCCGACCGGTCCCGCGCCGACGCCGGGTACCGCCGCTGGGTGAACGCGGTGGAGCGTGCGAAGGGGTGGGCGCTGGCTTGACCGACTCCCTGCTCAGCATCGCCGATCGCCTCTACGGGCTGCCCCTGGGCGAGTTCACCGCTGCCCGCGACGCCGCCGTCAAGGAGCACCGTGGCAGCGACCGGCCCCTGGCGGATGCGATCCGGGCCCTGCGCAAGCCGACCCTGGCCGCAGCCGTGGTGAACCTGCTGGTGCGCCGGGATCCGGCCCAGGTCGACCAGGTGCTCGCCGTCGGCGAGGCCCTGCGCGAGGCCCAGGCCACGCTCTCCGGCACGGAGCTGCGCGCCCTGACCAAGCAGCGTCGTCAGCTCACCGCTGCGGTCACCTCCCGGGCCCGTGGCCTGGCCGGCGAGCACGGCCAACGGGTCACCGATGCGGTGGCCGACCAGATCGAGGCGACGCTGACCGCGGCGATGATCGACGCGCACGCCGCCGAGGCGCTGCGCACCGGGCTGCTGGTCACCGCGCTGAGCAGCACCGGGCTCGACGACGCCGACCTCACCGCGGCGGTGGCCGTTGCCGACGCCGTCGACTTCTCCCCCACCCCGCTCGCCGCGCCGGCACCGCCGCAGCTGCGGGTGGTGCCCGATCCGGACGCCGTCAGCAAGCGCCGTGTGGCCGCCGAGGAGG
>NZ_BAAALG010000003.1:168047-170673 GCF_039528155.1 Nocardioides dubius | reverse complement strand
GCCGACGCCGACGCCGACGTCGCCGGGGCCCAGCAGGCGGCGACGGCCGCAGCGGACGAGGTCGACACGTTGGAGGCGCGCAGTCTCCAGCTCCAGGCCGAGATCGACGAGCTGCGGCGCCGGCTCGAGGAGCACGAGTCCGAGCAGGACGAGATCGACGCGGAGCTGGACGATGCCCGGGCCCACCTGCGCACCGCGCGCTCGGACCTCAGCGCAGCGCAGACGGCCCGGGAGCGGGCCGAGCGTCACCTGCGCGGTCTGTGAGCCTCACTCCGGGTCGGAGTCGTCGAGGCCCTGCTCGATCGCCCACCGGGTGAGCTGCACCCGGTTGTGCAGCTGCAGCTTGCGCAACGTGTTCTGCACGTGGTTCTGCACGGTGCGGTGGGAGAGGAAGAGCCGCTCGGCGATCTGCTTGTAGGACAGGCCCTTGGCCACCAGCCGCAGCACCTCGGTCTCCCGCTCGGTCAGCTGGGGCGTGTCAGAGGACGGCCCGTCCATCAGCCGGCGGTACTCCCCCAGCACCAGCCCGGCGAGGCCCGGGGTGAAGACCGTGTCGCCGGCCGCGACCCGGCGCACCGCGTCGATCAGCTCGCTCCGCGAGGCGGACTTCACCAGGTAGCCGGTGGCGCCCGCCTTGACCGCCGCCAGCACGTCGTCCTGCTCACCGGACGCCGACAGGATCAGCACCCGGGCGGACGGATCGGTGCGGACCACGTGCGCGGTCACCTCGACGCCGTTGGGGCCGGGGATCTGCAGGTCCAGCACGACCACCTGCGGCCGGGTGGCGGTGAAGCGCACCACCGCCTCGTCGCCGGTCGCCGCCACCGCGACCACCTGGAAGCCCTCCGCGGCCAGGTCCCGCTCGACGGCGTCGCGCCACATCGGGTGGTCGTCGACCACCATCACCCTGATCGCGCCCGCGTCCTGCTCGCTCATGTGCGCCACCGTAGACGATGCCGCCACCCCGAGGGCGCACCTACATCCCTCGGCGGCTACTTGTGCGCCGTCGGCTCCTGGTAGCGGCCGCGGCGATGCTCCAGCGGGCGCTCCTCGGGACCGATGCTGACCTGCTCGATGGTGGCGGTCACCAGCTGCGACCACCCGACCTCGCGCACCTCCTCGACCCGGACGCCGGCCCAGGTCCGCACACCCTCGAGCAGCGGCCCCCAGGCGGTCTCCGCGAACGCAGCCTGGGCGAAGAGCCCGCCGGGAGCCGGTGCCACCCCGGCGAAGGCGTCCGCGAGGTTGCGGTGCGGCCACTCCAGCAGCGCCACCACCGCGGTGTGGGTCTGCGCGAGGGTGTCGACCAACGCCGAGTCGGGGTCGATCAGTCCGAGCACCCGCCCCGGCTCGCCGGCGGCGATCATCACCGAGGAGACGGTGAGCCCGGCTCGAGCGGCGCCCGTGCCCGAGGTCCACAGCGACACCGCGCCGCCGAGGCGGCCGCGGAGCCGGCGCACCTGGTCGCGCGCGTCCTCGGGCTGAGCGAAGGGATGTCCCGGATGGATCGTCATCGTGCCTCTTGGTTGCGGGGAACACTGAACTCCCACTCGACACCCTGGCCGGGTGCGGTGGTCAGGATGGCGGTGCCGTGCAGGTCGGCGATCCGGCCACGGATCGACTCCGCGACGCCGAGCCGCCCCTGCTCGCGCGCCTGCTGCAACCGCGCGGGATCGATGCCCGGACCGGCGTCGCGGACGCTGAGCGCGACCTGGTCGCCGAGCTCCTCGACGAAGAGCCAGACCGATGCATCCGGACCGACGTGGCGGACGACGTTGGCCAGGCACTCCTCGACGACGGCGCCCAGCTCGGCTGCCACCGACTCCTCGACCATCACCCGGGCACCAGGGCCGGCCAGGTGGACCTGCAGCGAGCCACGACCGGTGCTGAGCTGCTCCAGGCGCACCATCAGGTCCGTCTCGGCGCCCTGGTGCCCCGCCGACGAGGTGACGTCCTGCTGGCGGATCAGCGAGCGCAGTGCGGTCTCCTGCTCGCCCGCGAGACGCCCCAGCTCGGCCGCCTCGCCGCCGAGCTCGCGGCCGCGGCGCTGGACCAGCGCCAACACCTGCAGCACGCCGTCGTGCACCGCGCGGGCCAGCCGGGCACGCTCGGCCGCCGTCGCCGCAGCCCGCTCCGCGACCGCCCGGGAGGCGGCCATCTCGCGCAGCGAGCCCGCCATGTAGCCGACGATCGAGCCACCGATCAACAGCAGGAAGACGTTGGCGTAGTTGGTCTGCGAGATCGAGTCGCGGATCGACAGGTCGACGATGCTGAGCAGCGCGGCAGCGAGCAGGCCGCCGATCCAGCGCCAGTGGATCGCCCAAGCCAGCAGCGCACCGGCCACCCAGAAGCCCGGCACGGAGGCGTTGAACCAACTGCCCTTGACCTCCAGCGTGGAGACCAGGGCGGCGAGCGCGACCGCCAGGTCCAGCCCCAGCAGCAACGGCGTGCGCCGTCGCGGGGCCGCATAGGCCCAGATCATCGCGACCGTCCACAGCACCAGGGCGGCGATGATCGCCAGCGCCAGGTGGGGACGGGAGAAGTTGTCGTAGCGGAACAGGTTCAGCGCCACCATGTTGGCGGTGAGCACGACACGCAGCAGCGCCAGCGCGCGGTGCAGCCGATC
>NZ_BAAALG010000003.1:163745-167989 GCF_039528155.1 Nocardioides dubius | reverse complement strand
GTGGCTGGATCAGCCAGCCGTTCAGGAGGCCTTCTTCTCCGCTGCGGCCTCACGCTCGGCCTGCTTGGCCTCCGCCTTGGCGCGGGTGGCGTACATGTCCACGTACTCCTGGCCGGAGAGCGTCATGATCTCGTACATGATCTCGTCGGTGACCGAGCGCAGGATGTACCGGTCGTTCTCCAGGCCCTCGTAGCGGGAGAAGTCCAGCGGCTTGCCGAAGCGCACCTGCGGCCGGGTGACCTTGCCGAACTTCTTCCCAGGCGGCGCGACCACGTCGGTGCCGACCACGGCGACCGGGATCACCGGCACGCCGGTCTCCAGGGCGAGCCGGGCGACGCCGGTCTTGCCGCGGTAGAGCCGACCGTCGTGCGAGCGGGTGCCCTCGGGGTAGATGCCGAAGAGCTCGCCCTTGCCGAGCACGCCCTTGGCCGAGATCAGCGCGCCCTCGGCGGCGTTCGCACCCGAGCGGTCGATCGGGATCTGGCCGGAGCCCGAGAAGAAGGTCTTCTGGAACCAGCCCTTGAGGCCGGGGGCGGTGAAGTACTCCGCCTTGGCCACGAAGGAGACGCGGCGCGGCAGGGTCAGCGGCATGAAGAGCCAGTCGGCGTAGCTCAGGTGGTTGCTGGCCAGGATCGCCGGGCCGTCGGTCGGGATGTTCTCCAGGCCCTCGGCCTGCGGCCGGAACACCACGCGGAGCAGCGGACCGAGCGCAACCCACTTCAAGAACCAGTAGAACACCGAGCCGAACCTCCTCGAGGAGCCCATCAGCCGCTGACGGACGGGAAAACCCTAGCCCCAATTCACCCCTCCCCCTAGAGCGACCCAGCATGGAAGAATCCGCAGCGTGTCCACCGAGTCCCTCACCGCCGCGTTCTCGGCCGCCGCGCGCCCAGAGATCACCACAGATCCCGGCCGCAGCGTCGGCGTCCTGCTCTGCCACGGGTTCACCGGCTCGCCGGCCTCGATGCGCCCCTGGGCCGAGGCGCTGGCCGAGCGCGGGTACGGCGTCGAGGTGCCGCTGCTGCCCGGCCACGGCACCACCTGGCAGGAGATGAACGCCACCGGTTGGGCCGATTGGCACGCCGCCGTGGAGCAGGCGTTCGCGCGGGTGAGGGCCGCCCACGACGTGGTCGTCGTCGCCGGGCTCTCGATGGGCGGCGCGCTCGCCCTGCGGATGACGATCGACCACCCCGACGACGTCGCCGGCGTGGTCCTGGTCAACCCAGGGATCAACTCCACCAACAAGCAGCTGCTGGCACTGCCCGTGCTGAAGTGGCTGCTGCCCTCGATGCCGGCGATCGGCAACGACATCAAGAAGGCCGGCGCGGACGAGCACGGCTACGACCGCACGCCGCTCAAGGCGCTCTCCTCGATGCTCGACGGCTGGAAGCAGCTGCGCGCCGACCTCGCCCGGGTCCGGGTGCCGGTCCAGGTGTTCAAGTCCGTCGACGACCACGTGCTCGACCCGAGCTCCGTGCAGCTGATCACCCAGCACATCCCCACCGCCGAGGTGACCCTGCTGCACGACTCCTTCCACGTCGCCACCATCGACAACGACGCCCAGCAGATCTTCGACGACTCCGCTGCCTTCATCCGCAGCGTCACCGGGGTGTGAGCAGGGTCGTAGGCTCGTCGTTGTGAAACCTCAGGACGAGGACGAGGCCTGGCGCCAGATCGTCGAGAACTACGGCGACACTCCGCGCGCCGACGAGATCCCCCTCGCCGAGAGCACGCCCGAGCCGGCGCCTGCCGAGCCGCTGCGCGTCGACGCCGTCGAACCGGCCGTCGAGGAGCCGCCCGCCTGGGCCCCCGAGCCCGAGGAGCCGGCCGAGCTCGCCTACCGCGCCTGGGACGACGAGGGGCGGTTCGTGCCGCCCACGCCACCGCCGATCGGGTGGGCCACCCCGCCGCGGCTGGTCGCCTGGGTCGGGCTCTTCGGGGTGCCGCTGCTCTTCCTGGTCTGCCTGTTCACCGGGCTGACCCTGCCGTCGATCATCAACCTGATCCTGATCGGCTGGTTCGTGGGCGGCTTCTGCTACCTGGTCTGGAACATGCCGCGCACCCGCAACGATCCCTGGGACGACGGCTCGCGGATCTGAGCGCTCAGCGCCCGGCCCGCAGCGCCCGCAGGGCGAGGTCCGCCGCTCCGATCAGCCCCGCCCTGGTGCCGAGCTGTGCCGGCACCACCCGGGGCAGCTCCCGATGCCCGGCGCCGACCACGGTGCGCTCCAGCACCCGGCGAGCCGGGGTGAGCAGTCGCTCCCCCGCGGTGGCGACGCCGCCGCCGACCACCACCACCTCGGGGTCGTAGGCCGCGGTCAGGTTCGCCAGGCCCACCCCGAGCCACTCGCCGACGGTGGCGAACGCCTCCAGGGCGACCAGATCGCCGAGCTCGGCGGCCTCGGTCACCATCGGGCCCCGCAGCCGGGCCGGATCGCCCTGACACATCTCGGCGAGCAGGGTGGGGCGCCCCGCCATCCGCTCCCGGGCGACGCGCTCGAGCGCGTTGCCACTGGCGTACTGCTCCCAGCAGCCCGCGCCGCCGCACTCGCACGGCGCGCCGCCGGGCACCACCACCATGTGGCCGAACTCCCCCGCCATCCCGTTGTGCCCGCGCAGCACTCGGCCGCCGATCGCGGCCGCACCGCCGATCCCCGTCCCGAGGTTGACCACCAGCGCGGTCTCGGCTCCGCGGGCGGCGCCGAGCGCCACCTCGGCATGCGCGGCCGCGGTGGCGTCGTTCTCGATCACCACCGGAAGCTGCCAGCGGTCCTCCAGGCGCTGGCGCACCGGAGCGTCCAGCCACGGCAGATGCGGCGCGAAGCGGACCCGGTCACCGGACCGGTCCACGAAGCCGGCGGCGGCGACCCCGACGGCGCGGACCCGCCGGCCGTCGGCGACCTCGGCCAGCGCCTCGCTCAGGGCGTCCTCGATCGCCTGCTCGGTGACCCGGCGCCCGGGCGTCTCCCCCCGGCTGGTGGCCAGCACCTCACCGCCCTCGACGACCCCGGCCAACACCTTGGTGCCGCCGACGTCGATCCCGACGACGGCGCTCATGCCTGCCTCGCCAGATCGGCTGCCCCCACGATCGCGGCCCCGTTGCCGAGCAGCGCGGTGCGGACCACGCCGAAGGGACGGTGACCGGCACCGGTCAGGTTCGCGGCCAGTGCCTGGCGGACCGGACCGGCCAGCAGCTCGCCACTCTCCGCGACCCCACCGCCCAGGACGATCACCTCGGGGTCGAGGACCGCGACCAGATCGGCGATCCCCTCGCCGAGGTGGCGACCGACCTCGGCCACCAGCGCGGTGGCGAGCGGGTCACCGGTGGCGGCCACCTCGGTGACCTGCGGTCCGAGCAGGGCCTGCGGATCGCCGCCGGCCACCGCCAGCAGGGCCCGCCCGGCCTGCGGGTCGCCCGCGACCGCTTGTCGCGCATTGCGCTGCAGGGCCGAGCCACTGGCGTACTGCTCCAGGCACCCCAGCCGACCGCAGGGGCAGGGCAGCCCACCGGGCACCGCCCGCAGATGACCGATCTCCCCGGCGACGCCGTGCCCGCCGCGCTGCAGTCGGCCGTCCAGCACCAGCCCGCCTCCGACGCCCGTCCCGACCGCCACCATCAGCATGTGCTGGGCATCGCGGCCCGCGCCGAAGCGGAACTCGGCCCACGCCGCGGCATTGCCGTCGTTCTCGATCACCGTCGCCAACCCGGTGCGCCGGGTGATCTCGGCGTGCAGCGCGATGTCGCGCAACGGCAGGTTGGGGGCGAAGTAGACCCCGCTGCGGGCGGCATCCACGAAGCCGGCCACCGAGAGGCCGGCGCTGTCGGTCTGCGGCGTGCGCAGGTGCTCCACCACCGCGGCGATCGCCGTCAGCAGGGGCTCGGTGCCCTCGGTCGGCGTCGGCACGCTGAGTCGCGCTCCGATCCGGCCGTCGTCATCGACCACGGCCCCTGCGATCTTGGTGCCGCCGATGTCGATCCCGAGGGTGCTGGCCACGGCTACTCCGGCCAGTCGCCGTCGAGGTCGATGTGCTCCACGCTCTCGCCGCTGCGCTTGGACTCCTCGGGCACCGCGGTGGCGAGCAGCGCGGCCGCGGCCTGCAGCAGGGAGGACCCGGCCACGGCCAGGTGCGTCTTCACCTCGGGGCTGAGCTCACGGACCAGGTGCACCGTGCGGCACACCGGGCACCACTGGCACTCGGCGGCGTCGGTCGCCAGATGCTCGTTGACGTCCGCCGCGGCGGGC
>NZ_BAAALG010000003.1:161619-163732 GCF_039528155.1 Nocardioides dubius | reverse complement strand
CCCGCCGCCGTCGCCGCGAAGCCGGCGACCTGATGGTTCAGGTCGCCCCGGTGCTCCTTGGCCCAGTCGGAGAGCGCACCGAAGAGCTTGACGGCCTCCTCCGCCACCGAGCCCACCTGGGGCTCCTCGCCCTCACTCACTGCGCTACCTCCTCGAATCGCACCTGCAGGGCACCGGGGACCACACGAGCCCCGGCCACCCGATGTCGCGCCAGTCCGGGCGGCAACGAGAGCAGCCGACGGTACGACGCCACGGTCACCACCAGCTCGTCGCCGTGCCGGGCCAGGTCGACGTCCGCCTTGGTCACGTGCGGCAACGCCAGCTCCAGCAGCGCTCCGTGCGCGTCCCGGGTGACCCGGAACGGCTCGGCACCCTCGGGCAGCGCGAACGGGTCGTCGTCGCGGTACAGCTCTGCGGCCACGGTGCGCAACGCATCCAGTCCGACCGGCTCGCTGGCGCGGTAGAGCGAACGCCACTGCCTCAACCCGGCGAACGACTCCTCCACCTCGTCGAGCACGCTGCGCTGGGCGTCCACCCAGCCCTGGCGCCAGGCGTCGGCCGCCCCGCTCGGGAAGACCCGGTTGGCGACCACGCCGTCGACCCGGTAGCCGAACAGGGAGAGCGTCGTCCACGAGCGCCGGGCCTCGGCCAGCACCACCTTCTCCGGGGTCAGCACCAGGCGCACGCTCGCCTGCGGACCGGCCAGCAGCCGGCGCACCTCGTCGAGGTCGCCATGCAGGCGCTCGACCGCGTCGAAGACCGAGTCGGTGGGCATCGGCACGCCGGACGCCTTGGCCAGCACGGGCTTGAGGGCCTTGACCACCCGGCGCTCGAACGGGAAGACCCGCTGCATGTACCAGCCGAGTGCCTCCGGCAGGGCCAGCAGCCGCAGGGTCTCCGCGGTCGGCGCACAGTCGACGACGATCACGTCCCAGCCGCCCTCGAGCACCTGCACCCGCAGCTCCAGGAGCGCGAGCACCTCCTCGGCCCCGGGGATGACGGTCAGCTCCTCGGCGGCGACCGGGTCCACCCCGGCCACGTCGAGCACGCTGAGCAGGTAGCGCTGGATCTCCGCCCAGGACTGCTCGAAGCGACGCTGCGCGTCGACCTGCTGGACGAAGAGCAACGGCGCCACCTCGGTCGGCTCGCTGCCCACCTCGGCGCCGAACGCGTCGGCCAGGGAGTGCGCGGCGTCGGTGGAGAGCACCAGGGTGCGCTTGCCCCGGCTCGCAGCCAGGGCAGCGGTGCCGGCGGCGACCGTCGACTTGCCGACGCCGCCCTTGCCGGTGAAGAGGAGGATCCGCACGCTGGCCGGGCTCAGAGCGACTCGACGCGCTTCTTGAGGCCCTTGAGCGCGGTGTCGATGAGGATCTTCTCGCCCTTGCGCTTGAGCATGCCGATCAACGGGATCGAGACGTCCAGGGAGAGCCGGTAGGTGACCTCGGTGCGCCCGGAGCCCAGGTCACGCAGCACGTACGCGCCGTCGAGGGCACGCAGCATCTTGCCCTGGACCAGGGTCCAGGTCACCTGGCGATCGCCGTCCCAGACGTAGGCGAGGGTGTACTCGTCCTTGATCGGCGCGACATCGAGCTCGAAGTAGACCTGCTCGGCCCGGCCACCGGCGCTCGCGGTGACGTCCGCGACCCGCACGCCCTTGGCCCACAGCGGGTAGGCAGCGAAGTCGGCGATCACGTCCATCACCGCCGCGGGCGCGGCTTCGATGACGATCGACGACGTGGTCTGTTCGGGCATCGCATCCCCTGTCGATCCTCGGCAGTACAGGAAACGGAGCGTACCGGATGATGTCCGGACCCCACTGGCGGGTAACGTGCTTGATACATCTCTCACTAGGAGGCAGCAACGTGCGTGAGTTCTCCACGCCCCTGGCGGTAGACATTCCCAAGACCGGGAATCTCACGGACGACGTGGTCCGCAATGCACGTGAGGCTGCCGACGCCGTGGTGTTCAGCGTCCGCTCCGGCGACTCCTGGACCGACGTCACCGCCAGCGCCTTCCGCGACGAGGTCGCCGCGGTCGCCAAGGGCCTGGTCGCGGCCGGGATCGAGCCCGGCGACCGGGTCGCCCTGCTCTCGCGCACCCGCTACGAGTGGAC
>NZ_BAAALG010000003.1:148287-161550 GCF_039528155.1 Nocardioides dubius | reverse complement strand
AGATCAAGTGGATCCTCGAGGACTCCGGCGCCAAGCTGGCGCTCGTCGAGACCGCCGAGCACCTGGCCAAGGTCAAGGCGCTGCGCGACGAGCTGCCCGAGCTCAACGAGATCCTGGTGATCGAGGAGAGCGCGCTGGAGACGCTGCGTGGCCGCGGCACCGAGGTCAGCGACGATGACCTCGAGGTGCGGCGCACCACCGCCACCCCGCTGGACCTGGCGACCCTGATCTACACCTCGGGCACCACCGGCCGCCCCAAGGGCTGCATGCTCACCCACGGCAACTTCATGTTCGAGCTCGGCGTCGCCGTCGAGGAGCTGGAGCGGCTGTTCAAGCAGGACGGCGCCTCCACCCTCCTCTTCCTGCCGTTGGCGCACGTCTTCGCGCGGATCGTCCAGATCGGCGCCTTCAAGGCCCGCGCCCGGCTCGGCCACTCCGCCGACATCAAGAACCTGGTCGAGGACCTGGGCGCCTTCAAGCCCGGCTTCATCCTGGCCGTGCCCCGCGTCTTCGAGAAGGTCTACAACACCGCCTCGCAGCGTGCCGAGGCCGACGGCAAGGGCAAGATCTTCCAGCGCGCCGCCGAGGTGGCGATCGCGTACAGCCGCGGCATCGAGAGCGGCAGGATCTCGCTCCCGGTCCGGCTGCAGCACGCGCTGTTCGACAAGCTCGTCTACACCAAGCTGCGCACCACCCTCGGTGGCCGCTGCGAGTTCGCGATCTCCGGCGGCGCACCGCTGGGCGAGCGGCTCGGCCACTTCTACCGCGGCATCGGCCTGACCGTGCTGGAGGGCTACGGCCTCACCGAGACCACCGCAGCACTCGCGGTGAACCTTCCCGATGCGGTGAAGGTCGGCACCGTGGGCCGCCCATTCCAGGGCACCACGGTCCGGGTCGCCGACGACGGCGAGCTGCTCTTCAAGGGTGGCCAGGTCTTCGCCGGATACTGGAACAACGAGGACGCCACCCGCGAGGCCCTGGCCGACGGCTGGTTCCACAGCGGCGACGTCGGCGAGGTCGACGACGAGGGCTTCATCAAGATCACCGGTCGCAAGAAGGAGATCCTGGTGACGGCGGGCGGCAAGAACGTCGCCCCGGCGCTGCTCGAGGACCGCCTGCGCAGCCACCCGCTGATCAGCCAGTGCATGGTGGTCGGCGACGGCCAGGCGTTCATCGCCGCGCTGGTCACCATCGATCCGGAGTACTTCCCGTTCTGGTCGGAGCAGAACGGCAAGAGCGGCAGCATCCGCGACCTGGTCGACGACGACGACCTGCGCGCCGCCGTCCAGGGTGCCGTCGAGGAGGCCAACAAGGCCGTCTCCAAGGCCGAGTCGATCCGCAAGTTCACGATCTTGGCGATCGACTGGACCGAGGAGGGCGGCCAGCTCACCCCGAGCCTCAAGCTCAAGCGGAACGTCGTGATGCGGGAATTCCGCGACGACGTCGAGGCGCTCTACGCCCGCTGAGCGGCCCCGCCACGCCCGGCACCGCCCCGCCTGTTCACGCGTCTCCACGCCTGTCCACGCGGGGCGTAGCCGACCCGGTCTAGTCCTTTCGGGTCATATGCACAGAACAACGCTTCACTCCTGCCCCATTTGAGGCATCTTGGTGCCCGCATCGGCCACGGCTTCTGGCGGGAGGGAGTCGGGACGTGTGTCAGCGACCCTTGGAAAGTGGTGGGCATGGACCGTCGGAAGATTCTGCTTGTCCTGGCAGCGGTGATCGCCGCTCTCGGCACGCTGTTGGTGTTCCTGTATGTGCAGGGCGCCGACGAGCGGGCCCAGGAGGACATCGAGGCCATCTCGGTGCTCAAGGCAGTCAAGGAGATCCAGCCCGGTGAGGAGTTCGACGACGCCGCCTCTGCCGGCAAGTTCGAGAACGCCGAGGTGCCGCGCGACCAGGTGCTGCCCGGCGCCGTCGCCAACCTCGACGACCTGAAGGGCCTGCGCGCCACCGCGCGGGTCTTCCCCGGCGAGCAGGTGACCACCTCGAAGTTCGGCGCCGGCGCCGTCGAGAGCGAGTCGCTGGCGATCCCCGAGGGGATGATGGCGATCTCGGTCAACCTGACCGACGCGGCACGGGTCGCCGGCTTCGTGACCCCGGGCGCCGAGGTGACCATCTTCGCCACCGAGGCCGACCCCGACGAGCGTGAGCCCCGCTGGAGCGGGACCCTGATCCCGCGGGTCAAGGTGCTCGGCGTAGGCGCCAGCTCCACGATCACCAGCACCCGCACCAACTCCTCGGGCGACCAGGTCACCGAAGAGGTCCCGCGCACCCTGATCACCCTGGCGGTGACCCAGGAGCAGGCGACCCGCCTCCAGTTCGCGAGCTTCGAGACCGAGCTGGCGTTCGGTCTGCTGACCGAGGACTCGAAGGTCGACGACGGCCCGGTGATCGGCAAGCGCAACTTCTTCCCCAAGGCACCGTGATGCCGGTCATCGTCGAACGTGACCCGGCCCTGATCGGCCAGCTCGCCGCGATGCTCCCGCCCGGTGCGCACGGAGTCGACTCCGCCGAGGCGATGCACGCCTGGCTGGGCCGCAACAGCAACGAGTACGCGGTACTGGTCGGACCGAGCCTCGGCCTCGAGGCGGCCATCGACATCAGCGAGAGCATGCGGTACACCCGCCCGACCACCAGCGTCATCCTGGTGCGCGACGAGGTCGACACCGAGGTGCTCTACAAGGCGATGCAGGCCGGTGCCCGCGACGTCGTGCGCAGCGACGACGCGGGTGCGGTCACCGCAGCGGTCGGCCGGGCCCAGCAGCTGTGGAAGGCGTTGCACGGCGGACAGGACTCCGCCGGCTCCACCAGCGACGGCAAGGTGGTCACCGTCTTCTCCCCCAAGGGCGGCGTCGGCAAGACCACCACCTCGGTGAACCTGGCCCTCGCCCTCGCCGAGGGCGGCGCCCGCAAGGTCTGCCTGGTCGACCTCGACCTCGCCTTCGGCGACGTCGCGATCACCATGCAGCTCTTCCCGCACCACACCATCGAGGAGGCCATCGGCGGCGAGGACTCCATCGACTTCGCGATGGTCGAGTCGCTGCTGACCCGCCACGACCAGTCGCTGATGGTGCTCGCCGCGCCCAGCCTGCCGGACGCCCGGGACCGGGTCACCGCCACCCTGGTGGCCCGGATGATGCGCACCCTCAAGCGCGAGTTCGAGTATGTCGTCGTCGACACCTGCCCGAGCTTCGACGAGCAGACCCTGCAGGCCCTCGACGAGACCGACGAGTGCGTGATCGTGGCGACCCTGGACGTGCCGACGCTGAAGAACGTCAAGGTCGCGCTGGAGACCCTGGACCTGCTCAACATCGCGCAGGGCAACCGGCATCTGGTGCTGAACCGCGCCGACGACGCCGTCGGCCTGGACCCGGAGAAGGTCGAGACCATCCTGGGCATGCCGATCACCACGATGATCCACTCCTCGATCGACATCGCGGCCGCGACCAACGCCGGCAAGCCGATCGTGATCGCGAACCCGGGTCACCAGGCCAGCCGGCAGTACCAGGCCCTGGCCGCCGTGCTCTCCGCCGAGGAGGAGCCGGTCGCCCCGCCCACGGCCCCGGGGATGGTCTCCCCCGCACCGGCCACCACCACCCCGACCGCGCGTGGATCGCGCTGGCGCCGCTCGCGGCGCTGAGCGATGACCGCCCCACTCTCTTGCCCCGACTGTGAGGAGCCCCGATGAGCAGCTTGGGTGACCGTCTTGCCAAGGCAAAGGCCGACGCCTCCGCCACCCCCGAGGACCGTGAGGCCGCGGCGTCGGCCGCCGTCCTCGCGACGACCGCAGCGGCGATCGGCGACGCCGAGGCCCCCGGACGCCGGGTGGCCAGCGCGTCCGGCCCGGTCGACCCCTCGGTGACCCGCCGGCTGGCGCACGCGGCCAGCCAGCACCAGGACCGGCTCGAGGAGCTCAAGGGCAGCATCCACGGCGAGCTGCTGCGTCAGCTCGGTCCGCAGCTCTACGACGTCAACATGGACCAGGACGAGCTGGAGAAGCGGGTCAAGCAGGTTCTCAAGGACGTGCTCGGTGCGCAGGACCGCCCGCTGAGCAACAGCGATCGCAACCAGGTCACCCTGGAGATCACCGACGACATCCTGGGCTACGGCCCGATCGAGCCCTTCCTGCGCGACCCCGACGTCACCGAGGTGATGGTCAACGGCGCCGACAACGTCTGGCTGGAGAAGCGCGGGCGCCTGGTCTGGGCGGACGCCAAGTTCACCGACGAGACGCACCTGCGCCGCACCATCGACAAGATCGTGTCCCGGATCGGACGACGCGTCGACGAGTCCAGCCCGATGGTGGACGCCCGCCTGCCCGACGGCTCCCGGGTGAACGCCGTGATCCCGCCGCTGGCCATCGACGGCTCGGCGCTGACCATCCGCAAGTTCTCCGCCGACCCGCTGACCGCCGCCGACCTGGTCGCCTTCGGCTCGCTGACCCAGCGCTCCAGCGAGTTCCTCGACGCCTGCGTGCGCGGCAAGCTGAACATCGTCGTCTCCGGGTCCACCGGCGCCGGCAAGACGACCACCCTCAACGTGCTGTCGTCGTTCATCCCCGGCGACGAGCGGATCGTCACCATCGAGGACGCCGCCGAGCTGCAGCTGCACCAGGAGCACGTGGTCCGCCTGGAGTCGCGCCCCGCCAACCTGGAGGGTCGTGGCGCGGTCGACATCCGCGACCTGGTGATCAACAGCCTGCGCATGCGCCCGGACCGGATCATCGTGGGTGAGGTCCGTGACGCCTCGGCGCTGGACATGTTGCAGGCGATGAACACCGGTCACGACGGCTCGATCTGCACCGTGCACTCCAACGGCCCGCGCGACACCCTGTCCCGGATCGAGACGATGGTGCTGATGGCCGGGATGGACCTGCCGGTCAAGGCGATCCGTGAGCAGATGGCCTCGGCGATCGACCTGATCGTGCACCAGAGCCGGTTCAAGGACGGCAGCCGCCACATCACCCACATCACCGAGGTGGAGCGGATGGAGGGCGACGTGGTCACCCTCCAGGACGTCTTCGTCTTCGACCACTCCGCCGGCTTCGACGAGGACGGGCGCAGCCGTGGCCGGCTCCGCTCGACCGGCCTGCGGCCGAAGTTCCTGGAGAAGCTCGCCTACTCGAACGTGACGGTCGACCCGACCCTGTTCGCAGCGGACGGCCTGTGATGCGTCGGGCGCTGGCCTCCCTCACCGCGGCGCTCGCCGTGGGCCTCGCCGGCGCGGCGCTGGCCCTGCCTGCACACGCTGCGGGCGAGATCGAGATCGACCACCTGCAGTCCGACGGCACCGCTGTGCGGCTGCTGGCCACCGTCCCCGACGGGGTGGACGGCGACATCGCCGTCACCATCGACGGCCAGCAGGCCGAGGTGGCGGTGGAGAAGGTCGAGGGCGACGCGTCCGCCATCGCCCGCACCGCGGTGATCGCCTTCGACACCAGCAAGTCGATGCGGGGCAAGGGCTACCTGGACCCGGCCAAGGCCGCCGCCCTGGCCTTCCTGGACAGCGTTCCCGAGGACGTCCGCGTCGGCCTGGTCACCTTCGACTCCGCGGTGCAGACCCAGCTGGAGCCGACGCTGGATCGTGACCGGGCCCGTGACGTCGTCGGCGACCTGAGCACCGCTCCGGACACCTTGCTCAACGACGGCATCATCCAGGCCGTCGCCGTGGCCGGCACGGAGGGCCAGCGCCAAGTGCTGGTGCTCTCGGACGGCCGCGACTCGGGCGAGACCCCCGACACCGCCGTCGTCGCCGCGATCCGCAAGGCCGAGGTCAAGGTGGACGTCGTCGCCCTGCACGACGACACCGAGGCACTCGCCTCCCTGCAGTCGTTCGCCGAGGCCGGCAGCGGCACCGTGATCCCGTCCGATGCCGAGGCCCTGCAGGCCGCCTTCAGCGACGAGGCGGCCGCGCTGAGCCGTCAGGTGCTCATCACCGCGCAGATCCCCGAGGCGGTCACCGCCAACGAGGCGACCGTGGTGCTGAGCGCGGGCGAGGCCACCACCAGCCGTGCCGCGGTGATCCGCGACGGCGAGGCGACCACCCTGCCCGCCGCCTCCCCCACCGAGGACGCGGGCATCCAGATCTCCCGTCCGGTGATGTATGCCGGCATCGCCGCCCTCGGGCTGGGGCTGCTGCTCCTGCTCGGCGGCGTCATGTACTCCGCTGCGGCTCCCCGCAAGGGCCCCAGCGCCGAGGACCGGATCGCCGCCTACACCGGTGGCGTGGCGGCCGGTGGTCGCGACGACGGTCCCCCGCTGAGCCTGGACCAGGCCAAGCAGGCCGCGGCATCGGTGCTCGGCAAGAACAAGGGCGTCGAGGAGCGGATCTCCGCACGCCTGGTCGCCGCCGGATCGCAGATGCGGGCCGCGGAGTGGGTGCTGCTGCACGGCGGCATCGCCCTGCTGGCCGGCCTGGTCGGTGCGCTGATCGGCGGCGGCAGCCTGCTGTTGATCGTGATCTTCCTGATCCTCGGGGCGGTGCTGCCCTGGATCTGGCTCGGGATCAAGCGCAAGCGCCGGCTGACCGCCTTCGGCGAGCAGCTCCCGGACACGCTGCAGCTGATCGCCGGCAGCCTGGGCGCCGGCATGTCGCTGGCCCAGTCGATCCAGACCGTGGTCGAGGAGGGCAGCGAGCCGGTGGCCGGCGAGTTCCGCCGGGCCTTGGTGGACAACCGGCTCGGCGTGCCGCTGGAGGACGCGATGGAGGACATCGCCCGGCGCACCCAGAGCCGGGACTTCGCCTGGGTGGTGATGGCGATCCGGATCCAGCGCCAGGTGGGCGGCAACCTCGGCGAGCTGCTGAACACGGTGGCCGCCACCATGCGGGAGCGGGCCTACCTGCGCCGGCAGGTGCAGACGCTTTCGGCGGAGGGGCGACTCTCGGGATGGATCCTCGGGCTGCTTCCAGTCGCCATGGCGCTCTACATGCTGATTGCCCGACGCGATTACATCAGCAAACTCTGGACAGAGGCCATGGGACTCGGCATGCTCGCGGCAGCGGCGGTCCTTCTCGCACTCGGTGCATTCCTGATCAGCAGGATCGTCAAGGTGGAGGTCTGAGATGGAATTGTTTCTCGGCGCGATCCTGATCTTCGCCGCACTCTTCCTGGTCTTCTCCGCCATTGGTGGGCTGAGCCCGGAGCGCCAGGGCGTCTCCAAGTCGCTCGAGGTGCTGGAGGCGATGACCGGTGCCCCGACGGCCGGGGAGAGCACCGTCGAGGCGGAGAAGCCGTTCAGCGAGCGGGTGCTGATCCCGCTGCTGGAGCGACTTCAGGGCATGGGACGCCGGATCACCGGAGTCGACCAGGCCGAGCGGATCCGTCAGCAGCTGGACCGAGCCGGGAACCCGGCCGGCTGGACCGTGGACCGGGTCTCCTCCGGCAAGATCCTCGGCACCCTGGTGGGGCTGGCCGCGGCCGTTTACTTCGCCCTGCTGCTCGGCGCCGCCGTCCCGATCCTGATCCTGGCGCTGGCCACGGGAGCGGTGCTCGGCTTCTTCGCTCCCAACATCTGGCTCTACAACACCGCCGTCAAGCGGGAGGAGGCGCTGCTCAAGGAGCTACCCGACGCCCTCGACCTGCTCACCATCTCGGTGGAGGCGGGGCTCGGCTTCGACGCCGCCCTGCAGCATGTGGCCCGCAACACCGAGGGCCCGTTAGCCGGCGAGCTGAACCGGGTACTGCAGGAGATGCAGATCGGGCGCAGCCGCACCGAGGCGCTGCGTGCCCTCGGCGACCGGAGCAATGTCAAGGACCTCAAGACCTTCGTCTCGGCGATGGTCCAGGCCGACGCGGTCGGCATCCCGATCGCCCAGGTGCTCCGGGTGCAGTCCGGTGAGATGCGGATCAAGCGGCGGCAACGGGCCGAGGAGAAGGCCGGCCAGGTGCCGGTGAAGATCATGATCCCGGTGATCCTCTTCATCCTGCCCTGTCTGATGATCGTGGTGATCGGCCCCGGCATCATCGGCATGACCGAGGCCTTCGGCGGCAGGTGACCGGCATGGACGAGCGGACCCGCTACGCCTCGGTCACCGCCGGGGCGCGGGTCTTCGCACTGGTCATGCTGGCGCTGCCGGTGGCGGTCAGCGGCGATCTGGCCCCCATCTTCGCGGTGGTGATCCTGGCCGCGGTCTGGCTGGTGGTGGTCTTCCTGGAGGGGATGAGCCGGTTTCCGGTGATGCCGGCGCTGGTGGTCGAGGCCAGCATCGTCACCCTGCTCGCCGCTGCCACCCTCTCGGTCTCCGCCGTGCTGCTGCCGGCGCTGGCGGTGCCGCTCTTCATCGCCGGGCTGGTCCGCGGCGCCCGTGGGCTGCTGGAGGTACTCGGCGCGGTCGTGGTGGTGCTGATCGCCGCGATCGCCCCCAATGACTCGGTCACCCTCGACGTCGCCCTGGTCTCCACCATCTTCACCTGGCTGATGGTGGCGGTCGGCACCGGCGCGATCGGCGCCGTGGTGCACAGCCTGCGGGGCGAGCACCAGACGACCGCCCGCTCGTACCGCGAGGCGCGGCACCTGCTCACCCAGCTCACCGATCTGTCTGGTGAGCTGGTCGATGGCCTCAACCCGGTCAGCATCGCGCAGAACATCATCGACCTGACCCGGGAGGAGCTGCCGATCTCCGGCGCGGTCGTCTACACCGGCGCCGACTACGGCGTGGTCCCGCTGTTGGAGGGCGACGTGCTGGTCAGCGACGAGGCGCTGACCAGCGAGCTGGTCCACGAGGCGCTGGATGGCCAGGGCCCGGTCGTCCGCGACGGCGACGTGGCCTTCCCGCTGATCGCCGAGGGGCGGGTGGTCGGCGTCGTCGCCGCCACCCTGCACCCGGCCTTCGCTCGCTCCCGCAATGCCACCCTGGCCACCCTCAGAGACCTGATCCCCCGGCTCGCCTCCGAGGCCGTCCAGCTGGACACCGCGCTGCTCTTCGCCAGCATCCAGGCCGACGCCACCGCCGAGGAGCGCCAACGCCTCGCCCGGGACCTGCACGACGGCGTCGCCCAGGACCTGGCCGCCTTCGGCTACCTGATCGACGGGATCGAGGACGCCCGCTCGCCCCAGGAGCAGGCGGAGATGGTCACCGAGCTGCGTGAGGAGCTGACCCGGGTGGTGGCCGAGCTGCGCCGCTCGATCTTCGGGCTGCGCAACGAGGCGATGAGCGCATTCAGCCTGGGCGAGAGCGTGCGGGCGATGGCCGAGCACATCGAGAGCCGGGCCGGGATCCCGGTCGAGGTGAGCCTGGACGAGAGCGGCAGCCGGCTCCGCGCCGACATCGAGGCCGAGTTGCTGCGGATCGTCCAGGAGGGGATGAACAATGCGGTCAAGCATGCCCGCGCCTCCCGGATCAGGGTGGCCTGCTCGGTGCATCCGCCCTATGCCCGGCTCCGGGTGATCGACAACGGCCGGGGGCTGCAGGCGGGGCGCACCGACTCGCACGGCCTGCGGATCATGCGCGAGCGGGCCCGCCGGATCGGCGCCCACCTCGACCTTCGCAGCACCGACGGCCGGGCCGGCACCGAGCTGCTGGTCGAGCTCAATGCCGGCGCCAAGCCGGCCCCCCTACCTTCGGAGACCGCCCTATGAGCCAGGAGGCGACCATGTTGCGTGTGGTGCTGATCGACGACCACGAGCTGATCCGGACCGGACTGGGCCGGGCGTTCGAACGCGAGGAGGACATCACCGTGGCCGGCGTCGCCGGCGGCGTCGCCCGTGGGCTCCAGCTGATCGAGGAGCTACGCCCGGACGTGGTTGTGACCGATCTGCAGCTGCCGGACGGAACCGGGCTGGACGTGGTCAAGACGATCCGCCAGCGCGACGACAAGATGGGCCTGGTGGTGCTCACCATGCACTCCGGCGACGACCACATCTTCGCCGCCATGGAGGCCGGCGCCTCCGCCTTCGTCGGCAAGGACGCCCCCTCCCGTGAGGTGGTCAGCGCCGCACGCCATGCCGCCGTCTCGCCGCGCACCTTCCTCTGCTCGGGCCTGGCCGGCGCGATGATGCGCCGGGCCAGCGACGACCGGCCACGGCTCTCCGAGCGCGAGCGCGAGGTGCTGGATCTCCTTGCCGAGGGGCTGGGCACCGCCGCCATCGCGAGCCGGCTCTACATGAGCGAGTCGACGGTGAAGACCCACATCGCCCGGGTCTACCAGAAGCTCGGCGCGACCAACCGGGCCCAGGCGCTGGTGACCGCGATGCGGATCGGCCTGTTGAGCTCCGTGGCCCCTCAATAGGGCCAGCGGACAAATAGCCCTTTCGGGCTATGCCACCCCGACCGAAGGCCCGATGTGATGGGCGCTACAACGGGGCAGAGTTCTACTCGTGAGCGGGCCAGCAGGCCCGAGCCGGACATGTGGGCGACGTGCACCAGCACGCTGACTAAAGGGGAGAAACACCATGATCGAGTTCTACGCCAAGATGCTGGCCCTCTTCACCGCTGAGCGCGAGGACGAGAAGGGCGCGACCGCCGTCGAGTACGGGCTGCTCGTCGCCTTGATCGCTGCCGTGATCGTCGGCCTCGTAGCGACTCTCGGAACCGAGATCAGCGGTGGCTTCCAGGACGTCATCAACGAGCTTCAGGCCAACTGATCCTGGTTCGTATGCCGGGCCGCTCACTGTGGGTGAGCGTCCCGGCATACTGCCATTTCCTTGGGAGTGACTTGAAATCTCAGTCAGGCAGCGATCTCGTCATCGACGATTCCGGTGCCACAGCCGTTGAATATGCCCTGTTGATTGCACTCATCGCTGCTGTGGTGGTCGGAACGGTAACGCTCCTCGGCCCTGTCGTTGCTGGTCTCTACGCAAGTGTGTGCGACGAACTCGGCTGCTGAGCAGCCGCCTCTACTCCCCCGCGAACGCCCGCGCCATCGCCACCCGCTGCAAGACCGTCGGGTGGGTGCCGAACCAGAAGTGCGCCAGTGGCGGCGGGGTCGGGTCGCAGACCGCACGGATGCACAGCGTCCGCTGCATCGCCAAGAACGCCTCCGGATCCCCGGTGAGCTCGAGCGCCGTCTCGTCGGCGCGAGTCTCGATCTGACGACTGATCGTCGCCTGGACCGGGCTGGCCACGAAGGCGCCCACTGCGGCCAGCGCCAGCACCAGCGGGATCACCCGCACGTCGCCGGCCCCCTGCGACCCGCTGCGCCGGCGGAGCCGGACCGAGGAGGTCAGCAGCGCCAGCAGGCTGACGCCGAACGCGGTGCCGACCGCACCGAGCGCGGTGCCGATCAGCACATCGCGGTCCCGGGCGTGGCCCAGCTCGTGCGCGACCACGCTCAGCACCTGGGCGTCGGGGACCGACGTCACCAGGTTGTCGTAGACGACCACGCGCTTGGTGCCGCCGAAGCCGGAGACGTAGGCGTTCAGCGTGGTGGTCCGGCGCGACGCGTCGGCGACCAGGACGTCGTCGACCTCCACCCCCTCGCGATCCGCGAGCGCCATGATCGAGGTGCGCAGCTCGCCATCCGGCATCGCCTCGAAGTCGTTGAAGACCGGCTCCAGCAGCACCGGGTACAGGTAGGAGCCCAGCACCACCAGCAGTGCGCCGAGCCCGGCGGCGATCGCCGGCCACCACACCTGCCAACGCCGCGCGCACCAGATCAGCACGACCAGCACGAGCGTGGTGAGCAGCACCTGGACCAGGTACTCGCGGGCCAGATCGGCCAGCCAGCCGGAGGTGGACTGCTGGGTGAGCCCCTCGTCGAGCCGCCGCTGGCGCGCCGCCCAGGCGAACGGCAGGGTGGCGGCCCGGGTGATCAGCGCCAGGAGCGCCACGGCCGCGAGCACCGCGACCGGCCACCAACGGGTGCTGCCCCGCACCAGGCTCGCGCCGAGTCGGGTGAAGCCCAACAGGCAGGCCACCAGCAGGCCGACGCCGAGCGAGCTCCAACCCAGGATCCGCGCGGTGCCGGAGTACGCCTCGCCCCGGCGGATCTGCTGGGTGGTGAAGACGCTGTCGGCCGGCGCGCTGCCGAGCACCGAGTGCCCGGCATCCCACGGCACCAGCCACGCGGCCAGGACGACGAAGAGCACCCCGCTGACGACCAGCACCACCGCCGCCACCACGCCGGCGGTGATCCGCGGCGCGGCATCCGAGACGCTGGGGCTCACCCTGCCAACTCCACCAGGCGAGCCCGCCACAGCGCAATCAGGCGCGCCTCGTCGATGCCGAAGACGTCGTCGAGCGCTTGAGTGACCGAATCCCCCGCCATCACCGCGCGGTGGAAGCGCAACAGCGCCGCCTCCCCGCCTTCGTCGACCAGCACCGTGCAGGCCAGCCAGGCTGCCTCGTAGGAGGCGCCGAGCTTGTCGGTGCGGACCGCGAACTCGGCATCGCTGGGCAGCGACCTGGGGGCACCCCGCTTGCGCACCTGCGCCAGGATCTGCGAGGCCGCCTCGGCGACCGGGACCGTCGAGTCGCGCAGCGCCACGTAGTCGGCGAAGCCCTCGGTGAGCCAGAGCGGCACCCCGACGGCGGTCGCCGCCTCGGTCACCACGTGGGTGATCTCGTGGGTGATCACCACCTGGGCGCCGCGCGGCGCCAGTCCGGCGAACTGGGCCGGGTTGAGGAAGACATGGGTCGGCGCGCCCGGGGCGGTGGAGCCGTCGATGGGCGTGGTCACCGCAGCGATGCCGCCATGGCTGCCGGGCTCGGTGCCGAGCACGGTGTCGAGCTGCTCGACGCTGGCAGGGGCCTCGATCACGACGCCTTGACGCCGCGGCCGCAGCACCTCGCCGACGGCGCGCACGCCCTGATCGGCCAGGCGCACGTAGCGGGCGGCCCGCTCGGCTGCGCGCTCCCCCGCCACGATCGCCATCGACGCCGTGCCACGGGCCACCTCGACCGGCTCCTGGAGCCAGAGCGGCGCCACCCGGCCTCCGCCGCCGACACCGGCGATGCGCAGCTCGTCACCGCTGCCCGAGAAGATCACGCTCACCTCGGCGTGGGCGGGTGCCGGGTCCGCCTGGTCGATGCTCCAGGAGAGGTCCACCACCCCGGCCCACTGTCCCTCGGGGAGACTCGCGGTCTGCGCTGCGTCGTCGACGAGGTAGCGCATCGAGACCTCGCCGAGGCCGACCGCATCGGCGTTGACGTCGAAGTAGGCGGGCCAGCGCGGCTCGGAGGCCGGTCCGGGCTCCTGGAGCGCCTGCACCAGCTCCGCGATCACCTCCCCCGCGGCGGCGGCATCGACGCCGCTGCCGCGCGGTGCCTCGACGTCACCGGCCTCCTCGCCGCCACAGCCGCTGAGCACACCGGCCAACAGCA
>NZ_BAAALG010000003.1:146224-148269 GCF_039528155.1 Nocardioides dubius | reverse complement strand
CACGATCGCGGGTGGCCGGCGTCAGGAGCCGAGATGCTCAGTGGAATCAGCCGGGTCGGACGGCGCCCGAGAAGGGCATCGAGAAGACTCCGGAGATCACCACACCGGTGCTCGGGTTGGCGGCGTGCACGATCCGGCCGCCGCCGAGGTAGATCCCGACGTGGCTCACCGGGCTGTAGTAGAAGACGAGGTCTCCGGGCTGGAGGTTGTCGGAGGAGACCGGGGTGCCGTAGCCCTGCTGCGCCCGCGAGCTGTGCGGCAGGCCGACGCCGGCCTGGCCCCAGGCGGCCATGGTCAGACCCGAGCAGTCCCAGGCGTTGGGGCCGGCGGCGCCGTAGACGTAGGAGTCGCCGAGCTGGGCCAGCGCGAACTGGATGGCAGCGGCGGCGCGGCCGGAGGCCTTGACGTCGTCAGGCAGGCGGGTGGTGTTGCCGCGGCTCGACTCGGCCTCGAACCGGGCGCGCTCCTCGGCCTCGAGGTCGCCGAGCAGGTCCTTGGCCTCGGCGAGCTTGGCGTCTGCGGCCGCCTTCTCCTTGGCCAGGCTCTTCTCGGTGTCGGCCAGCTCGTCGGCGCTGTCCTCGGTCGCCTCGCGGCGGATCTCCAGTGCCTGCGACTCCCGATCGAGCTCGTCGATGGTGCGCGCCTGGAGGTCGCGGTAGGAGTTGAGCGTGGTCAGCTCGGAGAGGAAGGCGGCCGGGTCACCCGAGACCACCATCCGGCTGGTCGCGGAGATGGTCTGGCCCTCGTACTCGGCGGCGAGGTTGCGGTCGACGGCAGCCTGCAGGCTGGCGACCCGCTTCTGCTGCTTCGACTCGTCGGCGCGCAGATCGCTGAGATCCGCGCGGAGCTCCTCGAGGCGCAGCTCGGCGTCATGGTGACGCTCGGTGGCCACCTCGGCCTCGTGGAAGAGACGGTCGACCTTGGCCCGCACCTGCTCGATGTCGGGGTCGGCGTTACTGGGAAGAGCGGGTACCAAAGCGATACCGGCTACTGCGATGCTGCTGGCGACCCCTGCGACGAGGCGCAACCGTGCGTGCGGCACGAGCTGACGATCTCCTCTGTATCTTCGCCCGGACCCAAGCTCCGGACTCAGCGCGGCGCCCGAGCCGGTCCGGTCTGACCAACTGGTGCGGGCGCCGTGAGTGCATCAGGTTAGTCGCTGGCGGCGGCAGCGCCAAACACCCATCGCACATGTCGAGATCGTCAGGCGGATTCCACGTCGATCTCGGTGACCGGCGTGACCAGCCGCAGCGGTGGCACCAGCCCGCCGGCGGCCAGCACGTCGAGGGCGCGCCGCTCGTCGTCGTCGAAGGCCAGCTCGGGCGGCGGGCCGAGCAGCACGGTGACCACGCAGTCGTGGCAGGCGGGGCCGCGCACGATGCAGGTGTCGCAGTCGATCCTCATGCTCATGGTGACGTCCTCTCGTTGAAGTGACGAAAGGAGGCTGACAGAGACGTCCGACAGTAACCCTCAATGTGACCTCAGCGCTGCCCTCCGCGCCATTTCTGCGCGCTCAGGTCACATTGAGGCTCAGTGGCGGAGGAGACCCAGCAGGGCGCCCGCGCCGACGGTGCGCGCCCCCAGCCTGCGGACGTCGCGGACCACCTCCTGGTCGGAGGTCACCACCACGACCATCCGGCCCTCGGGCTCCGCGCCGACCAGATCGCGGATCACGTCGTCGGCGATCACGCCCTCGGGGCTGAACAGGACCTTGACCCCGCGCGGCGGGTTCACCAGCGGGCGGTGGGCGCTGGCGGCCGCGTCGAAGACCACCGTGGTCTCCGCCCCGGTGCGGGCCACCAACGTCGAGATGCCGGCCAGCAGCCGGACCCGCTGGGCCTCCAGCGAGGACTCGGGCCACGCCTCCTTGCTGACGTTGTAGCCATCGATCAGCAACCGTGCCTTGGGCATCGCCAGATAGCCCTCGAGCAGCGCCGGACGGGACGGGCTCACGCCCGGGCCCGCCACCTCGTCGCGGGCCGCGGCGATCTCCGCCTCCACCCGCTCGGCCGGCGAGCCGGTGACCGGCGGCAGCGCGAGCTCGC
>NZ_BAAALG010000003.1:126789-146202 GCF_039528155.1 Nocardioides dubius | reverse complement strand
CCAGCAGCGCGTCGAGCAGCAACCGGGCCCGCAGGGTCGCCTCGTCCCGCTCGGAGCGGTTGTCGCGGCGGGCCGCGGAGACCTGGCCCTGCAGCTCCTCGACCTGGGCCTTGAGCCGACGCACCTCGCTCAGCGCCCCCGACAGCGCCTGCTCGGCCTGCTCGCGGGCCTGCTCGGCCTCACTCGCCGCCCGGTCGACGCCGTCGACGGCCGCACGCTGCGCGGCGCGGGTCTCCCCGAGCTTGCGCCGCAGCGCGGCGTTCTCCTCCTTGACCTCGGCGAGCCGCTCCTTGTGCCGGGAGCGCTGCTCACGCAGCGCGCTCTCCGCGTCGGCGAGCCTGCCCTGCAGCCGCTCCACGGTCCGCGGATCGACGGCGCTCGCGGCACCCTCGACCTGCTCGACGGCGGCGTCGAAGATCGGCTCCCAGCCCTCGGCCCGCGCCAGCCAGGTGAGCGCGGCGACGTCCACCGGATCGGCGGCGGCCGGGACCACGCCGTCGGCCAGGGCCGTGGCGAGGTCGCCCGCAAGCGCACCGACGAGCGTGGCGACGTGGCCCCGGAACTCCTCGTCACCCTCGATCGCGGTCGCGATCTGGCTGCGCCCGAGGCGGGCCCGGCGCGACGGCGCGAAGCTCGCCACCCGGCGCAGTGCCGGCGGCGGCTCGGCGACCTGGGGCAGCACCTCGGCGACCAGGGCGATCACCCGCGCCCGGACCTGGTCCGGGAGGGCACGCGCGCGGAGGGGCTCTGGCTGGCTCACCTGCGCCTCCTTCGCGCTCGTCGGATGGTTCTCAGTCTGCCTGCTGGGCCCGGCTCGGGTCTTGCGAGATGGCGGCGTCGTTGCGGCTGATCAGCTCGATCGCATCACTGCGGTTGCACCAGCGGCAGGTGACCGTCTCGACGGTCTCGCCCAGCAGCTCGGTGCTCTCCACCGTCGGCTCGCCCGCGAGGTCGAAGTGCCAGAACTCGTTGGTCCGGCGGGTCCGGGTCACGTCGAAGCGGGTCAGGTTTCCGCAGCCAGCGCACCGCCAACGGTTGGTGGTGTCGGGAAGTGGTGCGGTCACAGCAGTCTCCTCGGGAGCTTCGACGGTTGAGGCGCCCAGCCTAGTGGGTGTCACCGGCGGCCCCGCACCCGGGAAACCCGCAGCGATCCCGGCGAAAGCGCGTGCCCTCCCGGTTCTGTCGGAGGCCCCGTCTACGGTCGGTTGTCATGAGCAGCACCGCCTTGAACACCACCGGACGCTGGGAGGCCCAGCGCAGCTTCGACCAGCTCGGGCGGCCACTGCGCGACGTCACCTTCACCGTGGTCGACCTGGAGACCACCGGCGGCTCGGCGGCCGGAGGCTCGATGATCACCGAGATCGGCGCGGTCAAGGTGCGCGGCGGCGAGGTGCTCGGCGAGTTCCAGACGCTGGTCAACCCGCACAGCGAGATCCCGGCCTTCATCGCGGTGCTGACCGGCATCACCAACGCGATGGTCGCGGCCTCCCCGCCGATCGAGTCGGCGTTGCCCGCCTTCTTGGAGTTCGCCCAGGGCACGGTGCTGGTAGCTCACAACGCCCCGTTCGACGTCGGCTTCCTCAAGCACTTCGCCACCGAGCAGGGCCGCGAGTGGCCGCGCTTCGAGGTGGTCGACACCGCCAAGCTGGCCCGCCGGGTGATCACCCGCGACGACGCTCCGAACTGCAAGCTCTCCTCCCTGGCCACGCTCTTCGGGGCCAGCACCACCCCCAACCACCGAGCGCTCTCGGATGCCCGGGCCACCGTCGACGTGCTGCACGGCCTGATGGAGCGCCTCGGCGGACTCGGCGTGCAGACCCTGGAGGAGCTGCAGGGGTTCAGCGCCCGGGTCTCCACCGCCCAGCGCCGCAAGCGACACCTGGCCGAGCCGCTCCCGCACGCACCCGGCGTCTACCTGTTCCGCGATGCCCAGCAGCGGGTGCTCTACATCGGCACCTCCCGCGACCTGCGCACCCGGGTCCGCTCCTACTTCACCGCCTCGGAGACCCGCTCCCGGATGGGCGAGATGATCAACCTCGCCGACCAGGTCGAGGCGATCGAGTGCGCCACCACCCTGGAGGCCCAGATCCGCGAGCTGCGGCTGATCGCCGAGCACAAGCCGCGCTACAACCGGCGCTCCCGGTTCCCGGAGAAGATGCACTTCATCAAGATCACCCGCGAGCCCTGGCCCCGGCTCTCGATGGTCCGCCGGGTCCTCGACGACGACGCCGACTATCTCGGCCCGTTCTCCTCCAAGCGGGTCGCCGAGCGCTCGCTGACGGCGTTGCACGAGGCGTTCCCGATCCGGCAGTGCACCGAGCGGCTGAGCCGGGCCGCGAGCCGCAGCGCGTGCGCCCTGGGCGAGATGGGCCGCTGCCTCTCCCCCTGTGACGGCTCGGTCACCGAGAGCGCCTACGCCGAGTTGGTGCAGCGCGTCGCCGACGCCGTGCATCGCAGTCCGGACGAGGTGATCGAGGCGATCTCCGAGCGGATGCTCCGCCTGGCCGCCGAGGAGCGCTACGAGGAGGCCGGCGTGCACCGCGACCGGCTGGCCGCCTTCCTCCGGGCCGCATCGCGCACCCAGCGGCTGTCCGGGCTCTCCGGCTGCGCCGAGCTGGTGGCGACCCGCCGCGACGACGACGGCCGCTGGTCGGTGCACGTGGTCCGGCACGGTCGGCTGGCCGCCGCGGGGCGGATCCCCCCGGGCGCCGACGCCCGCCTCTACGTCGACCAGCTCCGCGCCAGCGCCGAGACGGTGCTGCCCGGCCCCGGCCCGGTACCTGCCGCCAGCGCTGAGGAGAGCGAGCTGATCCTGCGGTGGCTGGAGTCCGACGGGATCCGCCTGGTCGACGTCGACGGCTCCTGGGTCTGCCCGCTGGGTGGGGCGACGCGACACCTCGCCGTCCACGACGCCGTCGAGCAGTCCCGGCGTGATCTGGTCCCCTTCGACGAGCGGCGCAGCCTCACCCCCGTGCACCGCCCGGCCCGCTAAGGTCGTCGTGTGATCACCGCCATCGTCTTCGTCAACGCCGACGTTCACAAGATCCCCGAGGTCGCCGAGCAGATCGCCGCCCTGGAGGGCGTGAGCGAGGTCTACTCGGTCACCGGCCAGATCGACCTGATCGCCCTGGTCCGGGTCAGCCAGGTGGACGACGTCGCCGCGGTGGTCGCCGACAAGCTCAACAAGATCGACGGCGTGACCTCCACCGAGACCCACATCGCCTTCCGCGCCTACTCGCGCCACGACCTCGAGGCAGCCTTCTCCCTCGGGCTCGACTGAGCACCGCCACAGCCTGCGGATCGCGCAGCCGCCACCGACCGGACCGACCGGATAGCCCTTTCGGGCCATCTCCGGAGGATTCCCCGGCCGGGACCACCCCCTGACTCCTAGCCTCCGCAGAGGACTAGGGAATCGCTGATCAATGGAGGGCGACGCCTGGCGCCGCCCTCCATTGATCAGCGCTTCCCTCGATCACCACTTCAGGGGGACCGTGTGACCTGCCTCTTCCGTCGTCTCACCACGATCATCGCCGCGCTGGCTCTGATCGCTCTGGGGTGGCAGGCACCTGCCAACGCCGCGCTGGCGACGCCCGGCAACCTGGCCTCGACGACCCTCGACGGCGGGATGCCCGCGCTCTCCTGGGATCGGGTCGCCACGGCGACCGGGTACGACGTCCAGGTCGCGACCACCTCCGGCTTCGCCACCGTCCTGGAGTCGGTGAACACCACCAACGTCACCTTCGTGCCGAGCGTCGGCCTGCCGGCGACCGGCGCCTGGCGGGTGCGCGCCAAGGACGCCACCGGCACCAGCGACTGGGCCGAGCACACCTTCGACCGCAGCACCCCTGCCGCACCCGCACCCCAGTCCCCCGTCGACGGCGCCACCATCCGCCAGCCCGAGGACCTGCCGCTGCTGCGCTGGCAGGGCGTGGGCACCGCGAGCGGCTACAAGATCCAGGTCGGCACCGACTCCTCGTTCAGCGACCCGGCACGGCAGATCGAGGCCACCAGCAAGTCGACCAGCTACCTGTTCACCCCGAGTGGGGCCCAGGAGTACTGGTGGCGGGTCGCTGCCGAGGTCGGCAGCGGCACCTACACGGCATGGTCGCCGGTCTCCTCGTTCACGGTCCCCGGCCTGCGCTCGGCGGACGAGACCGGCATGACCCCGAACCACTCCAGTGCCGCCGAGCATGTCGAGGACGCCGTCTTCGACTGGGAGCCGGTGCCCGGAGCGGTCACCTACCAACTCCAGGTGGACACCGACAACGACTTCGACTCGCTGCTGTTCCAGACCAACGGCATCACCGGAACCCGCTACGCCCGACCGGCGACCCTGGACAACGACGAGTACTTCTGGCGGGTGCGCGGTGTCGACGCCTTCGGGATCGCCAGCGACTGGAGCCAGGCGGCCGTCGTCACCTTCCGCCGCGCGTGGCCCCGCCAGCCCCAGCTCGAGTACCCCGCCAACGGTGCCACGGTCAGCGACCCGCTCTACTTCGAGTGGGAGCCGATCCGGTTGGCGAGCCACTACCGGCTGGAGCTGAGCCAGGACCAGAACTTCAGCAGCGTGATCAGCTGCACGACGGTGCACACCACCTACGTGCCGAAGGCGGACGGCGACTGCTGGCCGAGCAGCGGCGGCCTGTGGTGGTGGCGGGTCCAGGGTCTCGACCGGCAGCCTGGGACCAGCAGCAACCAGGCCGCGGTCACCGACCTGATCTCGGCGCAGAAGCGCAGCTTCGTCTACCAGTCCTGGTCGGTCGAGCCGGCCACCATGTCGCCCGCCGACGGCTACTCCGGCCCTCCGCCGACCCTGTCCTGGGGCGCGGTGGACGGCGCGGCGCGCTACAAGGTCGTCTACACGAAGCTCTCCGACGGCTCGACCACGACCGTCACCACCGCGAGCACCGCCGTCTCGCCGCGCGGGAACCTCAAGCCGAAGGTCGCCGACTCCGAGAGCTACCGCTGGCAGGTGTACCCGATCAGCGAGTCCGGACGCGTCGGCAACGGTCTGCTCGGCGCCGGGCAGCCCTCGTTCACGGTCACCGACAACGGCTACGGCCCGGCCACCTCGCCGGAGCCGGTGGCGCCGTTGGGCGGCTCCTTCACCCGCTTCCCCACGCTGAGCTGGACGCCACTCACCGGCACCGACACCGCCAGCTCCACCAAGCCGCCGAAGTACACCGTGCTGATCCGCTCGGCCGGCGCCCAGAGCTGGACCACCATGCCCGGCGAGACCCGGCAGGCCAGCTACCAGGACTTCGAGGCCACCTACCTCACGCCGGGAATGACGTACGAGTGGATGGTGGTCGCGACGCCGGACGGATCCGGCTCGCCCACCCAGTCCAGCAACCTCGGCTCGTTCACCATCGCCCCGCTCGCCGAGGTGACCGGCCAGCGGGTCTCCCTGCGCGGCGGAGCGAGCGGCGGCGCGTCCTGTGCGGCGAGCCTGCCGGTGCGCTGTGCCGCGCTGCCGGAGACCCCGATCCTGGCCTGGAACAAGGTCCCGGGCGCCGGGTCGTACCAGGTGACGATGAGCTACGACCAGGAGCACACCAACCCGTTCCGCAGCGTGCGGGTCGATGGGACCCACTACCGGGCCGTCGACGCCTTCGCCGACAGCCAGGCCGGGACCGCCTACTACTGGTACGTGCAGCCGTGCACCTCGCAGAGCGGCTGCAACCCGATCGCGCATGCCACCCACGCCTTCGAGAAGAAGAGCAACCCGGTCGTCGCACTGCCCACCGCAGACCTCGACGTCTCCGCCCCCGGCACCCAGGTCGGCGACGACGTCACCCTGCGCTGGCAGGACTACGTGGCCAGCCACGATGTGGAGACGGTCACCGGGGTCACCTCCGATGCCCGGATCGAGGCGCGCGCCTACCGGGTCCAGGTCGCCACCGACGAGCTGTTCGCCGATGTGATCGACACCGCGACCGTCGACCAGAGCCAGTTCACGTCCTTCGACAAGACCTACCCCGAGGGCAACCTCTGGTGGCGGGTCCAGGCGATCGACGGCAGCACCAACTCACTGCCGTGGAGCATTCCGGCGAAGCTCGAGAAGCGGTCGCCGGTGCCGGTGCTCGGCTACCCCGCGGACCAGGAGCCGGCCGCCTCCGGAACCCGCTTCGAGTGGGCGCCTCTGGCCTTCGCCGCCTCCTACGACGTGCAGGCGCGCAAGAACGCCGACACCACGGAGAGCACCGCCAACCAGGTGGTGAGCACCACCACCAAGCACCCGGCACTGACCCTGGCCACCCCGCTGCCGAAGACCGGCGGCACCTACGTCTGGCGGGTCCGGCGCACCGACGCCAAGGGCCGCAAGGGTGCCTGGTCCGCCTGGAGCTCGTTCCAGGTGGACGGCGCCGCGCCCACCTTCCAGTCTCCGGCGGCCAACGCCGTCGTCGCCCCCAACGGCGGGCTCTTCAGCTGGACCGCACCCGCCCAGGGCGGCCCGGTCGCGAAGTACCGCTTCGAGCGGCGCCGGCCCGGCACCACCTCGGTCACCGAGAGCGGGACCACCTCCGCCACCGCGTGGGCGCCCCGCGCCACGCTCGCGGCGGGAGATTGGGAGTGGCGGGTCGTGGCGCTCGACACCGGCGGCGCCGACCTCGGCTCGACCGGAGACGCCTGGCGCCCGTTCACCGTCAGTCCGGGACCGGTCGCGCTGCAGGCGCCCACCATCTCCGGCGCCGAGACCGGGGCCGAGGGGCAGCAGGCCGCGGTCGGCGCGGTGCTCACCGTGCAGCCGCCGCTCTGGGACCTGACCGGCGTCGATGAGCGGTGGCAGTGGTACCGGGGCTCGTCGGCGATCACCGACGCGACCGCCGAGACCTACGTGGTCGCCCAGGCCGACGTCGGACGCGAGCTCTCGGTCCGCGTCACCGGCAGCAAGCCCGGCTACGCCGAGACGGTGACCACCAGCAACAAGGTCAACGGCGTCGCCGGCGTCCGGCTCTCGATCCTGGCCGCCCCGGAGATCACCGGCACGCCGAGTGTCGGCAGCTACCTGACCGCGACGCCCGGCACCTGGTCGGAGAGCAGCGGAGTCAGCTACAAGTACCAGTGGCTGCGCGCCGGCACTCCCATCGCGGGCGCGACGTCGCGGACCTACCGCCCCGCCGTGGCCGATGCCACGAAGCGGCTCCAGGTCGCCGTGACCGCCTCCCGCTCCGGGTACCTGAGCGGCACCGAGCAGTCCGCCCCGGTCACCGTGCGCAAGCTGACCTCGAGCCTCACCGCCTCGGTAAGCCCCAGCACCGTCAAGCGCACCAAGCGGGCGAAGGTCAGCGTGACGGTCAGGGTCACCGGACTGGCCAAGCCGACCGGCACGGTCCAGGTGGTCCGTGCCGGCCGGGTGATCAAGACCGTGCGGCTCGGCTCGAGCTCCTACGGCCGCGCCACCGTCGCCCTGCCCAGGCTCAAGCCCGGGCGCCACAAGCTGACGGTCCGCTACCTCGGCACCAGCACCGTCCTCGCGAAGTCGGCCACGGTGCGGCTCAGGGTCACCCGCTAGCTGACGTGATGCGCTGCGAGCGCCTGCTCGCAGCGCATGACGTCCCGCGAGGTGCTCAGTAGGCGGCGCCGGCCTCCACCCATCGGGCGAGGGCGGCTGCCGCGGCGCCGGAGTCGATGGCGTTCGCCGCCTGCTCCATGCCGTGGGCGATCGCGGACTCCACGTCGGAGAACTCCCCGGAGTGCACGGCCAGAGCAGCGCCCGCGTTGAGCACCACGGCGTCGCGAACGGCGCCCCCGGCACCGGCCAGGGTGTCGCGGACGACGCCGGCGTTGTGCGCCACGTCGCCACCGCGCAGGTCCTCGGCCGTCGCCGGAGCGAGCCCGAGGCGGGCCGGGTCGATCTCGGTGCGCTGGACCTGTCCCTGGTGCACCGACCAGACCTGGGAGGTCGTGGTGGTGGTCAGCTCATCCAGTCCGTCGTCACCCCGGAAGACCAGGGCGTCGACGCCGCGGGATGCGAAGACGCCGGCCAGCACGCCCGCCATCCGCAGGTCCGCGCAGCCGATCGCCTGCGCCGCGGGGCGGGCCGGGTTGGCCAGCGGACCGAGGAAGTTGAAGAAGGTGGCGATCCCGAGCTCGGAGCGGGGCACGCCCGCGTGCCGCAGCGCGGAGTGGAAGATCGGCGCGAAGCAGAAGGTGACCCCGGCCCGCGCGGCCACCTCGGCCACCTGGGCGGGGGCCAGGTCCAGGCGCACGCCGAGGTGCTCGAGGACGTCGGCCGAGCCCGCCTTGGAGGAGGCGGAGCGGTTGCCGTGCTTGACCACGAGGGCACCCGCGCCGGCAGCGACGATCGAGGACATCGTGGAGATGTTCACCGAGAAGGAGCGGTCTCCCCCGGTGCCGACGATGTCGAGTGCGCGGCCCTCGATGCTCAGCGGCGCGGCGGTCGCGAACATCGCCTCGACCAGCCCCTCGACCTCGCTGACGGTCTCGCCCTTGCTCCGCATGGCGACCGCGAAGCCGGCGATCTGCGACGGCGTCGCGTTGCCGGCCAGGATCTCGCCCATCGCCCAACGGGTCTGCTCCGACGACAGGTCTGCTCCCCCGACGACCGTGGTGAGGACGTCGGGCCAGGTGTGCTGACTCACGACGCAGGCACCGCCGGACGCAGGATGCTCAGCACCGACTCGGCGAGCTGGATCGGGTCGATCGGGTGCGCGACCGCCGCCTCCGCCCTCGACCAGGTCGCCAGCCAGGCGTCCTGGGGACGGCCGATCAGCACCAGCACCGGCGGGCACTGGTAGATCTCGTCCTTGAGCTGCTTGGCGATCCCCATGCCGCCTGCAGGCACGGCCTCGCCGTCGAGGATCGCGAGTGCGATCCCGCCGGCGTCCATGTTCTGCAGCACGACCGGCTCGGTGGCCACCTCGACGTACTCGAACTCCGGCAGGTCCGGGTGCGGGCGTCGGCCCAGCGCGAGGATCACCTGCGAGCGCGTGTTGACGTCGTCGCTGTAGACCAGGATCTTGAGCGGTGCTGTGGTGTCAGTCACGACTCGATGGTATCGGCCCCGGCGCCAGAAGTCGCGCGTGCCTGGCGCGGGTCCGCCGCGACGATCCTCACGTTCGTCCGCTTCGAGGGCGACCGCATCACCCGACCGGGCCCCGGTTCCCCGGCCCCTCAGCGCTGCCGATCCCGCACCGCCGTCCGCCCGGCACAGGGCCCGTTCACGCGTGAAACAAGCATCCTGTGAAGTTTATGACCCACTCAAACCGGGGGTCGGGGTGCCCTCCGGATCAGGAACCGACATAATGAGGCACGTGGCGACAGCAACTGCGATTCCGGCGTCCCGTCTACACGGGCATCACGACCGTCCCAGCATGGTCAGTGTTGGCACGATCATCTGGCTCTCCAGCGAGCTGATGTTCTTTGCGGCACTGTTCGCGTGCTACTTCACGATCCGGGCCCAGAGCCCCGATCTGTGGGCGAGTGAGACGGAGCTCCTCAATATTCCGTTCTCCACCGCGAACACCACGATCCTCGTGCTCTCCTCGGTGACCTGCCAGCTCGGCGTCTTCGCCGCTGAGCGTGGCCAGGTGGGCCGCACCGGATCGTTGTTCAACGTGGCCAAGTGGGGGCTGCGCGAGTGGTTCATCCTCACGTACATCATGGGCGCCGTCTTCATCGGCGGACAGGCCCTCGAGTACGCCGAGCTGATCCACCACGGCCTCACCATTCCGGCGAATGCCTACGGTTCGGTCTTCTACCTGACCACCGGCTTCCACGGCATCCACGTCACCGGCGGCCTGATCGCCTTCCTGTTCGTGCTCGGGCGCACCTACATGGCGCGCAAGTTCACGCACGAGCAGGCGGTCAGCGCGATCGTCGTGTCCTACTACTGGCACTTCGTCGACGTCGTGTGGATCGGCCTGTTCGCCACCATCTACCTGATCAAGTAGCACCCGACCATCAAGCTCAAGGACTGATTTCGTGCGTCTCCTGAACCGCTCCGCAGGAAGGCTGTCGCGTCACCGCCGCAGTCGCCTGGCGGGACTCGTGGTCATGCTGCTCGGGCTCGTCATGATGGGCGGCCTCTATGCGGCCGTCGTCTCCCCCTCCTCCGCCGATGAGAAGTCGGCGAAGGCGGACGAGGAGCTCATCAACGAGGGCCGGCAGCTCTTCCTGGTCGGCTGCTCCTTCTGCCACGGGCAGAACGGCGAAGGCATCAACAGCGAGAACGGCCAGTACGGCCCGTCGCTGGTCGGTGTCGGCTCCGCGGCAGTCAACTTCCAGATGGGCACTGGCCGCATGCCCATGCAGACCCCCGGCCAGCAGGCCCCGGCGAAGGCCCAGGTCTACAACGAGGACGAGATCGAGGCCATCGGCGCCTTCGTCGCCTCGCTCGGCCCCGGCCCGGCCACGCCCACCGAGGCCCAGATCTCGCTCGACCACCTCAGCGAGGACGACCGCCGCGCGGCGATCGTTCGCGGTGGCCAGCTGTTCTTGACCAACTGCACCGCCTGCCACAACTTCGACGGCTCCGGTGGCGCCATGCCGAACGGCAAGTACGCACCGTCGCTCAAGAACACCAGCCGCACCCATCTCTACGAGGCGATGCTCACCGGCCCGCAGCAGATGCCGGTCTTCTCGGACGAGGTCCTCAACTCCGAGGAGAAGGCGTCGATCATCGCCTACCTCAACACGATCCACGAGGAGCCGGGCAAGGGTGGCTTCAGCCTCGGCAGCCTCGGTCCCGTGAGCGAGGGCATGTTCGCGTGGTTGTTCGGCATCGGCGGCCTGGTCGGGTTCGCCTACTGGATCGCGGCGCACACCACCCGTACTGAGAAGAAGAAGGCCTGAGGGACGTGACGAACAACCACGACAACCTTCCGGTCGCGGAGCCCATCGCTGACCCGGGTCACCCGGAGCACCACTGGCGCCCGACCGATGTCGACGACAAGGCGGAGAAGCGCGCCGAGCGCCAGGTCTCCACCTTCTTCGTGCTCTCGATGATCAGTGCGGTGGCGTTCTGCGTCGCGTACTTCACCATCGAGCCCGAAGACACCTTCATGGGCCTGGGGGCGATGAACGTCGCACTCGGTCTCGCCCTGGGCTTCGCCATGCTGTTCATCGGCATCGGCGTGATCCAGTGGGCACGCAAGCTCATGGGTGACCAGGAGATCTCCGAGCTCCGTCACTCCGCAGCCAGCAGCGAAGAGGACCGTGAGGCGACCCTCGCCGCACTCGCCCAGGGTCTCGAGGAGTCGGGCATCGCCCGTCGCCCGATGATCCGCAACACCCTGCTCGGCGCCCTGGCGCTGGCGGGAGTCCCGCTGATCGTCGGCCTGCGCGACCTCGGTCCGCTGCCCGGCAAGAAGCTGGAGAAGACGATCTGGCGTGCGGGCACCCGCATCGTCAACGACGTCACCGGCCGCTGGATCCGCCCCTCGGACCTCGAGGTCGGCCAGCTGGTCAACGCCGAGCCGGAGGGCCTGGTCGAGAACCTCGACCCGCGCACCAACCCCGAGGACCTCGAGGCCCGCGGCGTGGAGGTCCTCCACGGCCACGAGCTGATCGCCGAGAAGGCGAAGTCCGCGGTCATCCTGGTCCGCATCGAGCCCAAGGACCTCTCCGAGGCCACCGACAACTGGGGCCACGAGGGCATCCTCTGCTACTCCAAGATCTGCACCCACATGGGTTGCCCGATCGCTCTGTGGGAGCAGCAGACGCACCACCTGCTCTGCCCGTGTCACCAGTCGACCTTCGACCTGGCCGACAAGGGTCGCGTGGTCTTCGGTCCGGCTACCCGTGCCCTCCCGCAGCTGCCCATCGAGGTGGACCGCGACGGGTTCCTGGCGGCGCGCAGCGGCTTCCTCGAGCCCGTGGGCCCGAGCTACTGGGAGCGCAACGCCCCGTCGTACTGGAAGGATCGTGAGCCCAAGTGAGCACCACTTCCGTGGCCAACAGCAACGGCAAGAGTCCCGCGACGGCCAGCAAGCCCAGCCGCGGCGCCCGCGTCGCCGGCTGGGCCGATGAGCGCCTCGGTCTGGCGACCGCGGCCAAGAAGAACCTGCGCAAGGTCTTCCCCGACCACTGGTCGTTCATGCTCGGCGAGATCGCTCTGTGGAGCTTCGTCGTCCTGCTGCTGACCGGCGTCTTCCTCACCCTGTGGTTCCGCCCGTCGATGGCTGAGGTCCAGTACTTCGGCACCTACGAGCAGCTCCGTGGCCTGCACATGTCCGAGGCCTTCAAGTCCACCGTCGACATCTCGTTCGACGTCCGCGGTGGTCTGCTGATGCGTCAGATGCACCACTGGGCAGCCATGCTGTTCCTGGCCTCGATGTTCGTGCACATGATGCGCGTCTTCCTGACCGGTGCGTTCCGCAAGCCGCGCGAGGTCAACTGGGTGATCGGCTGCGTGCTGATCCTGCTCGGCATCCTCGAGGGCTTCACCGGCTACTCGCTCCCCGACGACCTGCTCTCCGGAACCGGTCTGCGGATCGCGGACGGCATCGTGAAGGCAACCCCGGTCCTCGGCTCGTACATGTCGTTCTTCATCTTCGGTGGCGAGTTCCCCGGAGACGCGATCATCGCTCGCTTCTACGTTGCGCACATCCTGCTGCTGCCGGCGCTGATCCTGGCCCTGATCGCAGCCCACATGCTGCTGCTCGTCTACCACAAGCACACGCAGTGGCCTGGCCCTGGCCGTACCGAGGAGAACGTCGTCGGCTACCCGATGCTCCCCGTCTACATGGCGAAGGCCGGCGGCTTCTTCTTCATCGTGTTCGGCTGGTGCGCCTTCATGGGCGGCCTGATGACCATCAACCCGGTGTGGAAGTACGGTCCGTACGACCCGACCAAGGTCACCGCAGGCTCGCAGCCTGACTGGTACATGGGTGTGGCCGAGGGTGCCTCGCGCATCATGCCGCCGCTGGAGACCTACTGGTTCAACAACACCTGGACCTGGTCCATCGTCATCCCGACGATGGTGATCACGATGCTGATGCTCGTCACGATGATCCTGTGGCCGTTCCTCGAGGCCTGGGTGACCGGCGACAAGCGCGAGCACCACCTGCTGCAGCGTCCGCGCAACGCGCCGACCCGGACGGCCTTCCTGGTCGCCATGATGACCCTCTACGGTCTGCTCTGGATCGGTGGCGGCAACGACGTTCTGGCTGTGGTGTTCAACCTCAACCTGAACCACATCACCTGGTTCCTGCGGATCGCGGTCTTCATCATCCCGGTGATCGCCTTCATCGTGACCAAGCGTTGGTGCATCTCGCTCCAGCGTCACGACAACGAGGTGCTGCTGCACGGCTACGAGACCGGCATCATCATGCGCAGCGCCGAGGGTGGCCACGCTGAGCGTCACCTGCCGATCGACGAGGGCAAGGCCTACACCTTGACCGCTCGCGACCGGGACGAGGTCTACGACCCCGAGTCCGACACCGACGCCAACGGCGTCGCCGCTCCGGACTCGCGTAGCTCACGTCTGCGCGCCAAGCTCTCGCGTGCCATGTTCGCCGACAACGTGCAGAAGCCCACCGCGGCCGAGCTCGAGGAGGCGCACCACCACGCCGAGCACGAGCACGAGCTCGAGGCGGGTCTCGACCACGCCGCTGATGGCCACCAGTTCGACGGCCGTCACGAGGTCGAGGGCGAGGAGCTCCGCCCCAAGCACTGAGTGCTGAACCGCTAGCCTGCAAGGCCCGGACCAACGTCAGTTGGTCCGGGCCTTCGGCATTTCCGGGAATGGATCCCGACCAGGATTGTTGAATCAGCAACTACTCTCTGTGATTGGAGCATCGTGACCGAGTACGCCTTCGGGCTCGACACCTTCGGCGACGTCACCCTCGACGCCGCCGGGCAGCCACTCCCCCACCACCAGGTCCTGCGCAACGTGGTCGCCGAGGCCCGGTTGGCCGACGAGGTGGGCATCGACGTCTTCTCCGTGGGCGAGCACCACCGTGACGACTTCGCGATCACCGCTCCCGACGTGGTCCTGGCCGCGATCGCCTCCGTCACCGAGCAGATCAAGCTGGGCACCGCCGTCACCGTGCTGAGCTCCGACGACCCGATCCGGGTCTACGAGCGCTTCGCGACCCTGGACGCGCTCTCCAACGGGCGCGCGGAGGTCACCCTGGGCCGGGGCTCCTTCACCGAGTCGTTCCCGTTGTACGGCTTCGACCTGCACGACTACGAGGTGCTCTTCGAGGAGAAGCTCGACCTCTTCGCCAAGCTTCGCACCGAGGGCGAGATCTCCTGGCAGGGCACCACCCGCCCTCCGCTCGCGCCCACGCACGTCTACCCGAAGACGGCCGCCGGCAGCCTGCCCGCGTTCGTCGGGGTCGGCGGATCGCCGGAATCGGTGATCCGGGCGGCCCGCCACGGCCTGCCGCTGATGATCGCCATCATCGGTGGCGAGCCGGCCCGCTTCGCGCCGCTGGCCGACCTGTACCGGCGTGCGCTGGACCAGCTCGGCAAGCCGCTGCAGACGATCGGCATCCACTCGCCGGGCTTCGTCGCGGCGAGCGACGAGGAGGCCCGGGAGCTGCTGTTCCCGCACTTCGTGGCCAACCGGAACCGGATCGGCGCGGAGCGCGGCTGGGGGCCCACCACGCGCGCCCAGTACGACGCTGAGGCGGATCACGGGGCGCTGTTCGTCGGCTCCCCGGAGACGGTCGCCCAGAAGATCGCGGCGGCGCTGACCGCGGTCGGCGCGCAGCGCTTCGACCTCAAGTACAGCAACGGCACGATGCCGCACGAGCAGCTGATGAGCTCGATCCGGCTCTACGGCACCGAGGTCATCCCGCGGGTCCGCGAGCTCCTCGCCTGACCCCGGAGATGCAGAACGGGCCGACATCCCGAAGGATGCCGGCCCGTTGCCGTCTGCGTCGGCTCAGTGAGCGAACTCGCCACGGTAGTACTCGAAGACCCAACCCATCAGGGCCAGGAAGCCGAGCACACCACCGATGATCGCCATCCACCACAGGCCGAGGGCCACGGCGAAGGTGATCACCGAGAAGCAGAGCGCGCACCACAGCGGCCACCAGGAGTAGGGCGGGAAGAAGCCCAGCTCGCCGGCGCCGTCCGCGATCTCGCCGTCCTTGCGGTCCTCCGGACGGGCGTCCATGCGCGAGGCGTGGAAGCCCAGGTAGAGGGAGACCATGCCGGCCAGCAGCGTGGCGCAGGCCAGCGCCGAGGTGCCGGTCCAGTCGCCACCCTCAGCCGAGGCGTCGGTGACGAACCAGTAGGCGGGGGTGACCAGCGCGAAGAAGATCGTGCAGATCACGAACATCCATGACTCTGCCTTCATCAGGCCTTGCCTCCCTTGTCAGCGTCGGCGCCGGTGAGGGCACCTCGATCGTCAGCGGCCTCGTCCAGCTCCAGCGCAGCGATCTCCGGGTGGTGGAGGTCGAAGGCGGGAGACTCGGAGCGGATCCGCGGCAGCGAGTTGAAGTTGTGACGCGGCGGCGGGCAGCTGGTGGCCCACTCGAGCGAACGACCCCAACCCCACGGGTCATCGACCTCGACCTTGGGGCCACGTGCCGACACGTAGACGTTGTAGAAGAACGGCAGCGTCGACGCGGCCAGCAGGAACGCACCCACTGTGGAGATCTGGTTGAGCGTGGTGAAGCCGTCCTCGGGCAGGTAGTCCGCGTAACGACGCGGCATGCCCTCGACGCCCAGCCAGTGCTGCACCAGGAAGGTGAGGTGGAAGCCGATGAACAGCAGCCAGAAGTGGATCTTGCCGAGACGCTCGTCGAGCATCTTGCCGGTCATCTTCGGCCACCAGAAGTAGAAGCCGGCGAACATCGCGAAGACGACCGTTCCGAAGACCACGTAGTGGAAGTGCGCCACCACGAAGTAGGAGTCGGAGACGTGGAAGTCCAGCGGCGGGCTGGCCAGGATGACGCCGGTCAGACCACCGAACAGGAAGGTGGTGAGGAAGCCGATCGACCAGAGCATCGGGGTGTCGAACGAGATGGATCCGCCCCACATCGTGCCGATCCAGTTGAAGAACTTCACGCCGGTCGGGACCGCGATCAAGAACGTCATGCCCGAGAAGAACGGCAGATTGACCTCGCCTGTCACGAACATGTGGTGGGCCCACACGGCGATCGAGAGGATCGCGATGCCCAGCGTCGCCGCGACCAGACCGACGTAGCCGAAGAGCGGCTTGCGACTGAAGACCGGCAGGATCTCGGTCACGATGCCGAAGAACGGCAGCGCGATGATGTACACCTCGGGGTGACCGAAGAACCAGAACAGGTGCTGCCACAGGATCGCGCCACCGTGGTCGACGTCGAAGATGTGCGCCCCGAGGAGACGGTCCGCCTCCAGCGAGAGCAGCGCACCACCGAGGATCGGGAAGGCGATCAGGACCAGCAGGCTGGTGATCAGGGTGTTCCACACGAACAGGGGCATCCGGAACATGGTCATGCCCGGGGCACGCATGCAGATGATGGTGGTGATGAAGTTGACGGCACCGAGGATGGTGCCGATGCCGGCCATCCACAGACCCATGATCCACAGGTCACCGCCGACGCCCGGCGACCGCATCACGCTCGAGAGCGGCGTGTAGGCGAACCAGCCGAAGCTCGCGGCACCGGACGGGGTCAGGAAGCCCGAGGCGGCGATCAGACCACCGAACAGGAACAGCCAGTAGCTGAACATGTTCAGACGCGGGAACGCGACGTCGGGAGCACCGATCTGGAGCGGCATGATCACGTTCGAGAAGCCGAAGAACAGTGGCGTCGCGAACAGCAGCAGCATGATGGTGCCGTGCATCGTGAACATCTGGTTGTACGTCTCGTCGCTCACGACCTGGTTGCCCGGGAACGCGAGCTCGGAGCGGATGACCAGGGCCATCAGGCCGCCCAGCATGAACCAGGCGAACGAGGTGGCGAGGTACATCTTGCCGATCAGCTTGTGATCGGTCGTGGTGAGAAGGCGCATCATGTTCTGGCCCAGGGACTTGCGTCCCGGGACCAGCTGCGTTGCGCTGCCCGTGGCGGTGGTCACTCTTCGCCTCCGTGGCTGTCGTTGTTGTCATCGGTCAGGCCGGCCTGCGTGACGGCGTACGAACCACCGAGCAGCGGCTCGTCAGCGGAGTAGCCCTGCTCCTCGCGCTTGGCCAGGTACGCCTGGTAGTCAGCGTCGCTGACGACCTCGACGTTGAAGAGCATCCGCGAGTGGTAGGTGCCACACAGCTCGGCGCACTTGCCGGCGAAGACGCCCTCCTTGGTGGTGGTCACCTGGAAGGAGTTGCGCTCCTCGCCCTCCTGGCCCGGGATGACGTCCATCTTCATGAGGAAGCCGGGGATCCAGAAGGAGTGGATGACGTCGGGGCTCGAGAGCTTGAACTCGATGGTCTTGCCGACCGGGAGGACCAGGTTCGGGATGTCGCTGGCGGTGCCCGCCTCGTACACGACCGGGCCACCTGCCTCGGCGTCGCCGACCGAGTGGTTGAAGGTCCACGACCACTGCTGGGCCACGACCTCGACCATCACGTCAGGATTGTCGGTCTCTTCGAGGACCTTGTCCTGGGTGGTGACGGTCCAGTAGAAGAAGACGACCACCATGAAGACGGGTGCGATGGTGTACAGGATCTCCAGCGGCAGGTTGTACCGCGTCTGAACCGGGATCTCGTCGTCGCTACGACGCCGGTAGCGGGCGGCAGCCCAGAAGATCAGGCCCCACACGATGACACCGGTGATCAAGGCAGCGACCCACGACCACTTCCACAGGTCAGCGATATAGGCGCCCTGCTCGGTACCAGGCGAGTTCGCCGGCATGCCGAACCGATCCATCTGAGCTTTGTCCTCTTCGGAACAGGCACCCAGCGTCAGGAGGGTGAGACCAAGCATCGAACCCGTTGCCACACGACGGGCGCGCTTGGGGAGTTGCAGACCCACGAACGAGCCTCTCTCTCGAACTGCACGGATATGCCGAACACTATCGGACGCCGACCGGGCTGTGGACCGCAGGTGCCCGGTAGGTTCACCTTGTGATGAATTCCTCGGCTGCCCCGGTGGTCCATCTCGACGCCGCTGCAGGCGAGCCGCTGCACCCCGCCGCCCGGGAGACCCTGCTCGCCGCGCTGGATGCCGGCTGGGCCGACCCCCGCCGCCTGCATCGCTCGGCACGCCATGCCCGGTTGATGCTGGACAACGCCCGCGAGGTGGTCGCCCAGTGTCTCGGCATCCGGTTCGACGAGGTCACCTTCACCCCCTCGGGCACCCACGCGGTGCACCAGGGCGTACTCGGCCTGCTGGCCGGGCGGGCCCGGGTCTCCGACCTGCTGGTGCACTCGGCGGTGGAGCACTCCTCGGTGGTCCATGCCGGGCAGTGGCATGCCCGCAACGGTGGCCGGGTCGCCGAGCTCGGGGTCTCGGCGACCGGGCGCGCGGAGCTCACTCTGCCCGAGGGGCCGATCGCCGCGCTCGCACTGCAGAGCGCCAACCACGAGGTCGCCACCCTGCAGCCGGTGGCCGAGCTCGCCGAGCTGGCCGGCGACGTGCCGATCTTCATGGACGCCTGCGCCTCCGCCGGACGGCTGCCGCTTCCTGCGGGTTGGGCCGCTGCGGCGGCGTCCGCGCACAAGTGGGGTGGGCCGGCCGGGGTGGGCGTGCTCCTGGTGCGCAAGGGCGCCCGGTGGCGCTCCCCGTTCCCCAGTGACGACCGCGCCGACGAGCGGGCGACCGGCTTCGAGAACGTCCCCGCGGCGCTCGCCGCAGCAGCCGCCCTCCAGGCGGTGACCGCCGACGCGGCCGAGGTCGCCGCCCGCCAGCATGCCCTGATCGACCGGATCCGGGCCGCGGTGGCGGCGATCCCCGACGTCGAGGTGGTCGGCGACCCGGAGCACCGACTCCCCCACCTGGTCACCTTCTCCTGCCTCTACGTGGACGGCGAGGCGTTGGTCACCGAGCTCGACCGCCGCGGCTTCGAGGTCTCCTCGGGCTCGGCTTGCACCGCGTCCACGCTGACGCCCAGCCACGTGCTCGCGGCGATGGGCGTGCTCACGCACGGCAACGTCCGGCTCTCGCTGACCCGCGACACCACGGCCGACGACGTCGAGGCGTTCCTCGCCGCGCTGCCCGAGGTGGTCGGCCGGCTGCGCGCGGAGGCGGGGCTGTGAGCGAGAGCTCGACCACGGGCGCCGGCGGTGGTGACGGACTGGTCCTGGACTGCCGCGCGATGCGCTGTCCGGCGCCGATCATCGAGCTCGGCAAGAACCTGACCCGGGTGCCGGTCGGCGAGCTGATCGGCGTCGCCGCGACCGACGTCGCGGCCCGGGTCGACGTCCCGGCCTTCTGCCGCCTGCGCGCCCAGGAGTACGCCGGCGAGACCACCGCCGAGGACGGCGTCCCGATCTTCTGGGTGCGCCGCCTCTCCTAGCCCGAACCTGCGCTACTTAACGCCCGAACCCGCGCTTCTTAACACCCGAACCCG
>NZ_BAAALG010000003.1:118286-126756 GCF_039528155.1 Nocardioides dubius | reverse complement strand
GGTGGCGGTGAACAAGCGCGGGTTCGGGTGTGAACAAGCGCGGGTTCGGGTCAGGGACGGAAGGCGCTGAGGTGTCCCTCGATGTCGGCGCGGGCCTCGGCGCCGTAGGTCTTCTCCAGGCGGGTCAGGAAGCCCTCCCGCGACAGGGCGTACTCCTGGGTGCCGACCTGCTCCACCACGTGGACGGCGAGCAGGCAGCCGAGCTGGGCCGCCCGGGTGTCGTCGAGGCCCCAGGTGAGAGCGGCCAGGAATCCGGCCCGGAAGGCGTCGCCGACACCGGTCGGCTCGACCGCCGCGACGTCGGGAACCGCCGCGATCGTGACGGTCTCCTCGCCCTTGCGCTCGATCCGGACGCCGGCAGCGCCGAGGGTGACCACCCAGGTCCCCACCCGATCGAGCACCTCCTCGCGGCTCCAGCCGGTCTTCTGGATGATCAGCGAGGCCTCGTACTCGTTGGAGAAGAGGATGTGCGCGCCTTCGATCAGCTGCCGGATCAGCGGCCCCTCGCCGAAGGCGAGCTGCTGCGACGGGTCGGCCACGAACCGGTAGCCGCGCGAACGGCACTCCTCGGTGTGGCGCAGCATGCCCTCCGGGTCGTCCGGGCCGATCAGCACATACTCGGGCTCGCCGACCCGGTCCACGATCGGCTTGAGCTCGATCTCGCGCGACTCGCTCATGGCACCGGCGTAGAAGGAGGCGATCTGCGCCATCGAGGAGTCGTTGGTGCAGACGAAGCGGGCGGTGTGGCGGGTCTCGGAGACGTGCACGGAGTCGCAGTCGACGTTGTGCCGCTCCAGCCAGGCGCGGTAGTCGGCGAAGTCCTCGCCGACCGCACCGACCAGGATCGGGCGGAGCCCGAGGTTGCCGAGGCCGAAGGAGATGTTCGCGGCGCAGCCGCCGCGGCGGATCTCGAGGTCCTCGACCAGGAAGGAGACGCTCAGCTTGTCGAGCTGATCGACGACGAGGGAGTCGGAGAACTTGCCCGGGAACGACATCAGGTGGTCGGTTGCGATGGAACCGGCGATCAGGAGGGACATGGCTCGAAACAGTACCGGTCAACGACCCTAGGCGTACGTGACAGTAACCCTTAGCGTCGAAAACATGAGCCGACCGATCGCCCCTCGCCTGCCCTACGACGACGCCGTCAGCCCGCACGAGATGTTCGGTGACTGCCAGGCCGCCGGTGCCGCGCTCGGCGTGGCCGTCACCCCCGACCAAGTCTCCCCCGCGCTGGCTCCGCCGGCGTCGCAGACCGACCTGCGCCAGGTCGCCGTCCCCGCCTCCGCGGCCCAGCTCGCCGGCAGCCTGCACCTGCACCTCAACTAGCGCCGAGCGGGCGCTGCCCCGCCGATCCGGCATTCGTACCCGCCGATCCGGGGGTCGTGCGGGACCCATCCTGCCCCGCCGCCCGGTGCGGACCCGAAATGCACAAGAACCCGTAGCCGATGGCTACGGGTTCTTGCTAGGCGCTGCGTACGCAGCCGCGACTCAGTGGAACGAGTCGCCGCAGGCGCAGGAGCCGGTCGCGTTGGGGTTGTCGATGGTGAAGCCCTGCTTCTCGATGGTGTCGACGAAGTCGATCACCGCACCGTTGAGGTAGGGAACGCTCATCCGGTCGACGACCACGTTGACGCCGTCGAAGTCGGTGACGACGTCGCCGTCGAGGGTGCGCTCGTCGAAGAAGAGCTGGTAGCGCAGGCCGGAGCAGCCGCCAGGCTGCACGGAGATGCGCAGCGCGAGGTCGTCACGACCCTCCTGCTCGAGGAGGCTCTTGACCTTGGCCGCAGCGACCGGCGAGATGTTGATCTGGTCGGTGCGCGTCTCGAAGGTCTGCTCGGTCATGCTGGTACTCCCTGTTCGTGGGGTGAGGACGTCACTAAGGGCAATCGTCGCACACTCGCGGTTATTCCCCGATTGCCCACGTGCGCGCGACCCGCTCCGCGAGATCGGCCAGCACCGCCTCCGGCTCGGCGAGCGAGCGCTCCTCCCCGGCCAGGTCGCTCATCGCGTACCCCGCCTCCACCCCGAGCGCCCGCATCTCACGCGCGCCGATCAGCACGCGTCCGGCCAGCACCACACACGGACGCAACGCCGCGCCGGCGATCTCGGCCACCCCGTAGGGCACCTTCCCGGCCCGGCTGGAGAAGTCGAAGGAGCCCTCGCCGGTGAGCACGAGGTCAGCGGACGCCGCCCGCTCGGCCAGGCCCAGGGTCGCCGCGATCAGGCCGATCCCCGGCTCCCGCTCGGCGCCGAGCAGCATCAGCGCAAAGCCGATCCCGCCGCCCGCACCGGCACCGGGCGCGGTGGCGAGCCTCCGGTCGGTGCACTCGGCGAGCCGCTGCAGCCGGGCGTCGGCGATCAGCAGCTCCTCCTCGCTGAGCCCCTTCTGCGGGCCGAAGGTCTTGGTGGCACCGATCAGGCCGAGCAGCTGGGTGTCCACATCGGTGGCGACGACGAGCGCGACATCCGCCACCGCCGCCCGAGCCTCGGCGAGGTCGACGGAGGTGAGGCCGGTCAGCCCCTCCGGGCCGCCGTCGAGGCGGGCACCCTCGGCACCTGCGCCGAGCGCGGCCAGCAGCCCGGCGCCGCCGTCGTTGGTCGCGGTGCCGCCGACGCCGACGACGATCCGCCGTGCGCCGGCGTCGAGGGCAGCACGCAGGATCAGCCCGAGCCCGAACGAGCTGCTGGTCATCGGGGTGCGGCGCTCGGCCGGCACCTGATCGAGCCCGACCGCCTGGGCGGACTCCACGTAGGCGGTCCTGTCGACCAGCAGGTAGCGCGCGGTGACCGCGGGGCCGGCCAACCCCGGCACCTCCACCTCGTGCAGCTCACCTCCGAGTGCCGCATGCAGCGCATCGATGAACCCCGGGCCGCCGTCCGACATCGGGCAGAGCTCGACCTGGTCGTCGGGCCGCCTGCGCAACCAGCCGCGGGCGATGGCCTCAGCCGCCTGCGGAGCGGTCAGCGTGCCGGCGAACTTGTCGGGGGCGATGAGGATGCGCACGCGGCCATCTTGCCCGTTGGGTCGGCCAGTGGCGCTAACCGCCACGACTCTGCGGGCCGCCATTGCTCGCGTTGAAGATCTCTATCACCTTGGTGACAAGAGTCCGACCCAATCTGTATCCACCCGCGATTACCACTCTCAGGACCTTGCCGGCGTTTCTTCCTCCCCGCACCGTGAAGCAACGGACCCCCAAAATCGGGAAGGAAAATAGATGACTCGCACGCTCACCGCACTTCTGTCGGCTGCGTCGATGGCCGGCTTCACCACCGCAGCCGTCGCCGCCTACGCCGACAACCTTGTGCCAACGGGAAACTCTCAGATCTTTTGCGACCAAGGATCAGCGCTTCCGATCGGCGTCTGCCAAACGGACAATGCGGATGTCTATTGGCACATGGCAAGCGGAACCCAAGCGCTGGAAGCGCTCGACCGCGCAGCACTCGAAGCGATGCTCGGCGCACAGTACGCTCCTGGCGATCTTCGGCTCCACTACGAAGCGAACCCCACCTTCGACGGTCCGGGCGAGACCGACTGGATCTTTCAGGAAGGGCCGATAGATACAGAGGGAACGAGGGGCCGCATCTGGTGCAACGACACGGTCGGGACGTGGGAGTGCGACCAGCACTACATCAAGGTTGAGGGACCCGCGGGATACCAGAATCCGAAACTCACTTGCCATGAGGTCGGACATGCCGTCGGACTCACCCATGGGCCTCAAGCCAGCCCGGTGCTTGACGACGATGACGCCGACCTCGGCTGCATGCGACGCCCCCTCAACGCCATCACCTCCAATGCGATCGGGGCCGCGAACAAGGCCCAGATCAACGCCGTCTACTGAGTCAACGGAGAAAACGCCATGAACAAGAGAACAGTTGTCGGCGCCACGTGCGGAACTACGATTCTCGCCGTCAGCGGCGTCGCCCTCGCGCAACTCATAACGGACGACGCCACCACCCCGACCCCGGAACCCCGCGCGGCGGTAATGGCGGATGGCCTCGACCTCCTCCCCTCGATGACCCCGGTCGACTGGGTGGAGTCCGCATCGGTGGTCGCCGTGGTGACGGCGGTCGAGGAGCGGTCCAAGGAGATCGACGAGGAGTCACTCCAGCGGGGTGAGGGCGAGGTCGGCCGTTGGGTCGGCCTCCGGATCGACCAGACCCTGTGGACCAGCAGCGAGGCGGCACCGCCGCCGTCGGTGGTCACGTTGAGCACCGAAGGCTGGATCTGGAGGAACCACGACCCCGAGGACCGCACCGAGTTCGGGCTGGGCGGCCGGCCGCGGCTCGAGGTCGGCGAGCAGTATCTGGTCGCGTTGACCGAGTTCCCCGGCTTCGCCGCATCGGACGCGGCCACCTGCGAGGACGACCTCGGCCCTGATCCGACCGGCGCCAAGTGGGGCGTGATCGGCGAGTACGGCTCGGTCCCGGTCACCGACGGCGTGGTCGGTCCCGGCGAGTTCCAGGGCACGCTCCGCACGCTGGACGAAGCCCGGGCCGCTGTCGCCGACGCTCCGCAGGAGGCGCTGCGCGACACGTTGCTCGGCCAGCCACCGACAGCGGTGGTCCCGCACCTGGAGCGGGCGGCCAAGGAGCATCCGCCGAAGCCGCTGCCCGTGCCGACCTGCTAGCCGGCGACCAGCGGACGTCGGGTGGCGTCGTCAGGCATGCTGAGCATCGATGACGACGTCACCGCACTCCCCCGCCGACCTGCTGATCCGCCCGATGCAGGACGCCGACCTGCCCGCGGTGGTGGCGCTGCGCAACCTCGGGTTCCACGACCTGGACCGGCGCACCCTGCCCCGGCACCTCGACGTCCCCGCCCTCCCGGACGACGCCAACTCGGCGCTCTGGGTGGACCGCACCCGCTTCGTCCTGGGCACCGACCCCGGCGGCTGTTGGGTGGCCGAGACGCCGACCGGCGTCGTCGGCTTCGCGACCTCCACGGTGCGCGAGCTGACCTGGCTGCTGCACACCTATGTGGTGCATCCCGAGGTTCAGGGGCACGGCATCGGGCGCGCCCTCCTCGACGCCGCTGCGTCCCATGGCTCGGGATGTCTGCGCGCCATGCTCTCGGCCTCCGCCGACCCTGCGGCAGTGCGCCGCTATCTGCTGGCAGGCTTCGAGCTCCATCCACAGATGACCCTGACCGGCGTGGTCCGGCGCGACGCGATCCCGGTGATCACCAAGGTGCGCGAGGGGACGCCGGGCGACCGGGAGCTGATGGACTCGCTCGACCGCCGACGTCGCGACGCCGCGCACGGCGTGGACCACGAGTGGCTGCTCGCCCACCATCCGCTGCTGGTCTCCGACACCACCACCGGTGCGGGCTACGCGTACCTGCACCCGGCCGGCGGGGTGAGCCTGCTGGCGGCCGACAACCGGCGCACGGCCGAGCGCCTGCTCTGGGCGGCGCTGGCGGCCGGTGCCCCGGGCGTGAGCATCAGCCAGGACCACCTCACCGGCGCCAACCAATGGGCGCTGCGGATCGCCACCGAGGCGGGGCTGGCGGTGCACACCTCCGGCTACCTCGCGGTGCGCGGGATGAGGCCGCCCGTGCCGTACGTGCACCACGGCACCTTCGGATGAGCGACCGCCCCACGACGTCATGCGAACCGCGTGCCCGCGGCTCGCATGACGTCCCTCGAGGGAGGCCGAACGAATCAGATCGTGGCGGTCGCGGTCTCCGCGTCGAGCCGCGGCAGCCGGTCGAACCAGGCGTTCTCACCAGGAACGCCCACGTTGACGACCAGGAAGGAGCGGTGCGAGGTGCCCCCGTTCACGACCTCGTCCACGCCCGCCGCGTCGAACCCGCCCATCGGGCCGGCGTGCAGACCGGCGGCCCGGACGGCGACGATGAAGTAGCCGGACTGCATCCAGGCGTTGTTCTTGGCGATCTCAGCACGGGTGGCGGCGTCGCCGTCGAACATCGCCTTGCGCTCGGGCGCGTGCGGGAAGAAGACCGGGAACTGCTCGTGCCAGTCGGCGTCGTAGCTCAGCACCGCGAGCGCGGGCGCCTGCTCTGCCTTGGCGCGGTTGCCCTCCGCGAGCTTGGCGACGACGGCAGCGCGCGCCTCGGGGCTCTGCACCCAGGTGATCCGCAGCGGCTGGTTGTTCATCATCGTCGGGCCCATCTTGGTGAGCTCGTAGATCGCGTCCAACTGCTCCTGCGAGACCGGCTGGTCGGCGAAGGTGTTCGCGGTCCGCGCCTGCAGGAACAGGGCATCGGCCGTCGTGGCGTCGATGCCGAGGTTGTCGTAGACGGTGGTCGCGGTGTCAACGCTCACAAGTGGCTCCAGAGATCGAGTGGGTAGTCACTTCTTCAACGACCTCCCCGCTGAGCACCTTCCGGACTGAGGCAGTGATCCGAGTCACCCGCTGCGCGACGACTTTCTGGACCCAGCGGGAATCAACTCCGATTCCACCGGGGTTCACCTGGCGCAAGGCCGGAGACGACGCGATCTAGGATGGATGACATGACCACGGTTGACCTGCCGCTCCTGCCGCTGGGCCGGGGCACGGACCCCAACAGCGAGCGCGGCGTCGATTGTCCGGGCGACCTCCCGCCGGCCTCCGACCCCGACCTGGTGGCCCGCGCCCGCGCCGCCAAGGAAGCCCTCGGCGACAAGGTGTTCGTCCTCGGACACCACTACCAGCGCGACGAGGTCATCCAGTTCGCCGATGTCACCGGCGACTCCTTCAAGCTGGCGCGCGACGCCGCCGCCCGCCCGGACGCCGAGTACATCGTCTTCTGTGGCGTGCACTTCATGGCCGAGTCCGCCGACATCCTCACCACCGACGAGCAGAAGGTGATCCTGCCGGATCTCGCCGCCGGATGCTCGATGGCCGACATGGCCCGCCTGGCGCAGGTCGAGGACGCCTGGGACGCGCTCGCCGACGCCGGCGTCGTCGACTCCGTCGTGCCGATCACCTACATGAACTCCTCGGCCGACATCAAGGCGTTCTGTGGCCGCAACGGCGGCGCCGTCTGCACCTCCTCGAACGCCGACGTCGCACTCGAGTGGGCCTTCGCGCAGAAGGGCGAGGACACCAAGGTCCTCTTCTTCCCCGACCAGCACCTCGGCCGCAACACCGCCGTCCTCAAGCTCGGCTACTCGCTCGAGGACTGCGTGGTCTGGAACCCGCTGCTGCCCAACGGTGGGCTCACCACCCAGCAGCTGCAGGACGCCAAGATGATCCTGTGGAAGGGCCACTGCTCCGTGCACGGTCGCTTCTCGGCGGACGTCGTGGACGACCTGCGCGCCCAGGACCCGTCGATCCAGATCCTGGTCCACCCCGAGTGCACGCACGAGGTGGTCACCAAGGCCGACCTGGTCGGCTCGACCGAGTTCATCATCAAGACGATCGAGGCCGCCGAGCCCGGCACCAGCTGGGCGATCGGCACCGAGCTCAACCTGGTCAAGCGTCTCGCCGACGCGCACCCGGACAAGAAGATCGTCTTCCTCGACCGGACCGTCTGCTACTGCTCGACGATGAACCGGATCGACCTGCCGCACCTGGTCTGGGCCCTGGAGTCGCTGGTCGCCGGCACGGAGGTCAACGTGATCTCGGTCGACGACACGACCACCGCTGAGGCCCAGGTCGCCCTGCAGCGGATGCTCGACCTGCCCGGAAAGACCGCGAAGGACTGACCCTCCGGCCCACTGAGACAGCCCACATACGACGAGCCCCTGAGATCCTGGATCTCAGGGGCTCTTCGCTCTGCAGCCTCAGGTGAACGACGCGATCATGCGTCCTCGCGCACCACGTGGTTCTCGCTCGTGGCAGGAACGGCCGGGGCCGCGGCCTTGTTGCCGAGGCTGCCGATCATCTCCTGCAGGTCCAGGCCGGTGCTCGACTTCAGCAGCTCCAGCGTCTGGGCGATGTTGTTGGTGACCTGCTTGGGCAGCTCGCCCGCGCCATCGGTGGAGATCACGGTGAGCTTGTCGATCGCGCCCATCGGCGCCGACACCTCGGCGGCCAGCTTGGGCAGGATCTCGACCAGCATCTGCAGGACGGCGGCCTCGTTGTACTGCGCGAAGGCCTCCGCCTTCTTGTTCATCGCCTCGGCCTCGGCCTCACCGATCGCGAGCACCGAGGCGGCCTGCGCCTCACCCTCGGCACGCAGCGCGTCGGCCTCCGCGATGCGGCGGGCCTTCTCCGCCTCACCGCGCTTGGCACCCTCGATCGCCTCGGCCTCGGCCAGCGCCTCACGCCGCGACTTCTCGCCGACACCGGTCAGCCGGTCCCGCTCGGCCTCGGCCTCGGCCTTGGCGATCGCAGCCAGCTTGGCGGCGTCGGCGTCGAAGACCTGGGAGTTGCGGCGGCCCTCAGCCTCGGTCTCGACCCGGTAGCGCTCGGCGTCGGCGGGCTTGCGGACCTCGGTGTCGAGCTGGCGCTCCTTCAGCGCGGCCTGCCGGACGGCGACCTTCTCCTGCTCGGCCAGGATCGCCTGATCCCGGTCGGCCTGCGC
>NZ_BAAALG010000003.1:104818-118266 GCF_039528155.1 Nocardioides dubius | reverse complement strand
CCTGGGCCGAGGCGGCGTCGGTCTCCGCCTTGATCTCGGCGGTCTTCAGGGCGAGCTGTCGCTGGGCGATCGCGATCTCCTGCTCCGCGGCGATCCGTGCCTGCTCGGCTGCCTGACGGGCCTCCGCCTCGGCGATCGAGGCGATCTGGTTGACCTTGGCCGCCTCCGGACGCCCCAGGTCGGCCAGGTAGGACCCGTCGTCGGTGATGTCCTGGATCTGGAAGGTGTCGAGCACCAGACCCTGTCCGGTGAGCGAGGTCTCCGACTCGTCGGCGACCCGCTGCGCGAAGGCGGCCCGGTCGCGGATGATCTGCTCCACGGTCAGCGAGCCGACGATCGAGCGCAGTGAGCCGGCCAGCGTCTCCTGCGTGAAGGTCTCGATCTCGCCCTGCTGGCTGAGGAAGCGCTGCGCGGCGGCGCGGATCGAGTCCTCGTTGCCACCGACCTTGACGATGGCCACACCCTCCAGGTTGAGCTTGACGCCCTGCCCGGAGACGGCACCGCGGATCTGCACCTGCAGACGGCGCGAGGAGAGGTCGAGGGTGTGGGCCTTCTGCACGAACGGGACGACGAAGACGCCGCCACCCATCACGACCTTCTGGCCGGACAGGTCGGTGGAGATCTGCCCGGTCTCCGGGTTCTTCACCGCCTTGCCCTTGCGGCCGGTGATGATGAAGGCCTCGTTGGGCCCGGCGACCTTGTAGCGCGTGGTGACCAGCGCGCCGAGCAGGACGACGATGACGATGATGCCGACGACGGCGATCAAGGTGGTGGGAAGCACAGGAGCTCCTGTTTCAGAGACGGGGTTCGACAAGGACCGAGGTCGGCGACAGCACGGCGGTGATCCGGATCGGCGTGCCCGCGTTCAGCGGCTGGCCGGCGCGGGCGTTGAGCTTGGTGATGTGGCCCGAGGCGACGATGCTCACCTCGCCGAAGCCGTCGGCAGGGATCGCGTTGACCACGCTGCCCTCGTGGCCGACGAGGTCGCCGGTGCGCACATTGGACTCATCGCCGCCCTGCTTCAGCTTGTAGGAGGCGAGGCCCGCACCGGCGCCGACGATCACGCCGGCCAGCAGGCCCAGGCCGATGGCCAGTCCGAGGCTGTCGCTGAGGTCGTAGACCAGCGCTCCCCCGAAGCCGAAGGCACCGAGGAAGCCGGCCAGCGCGGCACCGGAGAAGAGGTCGCCGCCGAAGTCGAGGAGACCGTCGAGCAGGTCGCCGACGATCAGGGAGAGCAAGAGCAGCAGGACGCCGACGGCGCCGATGATGAGGAAGGCGATCACACCGGACATCCTTCCCCATTGCCGCCGAAGCCAACCCCCGGTTGCCGACTTTTGTGGACGGCGTCCCGCAAGCGGGCGGTGCCAGCGCACGCTCGCGCACCACAAGCGCAAGCTCGGGCGCTACTAGCGCAAGGTCGGCTAGAGGCCGGGGGCTCCCCAGACCGCGAGCCAGCGCTGCAGGTCCTTCTCCATCGGCAGCTCGGCGGCGAGATGATCGCGGACGTTGAGCTCGAGGAGGTTGTCTCGACGCTCGGGGCCGGTCGGCGCGAAGGGATAGAAGGTGCCCTGCTTGTACAGGTAGACCAGGCCCACCTTGGCGCCGTCAGCGGCCTGGAACGGGATCAGCGAGCAGAGCAGTCCGGTGCCGAAGCCCTGGTCCTGCAGGATGGTGTTGACCGCATGCAGATCGGTGCACAGCCCGGCGATGTCGAGCGGATCGCGGTGCACCAGCAGCCAGGTGAAGCCGAACCGGTCCTGGGTGACCTCCACTGCGGGAGCGCGCGGGTCCGCCTCCAGCAGCGCGACGATCTCCTGCTGGGTCTGGGCGAAGGCCGCTCCCCCGGCGCTGCGGAAGCAGACGGCTCCGGTTCCGCTCGGCTCCAGGCCGGCCGCGGTCTGCAGCGTGATCGCCGCCGACGGAACCATGAAGAGGGCGTCGAGATTGGCGGTCTTCGGGGTCGAGCGCCCGAAGATCGAGTTCCAGAAGCTCATGCGCCGGGCCGCCCGAGCTCGGCCTGGATCCGGGCCAGCTGCTCGAGGCGCTGCTCCAGCGAGGGGTGCGTGGAGCTGAGCGTCTTCAACGAGGCGCCGCTGATCGCGGGGGCGATGAAGAACGCGTTCATCGCCGAGGAGGAGCGCAGGTCCTTCTGCGGGATCGCCGCCATCTCCCCGGTGATCTTCTGCAGCGCCGAGGCCAAGGCGGCAGGCTTCATGGTCAGGTAGGCACCGGCCCGGTCGGCGCACATCTCGCGGTAGCGCGAGAGCAGCCGGGTCAGGAAGAAGCTGACCGCGTAGACGACCAGGCTCAGCAGCAACGCGATCAGGTACGCCGGCAGCGCCCCGCCGTTGTTGTTGTCGCGACGGTTGCCGCCGAAGAGCGCGAACCCGCCGTACTGCGCCGACTGGGTGATCATCCCGGCGACGATGCCGGCCGACGAGGCAACCGTCATCACCAGCACGTCACGGTGGGCGACGTGCGAGAGCTCGTGGGCGAGCACGCCCTCGAGCTCCTCGGCGTTCAGGGTGCGCAGGATGCCGGTGGTCACGCAGACCACCGAGCGGTTCGGCGAGCGCCCGGTCGCGAAGGCGTTGGGGATGTCCATGTCCGCGACGCCGACGCGCGGCTTCGGCATGTCGGCCAGCGCGCAGAGGCGATCGATCATGCCGTGCAGCTCGGGCGCCTCCTCCGGCGTCACCTCGCGCGCACGCATGGCGCGCATCGCCACCTTGTCGCTGCTCCACCACTGGTAGAACGCGATCCCGATGCCGATCACGCCGATGATCGGGGCGTACCCGCTGAACAGGTACATCAAGGTGACGATGAGCGCCACGAACAGCGCGCCGAGCAGGAACATGGTCAAGGTCATCCGGGCGGTGAGACCACGGTCCTTGATGAAACGGGAGTGCGCCACGACTGCGTCAGCCCGGGATCAATCCGTCGTCGGCCAGCAGCTCACGGACCTCGACCAGGGTGGCCTCGGCGTAGGGAAGCACAGCGTCCGAGACGTCGATCGCGTCGGCGTCGTGGGCGACGCCCACCGTGCGCACCTGCTCGAGCAGCGCCGCCAGCGCGAGGGCGAACTCGGTCTCCGAGTCGGCCTCGATCGCCTTCTCCAGCGCGTCGTCCAGCTCGTTGAGCCGAGCGACATGAGCGTCGTCGACGTCGAACTGGCCCTCGCCGAGGATCCGGACGATCATGCCTGGCCCTCCTGCTTGGTGGGCTCCGCCTCGAGGATCGGTGCCGACGGGGCCGACTCGATGGCCTGGGTGCCGCCGCCCTTGAGCGCGGCGAGCTCCGCCTCGACGTCCGCAGCCGAGCTCAGCGCGTCGAGCTCACGCGCGATGCTGTCGCCACCGCCCGGAGCGGTGACGTCGTCGAGCGCGCCCGAGGCGAGCAACTCGTCGATCGCACCGGCGCGGGCCTGCATGCTGGCCGTCTTGTCCTCGGCACGCTGGATCGCCATGCCGACGTCGCCCATCTCCTCGCCGATGCCCGACAGCGCCTCGTTGATCTTGGTCTGCGCCTCGGCCGCGGTGTAGGTGGCCTTGATGGTCTCCTTCTTGGTGCGGAAGGCCTCGACCTTGGCCTGCAGCCGCTGCTGCGCCAAGGTGAGCTTCTCCTCCTCGCCCTGAAGGTTGGCGTGCTGGACCTGAAGGTCGCCGATCTGCTGCGTCAGGCCGGACTTGCGGGTCAGCGCCTCGCGGGCGAGGTCCTCGCGGCCCATGTCGATGGCCTTCTGCGCCTGCGTCTGCAGCTTGTTCTGCTGCTGCTCGAGCTGGGTGATCTGGAGCTCGACCCGCTTGCGGCTGGTGGCCACGTCGGCAACGCCGCGACGCACCTTCGACAGCAGCTCGAGCTGACGCTGGTAGCTGTAGTCGAGCACCTCGCGGGGGTCCTCTGCCTTGTCCAGCGCCTTGTTCGCCTTGGACCGGAAGACCAGGGTCATGCGCTTCCAGATGCTCATCGAGGTGGCGTCCCATCTATTCGGATCTACGTCTCGATCAACCCTACAAGGTGACGCCCTAAACTGGACCTGTCGTACTCCCTCGCTGATTGGCCTCATCGCGTTGTTCCGTCGCTCCTCTGCCGAGTCGCAGCCCGAACCCACTGACGTCCCCAAGCCCAACAGCAAGGGACGCCCCACTCCTACCCGCAAGGAGGCCGAGGAGGCCGCCAAGCTGCGGGCCCGTCCCCCGCGCACCCGCAAGGAGATGGCCCAGCGCCAGCGCGAGCTCCGCCTGGAGTCCAGCCAGAAGGTGCGCGCCGCGATGAAGTCCGGCGACGACGCCAACCTGCCGCCCCGCGACAAGGGCCCCGTGCGTCGCTTCGTGCGCGACTTCGTGGACTGCCGGCTCAACATCGCCGAGCTGCTGGCGCCGCTGCTGATCCTGATCCTGCTGCTGGGCACCGGCATCTTCGGCAACGGCGGCGCCTCGATCGCCAACGGCCTCTGGCTGGCCACGATCCTGCTGGTCGTCGGTGACACCGTGATGCTGCGCTTCCGGGTCCGCAAGGCGGTCCGTCAGCGGTTCCCCGACGCCCCGCTCAAGGGCCTCACCGTCTACGCCATCATGCGTGCGGTCAACATGCGCTTCCTGCGCCTGCCCAAGCCCCAGGTGAAGATCGGGCAGCCGCTGCCGGAGCACTACCGCTGATCGGGCTCGTCGCCGCACTCGCCTCGGCCACCGTCTTCGGGGTGGCCGCGGTGGTGCAGGCCGCGGCCGCCCGCGACCTCGCCGTGAGCGGGTTCGCGGAGTTCGTGCGCGCCTCGGTGCGCAGCCCCACCATGCTGGCCGTGGTGGGCGCCTACCTGGTCGGCTTCCTGCTGCACGCCGTCTCGGTGGTCCTGCTGCCGCTGTACCTCGCCCAGGCCTGCGTGGCGTTCTCGATGCCGGTGACGGCGGTCTGCTCGGCACTCGTCTTCCATGAGCCCCTGGGCCGCAGCCGGATCGTCGGCGTGGTCGCGGTCTGCCTCGGCATCACCCTGCTCGCCTTCGGCGCCGGCGAGCCCGGTCCGCAGATCGAGGGCTGGGCACTGCCGCTGGGCCTGGCCGCCCTGCTGGTGGTCTGCGTGGCCGGCGGCCTGGCGCTGCTGCGCGGCAGCGACGCCGTCGCCCTGGGCGCGCTGGCCGGCCTCGGCTATGCCGGCTCGGCGCTCGCGATGCGCGGCATCGGCGTCGAGATCACCGCGCCGGTGCTGGCCTCCGCGGCCCTGCTCCCGCTGTTCGGGCTGGTCGCGTTCTGGCTCTACTCGGTCTCGATGTCGCGCGCCGACGTGACCCCCGCGACCGGCGCGATGATCGTCAACCAGACCTTCGTGCCCGCCGTCGTCGGGCTGCTGCTGATGGGCGACAGCCTGCACGCCGACGGCGTCTGGCTGGTGGTGACCGGGCTGATCCTCGGCACGCTCGGCGCGATCCGGCTCTCGCCGCGACTGGACGGCCGCGGTCTCACCGGGTAGGCCCGGCGCTGGGCCCGCCGCCAGGACGCCGTCAGAGCGCGTGCCGCGGGACGACGCACTCGACGTCGACCCGCCGGAAGCCCTCCTCGCAGAGCGCCTGGACCAGCCGCTCGCGCAATGCCTCGACGGCCGTCGCCGGCAGCTGGTCGAGGCTGATCTGGACGTGCACGTCGCCCTGGTCGTAGGCGAGCACGTCGCGCAGGATGCCGTTCTCGGCGATCGTCGCCTGCGGCCGGGAGGGGTCGCGGACCCGGGCTGCGATCTCCCAGGCACGGGGTGGTGGCGGCAGCGTCGGCAGGGACATGCTCGGAGCCGGCCAGCTGGTCAGATGCGTCATCATCGTCATGTTCGAGGTCATCGTTCATGGTCGAGGTCAGGGACAGAGGTCGGCAGGGACTGACCGTGTGCGGCCCTCCCCCGGCGACATCCCGGCCACCGTAGCACCACGTGACCCAGATCACGCCATATGCGGCAGGATGTCCCCATGTCCTCCGATACCTCGGTCCGGGTGGCCTGGGCCGACGACGCCGCCGCCATCGCCCGCGCCCAGCTCGCTGCCTGGCACGAGGCCTACCGTGACCTGCTCCCGCCCGCGGTGCTGGCCGATCTCGCACCCGACGCCGTCGCCGCGGGCTGGCAGCAGGCGCTCAGCAAGCCTGGCGACGCCCGCAACCGCGTGCTCGTCGCCCTGCTCGGCAACCAGGTGCAGGGCTTCGTCACCACCTCCCCGGCTGCCGACCCCGACTGCGACCCGATCGTCGTCGGCGAGGTCGGCGAGCTGACCCTGCTCCCGGACCAGCGACGCCTCGGTCACGGCTCGCGGCTGTTGCAGGCGGCCGCCGACACGCTCAGCGCCGACCGGTTCACCCGAGCGGTCACCTGGGTCAACGCCGCCGACGACGGCACCCGCGCCTTCCTGACCTCCGCCGGCTGGGCCGCGGACGGCGCCCACCGTGAGCTGGAGCTCGACGCGGAGGGCGTCGACGGCCGGCCCGTCCGGTTGAAGCAGGTACGCCTGCACACCGCCCTCCGCTGAGCCACGCAGCTGCCTCGTCGAGCGCCGGAGACCACGCCGGCCCGCCCCCAGACAGCATGGGGACGGGCCGGCGGGCCGGTGGTCAGTTGACGCCGACAGCGCTCCACGCCGCCGCGACCGCGGCACGCTGCGTCGAGTTCGCGCCAAAGAGGTCGCTGGCCGCCTGCAGCGTCGCCGTCCGGGCCTGGGCGTAGGTGGTGCCCGAGGTGAAGTAGACGGTCAGTGCCCGGAACCAGATGTCGGCTGCGGCGTCGCGGCCGATGCCGCTGAGCACCGAGCCGTTGCAGGTCGGGCTGTTGTGCGCCTTGCCGCCGATCGTGCGTGCCCCGGAGCCCTCGGCGAGCAGGTAGAAGAAGTGGTTGCCCACGCCCGAGGAGTAGTGCACGTCGAGGTTCTTCGTGCCGGTGGTCCAACAGCTCACCGACTTGCCGTCCGTGGCGGGGTCGTCCATCCGCCGCAGACCGCTGCCGTCGACCAGGTCGAACTCCTCGCCGATCAGGTAGTCGGCCGGGTCGTTGGCGTTGCCGGCATGGAACTCGACCATGGTGCCGAAGATGTCCGAGGTCGCTTCGTTCAGGCCGCCTGACTCACCGGAGTAGGTGAGGTTGGCGGTGTTCTCGGTGACGCCGTGGCTCATCTCGTGACCGGCCACGTCCAGGGAGACCAGCGGCCCGTAGTTGGTGCCGTCGCCGTCGCCGTAGGTCATCTTCGACCCGTCCCAGAAGGCGTTCACGTACCCGTTGCCGTAGTGCACCCTGCTGACGGCGCCCTGGCCGTTGCCGAAGATGCCCTGGCGGCCGTGCTCCTGGGCGAAGTAGTCCCAGGTCTGCGCGGCACCGTAGTGGGCGTCCACCGCCGCGCTCTCCCGGCTTGCCGAAGTGCCAGTGCCGTAGGCGGTGTCGGCACTGCTGAAGGCGACGCCCTTGGCACAGCCCAGGCCGAGCAGGTTGCACAACAGGCCGTCGGTCTTGTTCTGGGCGTCCACCGTCGCCGATCCCCCGTGGTCGGGGTCGGTCAGCACGTAGCCGCTGCCGCTGCTGCTGATCTCCACCGGCACAGAGCCGCTGTAGAGGCCCTGTCCCTGACCGTCGACGTTGTGGATCTGCTGGACCGCGCGCAGCACGGCCCCGGTCTCGGCGTCCACATAGGTGGCCAGTCGACTCGGCGTGCCGTCGCGCTGCACCCCGGAGGTGAGCACCTCCCAGGCCAGCACCGGCCGGGCAGCGGTGGCGTCGACCACCAGCCGGGCGTCACCGGTCACCTCGGCCTTGCGGATGCCCCGCTGGAACCGGCTGGCGCGCGCCTTGCGCTCGGCCGCGCTGCGCGCGACCTGCGAGACGGTGGCGAGGTCGAGCGGGGAGCGCAGGGTCTGGCTGACGCCGCTGAGGTCGCCGTCCGCGCTCTGGTGGACGACGAGGTCTCCCCCGATCACCGCCAGCCCACGGTAGGTGCGCTCCAGACGGACATGGGTGCGTCCGTCGGCGTCGCGCACCTGAGCCCGACGCTCGAACCCCTGGCCTGCCGCATCGCGGGCCAGCCCGGGGTGCTGCTCGAGCGCGGCCAGCGCGCCCGGACGGTCCTGCTTGGCCTGGCTGGGGCCGGCCACGCCGACCACTCCGAGCGATGCCGCGAGCCCGAGAACGGCCGCTGCAGAGATAACTCGCATGCTGATCTACCTGCCTTCTGTGAACCCTCCGGGTCGAAGGCTGCCAAGGCGAATTCGCCGTGGCGAGATCCATCAGTCTGCAGATCTTCGCAATGCACGAAGTTGCAGTGCGGGTTACGGCCGGTTCCGGACAATCTTTGCGGAACGGACCAGACCGGCAGCGGCCTGGCGGCGGTGTCAGCCCAGGTCGAGGAAGTGCTCGAGGCCCACCGTCAGGCCCGGGTGAGCGGCGATCGCGCGGACGCCGGCCAGCACGCCCGGGCCGAAGGACGCGCGGTCCATGGAGTCGTGGCGGATCGTGAGCGTCTCACCGGGCCCACCCAGGAGCACCTCCTGGTGCGCGATCAGGCCCCGGGCGCGGACCGCGTGCACCCGGACGCCGTCGACGTCGGCGCCGCGGGCACCGTCCAGCGAGGTGGAGGTGGCGTCGGGCATCGGCGCGGAGCCGGCATCGCGACGCGCGGCAGCGACCAGCTCGGCGGTGCGCCGGGCGGTGCCGGACGGCGCATCGGCCTTCGTCGGGTGGTGCAGCTCGATGATCTCGACCGACTCGTAGTGCGGCGCGGCGACCGCCGCGAAGCGCATCATCAAGATCGCGCCGATCGAGAAGTTCGGGGCGATCAGCACGCCGGCCGCCGGGTTGGCCGCCAGCCAGCCCTCGAGGCGGGTCAGCCGCTCCTCGTCGAAGCCGGTGGTGCCGACGACGGCGTGGATGCCGTTCGCGATGCAGAACTCGAGGTTGTCCATCACCACGTCGGGGTGGGTGAAGTCCACGACCACCTGGGCGCCGGCGCTGACCAGCTCCTGGCGGTCGTCGCCGGCGTCGATAGCGGCGACCAGCTCGACGTCCGCCGTGGCCTCGACGACCTTGCAGATCTCACTGCCGACCTTGCCGCGTGCACCCAGCACGCCCACCCGAATCTTCGCGTCACTCACGTGCCCAACCTATCGCCTGCGCGACACGTTGCCGGACCGGTGGTGTGCGTTTGGAACAGGAGGTGGCAATCTTGACCCATGGTGTTGCAGACGATTCCAGCGCGGATCCGCTGGGCCGTGGACGTTCTCGATGTCCAGCCGGCCGATCAGATTCTCGAGATCGGGTGCGGACAGGGGTTCGCTGCCGAGCTCATTTGCAGTCGCCTGACCACCGGCCGCCTGCTCGCGATCGACCGCTCGGAGTCCGGCGTCGACCGCACCAAGCGGCGCTGCGCCAAGTACCTGGAGGCCGGCCGACTCGCCGTGCGCCACATCGACCTGGCGACCCTGCGGGTGCCGGTCAAGCGCCTCGACCGCGCCTTCGCCTTCAACGTGAACCTGTTCTGGGTGCGCGAGTGCCAGGACGAGCTCGCGCTCATCCACGAGCGCCTCTCCCCCGGCGGCGCGCTCTACCTGTTCTACGACGCGCCGCGCGCCGACGAGCTGCTCACCATGGCCGAGAAGGCCTCCGACGCCCTCGTCCGGGCCGGCTTCGAGGTCTCGGTGATCAACAACAGCCAGCCCCTCGCGATCGGCCTGATCGCGCGCCGCTAGCCGAACCCGCGCTTGTTAACGCCCGAACCTGCGCTTGTTAACACGCGAACCTGCGCTAGTTCTGTGAACAAGCGCGGGTTCGGGTGTTAAGAAGCGCGGGTTCGGGCTAGTGGGGGCCGACGACGGCGAGGATCTGGGGCTGGGCGAAGAGCTCCGCGGCCAGGGTGCGGACGTCGTCGAGGGTGACGGCGTCGATCCGGTCGAGCACCTCGTCGAGGCTGAGCATCTCGTCGTGCACGAGCTCGGCCTTGCCGAGCCGGCTCATCCGGGAGCCGGAGTCCTCCATGCCGAGCACCAGCCCGCCCTTCAGCTGACCCTTGCCACGGGTCAGCTCCTCGGCGGTGATGCCCTCCCGGGCGACCTTGCCGAGCTCGGCCCGGATCACCTCGAGAACCTCGTCGTACTTGCTCGGCAGGCAGCCGACCGAGACGCCGACCAGGCCGGCGTCGGCATGGCTGCTGCCGAAGGAGTAGATCGAGTACGCGAGCCCGCGCTGCTCGCGGACCTCCTGGAACAGCCGCGAGGAGGTGCCGCCGCCGATCGCGGTCGACAGCACACCGAGCGCGAAGCGGCGGTCGTCGCTGCGGGTGATCCCCTTGACGCCGAGCACCAGGTTCACCTGCTCGAACGGGCGGGTCACCGACGAGACGCCGGGGTTGACCTTGCGAGCCCGCTCGGTGATCCGCGGCGGAACGGGTGCCTCGTCTCCGGCCAGGAAGCCCTGACGGCCGAAGGCGGCCCGCACCTGACGCACCACGGTGGCGTGGTCGATGTTGCCGGCCACCGCGACCACCATGTTCGCAGCGCGGTAGTGGCTCTTGTAGAAGCGCTTGATCTGCGCCCGGGTCAGCGCGCGGATCGAGGCCTCGGTGCCGGCGATCCCCCGCCCCAACGGCGTGTCCCCGAAGGCCTGCGCAGCGAAGAGGTTGTGGACGACGTCGTCGGGGTCGTCGTCGTGCATGGCGATCTCGTCGAGGATCACCTCGCGCTCGGCCTCGACGTCGACGTCGGCGAGCAGCGAGTTGGTGATCATGTCGCCCAGGACGTCGACCGTCATCCCCAGGTCATGGTCGAGCACCCGCGCGTGGAAGCAGGTGTACTCCTTGGCGGTGAAGGCGTTGAACTCACCGCCGACCGCATCGAGCGCCACCGAGATGTCCATCGCGGTCCGCTCCCGGGTGCCCTTGAAGAGCAGGTGCTCCAGGAAGTGCGAGCAGCCGTGCAGCGAGGGACTCTCGTCGCGCGAGCCGACGCCCACCCAGACGCCGATGCTGGCAGAGCGGACGCCGGTCATCTGCTCGGTGACCACCCGCAGCCCACCGGGCAGCACGGTACGACGCACGGTGGAGACCACCTGGCCGTCGGCGTCCTTCTCTGTGAGCACGGTGCGGGTGCTGCCGATGCGCTGCGCAACGGCCGACCGGCCGGCAGAAACCTGCCGACCGGTCGGGTGCACGCTCGATGCGTGGGTCATGCTCAGGCGTCCGCGTCGCCCTCGGCAGCAGGAGCCTCGGCCTCAGCCGACTCCGACTCCTCGACCACGGGGACCAGCGACAGCTTGCCGCGGTCATCGATCTCGGCGATCTGGACCTGGACCTTCTGGCCCACGGCCAGGACGTCCTCGACGGAGTCGACGCGCTTGCCGCCGGCCAGCGAACGGAGCTTGCTGATGTGCAGCAGGCCGTCCTTGCCCGGGAGCAGCGAGACGAACGCACCGAAGTTGGTGGTCTTGACGACGGTGCCGAGGTACCGCTCGCCGACCTCCGGCATCGTCGGGTTGGCGATGGCGTTGACGGCCGCACGGGCTGCCTCGGCTGCCTCGCCGTTGGTCGCGCCGATGTAGACGGTGCCGTCGTCCTCGATGGAGAGGGTCGCGCCGGTGTCGTCCTGGATCTGGTTGATCACCTTGCCCTTGGGGCCGATGACCTCGCCGATCTTGTCGACCGGGACCTTCACGGTGATGATCCGCGGGGCGTGCACCGACATCTCGTCGGGAGCGTCGATCGCCTCGTTCATCACCTCGAGGATCGCCAGGCGCGCGTCGCGGGCCTGGGTCAGCGCGGCGGCCAGCACGGAGGCCGGGATGCCGTCGAGCTTGGTGTCGAGCTGGAGCGCGGTCACGAACTCCTTGGTGCCGGCGACCTTGAAGTCCATGTCGCCGAACGCGTCCTCGGCACCGAGGATGTCGGTCAGCGCGACGTACTGGGTCTCGCCGTCGATCTCACCGGAGACCAGGCCCATCGCGATGCCGGCGACGGGAGCCTTCAGCGGCACGCCGGCCTGCAGCAGGGACAGGGTCGAGGCGCAGACCGAGCCCATCGAGGTGGAGCCGTTGGAGCCCATCGCCTCGGAGAGCTGACGGATCGCGTAGGGGAACTCCTCGCGGGTCGGCAGCACCGGCAGCAGCGCGCGACGGGCCAGGGCGCCGTGGCCGACCTCGCGGCGCTTGGGCGAGCCCACGCGGCCGGTCTCGCCGGTGGAGAAGGGCGGGAAGATGTACTTGTGCATGTAGCGGCGGCTCGTCTCCGGGGAGAGGGTGTCGAGCTGCTGCTCCATCTTCAGCATGTCGAGGGTGGTGACGCCCAGGATCTGGGTCTCGCCACGCTCGAACAGCGCCGAGCCGTGGACGCGCGGGACGACGTCGACCTCGGCGTGCAGCGGACGGATGTCGGCCAGGCCGCGGCCGTCGATGCGCACCTTGTCGCGCAGGATGCTCTCGCGCACGACCTGCTTGTTGACGGAGCGGAAGGCCGCGCCGATCTCCTTCTCGCGACCCTCGAACTGCGGTGCGACCTTCTCGAGGAGGGCGTCCTTCAGCTCGTCGGTGCGGTCCTGGCGCTCCTGCTTGTCGGCGATCTTCATCGCGGCGACGAGGTCGGCCTTGACGGCGGCCTCGACGACCTCGAAGACGTCGTCCTCGTAGTCGAGGAAGATCGGGAACTCCTGGACCGGCTTGGCGGCCACGTTGGCGAGCTCGGTCTGAGCGTCGACCAGCTGCTTGATGAACGGCTTGGCCGCCTCGAGACCGCTGGCCACGACCTCCTCGGTCGGCGCCTGGGCGCCGCCGGCGACCAGGGTGTAGGTCTGCTCGGTGGCCTCGGCCTCGACCATCATGATCGCGACGTCGCCGGTGTCGGTGACGCGACCTGCGACCACCATGTCGAAGACGGCGTCCTCGAGCTGGCTGTGGGTCGGGAAGGCCACCCACTGACCGTCGATCAGGGCCACGCGCACGCCGCCGACCGGGCCGGAGAACGGCAGGCCGGAGAGCTGGGTGGAGATCGAGGCGGCGTTGATCGCCAGCACGTCGTAGGGGGTGTCGGGGTTGAGCGCCATCACCGTGATGACGACCTGGACCTCGTTGCGCAGACCCTTCTTGAAGGTCGGACGCAGCGGGCGGTCGATCAGGCGGCAGGTGAGGATCGCGTCCTCGCCCGGACGACCCTCGCTGCGGAAGAACGAGCCGGGGATCTTGCCCGCGGCGTACATCCGCTCCTCGACGTCGATCGTCAGGGGGAAGAAGTCGAAGTGGTCCTTGGGGTGCTTGCCGGCGGTGGTGGCCGACAGCAGCATGGTGTCGTCGTCGAGGTAGGCGGTGACCGATCCGGCCGCCTGGCGGGCCAGCAGGCCCGTCTCGAACTTGATCTTGCGAGTACCGAAACGGCCGTTGTCGAGAACGGTCTCGACCGCCGAGATGGTGGGTTCTGCCACGTTGGTCATGAAAGAGACGTGTGCTTTCTGTTCGCGGAGCG
>NZ_BAAALG010000003.1:99383-104778 GCF_039528155.1 Nocardioides dubius | reverse complement strand
GCCCCCTTCCGCGGATCACAGGTCGTTGATCAACGACGCAGGCCGAGGCGCTCGACGATCGAGCGGTAGCGCTCGATCTCGGTCTTCTGCAGGTAGTTCAGCAGACGACGGCGCTGGCCGACGAGCAGCAGCAGACCACGACGGCTGTGGTGGTCGTGCTTGTGCTGCTTGAGGTGCTCGGTGAGGTGCGCGATGCGGTGGCTGAGCAGCGCGATCTGCACCTCCGGAGAACCGGTGTCGCCCTCGGTCGTGGCGTACTCGGCGATGATCTTCTTCTTGGTCTCCGCGTCGGTACCAATGGACATACGGCGACTCCTCTCCTGATGTTCGTTGCGCGGCGCCCTCGCCAGGTCGACGATGGCTCTCTTTATCCGCGGCCGTTCTGACGGCATGTCGCCCCGAAGGGCAACCTGACAAGGCTATCAACCAACCTCGCCGGCCAGCGAATCGGTGTAGCCCGTCAAGGACGACGGCGACGACGCCGGCGAGCGGCGGGCTCAGGCGCCGAGGATCTCGCGGGCCCGGGCGACGTCGTCGTTCATCGCCTCGATCAGCGACTCGATGCCGTCGAAGCGCAGCATCCCGCGCAGCTTGGTCACGAAGGTCACCTCGACCTGAACGCCGTACAGGTCCAGGTCGGTGCGGTCCAGCACGTACGACTCGACGCGGCGCTCCCGGACTCCCTCGAAGGTGGGGTTGGTGCCCACCGAGATCGCGGCCGGGAACCGCTCCCGGGTGTCGAGACGGGTCAGCCAGCCGGCGTAGACGCCGTCGACCGGTGCCGCCACCTGCGGGTCGGTGGGCACGTTCGCGGTCGGGAAGCCCAGCTCGCGTCCACGCTGATCGCCCTTGATCACCACGCCGGTCACCGTCACCGGACGGCCCAGCGCCTCGGCAGCGCCCGCGACGTCGCCGGCGGCCAGGCAGGTGCGCACGTAGGTGGAGCTCCACACCTGCGGCCCGCCGTCCAGGGCGACCCCCTCAGCGGTGAAGCCACGCTCGGCACCCAGCTCACGCAGCGCGGCGACGTCGCCGGCCGCCCGGTTGCCGAAGCGGAAGTTGGCGCCGACCACCACAGCCTTGGCCGCGAGCGCGTCGACGATGATCCGCTGCACGAACTCGGCAGGGCTCCAGGCCGCGACGTCACGGTCGAAGGGGATTACCAGCACGTGGTCCACGCCGGCCTGGCGCAGCAGTTCGGCGCGCTCCTCCAGCGTGGTCAGCATGACCGGCGCGTGCTCGGGCCGCAGGACCGCCATCGGATGCGGGTCGAAGGTCACCGCGACGACCGGCAGCCCGCCTGCCTCGTCGGCGACCTCACGGGCACGTCGGACCACCAGCTGGTGTCCGAGATGGCAGCCGTCGAAGTTGCCGATGGTGACCACGGCGCCTCCTAGGTCGGAGGGCACCTCCTGCGGCGAGCGCCAGATTTCCACCCCGGCACTCTACGAAACTTCTGCCCGTGCCAGGTACTCGGGGCACGTCCACGAGACGGCGTGCCGCTCAGCCGACGAAGACCGCCACCGGCTTCGCGCCCGAGCTGCTCGGCTCGTACAGGGCCAGGAACTCCCCGTCCGGGGCGAAGAGCGCGCTCGCGGTGGCGAGGTCCAGGTCGAGGCGGCGCCCCACCCGCACGGATGCTGCCTGCTCCTCGGTGAGGTCCACGGCGGCGAAGGTCTGCCGAGCCGCCTGCGCGATCGGGACCATCGTGAACTCCTCCCCCAGCTCGTCGAGGGTGCGGGCGGCATCGAGCCCGAACGCACCGACGGCGGTGCGGCGCAGCGCGGTCAGGTGACCACCGACGCCGAGCGCGGCGCCCAGGTCACGCGCGATCGCCCGGATGTAGGTACCCGAGGAGCACCGCACGCTGACGTCGACGTCGAGGCAGTCGCCGTCACGTCGCATCTCGTGCACGAGGAGCTCATGGATCGTCACCGGCCGCGCCTTGAGCTCGACCTCCTCGCCGTCACGCACCCGCTGATAGGCGCGCTTGCCGTCGACCTTGATCGCGGAGACCGCGGTCGGCACCTGCTCGATCTCGCCGACGAAGGCAGCGAGCGCCGAGCGCACCTGCTCGTCGGCGAGGTGGCCGGCGGGCGTGGTGCTGGTGACCTCGCCCTCGGCGTCGTCCGTCGTGGTGGCGACGCCGAGCCGGATGGTCGCGTCGTAGCCCTTCTCCGTCAGCATCAGGTGCCCCAGCAGCCGGGTCGCCCGGTTGACCCCGACCACCAGCACGCCGGTGGCCATCGGGTCGAGGGTGCCGGCATGGCCGACCTTGCGGGTTCCGGCCAGCCGCCGGACGCGGGCGACCACTCCATGGGAGGTGACTCCCTGGGGCTTGTCGACGATCACCAGCCCCGAGACGAGCGGTTCGCTCATGCGGTGGCGTCGGACTCGTCGTCGGCGCCGAGCTCGTCGGCGTCGAGCTCGTCGTCCTCACGCGGCTTGCGGTACGGGTCCTCGCCACCGGCGTAGGTCGCACCGAGCGCGGTCGCGGCGACCTGCTCATCGATCTCCTTGGCACGGGCCAGCACCTCGTCGAGGTGACGGGCCGTCTCCGGCAGCGCGTCGCGGATGAAGTCCAGCGACGGGACGTGCCGCATGCCGAGCTGCTTGCCCACCTCGGAGCGGATCAGGCCCTTGGCCGACTCCAGCGCGGCGGCAGTGCCGGCCACCTCGTCCTCAGCACCGAACACGGTGTAGAAGATGGTGGCCTGCTGGGAGTCGCCGGTGAGTCGCACGTCGGTGACGGTGACGAAGCCGAGGCGCGGGTCCTTGATCCGACGCTCCAGCATCTCGGCGACGATGACCTTGATCCGGTCGGCGATCTTGCGTACTCGTGGGCTCGCCATGACTTCTCCTCAGAAAGAACTTTGTGTGCTGAGCCCGCCGCCCGCCTGCTGAGCTTCCAACAGGCGGGCGACGGGGATCAAGCGATGAATCAGCCGCGCGGGATCTCGCGCATCTCGAAGGCCTCCACGACATCGCCGAGCTTGATGTCCTGGAAGTTCTTCAGCACCATGCCGCACTCGAAGCCCTCGCGGACCTCGGACGCGTCGTCCTTCTCCCGCCGCAGCGAGGCAAGGTCGAGGTTGTCCGCGATGACAGCGCCGTCGCGCAGGACGCGAACCTTGGCGTTGCGGCGGATGACACCCGAGGTGACCATGCAGCCCGCGATGTTTCCGGCCTTGGAGGACCGGAAGATGTCGCGGATCTCGGCCTGGCCCAGCTGGGCCTCCTCGTACTCCGGCTTGAGCATGCCCTTGAGAGCAGCCTCGATCTCCTCGATGGCCTGGTAGATGACCGAGTAGTACCGGATCTCCACGCCTTCCTTGTCGGCCATCTGCGCCGCCTTGCCCTGCGGGCGGACGTTGAAGCCGATGATGATCGCGTCGGAGGCAGCGGCCAGGTCGACGTTGGTCTCGGTGATCGCACCGACACCGCGGTCGATGACGCGCAGCGTGACCTCGTCGCCGACGTCGATCTGGGCCAGCGAGTCCTCGAGGGCCTCGACCGAACCGGACACGTCGCCCTTGAGGATGAGGTTGAGCTCCTGGCTCTCGCCCTTCTCCATGGAGGCCATGAAGTCCTCGAGGGTGCGGCGCACGCGACGCTTGGCCTGCATGGCCGCACGCTCACGCGCCTCGCGCTTCTCGGCGATCTGGCGAGCCATCCGGTCGTCCTCGACCACGATGAAGTTCTGGCCGGCGCCCGGAACCGAGCTAAGACCGAGAACCATGGCCGGACGCGACGGCTCCGCGACCTCGAGCTCGTTGCCGTACTCGTCGAGCATGGCACGCACGCGGCCGTGTGCCGGGCCGGCGACGATGGAGTCACCGACACGCAGCGTTCCGCGCTGGACCAGGATCGTGGCCACCGGGCCGCGACCGCGGTCGAGGTGCGCCTCGACGACGAGACCCTGGGCGTCCATGTTCGGGTTGGCCCGCAGGTCGAGCGACGCATCGGCGGTGAGCACGACGGCCTCGAGCAGCTTGTCGAGGTGCAGCCCCGCCTTGGCGGAGACGTCGACGAACATGGTGTCGCCGCCGTACTCCTCGGGCACCAGGCCGTACTCGCTGAGCTGACCGCGGACCTTGGTCGGGTCGGCCTGCTCCTTGTCGATCTTGTTGACCGCGACCACGATCGGGACGCCGGCCGCCTTGGCGTGGTTCAACGCCTCGACGGTCTGCGGCATCACGCCGTCGTCAGCCGCCACCACGAGGATCGCGATGTCGGTGGCCTGCGCACCACGGGCACGCATGGCGGTGAACGCCTCGTGACCCGGGGTGTCGATGAACGTGATCGGACGCTCGCTGCCGTCGACCTCGGTGGTGACCTGGTAGGCACCGATGTGCTGCGTGATGCCACCGGCCTCCTTGTCACCCACGTTGGCGTTGCGCAACGCGTCGAGGAGGCGGGTCTTTCCGTGGTCGACGTGACCCATCACGGTGACCACCGGCGGGCGGTGTGCGAGGTCGTCCTCGCCGCCCTCGTCGGCACCGAAGTCGATGTCGAAGGACTCGAGCAGCTCGCGGTCCTCGTCCTCGGGAGAGACGACCTGGACGACGTAGTTGAGCTCCTCGCCGAGCAGCTCCAGCGTCTCGTCGTTGACGGACTCGGTGGCGGTGACCATCTCGCCGAGCGAGAAGAGCATCTGCACCAGGGCCGCGGGGTCGACGTTGATCTTCTCCGCGAAGTCGGTCAGCGAGGCGCCACGAGCGAGACGCACCGTCTCGCCGTCACCCTTGCGGACCCGCACGCCGCCGATGGTCGGGGCCTGCATGGCCTCGAACTCTTGACGACGCGCGCGCTTCGACTTGCGACCGCGACGCGACGGACCGCCGGGGCGACCGAAGGCACCCTGGGTCTGGCCACGCTGGCCGGGACGACCACCGCCGCCACCACCGGGGCGACCGCCACCGGGGCCACCGGCGAAGCCGCCGGGACGACCCGGAGCGCCAGCGCCGGCACCGGCACCGGGGCCACCACGGCCCGGAGCACCGGGACGACCCGGAGCGCCACCGCGACCACCCGGGCCACCACGGCCCGGACCGGCGGGACGGCCGCCGGGGCCCTGCCCGAAGGCAGCCGGGGACTTCGGCATCATCGCCGGGTTCGGGCGCGGCATGCCGGGACGACCGCCCGCGGCGCCACCCTCACGCGAGGCCGGCGGACGCGGCGGACGCTGGTCGTTGCCACCCTGGGCGGGCGCGCTCGGACCACGGTCTGCCGGGGTCGGGCGCTTGCCCATGCCCTGGCTGGGCGCGAACGGGTTGTTGCCCGGGCGCGGAGCGCCGGGGCGACCCACCGGACGCGGGGAGGGCGCACGCGGCGCCGGCTTGGGTGCCGAGGAGGCGGCCGCAGCGGCCGGCTTCTCGGCGGCCGGGGCCGGGGG
>NZ_BAAALG010000003.1:98511-99354 GCF_039528155.1 Nocardioides dubius | reverse complement strand
CTTCTCGGGAGCAGGTGCCGCAGGCGCCTCCGCTGCCGGTGCAGCCGGGGCGACCGGCTCGACAGGGGCGGGCTTCTCGGCGGCCGGAGCAGGCTTGGGAGCCGGCTTCGGGCCGGGACGCGGTGCAGCCTTCTTGGGCGCTGCCGGCGCGGCGGGTGCCGCAGCGGCAGGCGCAGCCTCGGCTGCGGGGGCCGACTCAGCCTTCTTGGCCGGGGCCTTCTTCGCCGGGGCAGGTGCCTCCGGCGCGGGAGCAGCTCCGCCAGCAGCCTTCAGCTGCTCGCCGTACTCCTTCTTGAATCGCATCGCGACCGGGGGCTCCACGGTCGAGGATGCAGACTTGACGAACTCGCCCATCTCCTTCAGCTTCTCGAGAACGAACTTGCTCTCGACGCCGAACTCCTTGGCGAGCTCATGAACTCGGGGCTTGGCCACGCTTCTCCTTCTGGCCCCGAGCCCGTTCCCCGCAGGTTGCAGGGTGGTGCGACGAAGCCGTTAGTGGTTGTGCATGCTCATCGGGAAGTACTCATCGAGTGCTCATGAGCTGCTGCTCCAGTTTCTGTCGGTCATCACGGTCATGTGTCGAGTGATTCGAGCAGTGCGCGAACGGCGTCCGTGGCCAAGCCTTGGTCGAGCCGGAGGGCTCGGGTGAAGGCTCGCCTGCGATGCGCCAGCTCGTAGCACGCGACCGTCCGGTGGAGGTACGCACCTCGCCCGGGGGTCGTGCCGCGGAGATCGGGGACGACGGCTGGGCCGTCATCCGCCGAGCCGACCACGACTCGCAGCAATTCACTCTTCGTGGCCCGCTTGCGACAGCCGATGCAGGTTCTGACCGGACCCTGAGGG
>NZ_BAAALG010000003.1:57975-98447 GCF_039528155.1 Nocardioides dubius | reverse complement strand
GCGAGGTATTTCCGAACCGGCCGCGTGCCCCGAGGGGCGACGGCTACTGAGCGGGGGCCTCGTCCGATCGGATGTCGATCCGCCAGCCGGTCAGACGAGCGGCCAAACGGGCGTTCTGCCCCTCCTTGCCGATCGCCAGCGAGAGCTGGAAGTCCGGCACGATGACCCGGGCCGAGCGCTCGGCCAGGGAGATGATCTCCACCGAGTTCACCCGAGCCGGGGAGAGCGCGCTGGCGACCAGGCGCGCCGGGTCCTCGGACCAGTCGACGATGTCGATCTTCTCGTCCTGGAGCTCGGCCATCACGTTGCGCACCCGCTGGCCCATCGGGCCGATGCAGGCACCCTTGGCGTTGACCCCGGGCACCTTGGAGTGCACCGCGATCTTGGTCCGGTGCCCGGCCTCACGCGCGATCGCCGCGATCTCGACGGTGCCGTCGGCGATCTCGGGGACCTCGAGGGCGAAGAGCTTCTTGACCAGGTTCGGGTGAGTGCGCGACAGCGTGATCTGCGGACCGCGCATGCCCTTGCGCACGGAGACGACCATGCACTTGATCCGGGTGCCGTGCTCGTAGTTCTCGCCGGGCACTCGCTCGCCGGCCGGGAGCAACGCCTCGAGCTTGCCGAGGTCGACCATCACGTCGTCGGGGTTGCGGCCCTGCTGGATGATGCCCGAGATGATGTCGCCCTCCTTGCCGGAGAACTCACCGAAGCGCATCTCGTCCTCGGCGTCGCGCAGACGCTGCAGGATCAGCTGCTTGGCAGTGGTGGCAGCGATCCGGCCGAAGCCCTCGGGGGTGTCGTCGTACTCGGTGATGAGCTCACCGGCCTCGTCGACCTCCTGGGCGAAGACGGTCACGTGGCCCGTCTTCTGGTTCAGCTCGACGCGCGCGTGCGACTGGGCGCCCGGCGACTTGTGGTAGGCCGTGAGCAGGGCCTGCTCGATGGCCTCCACGAGCACGGAGAACTTGATCTCCTTCTCCTGCTCGAGCTGGCGAAGGATGCTGAGATCGATGTCCATCAGCTCTGGCCCTTTCTGTTGAACTCAATCTGCACCAATGCCTTGGCGATGTCCGCATAGACGACCCGGGACCGGGTGCCGTCGACGTCGAGCTCCACGCCCTCGTCGTCGGACTCCTGGATGCGACCGGTGACCTCGCCGCCCTCGATCAGGGAAACCTTCACCAGGCGGTCGGCGTTGCGCCGCCAGTGCCGCGGCAGGGTGAGCGGCCGGTCCACGCCCCGGGAGGTGACCTCCAGGGTGTAGGGCTGCTCGCCGAGCGCGTCGGACTCGTCGAGGACCTCGGAGACGACCCGCGTGGCCTCCGCGATGTCGTCGAGGGTGACGCCGCCGTCCTTGTCGCAGGCGACCCGCAGCACGCGGCGCTTGCCGGCCGGGGTGAGCTCGACGGCCTCGATGTCCAGCCCCAGCTCTGCGAGGGGGTCGCTCAGTTCCGCGATCACGCGGTCTCGGGTGGCATCCGCCTTCGGATTGCTCACAGTGACGACCTCCTTTTGCTGTTGTCCGGACCAACCATAGCCAAGGTCGCGCCGGTGGCTAGAGTCAGCGCGTGCCCACTCCCCTCTCCCCCGCTCAGCGAGCCGTCTCGCGACGCTCCGCCCTGGGCGGCATCGGCCTCGCCCTGGCCGGTGTCGGCCTTGCGGGATGCGAGTGGGGACCGGAGGGTGGGACGTCGGACCCGGAGGCTCCCGCGACCGGATCAGCCGACCCGGACGTCGTCCTGGTCGAGGCCGCGATCGCCGATCTGCAGGTCGCCTCGCAGGCCGCCGACGCTGCGGCGGGCACCGGTCGAGCCGCCGCGAGGCGCCTGCGGGACCTGCGCGCCGGCTATGCCGAGCAGCTGCGCATCCTGGGCGCGGAGGCCGCCGCTGCCCCTTCCGCGGCGAGCACCGCCGCTGAGGCCACCGTCGCCGCGGCCTGGCGTCAGGCGCGGACCCTGCAGGGTGCGCTGATCGAGCACGCCGGCACCGCCGTCAGCGGCGAGCTGGCCCGGACCTTCGCCGCGATGGCGGCCGGCGTGGCGCAGGCCATCGCTGCGGACGGAGCGTCGCGATGACCCATCCCCTGCAGCCGGTCCTCGCCGGCGAGCATGCCGCGATGTGGGTGCTCAGCTTCGTCGGCGGCCGAGTCTCGCGCTCGGCCTCCCCGGAGCTCGCCGACGCCGTCACCGCCGCGTACCGGATCCATCGCGGCCGTCGCGACCAGCTCACCCTGCTGATCCGTGACGCCGGCGAGGAGCCGGTAGCTGCCGAGGTCGCCTACCAGGCGCCGTCCGCCCAGACGAGCGAACAGATCCGGGCCGCAGCGCTCGCGATCGAGGTCTCCACGGCCGCGCTGTACGGCGAGGCCATCGCGGCGACCGAAGGGGCGGATCGGTCCTGGGCGGTGCGTGCGCTGCTGGACGCTGCCGTGCGCCAGTTGGGCTTCGGCGGTGTGCCGGAGGCGACTCCCGGCCTCTGAGGCGAGGCCATCCGGATCGTGCATCGGCGAGGACGGCTGTAAATATGCGAAACGGCTGGTGTTGGGGTAGCCCCGAGATCTGCCCCAACACCAACCGTTCGCGAGCCCGTTCTGCACCGGACGTCCCTTATCCTTCCGGAGATTCCTTGCAGTTCCCAGCAGTTTCGGCTGCATGTTCTTGCACTGCAGAAAACTGCAAAAGTTCGCGAAGGGGTCAGACCGATGCTCAGGTGCGGCACGCGGGACGGATCTGATCTCATGGGCCGATGCCGTTGACCACGCCGTCCACCGAACGCTACGACGAGTTCTGCGCGCTCGTCACCGAATTCGACGGGGCCTCGCTCGAGGGCTCCGGGTTCTTCGGCGACAACCAGCCGGTGCTCACCGAGGAGGGCTACCGCGCCTGGGTGAGCACGTTGACCGAGGAGGCGGACCCGAGCACGCCGCCCCTGCCCGGGCGGGTGAAGTGCTCGTACTTCTGGATCACCGACGACGACGGCGCGTGGGTCGGGTTCCTGGCCCTGCGGCGCAGCCTCAACGACTACCTGCGCGAGCAGGGCGGTCACATCGGCTACTCGGTCCGCCCCACTCGGAGGCGCGAGGGCCACGCCGGCGCCGCGCTGCGCGAGGCGCTCGTCGAGGCCGCCGCACTGGGCCTCGACCGGGTGCTGATCACCTGCGACGACGACAACGTCGCCTCCGCCCGGACCATCGAGTCCTGCGGCGGCGTCCAGGAGGACACCCGCCACGGCAAGCGCCGCTACTGGGTCGCTACGCCCTGAAATCGGGATAGTCCCTGACGTTTTCGTGGTTTTGACCCGTGAAAACCACGAAAACGTCAGGGACTATCTCCTACCTCCGGAAGCCGTCAGGGGCGGATCTGCGCCAGGACGGTGCTGACGGCGGCGTCGAGGGGGACGTCGGCGCGGTCGCCGGAGCGGCGGTCCTTGACCTCGACGACGCCGTCGGCGAGGCCCTTGCCGACCACCAGGATGGTGGGCACGCCGATCAGCTCGGCGTCCTTGAACTTCACCCCGGGGCTGATCTTGCCGGCCCGGTCGTCGTAGATGACCGTGGCGCCGGCCGCGGCGAGCTCGCCGGCGATCCGCTCCGCGGCCTCGAAGAGGGCCGGGTCCTTGCCGGCCGCGACGACGTGCACGTCGGCCGGAGCGATCTCGCGGGGCCAGACCAAGCCCAGCTCGTCGTTGTTGCCCTCGGCGATCGCCGCCACCGCGCGCGAGACGCCGATGCCGTAGGAGCCCATGGTCACCGTGACCAGCTTGCCGTTCTCGTCGAGCACCTTGAGGTCGAGCGCCTCGGCGTACTTGCGGCCGAGCTGGAAGATGTGGCCCATCTCGATGCCGCGCGCCGTCTCCAGCACGCCGTCGGCGCAGGCCGGGCAGGCGTCGCCGCCGCGCACCTCGGCAGCCTCGATGGTGCCGTCGCCGTCGAAGTCGCGGCCCGCGACCAGGTCGATCACGTGCTGGCCGGCGACGTTCGCGCCGGTCACCCAGCGGGTGCCGGCGACCACGCGCGGGTCGAGCAGGTAGCGGATCTTGGACGACGACTCCTCGCCCAGGACTCCCGGACCGATGTAGCCCTTGACCAGCTCCGGGTGCTTGGCGAACTCCGCCTCGTCCATCGGCTCGACCTCGATCGGCTCCAGCTGCCCCTCGAGACGCTTCTGGTCGACCTCGCGGTCACCGGGCAGGCCGATCGCCAGCGGCTCCCGGGTGCCGTCGGGGTGCTTGAGCACGACCAGCACGTTCTTCAGGGTGTCGCCGGCCGCCCAGGGCCGGTCGTCGCGGGGGAACTTCTCGTTGAGGTGCGCCACCAGCGAGTCGATGGTCGGGGTGTCCGGGGTCTCCTCGGCGTGCGCGGCCGGCACGCCGGCGGCGTCCTGCGCCTCGGGCGCTCGCACCTGCACCGCCTCGACGTTCGCGGCGTAGTCGCAGTTCGTGCAGCGCACGTAGGTGTCCTCGCCGACGTCGGCGCGGGCCAGGAACTCCTCCGACTTCGAGCCGCCCATCGCCCCCGACGTCGCCTTCACGATGGCGTAGTCGAAGCCGAGCCGGTCGAAGGTGCGGATGTAGGCGGCGCGGTGCGCGGCGTAGGAGGCGTCCAGGCCGGCATCGGTGGTGTCGAAGGAGTAGGAGTCCTTCATGATGAACTCGCGCCCGCGCAGCAGCCCGGCACGCGGACGTGCCTCGTCGCGGTACTTGGTCTGGATCTGGTACAGCATCACCGGAAGGTCCTTGTACGAGGAGTACAGGTCCTTGACGACCAGGGTGAACATCTCTTCGTGGGTCGGGCCGAGCAGGTAGTCGGCACCCTTGCGGTCGGTGAGCCGGAAGAGGGAGTCGCCGTACTCGGTCCACCGGTTGGTCGCCTCGTAGGGCTCGCGGGGCAGCAGCGCCGGGAAGCGCACCTCCTGCGCGCCGATGGAGTCCATCTCCTCGCGGATGATCCGCTCGACGTTGTTGAGCACGCGCAGGCCCAGCGGCAGCCAGGTGTAGCCACCCGGAGCAGAGCGCCGGATGTAGCCGGCGCGGACGAGCAGACGGTGGCTGGGCACCTCGGCGTCGGCAGGGTCCTCCCGGAGCGTGCGGGCGAACAACTGCGACATGCGGAGGATCTGCGAACTCATGGCGCCAAGGCTAACGGCTGCTCGGCTCAGAACATCACGGTGGTGAACCGGGCGCTCTCGGTGAAGCCCACCTTGGCATAGGCGGCACGGGCAGGAAGGTTGAAGTCGTTGACGTACAACGAGACCACCGGCGCGATGGTGGCTCGGACGAGATCGACCACAGCGGCCATCCCGCTGGTCGCCAGGCCCTCTCCGCGCCGGTCCGGCACCACGTAGACGCCCTGGATCTGTGCCGCGCGAGAGGTTGCGCAGGCGACCTCGGCCTTGAAGATCACCCGGCCGTCCTCGATCAGGGAGAACTGCCAGCCGCGCGCCACCAGCTGCGCCACCCGAGCCCGGTAGAGGTCCGCGCCACCGTCCTGCTCCGGGGAGACGCCGACCTCCTCCGTGTACATGGCCACGCAGGCCGGGTAGACCAGGTCGATCTCCTCGCGTCCGGTCGGCACCACCCGCGGATCGCCGGGCACCATCGGGCGGGTCCCGATCTCCAGGTGGGGCTGGCCCCGCCGGATCTCGCGGGCCGGCCCCCACTGCGGCTCGAGGCGCGACCAGAGCTCCTCGACCGGCTCGGCCGGACCCACGATCGTGGCCACCGAGCGGCGCTCGGCGAGCGCCACCGGCAGGTAGGCCTCGACGTCGTCGCCGCCGAAGCCGATCGGCACCAGGTTCGCGCCGACGTGCAGCGCGGAGACCAACTCGCCGCTGATGAAGCGGCCCCACACCTCTCCCCCGAGCCAGCGCGGCTCCAGGGTGGTCAGCCGGGCTCGATGACCAGCGAAGACGTTGACCACCGGGTCGCGATCGACCAGGGACAAGAACGCGGGCAGATCGCTGGGGCCGAGCACCCGCACGGTGGTTGAGGACGACACGGTCAGACCCTAGGCCATCCTCGGCAGGCCCCTTGACGACGCCACCTCGGTGGGTGTGCTCTGGGAGGAGTGCGGCGACCAGTCCTCGCCACGGGGTGGCCGAGCCCGCACCAGGGGGCGGCGATGCCAACCAGATACGTGACCGACGGCGGTCTGGAGACCGACCTGATCTTCCTGCGGGGCCTCGACCTCCCGGAGTTCGCGGCGTTCCCGCTGATCGACTCCGCCGAGGGCCGCGAGGTGCTGCGCTCCTACTACCTGGACTACCTGGACGTCGCCCGGCGAGCGGCGGCCCCGGTGCTGCTGGAGACGCCTACCTGGCGGGCCAACCCCGACCACGGCAGGCTGCTCGGCTACGACGCGTCAGCGCTGGACCGGGTCAATCGCGCCTCGGTCGCGTTCCTGGTCGAGATCGCCCAGGACGCCGGCGACCTGGTGGGCTGGGAGGTCGGCGGCATCCTCGGTCCGCGCGGGGACGGCTACGCCAGCGACGGGCCGGTCGAGCCGGACGACGCCGCCCGCTACCACCTCCCGCAGTTGCGTGCGCTGGCCGAGGCCGGGGCCGGCCGGGCGACGGTGCTCACCCTGACCGAGGTCGGCGAGGCGATCGGGGTCTCCCGGGCCGCGCACGAGGTCGGCATCCCGGTCGCCATCGGCTTCACCGTGGAGACCGACGGCCGGCTGCCCGACGGCACCCCGCTGGCGCGGGCGATCGCCGTCGTCGACGACGCTGCGCCGCCGCGCTACTACCTGATCAACTGCGCCCATCCCCAGCACGTGGCCCGCGGGCTCGACGACGGTGACTGGCGCGAGCGGATCGGCGGCCTGCGCTGCAACGCCTCGACGATGAGCCATGCCGAGCTCGACGCGATGGAGACGCTGGACGACGGCGATCCGGTGCGACTCGCCGCCGACCAGCAACCGCTGCTCGACGCGTTCAGCCAGCTGGAGGTGCTCGGTGGATGCTGCGGCACCGACGCGCGGCACGTCGCCGCCATGTGGGGCGTCACGCGCTGAGCCCCGGGCCACAGCAGGGGTCAGGAGACGGATCAGGAGACGGAGACGCTCGGCTCCGCGCCCTCGACGGGCTCCATGCCCTCGGCGATCCGCATCGCCTCCTCGATCAGGGTCTCCACGATCTTGGACTCCGGCACCGTCTTGATCACCTCGCCCTTGACGAAGATCTGGCCCTTGCCGTTGCCCGAGGCGACGCCGAGGTCCGCCTCGCGCGCCTCACCCGGACCGTTGACGACGCAGCCCATCACGGCGACCCGCAGCGGAACCTCGAGGCCGTCAAGGCCCGCGGTGACCTGCTCGGCCAGGGTGTAGACATCGACCTGGGCCCGGCCGCACGACGGGCAGGAGACGATCTCCAGCCGACGCGGCTTGAGGTTGAGCGACTCCAGGATCTGGATGCCGACCTTGACCTCCTCCACCGGCGGGGCGGAGAGCGAGACCCGGATCGTGTCGCCGATGCCGCGCGAGAGCAGCGCACCGAACGCGGTGGCCGACTTGATGGTGCCCTGGAACGCCGGCCCTGCCTCGGTGACGCCGAGGTGCAGCGGCCAGTCGCCGGCCTCGGCCAGCAGCTCATAGGCGCGGACCATCACGACCGGGTCGTTGTGCTTGACCGAGATCTTGAAGTCACGGAAGCCGTGCTCCTCGAAGAGGCTCGCCTCCCAGATCGCGGACTCGACCAGGGCCTCCGGGGTCGCCTTGCCGTACTTCTCCAGCAGGCGCTTGTCGAGCGAGCCGGCGTTGACGCCGATCCGGATCGAGGTGCCGTGATCGCGCGCAGCGGCGGCGATCTCCTTGACCTGGTCGTCGAACTTCTTGATGTTGCCCGGGTTGACCCGGACCGCCGCACAACCCGCCTCGATCGCCGCGAAGACGTACTTGGGCTGGAAGTGGATGTCCGCGATCACCGGGATCTGCGACTTCTTGGCGATCGCCGGCAGCGCCTCGGCGTCGTCCTGCGACGGGCAGGCCACGCGGACGATGTCGCAGCCCGCCGTGGTGAGCTCGGCGATCTGCTGCAAGGTGGCGTTGACGTCGGAGGTGAGCGTCGTCGTCATCGACTGCACCGAGATCGGGTGGTCGCTGCCCACCCCGACCTTGCCGACCTGGATCTGGCGGGTCTTGCGTCGGGGTGCGAGCACCGGGGGCGGCGTCGCGGGCATGCCGAGGGAGATCGAGGTCATGGCCCCAGTCTACGAGGGCGCTGACTAGCTGTTGATGCTGATCGGCGCGACGACGTCACCGACGATCAGGACCACGCTCATCACCAGGAACGCGCCCGCCACCACATAGGCCACCGGCAGCAGCTTGGCGACGTCCACGTACCCCGGGTCGGGACGCCGCCGCAGCTTGGCCCAGCCGCGACGGACCGCCTCCCACAGCGCGCCGGCGATGTGTCCGCCGTCCAGGGGAAGCAGGGGGACGAAGTTGAACATGCCGATGAAGAAGTTGAAGCCCGCGATCAGCATCAGCAGGAAGACGGCCTTCTCCTGGAAGGGGAACGCCTCGCTGGCCGCGGTCTCACCGGCGATCCGGCCGCCGCCGACCACGCTCATCGGGCCCTCCGGGTCGCGCTCCTCGGCACCGACGATCGCCTGGCCGACGTCGAACACCTTGCGGGGCAGGTCGACCAGCGCCTGCACCGTGTGCACGCTCATCTCGCCCATCTGGCCCACGGTGTAGCCCAGGCCGCCGGTGGTCGGCTCGACCACCGGGTTGACGCCCAGGAAGCCGACCGGCGCGGTGGTGGTGTCCTCCGCGGAGGCGGGGCGCGCGGTGACCAGGGTGTTGGTCTGCAGCGTGACCAGCTCGCCCTCGCGACGCACCACGATCTCGGCCTCGCCGTCGGCGTTGGCGCGGATCAGCGAGGAGAGCTGGCTCCAGTCGTCGATCTCGGTGCCGTTGAAGGAGACGAACTCGTCGCCGTTCTGCAAGCCGGCCTGGGCGGCCGGACTGATCGGGTCGTCGTCGGTGCAGGCGCGCCCGGACTCCTCGTACGGCACCACGCACTCGCTGACGCCGGCCACCTCCGGCAGGGTCTTCGGGTCACCGATGTTGCCGTAGGTGGCGAAGAGGCCGCCGAAGATGACGAAGGCGATCGCGATGTTCACCAGCGGACCGGCGGCCATCACGATGACCTTCTTCCACCAGGTCATCTTGTAGAAGAGGCGGTCGTGATCGGTGTCGCCGACCAGCTCCCACTCGGCCGCGCGGGCATCGGAGACCAGCTGGGTGAGCATGCCGGTGTTGGACTGTCGCAGCTGGCCGTCGCGGTCAGGCGGCAGCATCCCGATGATCTTCACGAAGCCACCGAGCGGGATCGCCTTGAAGCCGTACTCGGTCTCGCCGATCCGCTTCGACCACACCGTCTTGCCGAAGCCGACGAAGAACTGGGTGACCTTGCCGCCGAAGCGCTTGGCCCAGAACATGTGCCCGGCCTCGTGCAGCGCGATCGAGATCACGATCGCGAGGGCGAAGACCACTACGCCCAGCGTGTAGAAGAGCACGCTCATCGGGCCGCCCCCTGGATCAGTCGTTCGGTCTCGTCGCGGGCCCAGGCGTCAGCAGCCAGGACATCGTCGACGGAGAGGTTCGCACTCGAGCCTACGTCGTGCCGCCTGAGGATGTCCTCGATCGTGGCGACGATGCCGGGGAAGGTGAGCCGGCCGTCGTGGAACGCCTCCACGCAGACCTCGTTGGCAGCGTTGTAGACGGTGGGTGCGGTGCCACCGGCGACGCCGGCCTCACGGGCCAGCGCGATCGCGCCGAAGACCTCGTCGTCGAGCGGCTCGAAGCGCCAGTCGGCGGCCTTGGTCCAATCGATCGGGGTCTCCGCGTCGGCGACCCGGTCGGGCCAGGCCAGCCCCATCCCGATCGGCACCAGCATCGTCGGCAGGCCGAGCTGCGCGACCACGGCGCCGTCGACGAACTCCACCATCGAGTGGATGTACTGCTGCGGGTGCACCACGACGTCGATGGCGTCGAACGGCACGTCGAAGAGCAGGTGCGCCTCGATCACCTCCAGCCCCTTGTTGACCAGGGTCGCGGAGTTCGTGGTGATCACCTTGCCCATCGCGAAGTTCGGGTGGGCGAGCGCCTGCTGCGGCGTCACGCCGGCCAGCTGCTCGCGGGTGTAGCCACGGAACGGCCCGCCCGAGGCGGTCAGCACCAGCTTGCGGACCTCGTCGGCGCGGCCCGCGCGCAGGCTCTGCGCGATCGCACTGTGCTCGGAGTCGACCGGCACGATCTGGCCCTCGCGGGCCAGCCGCTTCACCAGCGGCCCGCCGATGATCAGCGACTCCTTGTTCGCCAGGGCCAGGGTGTTGCCGGCCTCCAGCGCTGCCAGCGTCGGGCGCAGGCCCACCGCGCCGGTGATCCCGTTGAGCACCACGTCGCAGGCCATCGAGGCGGCCTCGACCGAGGCCTGCTCGCCCAGCCCGGAGAAGGCCGGGGCGAACTCCGCCACCTGCGCCGCGAACAGCTCGGGGTTCCCACCGCCGGCGGTGAGGCCGACCACCCGGAAGCGACCGGGGTTGGCGCGGACCAGATCGAGGGCCTGGGTGCCGATGGAGCCGGTGGAGCCGAGGATGACGATGTCGCGGGGTGCACTCACCGGCCCATCCTCTCAGGTGGGCGGGAGCAGTCCGTTCTCCACCGACCTGGCGGGGCGACGGTCCGCGCGCAGCCAAGCATCGAAGAAGCCGTCGAGGTCCTCACCCGAGATCGACGCGGCCAACGTCTCGAACTCGGCCACGCTCCCGTGGGAGCGATCGGCGAGCCAGGTGCGCAGGAGCAGCCAGAAGTCCTGCTCCCCCAGCCGTTGTCGCAACGCCGCCACGGCGAGCGAGCCGCGTTGGTAGACCGGGGTGTCGAAGAGCATCCGCGGGCCGGGGTCGCTGATGTCCAGGTGCCAGAAGGAGGCGGCGTCCCACCACCGCCAGCCGCGCTCCAGCATCGCGTTGGACGACGCCAGGTCCAGGCCGTCGCCCCACAGGTCGCCGAAGTAGCTGGCGAAGCCCTCGTTGAGCCAGATGTCGCGCCACTGCCGTACCGCGACCAGGTCGCCGAACCACTGGTGCGCGAGCTCATGGGCCAACAGTCCACCGCCCGCGGAGAAGTCCGCCAGCGCGGGATAGGTGGGCCGGGTCTGGTTCTCCAGCGCGAAGCCGGTGTCCAGGGCGGTGACCAGGCCGCCGGCGTCCACGAACGGGTAGGGACCGAGCCGCCGCTCGAGCCAGGCGATCACCTTCGGCGTCTTGCGCAGGAAGGCCAGCGCCGCCCGGCGCCGGGCCGGCGAGAGCTGCTCGGAGACGGCGTTCACCCACCGCACCCCGCTGCTGGTGCGGCCCCGCTCAAGGGCGAAGTCGCCCGCGGCGAAGAAGGCGAGGTAGGGCGCCATCTCCTCCTTCGCCTGCCACCGCCAGGTGGTCCAGTGCGCGGTGCGCTTGGTGGAGACCAGGCGGCCGTTGGCGATCGCCTGCTTGCCGCGCGGCACCCGGATCGAGATGTCGAAGCGGGCCTTGTCCTGCGGATGGTCGTTGCTGGGGAACCACCAGGCCGCGATCTGCGGCTCGCCCATCGCCACCACCTCGCGCTCATCGCCCAGCCAGGGACGCTCACCCCGCCAGGCGTGCTTGGCAGGCTTGCCCCGGTAGCGGACCACCACCTGAAAGGCGCTGCCTCCGGCCAGCGCCGTGCGCGGGATGACGGTCAGCTCATGCCGGTTGGGCCGGGTGAAGCGTGCCTTCGTGCCGTTCACGCTGACCGATCGCACCGGCAGCACGAAGTCGAGGTTGAAGCGCGACAACGCCTGGGTGGCGCGTGCCCGCACCACGGTGCGCCCGGAGAGCTCGCCCTTGGCCAGCCGCATGGTGTGGGCGATCCGGTAGCTGGAGACGTCGTAGCCGCCATTGCCGTCGCCGGGGAAGTAGGTGTCGCCGAGGCCGGTGCTGCCGGGGCTCGGGGTGACCGGCTGCGCCGAGGCGACGCCCCCGACCAGGAGGGCGCCGACGGTCGCCAACGCCGCCAGGCGCTTCCTGCTCAACGCTCGCTCAGATCGATCGCGACGCCGTCGCGCAGGCTCTGCAGCCAGGTGCCGTAGCGGCTCCGGTCGGTGCCGGCCTCACCGACGGCGACCGGAGCGTCGAGCACATAGGCGATCTGGTCCTCGGCGACCCGGGCACAGCCGGCCGGCTGCGAGCTGCCCGCACGCAGGCCCATCTCCCAGGTGATGTCGCGGACGGGCTCCCGCGGCTCGAGGCCGATCAGCACGGCGGCCTGCGGCTCGTGCGTGCTGAAGTCCAGCTCGACGTCGGTCACCACCAGCGCCGGGCGGTGCTCACCCAACCGATCGCCGTCCAGGCTGACCACGCCGGCGCCCAGGCGCAGGCCCGCCAGCAGGCTCAGCAGCTCGATCATCGGGTCGGCGACCCGCAGCCCGATCAGCGTCTCCGGCTCCACCCCGAGGCCCTTGAAGAGTCCGGCCACCGCGCCGACCTGCTCGAGCAGGTTGGCGTAGTCCAGCGGCCGCTCGATGCCGGTCACCGCCGGCTCGGTCGCAGCGCCGTGGACGACCTTGAGGTCGACGGCGTCGAAGCAGAGATTCATCGACCCTCCAGAAAATCGGTTGCCTGCCTCGTCGTCGCTGCAGCAGGGTTGCCGGTGAAGCGTACGACGTGGCGTCGTGCCCAGTCCGAGAGGAGCCGTGACATGCAGATCACTGTCGCCGGCCTGTCCGCAGACCGTCCCTCTCACCTCTGGAGCACCACCCGTGTCACACGACGAGATCAACCCTGACTTCATCTTCGACTTCCACGCACTCGACGACATCGACCCCACCACCCAGCGCTGGTCCACCTGGCTCTCGGTCGAGCCGCTGTCGCGCGGTCCTGAGCCCCGCCCCGCCTGGGTGGTCACCTCGCAGGCGGCGATCGACACCGAGCTCGGCATCCTCAAGACCGGCAAGGAGGCGGAGGTCCACCTGCTCGAGCGCGCCGTCCCCGGCGCCGAGTCGGTGGTGATGGCCGCCAAGCGGTACCGCACTCGCGAGCACTCGGCGTTCCACCGCAGCGCCGCCTACACCGAGGGCTGGTCGACGCGCCGCTCCCGCGATGCCCGGGCGATCAAGGCCGGCAGCACCTACGGCCGCGAGATCGCGGCGGTGCAGTGGGCGACGGCCGAATGGCAGGCCCTCAACCGGCTCTGGCTGGCGGGGGTCCCGGTGCCGTACCCGGTCCAGATCGACGGCACCGAGATCCTGATGGAGTTCATCGAGCACGACGGCTCACCGGCACCTCGACTGGCCGCGACCCGTCCCACGCCCGAGCTCCTGCGGGACTGGTTCGAGCAGTTGCGGGCGGCGCTGATCGCCCTGGCCCGCGACGGCGTCGCCCACGGCGACCTGTCGCCGTACAACATCCTGGCCGCGGGTGAGCGCCTGGTGATCATCGACCTGCCGCAGGCCGTCGATCTGGCCGGCAACCTCAACGGGTTCGACTTCCTGCACCGCGACTGCCGCAACCTCTGCACCTGGTTCGCCCGGCGCGGCCTCGATCCCGCAGTCGCGGACGCCGATGCGCTCTTCGCCGAGGTGGCTGCTCAGTGCTGGTGAGCGAGCTGGCAGCGGCTGGTCACTCCCCCACCGACGGCAGGGTCCTCGCCTCGGCGAGCCCGAGCGAGCGCGCGGTGGTGAAGTACCAGTTGAAGATGGTGCGGAAGCCGTCGGCGTCGTCGCGCTTCCAGTTGCGCATCAGCTCGCAGCCGAACGCGATGGCGGTGACCGGCTGCGCACCCGCCTGGATCATCCGGTCGAAGGCCCGGTCGTGAGTGACCGGACTGACACCGCCCACGGCGTCCGCGACGGGGAAGACCTGATAGCCCTCACGCAGCAGGTCGAGCGTGGGGAACGCGAGGCACACCTCGGTCCACAGGCCCCCGATCACGACGCGGCGACGTCCGGTGCTCTCGATGGCGGCCCGGAAGTCGGCGTCCTCCCAGGCGTTGACACCGGTGCGGTCGATCTCGGTGACGCCGGGGAGCTCGGCCATGATCTCGGGGACGGTGCCCTCGTTGACACCCATGTCGACGGCCACCGTCGAGACCACGATCGGGATGTCGTAGGCAGCAGCGAGCTTGGCAAGGGTGACCGCGCCCAGATTGATCTGCTCGCGCGTCGCCGAGGTCACCGTGGCGTACTGGCCGGGCTGGTAGTCGATCAAGGCGATCACGCAGTTCTGGGGTGTGAGCAGCGGATCGGAGAGCGGGTCGCGGACGGGTTCGGGTGAGAGCTTGGGCATGACTCATCGTCTCTCCGGGCCCGGCCGTTGTCGACGCCGGGGCGCGGCTCCCGGCGTCGACCCGTCACCGGCCCGGTGCCAGCCACGTCAGGCCCGCTAACGTCTGCGCCATGCGTGCGCGTCGTGGCCAAGTGGTGGAGATCGGGTCGCTGGCGGAGTTCGACCGTCGGCTGGGCCTCGGGGTGAGCGCGATGTCGGGCTGGCAGTTGCGGAGCGTCGATCTCTCCCAGCGCTCGGCGGCCCTGCGCCGGTGCGCGGTGGCCGGGGCCCTCTTCCTCGGCTGCCGCTTCGCCCCCGGCGACGAGCAGTCGGTGCGGTCCCGGGGCGCCATCGTCTTTCCGGAGGTGCCCGGCTCCCCCGTCGACACCTACCGCTCGATGCTCTACACCCCGCACGACCTGTACGACTCGGCCGACTATCACCACACCTTCGATGCCCGCGCCTACGCCTGGACCCGCGCGCACCAGGATCGCGAGGCCGCTCTCGCCACCACCCTGCACGACCTCGCGATCGACGAGGCGCTGGCGAACTGGACGTTGGGACGTGAGCTGGTCGGCGTGATGGGCGGGCACGCAGCGGTGCGCGGCGAGGCCGGCTACGCCGACGCTGCGCGGCTCGGCAGGCTGCTCACCCGCGGCGGGGCGACGGTGGCGACCGGCGGCGGCCCGGGGGCGATGGAGGCTGCCAACCTGGGCGCCTGGCTGGCGCACCGCAGTGAGGCCGAGTTGGAGCGTGCCGTCGCCGACCTGGCGACGGTGCCGACCTTCCGGCCCGACATCGGAGCGTGGGCGCGGGTCGCCTTCGAGGTGCTCGGCGAGTTCCCCGACGGCCAGGAGTCGTTGGGCATCCCGACCTGGCACTACGGGCACGAGCCGCCGAACCCCTTCGCCACCGCCGTCGCGAAGTACTTCAAGAACTCGATCCGCGAGGCGATCCTGCTGCAGATCTGCACCCGCGGCATCGTCTTCCTGCCGGGCGCCGCGGGAACCGTGCAGGAGGTCTTCCAGGATGCCTGCGAGAACTACTACGCCGACGAGTCGTCGGTGGCGAAGATGGTCCTGGTCGGCGTCCAGCACTGGACCCGGACCGTCCCGGCCTGGCCGTTGCTGACCAGCCTGGCGCGGGGCCGGGCGATGGAGGGCCAGGTCCATCTCGTCGACACCCTCGACGAGGCCGCCGCCCTGGTCTGCCCGATCTGACTCCTCAGTGAGTGAGAGCCTGCCGCACCGGCGGCGTCCTGCTCGCTAGCCTCCGGGGCATGGAACCCGCTGTCGCGATCACCAACCTCCTCTATCGCTACGCCGAGGCCTTGGACGGCGGCGACTTCGCCGCAGCCGCCGGCCTCTTCGCCCGTGCCGAGGTCCGGCTCGGCGGCGGCCGCACCGTCACCGGCTCGGCGCCGATGATCGCGTTGTGGGAGCAGAGCGTGCGGCTGTACCCGTGCGGGACTCCCCGCACCAAGCACGTGATCACCAACCCGATCATCGAGGTCGACGAGGTGGCCGGAACCGGCACCTGCCGGTCGTACTACACCGTGCTGCAGGCCACCGAGGCCCTGCCGCTGCAGACGATCTGCTCCGGGCGCTACCACGACGCGTTCGCTCGCGACGACGACGGCGTCTGGCACTTCACCGCGCGCGACTACTCGCTCTTCGACCTCAGCGGCGACCTCAGTCACCACCTGCTGATCACCCCGCGCACCAGCTAGCCGGCTGCCACCCGGTCCTGCGTCACGAGCGGCAGCACGGTTCCCGGACGACGGAACTCCCACCCCGCCGCCAGCCACCTGGCCGCGTCGAGGGTGTTGCGGGCGTCGATCAGCACCGGGTTGCGGACGATCGCGCGCAGCCGGACCGGGTCCAGCGAGCCGAACTCGGGCCACTCGGTGAGGTGCAGCACCACATCCGCCTTGCGGCAGGCAACGTGCGGGTTGGCGGCGTAGCGCAGCTGCGGTGCGACCGACCTCGCCCGCACGGCCGCCACCGGGTCGTAGACGGTGACCAGTGCCCCGGCCCGGTGCAGGCGCTGGGCCACCTCCAACGCCGGGGAGTCGCGGACGTCGTCGGAGTGCGGCTTGAACGCCGCACCCAGGACCGCGACCCGGCCGGCCCGCCATCCCGGGCCGCCGCGCAGCACCTCCAGAGCCTCGGCGACGATCCGGTCCCGGCGTCGTTGGTTGATCTCCTCCACGCCACGCAGGAACGCCACCGACTCACCTGAGCCGAGCTCGTCCGCGCGTGCGATCAGCGCCCTCACGTCCTTGGGCAGACAGCCTCCGCCATAGCCGAGGCCGGCCCCGAGGAACTGGGCGCCGATCCGCTCGTCGTGGCCGAGCGCGCGGGCCAGGGTGAGGACATCGGCACCTGCCGCCTCACAGAGCTCGGCCATCGCGTTGATGAAGGAGATCTTGGTGGCCAGGAAGGCGTTCGCGGACACCTTGACCAGCTCGGCGGTGGCCAGATCCGTGACCACCACCGGGACGCCGTCGGCGATCGGACGGGCGTAGACCTCACGGAGCAGCCACTCGGCGCTGGGCCCGGCGCAGCCGAAGACGAGGCGGTTGGGGTGCAGCGTGTCGTGCACGGCATGACCCTCGCGCAGGAACTCCGGGTTCCAGGCCACCTCGACCGCGATCCCGGGCTGGATCAGCGACGCGATCCGCCGGGTCAGCTGCTCGGCGGTGCCGACCGGCACGGTGGACTTGCCCACCACCAGCGCGTTGCGTCGCAGCAGCGGCGCCAGCTCGGCGATCACCGCATGCACCGCGCTCAGGTCGGCCGCGCCGGTGAGGCTCTGCGGCGTGCCGACGCAGACGAAGTGCAGATCCGCCTCCGCTGCGGCCTGGGCCATGCTGGTGGTGAACCGCAGCCGCCCGGTCTGCACATGGCGGCGCAGCAGCTCGGGCAGCCCGGGCTCGTGGAAGGGCACCTCGCCGCCCGCCAGCGCGCGGATCTTGACCGGGTCGGTGTCGACGCCGATCACGTCGAAGCCGAGCTCTGCCATGCCTGCGGCGTGGGTGGCGCCCAGGTAGCCGGTGCCGATGACCGAGATCGTGACCATGCCGCGCCCCTATCCCGCCAGCTCCAGGGGGCGTCGCCGTTCGGCGATCACCTCGCGGTAGTGGCCGACCAGACGCCGGTTCACCACCGGCCAGGACCGGTCCAGCACGCTCGGCCGCGCTGCGGCGGCCAGGGAGAGCCGAAGATCCGGGTCGCCGGCGAGCTCGCGGACGGCGTCGGCGAAGGCGATCGGGTCACCGGGACGGTAGAGGATCCCCGCCTCCGGGGCGACCACGTCGATCGGCCCGCCGCTGCGGGGAGCGACCACCGGCACACCGCTCGCCAGGGCCTCCTGGGCGGCCTGGCAGTAGGTCTCGTGACGTCCGGTGTGCACGAAGATGTCGAGGCTGGCGTGGGCAGTGGCCAGCTCCTCGCCGTGCAGCACGCCGAGGAAGGCCGCGCCGGGCAGTGCCTTGCGCAGCTCGGACTCGACCGGGCCGCCGCCCACGATCACCAGCCGGGACCCGGGAATCGTGCGCAGGTGGCGCAGCAGGCCAAGCTCCTTCTCCGGCGCGAGCCGGCCCACGTAGCCGATCAGCAGCTCGCCGCCGGGTGCCAGCCGAGAGCGCAGGGCATCGTCGCGCCAGCTGGGATGGAAGAGGTCGAGGTCCACCCCTCGTGGCCAGCGGCCCAGGCGTGGGATCCCCAGATGGGTCAGCTGATCGAGACTCGCCGTCGACGGCACCAGCGTGCGATCGGCGTGGTCGTGGATCCGGCGGGTGAGTGCCGTCATCGCTCGCACCCCGCCGGGAAGGTCGTACTGCAGGGCGAAGCCGACCAGGTCGGTCTGGTAGATCGCGACCACCGGTATGCCGAGCTCCCCGGCGGCGCGCACCGCCTGGTGGCCCAAGGTGGCCGGCGAGGCGACGTGGACCACGTCGGGCTGGAAGCGCAGCATGGTCGCCCGAAGCCGGCGCCGGGTCTCCAGGCCGATCCGGAACTCCTTGTAGAACGGCAGCTTGGTGCCACGGGCATGGTGCACGGGGAAGCCGGCGTAGGTGTCGGGGCCGGTCGGCGCCACCAGCTCGGCGCGGTGCCCCTCGGCGGCGAGATGCTCGAGAACGCGGCGCACCGAGTTGGTGACGCCGTTGACCTGCGGCAGAAACGATTCGGTGACGACCAGCACCTTCAGTGCCGGCTGACCGTCGCGCGCTGTGGTGATCATCAACGCTCCTTGCGATGCGGAGGAACCTCGTCATCGGTGACGCTAGGGAGCAGCCGCCAACGCCGCGGGCGCGTGAGATGGACGACACGTGAACGATCCGGCAACGTCCATTCCATGGCCGCGACGCGAGCCGACGGCGTAGCCTGCGGCGGTGACCTCCTTGCTGATCCTCGGTGCGACCGGGGCCGTCGGTGCTCGAGCCGTCGAAGCCGCCCTGGCGGACCCGCGGGTGTCCCGGGTGGTGGCGACCACACGGCGTCCGCTGGCACCACGCGAGGGTCTGGACAACCGGGTCCTCGACTTCACCGCGCTTGATCCCGACGACGAGGCCTGGCGCGTCGACGCGGTGGCCTGCGCGATCGGCACCACCCGCTCGATCGCGGGGTCGGCGGCGGGCTTCCGCGAGATCGACCACGACGTGCCGGTGCAGATCGCGGGCTACACCCGGGCCGCCGGCGCCACCTCCTACGCCCTGGTCACCTCCGTCGGAGCAGATCCGCACTCGCGCAACTTCTACCTCCGGGTCAAGGGCGAGACCGAGCGCGACCTGAACGCGATCGGCTTCGACTCGCTCACCCTGATCCGCCCCTCCGGCCTGGTCGGTGGGGTGCGCACCCGCCCGGCCAACCTCGGCGACCACCTGGCCGAGGCCAGCCGCGCGGTGCGCGGACTGATCCCGCGTCGCTACCGCCCGGTCCATGTGGACCGGGTGGCACGGGCCCTGGTGGACAGCGCGGTCACCGCGGCACCCGGCGTCACGGTGCGGGAGTCGGAGAGCCTGTAGCCGGCTCTGGCCGGAACGTGACCGTCTCGACGGTGGCGTACAGGGCTGCCTCGAACTGGTCTCCGAGGCCCGGTCGCCGTGCGTTGAGACGCAGGACCGCCTGGATGAACTCGATCCGTGCCTCCGGATGGAAGCCCGGATCTACGCTCATGCCTCGCGAACAGGCCGCAGAGCTGCGAGCTCAGCCTTGATCTCCGACATCGGAACGGTCTGGACGCGCTCACCCACGATGTCGTCCACCCTGCTGGCGATCTCCGCTGACCACGCCGGGTGCAGCGTCTCCTGAGCTGCCTGCCTGCGAGCGGCGAGCTCCATGACCAGCTCGTCCTGCACGGCGTCGGGCAGCCCGAGTACGAGGTCGAGCACCTCTGCGGGAACGGTCATGGCCTCATGCTACGCCGCATCGCAGCACCGAGACGGCGATGCGCGACGGCCTGTGGAAGACCGCGGCCAGCTCAGTGTGCGATCGCCTTGAGCAGCACGACCAGCGTGGCGACCCCCATCAGCACCGCCGTCAGCAGCACCCGCTGCCAGGTCGGGATCGGCGTGCGCCGCACCGCGAGGTAGACGAAGAGCCCGAGGCTGAGGATGACCGCGCCCACGCCCAGGCGTAGGGCGAGCTCGACGTCAAGGAGGCTCAGCCCGGCCAGCACCAGCAGCAGCATCGGCACCACGCCGGCGCTCACGATCTGCCAGGTCGCGCCGGCCATGTGCGCCCAGTCGCGGCGGCTCAGGCCCCGGCCATGGCTGGCCAGGTGCGCCAGCAGCTCGGCCACCAGGCTCGCCGCCCACAGGCTGAGCAGCGCCAGAGCGACGTCCAGTGCTGCGGTCCACGCCTCCTCGGCAGTGCCGTGCCCGGCGTGCCGGGTCAGCAGGAGCAGCGTCGTCAGGCAGGCGAACGCGCCGTAGATCCGCTCCTTGAGGTGCGCGCGCACCTCGTCGGGTGCCATGCCCTCCATCGCCTGGCGGCGGCGCGAGGGGCTCATCGGGCGCACAGGTCTGGGCCGGTCATGGCCCCATCATGCCTGTAGCCGGCAGCCCTGTCGGACCCGTCGACGATGCTGACGAACGTGGGCACCCACATCTTCATCGATGAGACCAAGGCCAAGGGATACGTGGTCGTCGCCGTCTTGTGTCCTGACACCAGCCTCAGTCTGGCGCGCAGAGCCATCGGCGGTCTTGTGCTCCCTGGTCAGCGCTCGATCCACATGAAGCAGGAGGGTCCCCGCCGCCGACAGGCGATCGCCGACGTGGTCACCGGTCTCGTTCCGTCAGGCGTTCACGCTGTCGTCCTCGACGCGGGCCGGGGGCCGAGTCCTGAACGGGTCCGTCGCAAGCGCGCGTTGGAAGCGATCGTGGAACTGGCTGCGCATGGCAGTCCCGCGAGTCTCGTCATCGATCTGGACCAGCCCCTGCTGGCTCTGCCCGACGTCGTCGCATGGTGTTGGGCCCGGGGCGGTGAATGGCGGCGACGCGTCAGTCCGGTGGTGTCCCACACGCTGGAGGTCTGAGAAGCGCGAAACCCGAGCGCCACGTCCGTCCGGACGGGTCTCGGGTTCACTTCCTGACACGGAACGCGCCAGACACCGTCAGTCTAGGGCCACCCGCTCAGCGTGCCAATCCTCTTCAGTGGTGCCAGGGACTGTGGCTGGCCAGGTTCGCCAGCACCTCGGCCACCTGGCTCGCCGTCCACAGGTCATGGCCCCATCATGCCTGCCGCCGAGCAGTCTCACTCCACCGCAGCGAGCTGGCCGCAGGCGCCGTCGATGTCCGAGCCGCGGGTGTCGCGCACCGTGGTGGAGATGCCCTTGGCCTCCAGGCGGCGCACGAACTCACGCTCGTCGGCCGGGTCGGAGGCCGTCCATTTGGAGCCCGGAGTGGGGTTCAACGGGATCAGGTTGACGTGCACCCAGCCGCGGCCGCGCTCGTTGAGCACGTCGGCCAGCAGGTCCGCACGGTGCGCCTGGTCGTTGATGCCGCGCATCATCGCGTACTCCACCGAGACCCGTCGTCCGGTCTTCGCGAAGTACTCGTGCGCGGCGTCCACGGTCTCGGCGACCGAGAAGCGGGTGTTGATCGGGACCAGCTCGTTGCGCAGCTCGTCGTCGGGTGCATGCAGGCTCAGCGCGAGCGTCACGGGGATGCCCTCGTCGGCCAGCTGCTTGATCCGCGGCACCAGACCCACGGTGGAGACGGTGACGTGGCGCGCCGACATGCCGAGGCCGCCCGGAGCCGGGTCGGTGAGCCGGCGCACGGCGCCGATCACGGCCTTGTAGTTGGCCAGCGGCTCGCCCATGCCCATGAAGACCACGTTGGAGACCCGGCCGACGCCGCCGGCGACCTCGCCGCGCGTCATCGCGCGGGCACCGGCCACGACCTGCTCCACGATCTCGGCCGTCGACATGTTGCGCTGCAGGCCGCCCTGGCCGGTGGCGCAGAACGGGCAGGCCATCCCGCAGCCGGCCTGGCTGGAGACGCACATGGTGGTGCGGTCCTTGTAGCGCATCAGGACCGACTCCACGAGCGCGCCGTCGAAGAGCTTCCACAGCGTCTTCACCGTGGTGCCCTTGTCGGCCTCGAGCCGGCGCAGCGGCGTCATCAGCTCGGGCAGCAGCGCCTTCACCAGGTCGTCGCGTTGCCCGGCCGGGAGGTCGGTCATCTCGGCCGGGTCGTCGACCAGGCGCGCGAAGTAGTGGTTCGAGAGCTGCTTGGCGCGGAAGCCGGGCAGTCCGGCGTCGATCAGCAGCTGCTTGCGACCGGCCTCGTCGAGGTCGGCCAGGTGCCGCGGCGGCTTCTTGCGACCGCGCGGCTCGTCGAAGACCAGGGGAAGGGGCTTGGGGTTCACACTCATGGCGCTACCAGTGTCCCATCGGGACCCAGCAGGCGCGAATCACTGCGCGACGAGGCCGAGGCCGGTACCGGAGGAGGCGTTGCTGAGCGTCAACCGGGCCTCCTCGATCCGCACGCCCACCTCGCCGTCCAGGGTCGCCACGATCGCCGCCTCCACCTCACGACCCAGGGCATCCGGGCAGGCCCGCTTGGTGAGCATCAACGGGCCGAGGGTCAAGGTCTCCCCCGCCAGCGTCGCGGTGGCGCGCCCGGTGTTGCAGCCCGTGTCCAGCGCGAGCGTGGTGCCGTCGTACTCCAGCCAGGCCTCGACGCCGACGGAGCTGACGGCGTCCGCCGCGATCAGGCTCTCCAGCGCCCACCGCTGACCAGTCAGCTCGCGGTCGGGCGAGACCTCCTCGCGATCCGCGACCCGCAGCACGACGTCGGCGCCGCTGAGCTCGCCGTCGGTGACGGTCAGCGGCGCGGCGAGCACCTCGGCCAGCCAGGTGTCCTGCTTCATCAGCGGCTCCGGGCAGGCCATCTGGGTGGTGGCCAGCTGCCCGACGACGAGCTGGTCGTCCTCGGTGGTGTAGGTGCCGTTCATGGTGTTGCAGCCGGCTGTGATGCTGACGGTTCTCTCCGCGAAGGCCAGCCGGATCTCGCTGCCCGCCACCAGGTCGCGCGGCTCGCCGCCCTCGGTGACGCCGGTGACCACCAGGGTCCGACCAGCCAGCGGTCGCAGCGACGCGTCGTCGGAGGCGGTCGCGTCGCCGTCCCCGTCGTCGCCGCAGCCGGCGAGTCCGCCGAGGAGTCCGACGGCGGCCAGCACCGTCCCTGCCACCCGTGCACGACCACTGCGCATCGTTGCCCTCCGCTCCATCCGCTCCGCCCGGTCCCACCCCACGATGACCGATCTTGACGACCGGATCATCACTTCTCAAGAATTTCTCTGCGCCGTGTCGATCCTGGCCCGTGCCGTTCGACTGATGGGTGAGCGGGTCCGAGGGCGGACCCACCGAATCGAGGAGTCAACCATGAAGTACATGCTGATCTGGCGGATGAGCGACGAGGCCCAGGAGGCCTTCGCGGGCGCCGAGTTCGACATGGACGAGATGCTGGAGACCATGGGCCGCTTCAACGACGAGCTGATCGAGGCCGGGGTGCTGCTCGCCGCCGAGGGACTGGACCCGGACCCTGCGGCGGGCGTCGTCGTCGACTACTCCAGCCAGCCGCCGCTGGTGACCGACGGCCCCTACGGCGAGACGAAGGAGCTCTTCGGCGGCTTCTACGTGCTCCAGGTCGCCTCCATCGAGGAGGCGGTCGCGTGGGCCAAGCGGATGCCGGGTGCCGCGCCCGGGATGAAGACCGAGATCCGCCGGGTGACCACGATCGACGAGTTCCCCCAGGACAACGTGTGGATCCAGAAGGAGCGCGCCTGGCGGGAGTCCGTGGGCCAGCTGTGAGCGGAGCGACCGAGAGCCGGCGCGCCGTCGAAGCCGTGTGGCGGATCGAGTCCGCCCGGATCGTCGGCGCGCTGGCGCGCTTCACCCAGGACTTCACGCTGGCCGAGGATCTCGCGCAGGAGGCGTTCGCCCAGGCGCTGGTCACCTGGCCGCGCGACGGCGTCCCGCAGAACCCGGCCGGTTGGCTGTTGACCGTAGGACGCCGACGGGCGGTGGACGGGTTCCGCCGCCGGGCCTTGCGCGACGATCGCTACCGCACGCTCGCGGCCGAGGTGGCGATCGAGCAGCGCGCGAACGAGGACAGCGACCTGGCGATCGACCCCGACCAGGTCGAGGACGACCTGTTGCGGCTGGTCTTCATCGCCTGCCACCCGATGCTCTCCCCCGAGGCGCAGGTGGCGCTGACCCTGCGCACGGTCGGCGGCCTGACCAGCGACGAGATCGCCCGCGCGTTCCTGGTCCCGACGGCGACCGTGCAGGCCCGGATCACCCGGGCCAAGAGGACCCTGGCCGCGGCCCGGGTCCCGTTCGCGCTGCCCGACGCACACGAGCGGCGCGACCGGCTCCGCCAGGTGCTGAGCGTGATCTATCTGCTCTTCACCGAGGGCTCGACGGCGACCAGTGGCGAGGCAGCGATCCGCTTCGACCTCGCCGCCGAGGCGATCAGGCTGGCCCGGATCGTGGCGCGGTTGGTGCCCGACGAGTCCGAGCCGCTGGGCCTGCTCGCACTGACCGAGCTCACCGCGGCCCGGTTCGGTGCCCGGGTCAGCGCGCAGGGTGCGCCGATCCTCCTGGAGGACCAGGACCGGCGCCGTTGGGACACCGGGGCGATCCGGCGCGGCCGGGCCGCGCTCGAGCAGGCCGGACGCACCGGCCGTGGCCTCGGCCCGTACGGACTGCAGGCGGCCATCGCGGACTGCCATGCCCGCGCCACCTCGGTCGCGACCACCGACTGGAGCACCATCGTGACGCTCTACGAGGCGCTGGAGCGGATCGCGCCGTCCCCGATCGTCACCTTGAACCGTGCCGTCGCGCTCTCCATGGCGACCGGCCCCGCGGCAGCGTTGGAACTGGTCGATGCACTCGCTGCCGAAGGCCGGCTGCGCGGCAGCCACCTGCTGCCCAGCGTCCGCGGCGAGCTGCTGCGGCGCCTGGATCGCACCCCGGAGGCGGTCGCCGCCTTCGAGGAGGCCTACACCCTCTGCCCCAGCCCCCGCGAACGCGAGACCCTGGCCGCGAAGATCGCCCTCCTTGCCACCTAGGCCCGATCGTCCCTAACGTTTTGGTTGCTGAACCTGTGTTTCAGCAACCAAAACGTTAGGGACGATCCGGGAATGGTGGGGGCTAGAAGACGAGGTAGTGCAGCAGCAGCCAGATCGGGGCGATGGTGGCGAGGAGGGAGTCCAGACGGTCCATCAGGCCGCCGTGGCCCGGGATGATCTGGCTCATGTCCTTGATGCCGAGGTCACGCTTCATGACCGACTCGCAGAGGTCGCCGAGGGTCGCCATCACCACGGCGATCAGGCCCAGCAGGACGCCGACCCACCAGTCGCCGTCGAGCAGGTAGACCACCAGGGCCCACCCGGCGAGCACGCAGAAGAGAGCCGATCCGGCGAAGCCCTCCCAGGACTTCTTCGGCGAGATGACCGGAGCCATCGGGTGCTTGCCGAAGAGCACGCCGGCCACATAGCCACCGATGTCGGAGGCGATGGTGACCAGGATGAAGACCACGATGCCCTTGACGCCGTCGTCCCAGCGGTCGAAGTCGGTGGCACCGCCCTCGGCCAGCAGCAGCGCGACGAACGAGCCGAGGAAGGGCACGTAGATGAGCGTGAAGACCGAGGCTGAGGCGTTCTTCACGTAGCCGTCGACGCCGCGGCGCAACAGCCACAGCATCACCACGAGAGCGGTGACCGCGGTCGCGGTGACCAGGGCGGGGGCGCCCCAGAAGTAGGCGACCACGACCATCACCACGCCGCCCACCATCAGCGGCTGCTCGGGGAGGTCGATGCCCTTGGCGGCCAGGCCACGGCCGAGCTCCCACAGCGCCACGACCACTGCCACGGCGACGATCACCATGAAGGCGGTCTTGTAGAACCACAGCGAGGCGGCGATCGCCGAGAGCAGCACGACGGCCGAGCCGATGGCGGCCGGAAGGTTGCGGCCGGCGCGCCCGTGGTCCTTCTTGGGCGCGGCCGGCGGCATGGCGGACGAGGTCGTCATCGCAGTCGAGTGAGGAGGTCGCTCAGACCTCCAGCAGCTCGGCTTCCTTGTTCTTGAGCATCTCGTCGATGGCGTCGGTGTGCTTCTTCGTGGTCGCGTCGAGCCGCTTCTCGGCACCGGTGACGTCGTCCTTGCCGACCTCGCCGTCCTTCTCGAGCTTCTCGAGGTTCTGCTTCGCGGTGCGGCGCACGTTGCGCACCGAGATCCGGCCGTCCTCGGCCTTGCCCTTGGCCACCTTGATGAACTCCTTGCGGCGCTCCTCGGTGAGCTCGGGGAAGACGCAGCGCAGCACCTTGCCGTCGTTGGCCGGGTTCACGCCCAGGTCGCTGTCGCGGATCGCCCGCTCGATGGCAGGCACCGAGCTGACGTCGAACGGGGCGATGATGATCACCCGCGGCTCCGGCGAGGAGAAGGAGGCGAGCTGGTTCAACGGCGTCTGCGAGCCGTAGTACTCGGCAGTGATCTTGTTGAACATGCTCGGGTGCGCGCGACCGGCACGGATCGCCGCGAACTCCTCGCGGGTAGCCTCGACCGACTTGCCCATCTTGTCGTCGGCCTCAGCCAGAACCTGGTTGATCACGGTTTCTCCTCGAGTGGCCCGTAGCGAGCCGTTGGTGGTCTGTTGCGATGGTGCGGGCGCCGAGCTCAGCTCTCAGCGCTGACGAGCGTGCCAATCTTCTCACCCTGCACGACCCGCAGGATGTTGCCCTCGGGCTCCATGCCGAAGACGATCATCGGCAGCTTGTTCTCGCCGCAGAGCGCGAAGGCGGTCTGGTCCATGATCCGCAGGCCCTGGGCGATCGCGTCCTCGTAGGTGACGTGGTCGAGCTTGACCGCCGTCGGGTCGAGGTGCGGGTCCGCGGTGTAGACGCCGTCGACGCCGCTCTTGGCGACCAGGACGACGTCGCACTTGCTCTCCAGCGCGCGCTGGACGGCGACCGTGTCGGTGGAGAAGAACGGCATGCCCATGCCGGCCCCGAAGATCACCACGCGGCCCTTCTCCATGTGCCGGATGGCCCGGCGCGGGATGTAGGACTCGGCCACCTGGCCCATGGTGATCGCGGTCTGCACCCGGGTCTCGACCCCGAGCTTCTCGAGGAAGTCCTGCAGCGCCAGGCAGTTCATCACGATGCCGAGCATGCCCATGTAGTCGGCGCGGACGCGGTCCATGCCGCGCTGCTGGAGCTCGGCCCCACGGAAGAAGTTGCCGCCCCCGGTGACCACGGCGATCTGGACACCTGCGTCAGCGACGGCCGCGATCTCGCGGGCCACCTTCTGCACCACGTCGGGGTCGACCCCGACCTTGCCGCCGCCGAAAACCTCGCCGGAGAGCTTGAGCAGCACTCGCTTGTACGACGTCATGCATGTCCCTTCGATACCTACCACACCTGCTGTTTGCCAGGGTTGAACTTACACGCAAGGGCCGGCACGACATGAGTCGTACCGGCCCTCGCAGAGCTGTTACGGGATCCCCGTCACAGGATGGCTCAGGCGCCAACCTCGAAGCGCGCGAAGCGCTTGATGGTGGTGCCGGCCTCCTCGAGGACCTTGCCGACCGACTTCTTGCTCTCGGTCACGGAGTCCTGCTCGAGCAGGACGATCTCGCGGAAGAAGCCACCGATGCGGCCCTCCACGATCTTGGTGACGGCAGCCTCGGGCTTGCCCTCCTCGAGGGTCTTCTTCTCGAGGACGGCGCGCTCGGCGGCGACGACGTCGGCGGGGACCTCGTCGCGGGTGAGGTACTGCGCCTTCATCGCGGCGACCTGCATCGCAGCGGCGCGAGCGGCCTCCTCGTTGCCCTCGAACTCCACCAGCACGCCGACGGCGGGCGGCAGGTCGGCCGCACGCTTGTGCATGTAGGTGGTGGTGTTGCCGTCGAAGTAGGCGACCTGACCGAGCTCGATCTTCTCACCGATGGTGATGGCCAGGCCCTCGACGACCTCGCCGACGGTCTTGCCGTCGAGCGGGAGCGCCTTGGCGGCCTCGGTGTCGGTGGCCTTGCCCGCGTTGACCGCCTCGGCGATCTTCTGAGCGGCCTCGATGAAGGACTCGTTCTTGGCCACGAAGTCGGTCTCGGACTTGATCTCGACCAGCGCGCCACCAGCGGTGACGACCAGACCGGCGGAGGTCTCGCGCTCAGCGGCACGGGAGGCGGCCTTGGCCGCGCCCTTGACGCGGAGCAGCTCGACGGCCTTGTCGAAGTCGCCGTCCGTCTCGGTCAGCGCCTTCTTGCAGTCCATCATGCCGGCCTGGGTCAGCTCACGGAGCTTCTTGACGTCGGCAGCGGAGAAGTTAGACATATTTCTTCTTCCTAGACAGGAGTGGTCGGTGAGCGGTCAGGCCTGCTCGGCCGGAGCCTCAGCAGCGGCCTCAGCCGGCGCCTCAGCAGCCGGAGCCTCAGCAGCGGCCTCGGCCGGAGCCTCAGCAGCGTTGCCCTCGAGCAGCTCGCGCTCCCACTCGGCCAGCGGCTCGGCCGGGGCGTCGTTCTTGGCACCGCTGCGGGCGATCAGACCCTCGGCGACGGCGTCCGCGACCACGCGGGTCAGCAGGCCGACGGCGCGGATGGCGTCGTCGTTGCCCGGGATCGGGAAGTCGACGACGTCCGGGTCGCAGTTGGAGTCCAGGATCGCGATGATCGGGATCCGCAGCTTGCGGGCCTCCTCAACGGCGAGGTGCTCCTTGTTGGTGTCGACGATCCACACGGCCGACGGGGTGCGGTTCATGCCACGGATGCCACCAAGGGTGCGGTCGAGCTTGATGTGCTCGCGCTTCATGTGAAGCAGTTCCTTCTTGGTGCGGCCCGAGCCGGCAACGGTGTCGAAGTCGACCTCGTCGAGCTCCTTGAGACGCGCGATGCGCTGGTTCATCGTCTGGAAGTTGGTGAGCATGCCGCCCAGCCAACGCTGGTTCACGTAGGGCATGCCGACGCGGGTCGCCTGCTCGGCGATGGCCTCCTGGGCCTGCTTCTTGGTGCCCACGAACATGATCGTGCCGCCCTTGGCCACGGTCTCCTTGATGAAGGCGTAGCTGCGGTCGATGTAGGACAGCGACTGCTGGAGGTCGATGATGTAGATGCCGTTGCGCTCGGTCATGATGAAGCGCTTCATCTTCGGGTTCCAGCGACGGGTCTGGTGTCCGAAGTGGACGCCGCTCTCGAGGAGCTGGCGCATGGTCACGACTGCCATGTCGATCTTCTTCCTGGTTGTCGCCACCGGCTCACCCCTGTGGCACACCTTGGCCCGTTGACGGGAGGTGGCCGGGTTCGACGGCGGCTGGGTGTTTTCAGTTGCTGCGCTCGACGGGTGTCGATCGCCCTGACGCCCGCGCGCGAGCCGATCCCGGCCATCTCGACCTGGAACTGAGGCCCGACGCCCGCGGTGGTTCGAGATTCCAGGGAACCCCGCCGCGGTCAGCAGACGTGCGAAGTCAACCCACGGGTGGGTTGCCAGCGATCAGTCTATGCCGCGACCCCCGCTGGTGCGAATCGAGGCGGGAGCCGTTCACCCTCCACAGTCGCCGCTCCCCCATGGGCCTCCCCAGCCGGCAGCGCAGCGATCGCCCCAGCGCCCGCGCTCCCCGAGGATCGACGCCATGACTGCTGCTCCCCACGGCTCACTCGGGCCCGTCGTCCGTCGGCTGGGCTGCCTGCTTCTCCTCCTCGGAGGCGGGTGGCTCGCGATCGCGGGCGGGCCGACGGCGGCCGACGAGCCGAGCAGTCACGGCGCAGGGGTCTGGCCCCTGCTCCCGCGCCCCACGGTGTCTGCCGCCTTCGACGCTCCGGCAGCACCGTGGGAGCGTGGCCATCGCGGGGTCGACCTGGTCGGCACCGTCAGCCAACCGGTGCGTGCCGCGCTGGCCGGCCGGGTCACCTTCGCCGGGCGGATCGCCGGTCGGGGCGTGGTCGTGGTCGAGCACGGCGCCACCCGCACCACCTACGAGCCCGTCGCCGCCTCCGTGCGGCGCGGGGCCAGCGTCGCCGGTGGCGCGGTCATCGGACGACTCGAGCTGCTCGGCTCGCACTGCGCCCCGGCTGCCTGCCTGCACTGGGGCTGGCTCCGCGGCGAGACCTACCTCGACCCGCTTGCCCTGATCGGCCCGTTGCCGGTCCGTCTGCTGCCCTTCTCAGGCGCGTGGATGGGCCTGCTGATAGGCGGCGCGCAACCGCTCGCTGGAGATGTGGGTGTAGAGCTGGGTGGTGGCCAACGAGGCGTGGCCCAGCACCTCCTGGACCGACCGTAGGTCGGCGCCGCCCTCGAGCAGGTGGGTCGCCGCGCTGTGGCGCAGCCCGTGCGGCCCGATGTCGGGTGCCCCGGGCACCTCACGCATTCGGCGGTGCACCAACGAGCGGACCGCGCGCTGGTCGATCCTGCCACCACGCACCCCCAGGAAGAGCGCAGCGCCCGAGCCCTCGGCACGCAGCTCGGGCCGGCCCAGGGCCAACCAGCCCCGCAGCGCTTCGCTCGCGGGCACGCCGAACGGGATCGTGCGCTCCTTGCGCCCCTTGCCGAAGACCCGCACCACGCGCCGGTCGAAGTCGAGGTCGTCCAGATCCAGTCCGCAGAGCTCGCCGACCCGCATGCCGGTGGCATAGAGGAGCTCCAGGATCGCGTCGTCGCGCAGCGCGACCGGCGCGGACTCCTCCCGCTCGTCGGGCGCGGGCGCCGGTTCGAGGAGCGCCCGCGCCTCATCGGCGCGCAGGACCGGAGGCAGGGTCTTCGCCATCTTGGGCGAGAGCAGCGCCGCGCCCGGGTCGCTCGGGATCCGCCCGGTGCGGCAGAGCCAGGCCGTGAAGACCCGCGCCGCGGTCGCTCGCCGCGCCATCGTGGTCCGCGCCTTGCCCAGGGTCTTCTGCTTGGCCAGCCAGCTGCGCAGCACCGTGAGATCCAGCTCTGCCAGGTCGTCGACGCCGAGCCGCTGCGCGTGCTCCAGCAGCGAGGTGAGATCCCCCAGATAGGCCCGCACGGTGTGCGAGGTGAGGTCGCGCTCGGAGAGCAGGTGCCGCTCGTAGGCGGCCAGCACCTGGGCGAAGGCCTCCGGGAGCTCGACATCGGACACAGGACCCAGGCTAGTGGCGCGCCCGCCGCCCAACGGCTTCCGACACGGGCCACTAGTGCCGTGCGCGTGCCCGGTGACTCAGACGCCACCGCGCGTCGGCACATTCGACCAGGCCGAGCGCCAGCAGCTGGGTGAGCACGTCGTGCACCTCCCGCACCCCGATCCCCGCCGTCCGGGCGATCGACTCGGTGCCGGCAGGCTGGACCGCGGGCACCGCGTCCAGGACCTGGCGCTGCCGGGTGCCGAGCCGATCACGCGGGCCGCTCGGGTTCGGCTCCTCGACCGGGTGCACCCGCCCCATCGGCTCGGTCAGCTCCAACACCTCGGCGGCCGTGGTGACCAGCGTCGCGGCGCCGTCCCGGATCAGCCGGTGGCACCCCTCGGAGGTGGCGCTGGTGACCGACCCGGGGACGGCCATCGTCTCCCGGTTGAGCTGACTCGACCAGCGGGCGGTGTTCAGCGCGCCGCTGCGCGACGCCGCCTCCACGACGACGGTCCCGCGGGCCAGGGCGGCGATGATCCGGTTGCGGGCCAGGAACCGCACCCGCATCGGCGCCCACCCCGGCGGCGCCTCCGAGATCACCGCACCGTGGGCGGCAAGGTGCTCGAGCAGGTCGCGGTGCGCCGCCGGATAGACCCGGTCGACACCACAGGCCAGCACCGCGACAGTGGCGCCACCGACGGAGAGCGCCCCCCGATGTGCGGCCTCGTCGATGCCGAACGCCGCTCCCGAGACGACCGGTACGCCGGCCCGCCCCAGGTCCGCGGCGATCCGCGCCGCGGTGGTACTTCCGTACCCGGTCGCCGAGCGGGCGCCGACGACGGCCACCGCCGAGGTGAGCTCGTCGAGCCGGATCGGGCCACGCACCCACAGGCCCAACGGGACGCCGCCCCGGTCGCTGAGCACTCCGGCATGCGCAAGGGCATCGAGCCCGCTCGGCCACTCGGCGTCACCGGGCATCACGAAGCGGATCCCATGCCGTGCGGCCCGCTCCAGCTGGCGGGCAGGATCCGCCTGGGCCAGTCGGGTGGCCACGTCCAATGCGCCGGGCTCCTCGCTCCCGGGCTCGAGCAGGCGGCGCCGCAACTCGGCCGCGCCCCATTCCTGCGCCAGCGCACAGACCTGCGGATCGCCGGGCTCGGCCATCAGGTTGAGCGCGATGCGGGCCAGCCGGTCGGCCTCCGGGGCGGTGCTCATCGCCGCTCCCCGGTCAGGTGCGCCGCCGGGAGCGGGGCGCCGGTGCGCAGCGCCAGCGCAAGCGCCACCTCGGCGACCCCGGGCCGCTCGACGCCGCCGAGGTCGGCGATGGTCCAGGCGAGCCGGTGCACCCGGACGCCACCACGTTGGGTCAGCAGACCGTCCCCGACGGCCTGATCGACCAGCGTGCGCCCCTCCGGCTCCAGTGGCCAGCATGCGCTCAGCGCCGGGCCGGGTGCCTCCGCATTGAGCCGCCAGCCCTGCCCGCCGTAGCGCTCACGCTGGCGCCTGCGTGCAGCCGTCACGCGTTCGCGGACCACCGCACTGGACTCGGCGGCTCGGTAGCCGGGGCTGGTGCCGAGCGCGCTCGGCGTCACCTCTCGGACGATGTCGACGCGGTCGATCAGCGGACCGGAGAGCTTGCGCCGGTAGCGCCGCCGCGCGGACTCCTCGCAGTCGCAGCGCGAATGGCCCGGGTGTGCGGTGTAGTTGCCGCAGGGACACGGATTGCAGGCCAGCACGAACAGGCAGCGGGCGGGGAAGGTCGCGCTCTCCTCACCCCGGGCCAAGGTCACCTCGCCGGACTCCAGAGGTTGTCGCAGCGCCTCGAGCAGGTCGGCACTGAAGAGCGGGAACTCGTCGAGCACCACCACTCCCCCGTGGCAACGGCTCACCATGCCCGGGCGAACCCGGCCGCTGCCACCGCCCAACAGGCTGGTCCTGCTGGCGCTGTGGTGCGGGGCGGCGAACGGAGGCCGGCGGACCAGCCCACCGGCGGGATCGAGGTCGTCACCCAGCGAGAGCACGGCAGTGAGCTCGAGGGCCTCCTCCTCGTCGAGATCCGGCAACAGCCCGGGGATGCGCTCGGCCAGCGACGTCTTGCCGGCCCCCTTCGGCCCGGACAGCAGAAGATGGTGACCGCCCGCGGCGGCGACCTCGGCGGCGTACTTCTCCTCCTCCAGCCCGCGCAGATCGGCAAAGTCCAGCTGCACCAGGCGATCCTCGCCCCGCCAGCGCAGCAGGCTGGCGCGGGCCGGCAACGGGACCTGCTCCGCATCGGGCACCTCCCAGCCCGCGAGCAGCGCCACCGTCTGTGCCAGCGAGCGGACCCCGATCACGCTCAGCCCGGGCACCAGCACCGCCTCCGCCAGCTGGGCCTCCGGCACGAAGATCCGCCGACGGCCGTGCGCCGCAGCCGCCAGCGCCATCGGCAGCACGCCGGGCACCGGGCGGACCAGACCGTCCAGACTCAGCTCGCCGATCAGCACCGAACCGTCGAGCGGCACCCGCTTGAGGCGCTCGTCGGTGGCGAAGACCACGCCGACGGCGACCGCGAGATCGACGTGTGAGCCGCGCTTGGGCAGCCCCGCGGGCGAGAGCAGGATGGTGAGCCGGCGCGTGTTGGGCCAGGAGAAGCCGCTGTTGGTGACCGCCGCGCGGCACCGCTCGCGGCCCTCACTGATCGAGGCGTCGGCGCGGCCCACCAGACTGGTGGCGACCACGCCGGGCGAGACGTCGATCTGGACGTCGACCAGATGCCCGACCGTGCCCTGCAACACGATCGTGCGGGCGGTGGCGACCGGCATCAGCCCACCCCCGCGACATGCTCGATGGTGGCGGCGGCACCGCGTGGTGCGAGCACGCCGACCAGGTCGATCCGTACCTGCGGCGCGTGCACCCCATGTGCGGCGATCCACTGGGCGGCAAGGCGTCGCAGCCGTGCGAGCTTCTGGGCGCCCACCGCCTCCAGCGGGGTGCCCTGGCCCAGGCCGCGCCGGGTCTTGACCTCACAGAAGACCAGCACCTCGCCGTGGCGCAGGACCAGATCCAGCTCACCCGCCGGGCAGCGCCAGTTGTGATCGAGCAGCACCATGCCGCCCTGGATCAGATGTCGTGCCGCCAGGGCCTCGCCGTAGGCCCCGAGCGCCTGCTTCGTCGTCGCCATCGCCTCGACCTCCTTCGAGATCAAGGCTCACCGATCATCCCCGGACGCAGGCGCGTCGTCGTCTCCCCAGGGGAGACGACGACGCCCGAGTCGGTTGTGGACGAGAAGCGGTCAGCCGCGCAGCGCCGGCGTCCCGCAGTTGGGCTCGCGGAGCACGAAGACGTCCGCACCGCTCACCTGCAGGCCGAGCGTCTGCAGCAGCGGGCTGAGCACGAACTTGTCCAGGCCCTGCAGCAGCGGGTTGATCAGCAGGTCCAGGATCGGGTTGAGCACCCAGCTGAGCAGGGCACCGATCGGCAGGTTGAGGACCTTCAGCTGGCTGGTGTTCACGTGCAGCACCGGCAGGCCGATGTTCCCGTTGCCCACCGGCAGCGCGACGTCGTAGTCGCCGTCGTTGATGATCACCTTGGTGACCTCGCCATTGGTCGGCGCGGTTCCGGTGATGGTGATCGGGCCCTCGATCACGCCCAGCAGGCCGAACTTCGCCTTGATCTCCAAGGAGAGGTTGACTGTGGCCAGGCCGTCGCTCACCTTCACCGTCACCGACTTGTTGGGGCGGCACTTGGCGTTGGTGATCCGGCCCTCGGCCGCACCCACGTTGATCTCGCCGTGCAGTGCGACCTTGGTCTCGATCTTGGTCAGCCCCAGCGGGTCGAGCACGCCGAGCGGGACGAAGGAGAAGTCGAGCGCGGTCGCGTCCAGCGAGACGCCCACCTGCGAGGTCTTGGCGATCCCGTCGTTGCAGGCAGGTCGCAGCGGCTCGGTGATGTGCGCCTTGGCCTGGACCTTCGCCAGCGGGCCGAGGTTGACGTTGAGCTGTGGGATGGTGACCGCGTTGTCGCCGTTGGCGACGAAGGCCGCGGTGGAGACGAGGTCCAGCAGGTTCAGTGCTGCCGAGAGACCGGACGCCCCGCCGGTGCCGACGTCGAGCAGCTCGCCGAGCGGGATCTTGATGTTCGGCACCTTCAGCGCCAGCGTCTGCAGCAGGCCGACCGCCGCGGTGTTGCCCGACTGCTGTTGCAGCGCGGTCGCCGTGGCCAGGTAGAAGTCGGCCAGACCGAGCAGCTGGTTGCCCTCGATCAGCTCGCCGACGGTGCCCGCCGCCGTGTTGACGTCGACCAGGTTCAACAGCTCGAGGTTGACCGCGGCCAGTGCGTTGTAGTCGCCGACGCCGAGGTTGAGGTCGCTGTCCAGGAAGCCGAGGAGCGGGCCGAGGAGCGGCGAGTTGCCGGTCTTCAACCGGGCCGCGTACGAGCCCAGCTGGATGCAGACCTTCTTCTGCGCCTCGGCATAGGCGGTCTTGGTCACCCAGCCCTCGTTGGCGTAGATCGGGAAGAAGTAGTCGATCTTGGTCCGGGTGATCACCCGGACGTGGGTGGCCGGAGCGCCGTTGCTGTCGGTGAAGGTCTTCGTCACCCGGTCGTAGACACCGGGGGTCGCGCAGATCTGGTTCCCGCTCAGTGCCGTGGTCGAGGCGGTGCAGGAGGTGACCGTGAGCGCCTCGCCCACGCTGTCGCGGTTGCGGTTGATCGAGTCGGAGAGCCGGGCCTCCCACGTGGAGCCGACCAAGGCCGACGACGAGCGCCCGTCGAGCCCACGTGCCATGTCGAAGGCGACGACGTCGGCGACCGCCTGCATGTCGCGCGCGGCGACCCGCTGATAGCCGAGGTCGACGGCGAAGGAGGCCATGCCGACCAGGATCACGACCATGATCGCGACGAAGGGAGCGACCGCTCCCCGCTCGTCGCGCTGCTTGGCGGCGATCACGGGTTGATCTCCGCGCTGGAGGAGAACGAGAGGCTGCTCGGCATCGGGATCAGCGGGATGTCGAACGGGTCGAACGTGTCGTAGTTGAGGGTCACCGTGACCGTCGCGCACTGAGCCGTGCTCGACCCGCAGGGCGCCACCGCGGCGGTGCAGGTCAGCCCGTTGCTGCCGCAGGAGAGGTCGCCGGTGCCCTCCATCGCCCGGTTCACCGCACTGATCGCGGCGCCGCTCGGGTCCTCCTTGGCGACTGCGGCGGCGCGAGCTCCCTCCGCTGCCGCCTGGGTGAGCGCCTGGCGGACGCTGAACATGTAGGCGTAGGTGATGATGCCGAACAGGATCAGACACAACGGGATCACCAGCAGAGCGAACTCCACTGCTGAGGCGCCATCCTCATCCCGACCGCGAACGCGCGCGCGAACCATCCACCCACCCCACGTCAACAAGTGACGGACACCCCTGCCCGTCGCGGTCAGGATAGGTTCCGAAAGCCCCGACTGTCCTAGTTTCGGAGGACTAGGACCAAAGTCGGTCTAGACCAGGGTCGAGGGGTGCTTCAGGCCTTCGGCGGCTCGATGTCGGCAGGCGCCAGCTCCTCCACGTTCACGTCCTTGAACGTCAGCACCTTGACGTTCTTCGCGAACCGCGCGGGGCGGTACATGTCCCAGACCCAGGCGTCGCCCATCGACACCTCGAAGAAGACGTCGCCCTGCTCGGTGCGCGCCTTCACATCCACCTGGTTGCACAGGTAGAACCGCCGGTCGGTCTCGACGACGTACTTGAAGATCGAGACGACATCGCGGTACTCGCGATAGAGGTTGAGCTCCATCTCGGCTTCGTACTTCTCGAGATCCTCAGTGCTCACAGAGCCTCCTTCACGGCAGCGGTCAGCGCAGAGTCTAGTGGCCGTTCGGCTTCCACTCCCGGCAACCGCCAGGAGACCCGGTGTTGCGGCGACGGGCCCAGCTGGGCGAGCGCCGCGATGTGCTCCGGAGCCGAGTACCCCTTGTTCTCACTCCAGCCGTAGCCGGGATGCTCGCGGTCGAGGGCGATCATCAGCGCATCGCGCTCGGTCTTCGCCAGCACGCTGGCCGCCGCGACGGCGGCACACGTCATGTCGGCCTTGATCTGGGTGACCACCGGAGGCATCACCGTCTCCAGACCGGGCTCCGGGAGCAGGCTCAGCTGCTCGGGCGGCGTCAGGTAGTCGTGGTTGCCGTCGAGCAGCACCAGGTCGGGCAGGGTGCCCAGCCGGCCCAGCGCCCGCTGCCCGGCCAGGCGCAGCGCCGCCATGATCCCGAACTCGTCGATCTCGGCCGAGCTGGCATGCCCCACGCCGTAGGCGAGCGCCCAACGCTGGATCCGCGGCACCAGCCGAAGCCGGGCGGCCGGCGTCAGCAGCTTGCTGTCGCGCACGCCCTGGGGCGCGGTCCTGGTCTCCAGGCTGATCAGGACGGCACCGATGCTGACCGGGCCGCTCAGCGCGCCGCGGCCGACCTCGTCGAGGCAGGCCAGGTGGGTCCGCCCCTCACGCAGCAGACGCCGCTCGTACCTCAGGGTCGGCTTCACTGCGGGTCCGGGACGTCCTCGAAGACCTCGGGGCGGCTGAGCTTGTCGAAGCGGTTCGCGGGCCAGATCAGCGCCCACACCTTGCCGACGACGTTCTCGATCGGCACCAGGCCCCGCGTCGGCGGGCACTGCTCGGCCTTGGGGTTGCGGCACATGTGCGCGGTGGAGTCGGCGCTGTGCTCGCGGTTGTCGCCCATCACCAGCAGGTACCCGTCCGGGATCGTGGTGGGGCGCAGCTTGCACTGCACCATCGGTGCGGCACAGCCGTCGCTCTGCGCGATGTACTCGCTCTCGTCGATCGGCTGACCGTTGATCGAGAGCCGGCCCTCGCTGTCGCAGCACTCGACGGTGTCGCCGGGGATGCCGATCACGCGCTTCACCAGGTGGCCGCCGGTCGGGTAGAGCCCGACCTTGGTCAGCGCCTTGGAGAAGATGTTGCTGGGACCGGACTCCTCGGTGAAGGAGAGCCAGTTGTCCGGGTCCTTGAAGACCACCACGTCGCCGCGCTCCGGCGTGCCGCTGCCCCAGTAGGAGACCTTCTGCACCAGGATCCGGTCGTTCTTGATCAGCCCCGGCTCCATCGACTCCGAGGGGATGTAGAAGGCCTGGACGAAGAAGGCCTTGATCACCACGGCCAGGACCAGGGCGAGCACGAGCAGCAGGATCGACTCCAGCCAGACCGGGAGCGCCTTGCGCTTGGCCTTCGGCGCCGGAGACGGCAACGACCGCGACGCCTCCTCGGGAGCGGACTCGGGGCCAGTGGCCCCGTCCGATTCGGGGAGATCGTCGCGGTCGTTTGAAGTCACGCGGCAGAGCCTAACCAGAGACTGGTCGGCGTGGCACTCAGGCCTCGCGACGCTCCTTGATCTTGGCTGCCTTGCCGCGCAGGTCGCGCAGGTAGTACAGCTTCGCGCGACGCACGTCACCGCGGGTCACGACCTCGATCTTCTCGAAGATCGGGGAGTGCAGCGGGAAGGTGCGCTCGACGCCGACACCGAAGGAGACCTTGCGCACGGTGAAGGTACGGCCGATGCCGGAACCGTGCACGCGGATCACCACGCCCTGGAACACCTGGACACGCGAACGCGAGCCCTCGATGACCTTGACGTGGACCTTGATGGTGTCACCGGCACGGAAATCCGGGACGTCGTCGCGCTTGATGGCGGAGTTGAGCTGGTCGATGACGTTGGTCATGATCTCTCCTCGCGGGCGCCACAGGTCAGCCGCGGAATCGGTGAAGCATGATTCGGATGATCCAGAGCGTGCTGGTCGGCACTGCGCGCACCCCCTGTGGCAGGTGTGCGAGCCGCTTCCCGGGGTGAAGGCTCCGGGCAAGGTCGACCGACTGGACCGAGGAAGAAGTTTGCCATACCGGACGGGGCCCGGCTAAATCACCGGCGCTTGGTGAGCACCACGGTCGCCTCGTCGCCCGGCAACGTGCCCGCACGTCGGTAGCCGGCCTTGCGGTAGAGCCGCAGGTTGCGCTCACTGGAGGCTCCGGTGAAGAGCCGGAGCGTGCGCGCCTCGGCAGGTGCCGCGGACTCGGCGAACTCGAGCAGTCGTCGGCCGAGGCCACGACCCTGGAGGTCGGCGGCGACCATGATCCGGCCGATGTCCCAGACGTCGTCGTCGAGCCGGGCGCGCACCGCCGCCACCAGGCGACCGTCGAGGCGGGCCACCCAGGTCCGCCACTCCCCCAGCCAGGACACGACGTCGTCGAGCGACTCGTGCAGGGCGGGGATGTCGAGGCGATCGTTGACCAGCGCCTCCTGCAGCCAGCAGGCGCGTTGCAGCACCAGCAGCTCGGCGGCGTCAGCACGGACCGCCGGCACCAGATCCAGGTCGTCGGCGATCGCCGAGGCCGGCAGCAGATCGGGCCGGCGCTCCGCGGTGCGCCGCACCGCCTGGTCGTGGCGCCAGGTGGCGATCGCGCCGTGGTTGCCCGAGAGCAGGACCGGCGGCACCTCGTGGCCGCGCCACTGCGCGGGCTTGGTGTAGACGGGGTACTCCAGCAGGCCGTCCTCGTGCGACTCCTCGACCAGCGAGTCGGGGTTGCCCATGAATCCGGGCAGCAGCCTGATGGTCGCCTCGGCGATGGCGAGCGCGGCCACCTCGCCGCCGTTGAGCACGTAGTCGCCGATCGAGATCTCCAGCACCTCGGCGCGGCCGGCGGTGTCGTCGATGACCCGCTGGTCGATCCCCTCGTAGCGACCGCAGGCGAAGACCAGGTGCTCACGCTGAGCGAGCTCACGGGCGAACGCCTGGGTCAGCGGCCGCCCGCTGGGCGTGGTGAAGACGACGGTGCTCCGCTCGCCGAGCAGCTGGTCGAGGGCCTCGCCCCACGGCTCGGGCTTCATCACCATCCCGGCGCCGCCGCCGTAGGGGGTGTCGTCGGTGCTGTTGTGCCGGTCATGGGTCCACTGGCGCAGGTCGTGCACGGCGATGTCGATCAGGCCCTTGTCGCGGGCCTTGCCGGCCAGCGACAGCTCCAGGGGCGCGAAGTAGTCGGGGAAGATCGAGACCAGGTCGATCCTCATTCGTCCTCCATCGGCGCGACCAGGCCCGGGCGGTCCGCGACCACGACCCGGTTGCCGGCGACGTCGACCTCGGGCACCAGCGCCTTCACGAACGGCACCAGCGTCGGACGGCCGTCGGTCGCCTTGATCGCCAGCAGGTCCTGGGCGCCGTGCACCAGCGAGGTGACCTCGCCGATCCGCGCGCCGTCCAGGTCGAAGACCGCCAGCCCGATCAGCTGGTGGTCGTAGAACTCGTCCGGGTCCTCGGGCGTGGCCTCGGCGTCGATGGTGGCGTGCAGCAGGACGCCGCGCAGCGCCTCGGCACTGTTGCGGTCGCCCGCCTCCTCGAAGCGGGCCAGCAGCACGCCCTGGTGCCAGCGGGTGGAGACCACGGTGACGCCGCGCAGCGCCAGGGTCGAGCCCTTCGGCGCCTGCGCCCGCAGGGTGTTGCCGACGGCGAAGCGCCGCTCGGGCTCGTCACTGCGCACGTCGATGGTCACTTCACCACGGATGCCGTGCGGCTTGCCGATCCGGCCGACCAGAACCTCGATCTCACTCACGGAGGACCACCTTAATGGGAGGGAATGGCAACGAC
>NZ_BAAALG010000003.1:49029-57930 GCF_039528155.1 Nocardioides dubius | reverse complement strand
TCGACGAGTGTGCGAAGAGTCAGCGCCGGCGGTCGACGTCGACGAAGTCGACGCGAGCTCCGCCGCGGCCGGCCAGAGCCGAGACCACGGTGCGGAACGCCGAAGCGGTGCGACCGCTCCGTCCGATCACCTTGCCGAGGTCGTCGGAGTGGACCCGAACCTCGAGGACCGAGCCCCGGCGCAACTGCTTGTCACGCACGGAGACGTCGTCGGGGTGGTCCACGACGCCACGGACCAGGTGCTCCAGCGCATCAGCCAGCATCAGGCTCAGCCCTCGCTCGACTCAGCGGCCTCGGCGGGAGCCTCGGCAGCGGCCTCGGCCGGCGCCTCGGTGGCGGGGGCCTCCTCGGAGACCTCCTCCTTCTCAGCCTTCTTCTTCTTGGTCACCGCAGCGGCCTTGGGCTCGCTGGCGGCCTCCTTGAGAGCCTCGTTGAAGATCTCGAGCTTGTCGCGCTTCGGAGCGGCGACCTTGAGGGTGCCCTCGGTGCCCGGGAGGCCCTTGAACTTCTGCCAGTCACCGGTGATCTTGAGGATGGCCTCGACGGCCTCGGACGGCTGAGCGCCGACGCCGAGCCAGTACTGAGCGCGCTCGGTGGTCACCTCGATGAAGGACGGGTCCTCCTTGGGGTGGTACTTGCCGATCTCCTCGATCACCTTGCCGTCGCGCTTCTTGCGGGAGTCGACGACGACGATGCGGTACTGCGGCACCCGGATCTTGCCCAGGCGCTTCAGACGAATCTTGACGGCCACGTTTGTGGTGTCTCCTTGAAAATTGTGTGTGGGGTGAGCCGCCCGTTCCAGGTGGGGACCGGGTAGAGCGCCTCTATGGACCCTGCAGCATCCGGGTGAGAGGGTCCGGCTGCACAGAACTCAACGGGTGATTCTGCCAGAGGCCTCCGCACCGTGGGAAATCCGCCCCGATCTGCCGCATCGCAAGGTCATGCGCCCCGCGGGCGCGGCCCACGGATCGCCGGGTTCTCCGGAGTCAGCCGAGCGCCTTCTCGATGTCGGCGGCGAGCTTCTCCGGCTTGGTGGCCGGCGCATACCGCGCGATCACCTCACCGTCGCGACCGATCAGGAACTTGGTGAAGTTCCACTTGATCCGGTCCCCCAGCAGGCCGCCCTTCTCCTGGCGCAACCAGCGGTAGAGCGGGTGCGCCTGCTCGCCATTGACGTCGATCTTGTCGAACATCGCGAAGCTCACCCCGTAGTTGCGCTCACAGAAGGCGCCGATCTCCTCGGCACTGCCAGGCTCCTGGCGGGCGAACTGGTTGCAGGGGAAGCCGAGCACCGCGAGTCCGCGCTCGGCGTACTCGCCGTGCAGCTCCTCCAGGCCGGCGAACTGCGGCGTGAAGCCGCAGTTGGAGGCGGTGTTGACCACGAGCACTACCTGGCCCTCGAAGTCGGAGAGCGCGCGCTCCTCGCCGGCAAGGGTGGTCGCGGTGAAGTCGCCGAGTGTGGGCATGCGCCGAGCCTAGCCAACCAGCACCGGGCCACGCAGCGGATTCGCCATATGGTTAGCCTTGCCTAAGTCCCAACCCCAGGAGGCACCCATGGCGGACCAGCCGCGCATGATCGTCGACGTCGCCCAGGTCAGCGCCGTCACCCAGCTCAGCCCGAGCTACGTCCGCGTGGAGCTCACCGGCCCCGAGTTCGCCGAGCTCGGCGTCGACGGCCCCTGGCTCGACCAGCGGATCAAGCTGGTCTTCCCCAGCGCCGCCGGCCTGCCGCCCCTCACCCCGGGCATCGACGACCTGTGGACCCACTGGCGCACGCTGCCCGAGGCCGAGCGCGGCCACATGCGCACCTACTCGGTACGCGACGTCGTCGGCGAGGGCGACGCCCGGCGCCTGGTGGTCGACATGGTGCGCCACGACTCGCCCGGCCTGTCGGGGCCCGGCGGCGCCTGGGCCTGCTCGGCCGAGGTCGGCGCGAAGGTGATCGTGCTCGCGCCGCGACGCGGCAAGGAGTTCGGTGGCATCGAGTTCGCCCCGCCCGCGGGCCACCCGATCCTGCTGGTCGCGGACGAGACGGCCGTCCCCGCCGCCTCCCGGATCCTGGCCGACCTGCCGGACGACGCCCGCGGCCACGCATTCTTCGAGGTGCCGTTCGCCGAGGACTTCCTCGAGGTCGAGCGCCCCGACGGCGTCGCGGTGCACTGGCTGGCCCGCGGCCACGAGGATTGGGGCACCCGGCTGATCCCCGAGGTGCTGCGCCACCTCGGCCACACCGGCGGCGTCCAGGCCGTCGCGGACGAGGAGATCGACCCCAACCTCTGGGAGGTGCCGACCGCGGACGAGGGCGACGACGAGCGTGGCGACTACTACGCCTGGATCGCCGGCGAGAGCGGCGTGGTCACCACCCTGCGGCGGCACTTGGTCCGCGACCTGGAGTTCCCCAAGAGCCGGGTCGCCTTCATGGGCTACTGGCGCAAGGGCGTCACCATGGGATGACGTTAGGTTAGGCAATCCTAATTGCAAATGCTAGGTTCCTGCGCCATGACCACCTCCCCGCTCTCGGATCGGGCACCCGCTCCCCTGGCCGGCCACGATCTCGTGCTGGGCTACCAGCGCTCTCAGGTCGTGCACGGCGTCGACCTGGAGCTGGCGCCCGGCGAGGTCACCGCGCTGGTCGGCCCGAACGGCAGCGGCAAGTCCACGGTGCTGCGCGCACTCGCCCGGCTGCACCCGATCGACACCGGCGAGGTCTCGGTGGCCGGCGTGGCGCTGCGCGCGCTGCGCGCGCGTGACTTCGCCCGCCAGGTCGCCCTGCTCTCCCAGTCCCGGCCGCACCCGTCGGGGCTGACCGTGCACGACGTCGTCGGCTTCGGCCGCCACCCGCACCGGACCCGGTTCGGCGCGCTGGGCGCCGAGGACCGCGACGCGATCGCCCGGGCGCTGGAGATCACCGGCACGACCGCCATGGTCGACCGGCCGGTCGACCAGCTCTCCGGTGGCGAGCTGCAGCGGGTCTGGCTCGCCTCCTCGCTGGCCCAGGACACCGGCGTCCTGCTGCTCGACGAGCCCACCAACCACCTGGACCTGCGCTACCAGGTGGAGACGCTGAACCTGGTCCGCCGCCTCGCCGAGCGCGGCACCGCACTGGGGGTCGTCCTGCACGACCTCAACCACGCCGCCGCGGTCGCCGACCGCGTCGTCCTCCTGCACCGGGGCCGCGTCCACGCCGACGGCGCCCCGGCCCACGTCCTCACCTCGGAGAACCTGACCGCCGTGTACGGGATCCCGATCGAGACGACCGTGTCAACGGCGACCGGTCACCTCCACGTCGAGGCGCTAGCCAGCACCCGACTACGACCCTGATCCGAAAGGACCATCCCCCGATGAAGCGACTCTCGATCGCCGTGGCACTGAGCGCCGCGCTGGCGCTCACCGCCTGCGGCACCACCGAGGAGAACGACGAGGCGCCCGCCGCGGCCGCCTCCGGCGAGTGCGCCGACGACACCACCGCCACCAGCACCGAGCCGGTCGAGCTGACCGACGGCTTCGGCCGCACCGTCACCCTCGACGCCCCCGCCAAGCGGATCGCCGTCCTGGAGTGGCAGCAGATCGAGGACGCGCTCTCCCTCTGCGTGACCCCGGTCGCGGTGGCCGACGCAGCCGGCTACGGCGCCTGGAACACCGCGGAGAAGCTGCCGGCCGACGGCGTGGTCGACGTCGGCACCCGCGGCGAGCCCAACCACGAGGCGCTGCTGGGCACCAACCCCGACCTGATCATCGTCGAGGCGTACAGCGCCGACGACGAGAACATCAAGGCCCTGGAGAAGTACGACATCCCGGTGCTCGCCACCAAGGGTGCCGACGCCGCCGACCCGATCGCGCAGATGCGCTCCACCTTCGAGCTGATCGCCGAGGCGACCGGTCGCGGCGAGCGCGCGGAGGCGGTGCTCGAGCAGTTCGACACCAAGCTCGCCGACGCCAAGGAGAAGGTCGCGGACGCCGACCTGCCCACCACGGAGTTCGTCTACTTCGACGGCTGGGTCGACGGTGGCAACATCAGCATCCGCCCGTTCGGCCAGGGCGCCCTGGTCTCCGAGCTGGGCGAGGCGCTCGGCCTCACCAACGCCTGGACCGGCGAGGTCGACCCGGCCTACGGCCTCGGCCAGACCGACGTCGAGGGCTTCACCAAGGTGGGCGACGCGACGCTGCTCTACACCGGCACGATCGACCCGGAGGCCGAGGACGTCAACGAGCGCCTGGCCGCCAACCCGATCTGGAAGAAGCTGCCCTCGGTCGAGGCCGGCAACGCCCACGCCTTCCCGGCCGGCATCTGGACCTTCGGCGGTCCGCGCTCGGCCGAGCAGGTGATCGACGCCTACCTCGGAGTGTTGGTTGACTGACGTCGCCACCCGCCCGGCGGTGGAGCCCGGACCGGTCACCCCGGCCCCGGGCCCCGCCGACGGGCCGACTCGGCTCTCCGCCCGCGGCGCCCTGGGCGGCGTGGGCGTCCTGGTCGTGCTCGCACTGAGCACGCTCGTCCTCGGGCTCTGGCACCTGACCCAGGGCACGTCGGGGATCGGACCGCTCGACGTCGCGCGGTGGATGCTCGGCGGTCCCGACGCGTTGGCGGGCACCGGTGTCAGCACCGGCGACCTGCTCTGGGGATCGCGGATGCCCCGGTTGGCGGCTGCTGTCGTGGTGGGCTTCGCGCTCGGCGTGGCCGGCTGCCTGTTCCAGTCCATCGCTCGCAATCCGCTGGCCTCACCCGACACCTTGGCGGTCACCGGTGGCGCCTACCTCGCGGTGACCGCGGTCGCCGCGTTCGGCCTCACCCTGCCGCTGTGGGCCTCCGGCCTCTCCGGCTTCGTCGGCGGCGCGGTGACGGCGTTGCTCGTGCTCGCGCTGGCCGGTGCCGGCGCCTCCACCACCCGGCTGATCCTGGCCGGCTCCGCAGTGGCGATGGCCACCCAGGCGGCCACCTCCACCCTGCTGATCCTCTTCGAGGAGGAGACCACCAGCCTCTTCGCCTGGGGCAACGGGTCGCTGACCCAACTCGACTTCAGTGCGGTCGGCTTCGCGACGCCGCTGGTGCTGCTCGCCTTCGCCGGTGCGCTGTGGCTGGCCCGCAACCTCGACGTGCTCTCGCTCGGCGAGGACACCGCCGCCAGCCTCGGCGTGCCGGTTCGCCGGACCCGGGTCGGCGGCGTGCTGCTCGCCGTGGTGCTCACCGCCGCCGCGGTCACCGTGGCCGGCCCGATCGGCTTCGTCGGCCTGGTCGCTCCGGTCCTGGTCCGGGTCGCGGCCCGCGTGGTGCCCGCCCTGCAGCGCCACGCCTTCGCGCTCCCGGCCGCCGGCCTGCTCGGTGCGGTCGTGGTGATCGGCTCCGATGCCGCGGTCCGCGCCCTGCTCGGCGCCGAGGAGGGGCTCTCGGTGCCGCCCGGCGTCACGACCACGATCCTCGGCGGCATCCTGATGATCGCGCTGGCGCGCTCGCACCGTGGCTTCGGCTCCGACCGCACCTCCCCCACCGCCCGCCGGCTGCTGGGTCGCGGCGGCTTCGCCGTCGTCCTGGTCGTGCTCACCCTGGTCCTGCTCTGCCTGGCACTCACCGGTCTGCTGGCCGGCCACACCTGGCTGCGCATCGGCGACCTCGGCCTCTGGCTCAACGACAGCGCCGGCCCCTTGGTCGGCTTCGCCCTGGACGAGCGAGCGCCGCGGGTCGCCGCCGCACTCGCCGCAGGAGCCGCCCTGGCCCTCTCCGGAACCCTGGTCCAGGGAACCTGCCGCAACCCCTTGGCAGAGCCCGGTCTGCTCGGCATCACCGGCGGCGCCGGACTCGGCGCCGTGCTCGTGGTGACCGGCGGCGGCAACCACGCGCCGTCGTCGTCGGAGGTGCTGTTCGCCGGGGTGCTCGGCGCGCTGGCCTCGTTCGCCCTGGTCTACGCGCTGTCGTGGCGCGGCGGGCTCGACGCCGGGCGTCTGGTGCTGATCGGGATCGGCGTCTGGTACACCACCACCGCGATCTCGACGTTCCTCCTGGTCCGCAGCAACCCGTGGGACACCCCGCGGATCTACACCTGGCTCTCCGGCACCACCTACGGGCGGACCTGGGAGCAGGTGCTCCCGGTGCTGATCGTGCTGGCGGTCGCGCTGCCGGTGGCACTGCTGCTGCGCCGTGAGCTCGACCTGCTCTCCCTCGACGACGACGTCCCGCGCGGCGTCGGCGTGCCGCTGGAGCCGGTCCGGCTGGCGATCCTGCTGCTGGGCGCGCTGCTCGCGGCCACCAGCGTCGCCGCCGTCGGGGTCGTCGGCTTCGTCGGCCTGGTCGCGCCGCACGCCGCCCGCTCCCTGGTCGGCTCACGGCATGTCCGGGTGATCCCCACCGCGCTGCTGCTGGGCGCCGCCCTGATGGTGCTGGCCGACCTGCTGGGTCGCACCGTGATCGCGCCCGCCCAGATCCCGGTCGGACTGCTGGTCTCCTTGATCGGCACGCCCTACTTCATCTGGCTGCTGTCACGGTCCCGGAGCACCTGAGGCTCAGGCAGGCTCAGCCGGGCTCAGGCGACGACTGCGCCGCGCAACACGACCGCGACCGGGCGGCGCAGCACGGACAGATCGAGGCGCGGGTCGGCGTCGTAGACGACGAAGTCGGCGCTGGCCCCCTCCTCGATGCCGGTGAAGCCCAGCCAGGAGCGCGCCTTCCAGGAGGCGGCGGCGATCACGTCGGCCTGCGGCAGGCCCATCGCCACCATCGCCTCGATCTCCCCGGCGAGCTCGCCATGGCGGGCCACGCCGCCGCCGTCCGAGCCGACGAAGAGGTCCACGCCGGCCTCATGGGCGCTGAGCAGGGTCTCCCGGCGGCGGGCGAAGAGCTCGTCCATGGTGGCCGAGTAGTCCGGGAACTTCTCGCGGCCGTCGGCAGCGAACTGCGGGAACTTGGCGGTCTGCATCACCGTCGGCACCAGGGCGACGCCGCCGGCGACCATCTGCTCGAGGTGGTCGAGGCCCAGCCCGGTGCCGTGCTCGATGCAGTCGATGCCGGCGTCCAGCAGCCCCTGGAGCACGTCGGTGCCGAAGCAGTGTGCGGTCACCTTGGCCCCCTCGGCGTGGGCCGCGTCGATGGCGGCGGCGAAGGTCACGACGTCGAAGGACGGGGTGAGGTCGCCGGCCTCGCGGGAGATCCAGTCGCCGACCAGCTTGATCCAGCCGTCGCTGCTGCGCGCCTGCTCGGCCGCGTAGGCCACCAGCTCCTCGGGCTCGACCTCGTGGCCGAAGTTCCGGATGTAGCGCCGGGTCCGGGCCAGGTGGCGGCCACAGCGCACCAGGCGCGGCAGGTCGTCGCGCTCGTGCACCCAGCGGGTGTCGGTCGGCGAGCCACAGTCGCGCAGCAGCAGGGCGCCGGTGTCCCTGTCGGCGAGGGCCTGGGCCTCCACCTCCGCGTCGCTGATCGCGCCGTGGTCCTCCAGGCCGAGGTGGTTGTGGGCGTCCACCAGGCCGGGCACGATCCAACCGCGCGCGACGACGTCCGCCCCGGGCTGCGGCTCGAAGGTGATCCGACCGTCCCGGACGTAGACGTCGCGGCTCTCGCCGTCGGGCAACACGGGTCCGGTGAACTTCGCGGCGCTCATGCGCCGACGCTATCGCGAGGGCATTTCTGCAATCTGGGTGGTGCCGCACTCCGCGGAACGTGCGCAAGGTGGACAGCGGTCCCTTGGAGGTTCCCATGAAATCCATCCGTCTATCCGCAACCCTCTCCGCACTCGCTCTCGGCGCCTCGCTCGGCGCTGCTCCTACCGCTCTGGCCGACTCTGAGTCGGCACCGGCGCCGGACTGGCACGTGGTCGCCACCGGCCTGGACAACCCCCGTCATCTCTCCGTCAACGGCAACGCGCTCTATGTCGCCGAGGCCGGCACCGGCGGCTCCGGTCCGTGCCAGGCCGGGCCGGAGGGCGACGAGGTCTGCTTCGGCAAGACCGGCGCGATCACCCGGGTCACCTGGCACGGCCAGCGCCGCGTGGTGACCGGTCTGCCCTCGCTGGCCTCCCCCGACGGCAGCGCCGCGATCGGCCCCACCGACGTCCTGGCCCACGGCCGGAGCTGGGTGGCCACCATCGGCCTCGGTGCCGACCCCGCCGTCCGCGACCAGCTGCCGGCCACCGGACGCCGGCTGCTCGGCACCGTGGCAACCGGCAAGTGGTGGAAGAAGAAGCACCACCGCGGCTGGTCCACCCGTCCCCGGGTGCTGGCCGACCTGGCCGGCTACGAGGCCGCCAACGATCCCGACGGCGTCGGCCCGGACAGCAACCCCGGCGGCATCGCGCGCACCCGAGGCGGCTTCGTGGTCGCCGATGCCGGGGCCAACGCGGTGCTCAAGGTGAGCGCGAAGGGCCGGATCAAGCTGATCGGCGTGCTCGACTCGCCGGGAACCGCGCCTGCTCCGTTCCCGCCGTTCCCCGAGATCGAGATGCAGGCCGTGCCCACCTCGGTGTTCGCTGCACCGGACGGCTCGGTCTACGTCAGCGAGCTGGTCGGCTTCCCGTTCCAGGCGGGTGCGGCACGCATCCACCGGTTCTCCCGCACCGGCGCGCACAGCATCGTCGCGACGGGTCTGACCAACGTCACCGACCTGGCCTGGTACCGCGGCTCGCTGTACGCCGTGCAGATCGCCGACGAGGGCCTGCTCGCCGCCGGTGAGGAGCTGCCGATGGGCTCGCTGGTCAAGGTGGTGCCCGGTGGCACCGCGACGACGGTGGTCGACAACCTGCCGGCTCCCTACGGGGTGGCGTTCGCCCGTGGCACGGCGTTCCTCACCACGTGTGCGGTCTGCCCCGACGGTGGTCAGGTGGTGGCAGCCGACCTCACAGCTGACTGAGCAGCCAGGACGGGCTCATCGCCATCGCGCCCAGGCCCTGTACCCGGGCACGGAGGAACTGATCGGCGGTGA
>NZ_BAAALG010000003.1:29914-48991 GCF_039528155.1 Nocardioides dubius | reverse complement strand
CGGTCTGGCGCTCGATCTCCGAGTCGCCGTCCCGGGCGGCGTGCACGGTCCGGACGTGCTGGTCACGTCCGGCCCGCACGCCCGCCTTGGCGCCGCCTTCGAGCACCAGCACGATCTCGTCGTGCGGGGTGTCGCCCATCAGCAGCTGCTCGTGCAGCCGCCGCGCCGCGCCGGCGCGGTCCTTCCACCAGCCGTCCGGCCGGGTGCCCACCACGTTGGCGGCGTCCACGACCAGGACGGTGCCGGGGGTACGGCGCTTCGCGCTCATGCCACCGCGGAGCGGACCAACGACTGGGTCTCCTGGAAACGAGACTCCCAACCGGGGCCTTCCGCCTCGGCAGCGCGAAGCGCGGTGTGCACGATCTCGATCGCCTCAGCCAGAGCCTCGCCCTGATCCGGTGCAGTCACCGTGAGCGCGAATTCCACGCGGCCGTCTGCGAGCGACGCGACGTAGTCGGGGTCTGTCGCCCGATCGTCGACGAGGAGCTGCTCGAGGACGTGGTCCAAGTACTGCTCGAGGCCCTCTGCGCCGCCACTGACTCGCATGGCGATCTCCAGGTAGAAGGCATCCACAGCTACTCCTCTCTCCAACACGTTGCCCGTCTCAACTGTCCCACAAGACTCTTCAGGTAGTTCGACGACGACGGCGACAGATGCACTGTCTTCATGTGCTTGGTTGGGCAGGGACACTTCATCTTGAAGTACGTGCCCTTCGACACCGTCCAGCCCTGGCGCTCCGCACTGCGCAGCACAGCTTCGAGGTCCGCACGTTGATGTCTCGGGCGACCACCCATGCCGGTTCACTCCTACGGCACGACAACAGAGTGCCATGGATGCTAGGGCCACGACACGAGGTGCTGCAGGGCCTGTCCACAGGCTCGGCGGGACGCGACCGGGCAGCGCCGTAGGCGAGGGCGCTTCCGCACCCGTGGCTGCCGCCTGGGTACGGCGGCCCCTACTTCAGGAACTTCGAGAAGTCCTTCGGGAGCTGCAGGTTCTCGGCGGCCGCCTCGTAGTCGATGCCCTGCGGGTTGCCGAAGGCGCTGCCCGTGGAGGCTGCCTTCTGGGCGTCGGCCTTGCGCTGCTGGGCGGCCTTGGCCGGGTTGCCCGAGGTGCGCTTCTTCTTGCCGGTCTGCTTCTTCTGCTTCGCCGGACGGCCGGCACCGGGGAGACCCGGCATGCCGGGCATGCCCGGCATGCCGCCGCCCTTGGCCATCTGCTGCATCATCTTCTTCGCGTCGAAGAAGCGGTCCACCAGCGTGTTCACGTCGTTGACCTGGGTGCCGGAGCCCTTGGAGATGCGCAGGCGGCGCGAGCCGTCGATGATCTTCGGGTTGTCGCGCTCGGCCGGCGTCATCGACTGGATGATCGCCTGGATCTTGTCGATCTCACGCTCGTCGAAGTTGTCGAGCTGCTCGCGGAACTGCCCCATGCCGGGCAGCATGCCCATGATCTTGGAGAGCGATCCGAGCTTGCGGATCTGCTGCATCTGGGCGAGGAAGTCGGTGAGGGTGAAGTCGCCGCCGCCGGTCAGCTTCTCGGCGGCCTTGAGCGCCTCCTCCTGGTCGAACGCCTTCTCGGCCTGCTCGATCAGGGTGAGCATGTCGCCCATGTCGAGGATGCGCGAGGCCATCCGGTCCGGGTGGAAGAGATCGAAGTCGGTCATCTTCTCGCCGTTGGAGGCGAACATGACCGGCTTGCCGGTGATCGAGGCGATCGAGAGGGCCGCACCACCTCGGGCGTCGCCGTCCAGCTTGGTCAGCACGACGCCGTCGTAGCCGACGCCCTCCTGGAAGGCCAGCGCGGTGTTGACGGCGTCCTGACCGATCATCGCGTCGACCACGAAGAGCACTTCGTCGGGCTGCGTGGCGGTGCGGATCATCCGGGCCTGGCCCATCATCTCCGCGTCGATGCCCAAGCGGCCGGCGGTGTCGATGATGACGACGTCGTGCAGCGTGCGCTTGGCCTCGGCCACACCCTGCTTGGCGACCTCGACCGGGTTGCCGACGCCGTTGCCCGGCTCGGGAGCGAAGACCGGAACGCCGACCCGCTCACCGTTGACCTGGAGCTGGTTGACGGCGTTGGGACGCTGGAGGTCGCAGGCGACCAGCATCGGCGTCTTGCCCTGCTCCTTGAGCCACAGCGCCAGCTTCGCCGCGAGGGTGGTCTTTCCGGCACCCTGCAGACCCGCGAGCATGATCACGGTCGGGCCGGTCTTGGCGTAGCGCAGGCGACGGGTCTCCCCGCCGAGGATCGCGACGAGCTCCTCGTTGACGATCTTGACGATCTGCTGCGCCGGGTTCAGCGCGCCCGAGACCTCCTCGCCGCGGGCCCGCTCCTTGATCGCGCCGACGAACTCCTTGACCACCGGCAGCGCGACGTCGGCCTCGAGCAGCGCGATCCGGATCTCGCGTGCGGTGGCGTCGATGTCGGCTTCGGAGAGCCGGCCCTTGCCGCGCAGGTTCTTGAACGTGCTGGCGAGCCGGTCGGAAAGAGTGGCGAACAAGTCGGTGTCCTCGGTCTGGGCCTGACGGGGTGATCGAAGGACAAGCCTAACCGGGTGCCCACGCGTAGTCTGGACAGCATGGGTATCAGTGCACCGTTCTGGATGCCGTTCAGCCTGGTGATCGCCTTCGTCGCGGTGATCTCGCTGCTCACGGTGCTGGTGCAGCGCGACATGCGCCGGGGCGGGGGCGGCGGCGTCCACGCCAACCCGCTGGGCGCGATGGACGAGGTATTCCACCCCGCCGCGCACCGTGCCCGCCTCGAGCTGCAACACGTCGACGAGGTCTCCGAGACCGTCCCCTCCCCCGACGGCGACCTGCCCTCGACCCCCGGCGGCGTCCAGCTCGTCCGTGGCGCCGACGGCACCCCGCACACCGCGCGGATCACCCGCCGCCGCTGAACCCTGCGGATAGTCCCTGACGTTTTCGTGGTTTTTCGCACTCAGAACCACGAAAACGTCAGGGACTATCCGGCGGGTGTCGACGTGAGGGGCGGTCAGCCGGCGTCGTTGACCAGGGCGGCGCGGACGGCGTGGGCGGCGGAGGCCGAGCGGGCGTCGCTGAGGGCGCCGGCGCCGAGCTCCTGCATGTAGAAGACGTCGACCGCCTGCGGGCCGAGGGTGGCCACGTGCGCCGAGCGCACCGAGATGCCGAGCTCGGCCAGGGCCGCACAGACCAGATGCACCACGCCGGGGCGGTCCTCGGTGCGGATCTCCAGGACGGTGGCGCTGGTCGAGGCCTCGGGACGCACCGCGACGCTCGGCTGCAAGCGGTCCGGCAGGCTGCGGCGCAACCGGTCACTGACCTCGATCCGGCCGTCCACGATCGCCTGGAGCCGCTCCCGCAGCACCCGAGCGTCCAGGTCCTCGACGGCGGTGAACCACTCCGAGACGCCGTACTCGTCCTGCGGCCAGGCCCGCGCGGCCCGCACCGCCACCCGTTGCACCGCCAGCATCCCGGCGATGTCGGCCAGCAGCCCGACCCGGTCACCCGAGACCACCCGCACCCGCGAGCCGTCCTCCGTCGGGGTCACCTCGACGCCGACCTGACGCGGATCGCGCCAGACGGCGTCCGGGACCTCCACCAGCGGCGGCAGGGGCCGCGGCAGCGTGGTCTCGGCGGCACGTGCCCGCAGCGCCTGCTGACACCGGGTGACCAACTGTCGCACCAGCGCGGCCCGCCAGCTCGACCAGGCCTTCGGCGAGGCGGCCAGGCTGTCGGCCTGGGTGAGCGCGGCCAGCAGCTCCAACGCCTCCGCGGTCGGCACCTTGTCGAGCACGGCCGCCACCGTGGCCGGGTCGTCGGGATCACGGGAGGTCGCCACGTCGCCCAGCAGCAGGTGCCAGCGCACCAGGGTGGCGATCAGCTCGACCTCGACCTCGTCGAAGCCGATCCGCGCGGCGATCCTCCGGGCGATCGGCTCGCCGGCCTGGCAGTGCTCGCCGAGCTCGCCCTTGCCGATGTCGTGCAGCAGGGCGGCGACAACCAACACGTCGGGACGCGCCACCCGGCGGATCAGCGCTGCCGCCTCGATGCAGGTCTCCACCACGTGCCGGTCCACGGTGAACCGGTGGATCACCGAGGCGTGCGGCAGCAGCCGGATCTGCTCCCACTCGGGCAGCAGCAGCGCCAGTGCCCCGGTCTCCTCCAACGTCTCCCAGACGGCCCGCAGCGCAGGGCCGGCGGCGAGCATCCGCACCAGCAGGTCGCGGGCCTCGGCGGGCCATGGGTCGGGCAGCGGGGCGCACTCACGGGCCAGCCGCGCCGCCGTCACCGGGGAGAGGACCAGGTCGTTCTCGGCTGCCGCTGCGGCCGCGCGCAGCAACAGCACCGGGTCGGCGCCGGGCGCGACCTTGCCGTCGAGCACCACCTCGCCCCGGGAGGCGGCCACGCCGCGCGCCAGCGGCAGCAGCTGCGGACGTCGCACCCCGCGCACCGCGGGCCCCGAGAGGACGGCGTCGACGCGGCGCCAGGTGAGCCGCGACAGGTGCGCCACCCGGCGGCCCAGCTCTCGCACGTGCACCTGGGCAGCCAGCCCGGAGTCGAGACCCAGCCGTTCCGCAAGGGGCTCCCAGTGCTCCGGCGCGATCCGGTCGCTGGCCCGCCCCGCCACCTCGTGGGCCAGGTCGCGGACGTCGAGCAGCGCCTGCCGGCTGCGCTCCAGGTCCGGGTCCGAGGCGTCGACCAGCCAGGTCGCCACGAGCGCCTTCAGCACCGTGGCGTCCCGGATGCCGCCCTCGGCCTCCTTGATGTCGGGCACCGAGCTGTGCGCCAGCTCGCCGGTCACCTCGTGGCGCTGGTCGGTCATCTTGTGCAGCTCCGGCAGCCGGCGCCTGGCGTCGCGGCGCCAGGCGGCCAACAGGGTGGTCCGCAGTCGCAGGGTGAGGTTCGGGTCCCCCGCCAGGTGGCGAGCGTCGAGCATCCCGAGCGCCACGCGGAGATCGGCCTGCGCCATCTCCAGCACCCCGCTCCAGGAGCGGACCGAGTGGTCGAGGCGATGCCCGGCGTCCCAGAGCGGGTACCAGACCTGCTCGGCGAGCGCCCCCGGCTCGACGTCGTCCTCATGCAGCAGCACCACGTCGATGTCGGAGTACGGTGCCAGCTCGCCACGCCCGTAGCCGCCGACGGCGACCAGGGCGATCCCGGTGTCGGGCCCACCATTCGCGGTGTAGGCGTCGCGGCAGACGGTGTCGGCCAGCTGCGTGCGTTCTGCTCGTTCGGCTGCGCTCATCTCAGGCCCCCTGTCCTGGTTCAGATGGCCGACCGGCCCGGCCACGACATGCGAGTCGTGACCGGGCCGGTCGAGGGTCGTGCTGGGATCAGATCGCCGCGCCGTCGCGGTCGCCGGTGCGGACCCGGACCACGGTGTCGACGGAGCTGACCCACACCTTGCCGTCACCGATCCGGCCGGTCTGTGCGGCCTTCACGACGATGCCCACGATGTCGTCGGCGTCAGCGTCGTCGACCACGATCTCCAGGCGGATCTTGGGGACCAGCGCGATGTCGTACTCGGCCCCGCGGTAGACCTCGGTGTGGCCCTTCTGCCGCCCGTAGCCGCTGACCTCGCTGACGGTCATCCCGGTGACGCCGAAGGTCTCCAGCGCCTCGCGGACCTCTTCCCACTTGTGCGGCTTGATGACCGCGGTGATCAGCTTCATGCCGACACTCCTTCCGAAACGGTGTCCTTGCTGAGGATGCTGCCGCGACCGGTGCGGCTGGTGCCGGCCAGGTCGTAGCCCGACTCGCCGTGCTCCACGAAGTCGATGCCCTCGACCTCGGCCTCCTCGTCGATCCTCCAGCCCATGGTCGCCTTGATGGCCAGGGCGATGATCAGGGTGGCGATCGCCGACCAGATCATCGCGAAGACCGCGACCACGATCTGCACGACCAGGAGCTTGGCACCATCACCGTAGAAGATGCCGCCCTCCTTGGCGAGGAAGCCGATGCCCACGGTGCCGATCAGACCACCGACCAGGTGGACGCCGATCACGTCGAGCGAGTCGTCGAAGCCGAAGCGGTACTTCAGGCCGACGGCCACCGCACAAGCCATGCCGGCCACCAGGCCGAGGATGATCGAGCCGACCGGGGTGAGCGAGCCACAGGCCGGGGTGATCGCGACCAGACCGGCGACGATGCCGGAGGCGGCACCGAGGCTGGTGGCCTTGCCGTCGCGGATCTTCTCGAGCAGCAGCCAGCCGAGCATCGCAGCACAGGTGGCGACGGTGGTGTTGACCCAGACCAGTCCGGTCTCGGAGACGAACTGGGCATACATCTCGTCGGGGTCGCTGCTGGCGAAGACGATCGAGCCGACGTTGAATCCGAACCAACCGAACCAGAGCAGACCGGCGCCGATCATGGTGAGCGGCAGGTTGTGCGGCTTCATCGGGGTCTTGCCGAAGCCGAGGCGCTTGCCGACGACCAGAGCCAGGATCAGACCGGCGATACCGGCGTTGATGTGCACCACGGTGCCACCGGCGTAGTCGATCGGCGCGATCTCGGCGACCTTGTCGGCGCCCTCGCCGATGGTGCCGAAGACCATGGCGGCCAGGCCGTCGGCGCTACCGGAGAGGAAGCCGCCGCCCCAGACCATGTGAGCGAGGGGGAAGTAGGAGAGCGTCACCCAGATCGGCACGAAGACCATCCAGGCGGAGAACTTCACGCGGTCCGCGATGGCACCGCTGATCAGCGCGGCGGTGATCACCGCGAAGGTCATCTGGAAGGCGACCGAGATGTAGAGGCTCGGGTCCAGGTCGCTGATCCCGAAGTTGTGGAACGGGTTGGCGAAGAACTGGCCGATCGCCTTGCCCGACTCGCCGTTGGCGTCCGGGTAGATGTCGCCGTAGGACATGTTCCAGCCCCACAGCACGTAGACGATGCCGACGATGCCGAGCGCACCGAACGACATCATCATCATGTTCAGTACGGACTTCGAGCGGCTCATGCCGCCGTAGAACAGTGCGAGACCGGGTGCGGTCATCAACAGGACCAAGGACGCTGCGATCAGCATCCAGGCGTGGTAGCCGTCCATGGAACCTCCAACGATTTGGCAGTGGCTTCCCCGGCCCGACCACATTGTCGAGTCCGGTTCGCCCTCAGGTGACGCCAACTTTTGTCGAGGGAGATTTCGCGTCAACAGATCCTGTGTTTCGCTTCGGAAACATGATCCGGCTGCGTGTTTCGCGTCTGTTACGCCCCGCTCACCCCGGAAATGCCGCGGACGTCATGCGTTGCGAGCAGACGGGTGCTCGCTCCGCATGACGTCCGGGAGCGGTGGAGGCGGGGCTCAGCCCAGCAGGGCGTCCACGAACGCCTCGGCGTCGAACGGGGCCAGGTCGTCGGGGCCCTCGCCCAGGCCGACCAGCTTGACGGGGACGCCCAGCTCACGCTGCACGGCGACCACGATCCCGCCCTTGGCGGAGCCGTCGAGCTTGGTGAGCACGATGCCGGTCACGTTGACCGCCTCGGAGAAGACCCGGGCCTGCATCAGTCCGTTCTGGCCGGTGGTGGCGTCCAGCACCAGCAGCACCTCGGTGACCGGGGCCTGCTTCTCGATGACCCGCTTCACCTTGCCGAGCTCATCCATCAGGCCGGCCTTGTTCTGCAGGCGGCCGGCGGTGTCCACGAGCACCACGTCGCGGTTCTCCACGACGCCCTGCTTGACCGCCTCGAAGGCGACGCTGGCGGGGTCGGAGCCCTCGGCGCCACGGATCACCGGAACGCCGACCCGCTCGCCCCAGGTCTGCAACTGGTCGACGGCGGCGGCACGGAAGGTGTCGGCGGCGCCGAGCACGACCTGCTTCTCCTCGGCCACCAGGATCCGGGCGATCTTGCCCACCGAGGTGGTCTTGCCGGCGCCGTTCACGCCGACCACCAGCACCACGCCGGGGTTGCCGTCCTCACCGCTGACGGCGAGGCGGCGGTCCATGGTCGGGTCGACCAGGTTGATCAGCTCCTCGCGCAGCACCGCGCGCGCGTCGGCAGCCGTCGAGCCCTCCACCCGCAGCCGGGTGCGCAGCCGCTCGGTCAGCTCCTGGGTCGGCGCGACGCCGATGTCGGCGGTGAGGAGGGTGTCCTCGAGGTCCTCCCAGGTCTCCTCGTCGAGCTTGTCGCGCGAGAGCAGGGCAAGCAGGCCCTTGCCGAGGGCGCCCTGCGAGCCGGCAAGGCGCTGGCGCAGCCGGACCAGGCGGCTCTGCGTGCCCTCCGGCTTGTCGAGCACCGGGGCCGCAGGCGCAGGCTCCGCCTCGACGGCCGGCGCGGCGCCGGCGTCGAGATCGGTGACGTCCTGATCGGGTATCTGGGTCGGCACCTCACCGGTCGGCACCTCGCGCGGTGCCGGGGCGGTCGGCGCCGCACCGCGACGGCGGCTCACCACCAGTCCGGCGACCGCGAGCACCCCCACCACGAGGATGCCGATGATCAGGTAGAGCCAGTCAGCCAGGAAGTCCATGGGGCAATCCAATCAGAGGTTCAGCGTGCGCCGGTGCGCAGGAGCGGGGTGACCGCGGCCCGGATCACGTCCGGGATCGGCACCACCGGGCGGTTGCCGGCACCGTGGGCGTTGTCGACGTAGACCTGCACGAAGCGGCCCTCGGCGGCCGCCTCGTCGGAGTCACCCTGGAACAGGCCGATCCGATAGACGATCGAGGAGGTGCCGACCTTGTCGGCGACCAGGCCCATCTCGATCGGCTCGGGGAAGCCGATCTCGCGGAAGTAGCGGCACGAGGTCTCCGCGACCACGCCGATCTGCGGCAGCAGCCGCACGTTGGTCCCGGTCGCCTCGAACAGGTGCGCGTTGACGGCGGTGTCGAAGAGCTCGTAGTAGGTAGCGTTGTTCAGGTGCCCGTAGGCGTCGTCGTCGCGCCACCGGGTGGTCGCGGTGCGCCAGGCGACGTAGTCGCTGCGGACCGGGCGGGCGGGACGGGTGGGCTGCTCAGCGGTGGACACGGCGTCGATCCAATCAGATGACGCCGCCGTCACCGAGATCGAGGACCCGGTCGCAGACCACCTTGAGCAGCGCATCGTCGTGCGAGATCACCAGCACGCCGATGCCCCGCTCGCGTGCGCGCTCCAGCAGCAGCCGCCAGATCCGGGCCTGGGTGACGGCGTCGAGGCTGGCGGTGATCTCGTCGGCGATCAGGAAGTCCGGGTCGGCGAGCAGGGCACGGGCCAGGTTCACCCGTTGCAGCTGGCCACCGCTGACCTCGTGCGGGAAGCGATCGAGCCACCCCGGATCGACCAGTCCGGCGAGGATCTGCTCCCGATCGGCACTCGCATTGAGCGCCGAGACCGGCTCGGCCAGCACGTCGGCGATCCGCCACCGTGGGTTCATAGCGTGCACCGGATGCTGGGTGACCAGCTGGACGCGGTGACACGACGTGTCGCGCCTACGCGGTTCGGAGAAGCCGACCGTCCCCCGCTGCGGGCGCAGCAGTCCGGCCAGGATCCGCGCCAGCGTGGTCTTGCCCGCACCCGACGGGCCGCGCAGCCCGACCACCTCGTCCGACCCCAGAGCCAGGGAGACGGCCTCCAGCAGCCACGGCGCTCGGCGACGGTGGGTGAAGCAGACGCCCTCGGCGCTCAACGTCAGCGGCGTCATCACGAGACCTCCTCGGCGACGGCGAAGCCGTTGGCCGGCAGCGCCGCCCACAGCGCGCGGCTGTACGGATGACGCACGGCACCCTGCCCGAACGCGGACGGCGCCGCCGTCTCCACGGTGCGCCCGCCCTGGCAGATCACCATCCGGTCGGCCACCTCGACCACCTGGGTGAGGTCGTGGGAGACCGCGATCACCGCTGCGCCGGCGTCCGCGATCGCGCGCAGCTCCGCGAAGATCGCCCGCACGGAGTCCTCGTCGAGGCCCGGCGTCGGCTCGTCGGCGAAGACCAGGTCCGGGGATCCGGCCAGCGCCATCGCCAACAGCACCCGCCGCGCCATCCCGCCGGAGAGCTCGTGCGGGTAACGGCGCGCGACCTCGGCGTCGAGGTTGCGTGCGGCCAGGGCGGCGACGACCTCGTCACGACCCTGAGCTCGCCCTGCCAGGCGCAGGGCCCGGCCGATCTGGGCCCCGACCCGGGCGGTGGGATCGAGGTAGGTGACCGACTGGGGCAGCATCACCAGCTCGCGCCCGACCAGCGCGCGACGTCGCTGCTCGGTCAGCTCCTCGCCGCGGTACCTGACCGTGCCGGCCACCCGCGCGTTGCCGGGCAGCATCCCGAGCACCGCCTCGCCGAGCAGGGTCTTGCCGGCGCCGCTCTCCCCCACCAGCGCGACCAGCTCGCCGGGAGCGGCGGCCAGGTCCATCGCCTCGACGGGGGTGATCGTGCGCCGCCGCAGTCCGCGGTCGTACTGGCGGAACGAGACCGACAGGTCACGGATCTCCAACAGGACACTCACTGGTGGTGGCTCCTCGGGTCGCTGAGACGACGCACGTTGTCGCCGATCGCATCCACGGACTTCACGATCAGCAGCAGGCAGACACCCGGCAGCACGGCCAGCCACCACATGCCGCTGGACAGGTAGCGCATCGACTCCGAGAGAAGGATGCCGATGGCGGGACGCGCCGGGTCGACGCCGAGTCCGAGGAAGGAGAGCGCCGCCTCGTGCAGGATCGCGTGCGGGAACAGCAGCACCAGTCCGACCCCGAAGTGCGGCAGCAGATGCCGCACCACGTGCCGGCGCATCACGAACCCTCCGGAGCGGCCGAAGCCGCGCGAGAGCGCCACGTAGTCCGAGCTCACCACCACGCGTGCCTGGGCCTGCAGCACCCGGGTCAGCGCGGGCCAGTGGGTGAGCGCGACCGCGATCACCACCGCCTTGGTGCCGCCGCCGAGCGCGAAGGCGATCAGGATCAGCAGGACCAGGTGCGGCAGCGCGAGGAAGAGGTCGACCAGCCAGTTCACCGCCGCGGCGACCCAGCGTCCGAAGACCGCGGACGCCGCCGCGAGGGTGAGCGCGATCAGCGCAGACGCGGTGGCGGCGGTGACGCCGACCACCAGGCTCAGCCGCAGACCGACCAGGGTGCGGGCGAAGACGTCGCGGCCCAACCAGTCGGTGCCGAACCAGGCGTCCAGGCTCGGGGCGCTGCGCCGATCGTCGAGCGAGGTGGTGCCGGCCACGCCGTCGGCCCAGAAGCTGGCGGCGACCACGGCCACCAGGAAGAGCACCAGCCCGGCGGTGATCCACAGGGTGCGCCGTCGTCGGCCGTCGCCCAGCTCGGGGTGGGGCCCGGGAACGGGCTCGGTGTGCGTGGAGGTGCTCATCGCACGCCCTCCTTGACCAGGGCGACCCGCGGGTCCACCTTGCTGTGCACGAGATCGCCGAGCAGGTTGCCCGCGAAGACGAAGAGCGCCATCGCCAGCGAGATCCCCATCAACAGCGGCACGTCCTGACGCAGGGCCGCGGTGGTGATCGCCTGGCCGAGCCCCGGATAGTTGAAGACCTGCTCGGCAAGCACCGAGCCACCGAAGAGCTCGCCCAGTGAGGCGAACTGCAGCATCAGCGCCGGGGCCGCCGCGTTGCGCAGCACCCGGTGCACGATCACGCCACGGGGCGACTCCCCCAGCGAGCGGGCGAAGGTGACCTGGTCGCTGGCCATCACCTCGATCACCGCGTGCCGGGTGTGCAGGATCACCGGGGCGACGCCGACGATGCTCAGGGTGAGCGCCGGCAGCAGCAGGTGGTGCAGTCGCTCGATCAGGGTGATCTCGTCCGGGAGGGCGCCGACCGGACCGGCGCAGCAGACGGGGGTCCACTGCAACGAGACCGAGAAGACGTAGAGCAGCAGCAGCCCCACCCAGAAGACCGGTGCCGAGGCGAGGGTGTAGGCCCACCAGGAGACGCCGCGGTCGATCCAGGTGCCGGGGCGCGACCCGGCCAGGACGCCCAGCGCGAAGCCCAGCACCCCGGAGATCACCCAGGCGGCCGCCATCAGCGCGAGGCTGGAGAGGAACTTCTCCCCGATCACCTCGGTGACCGGGGCGTCGAAGACCTGCGAGGTGCCGAGGTTGCCCTGCAGCACCTGGCCGGCCCAGGCGGTGAACCGCTCGACGGGCGGATCGTCCAGCCCCCAGCGCTCGGCGATCTGCTCGCGCTGCTCCGGCGAGACCTGGACGCTGTCGGCGCCCACGTAGGCCTCGATCGGGTCCACCGGGGACGCCGAGAGCAGCGCGAAGGTGCCGACCGCCACCCCGATCAACAGGGTGGCGAGTCGGACGGCCCGCCCCGACCAGAACCGGATCAACAGGTGCGCTTCCAGTTCGCGAGACCAGCGGTGATCGGCCAGCCGTGACCGTGCGGCTCGATGAACGGCGTGCCGATGTCGAGGCAGTCGCTCACGAAGTAGGTGTGCTCCAGGTTGACCAGCCAGACCCACGGCACGTCATCGGTGCGCTGCGCCTGCTGCCAGTGCTCGATCGCCTCGTCCTGGCTTCGCGCGGCCTGGGCCGCGTCCAGCTCGGCGTCCACCTCGGCGTTGGCGTAGTAGCCGGGGTTGTACATCTCCACGCCGGCCTTGGAGGAGTGCAGCAGGTTGTAGAGCTCGGTCGGGTCGTGGCTGCCCCAGCCGAAGAGGACGGCGTCGGTGTGCTGCGCCTTCTCGATCTCCTCCCAGCTGCGGCCGGCGGTGGTGATCGTGATGCCGAGCGGCTTGACCATGTCGACCAGGCTCAGGGCCAGGCCCTGGCGCAGGGTGTCCCCGGCCGGGTAGAGCAGGTTGAACTCTGCCTTGACGCCGTCCTTCTCGCGGACGCCGTCACCGTCGCCGTCCTTCCAGCCTGCCTCGTCGAGGAGCTTCTTGGCGCCGTCGAGGTCGGCGTCGTCGACCACCGTCTCCTCGGCGAACCAGGGCGCGGCGTCGGCGGGACCGTAGGCCGGGGTGCCGTAGCCCTCGAGGATGCCGTCCACCAGCTTCTCGCGGTCGACGGCGATGTTCATCGCCCGGCGCACCGCGACGTCCGAGGTGACGTCGTTGCCGATCGGCGCCCCGCTCGGCGACTTCTTGCCCTCGGCCGGCACGGTCGGCAGGGACATGCCGCGGTTGTCGACGGAGGTGATCGCCTGGACCGACATCCCCTGGACCGTGCTGCCGGCCAGCGAGGACGGAACGCCGACGACGTCGACCTCGCCCGCCTGCGCGGCCGCCAGGGCGGCGTCCTCGGAGTCGAAGAAGACGAAGGTGACCTTGTCGAAGCTCGGCGCGGTGCCGTAGTAGTCCTCGTTGCGCTCGACGATCAGCTGCTGGCCGCGCTCCCAGTGCACCAGCTTGAACGGCCCCGAGCCGATCGGGGCGGCGGCGTAGCCCTCACCGTGCGCGGCCTCGGGCACGATGCCGAGGCTGATCAGCCGGTTGATGAAGGTGCTCTGGGGCTGCTTCAGGTGCAGCGCGACGGTGTCCTCGTCGACGACCTCGGCGCTCTTGAGCGCGGTCACGTCCGTGAGGCCGCCGGACTTCGCGGCGGTGCTGAAGGTGTAGACGACGTCCTCGGCGGTGACCGGGGTGCCGTCGGTGAAGGTGGCGTCGGTGCGCAGGTCGACGGTCCAGGTCAGCCCGTCCTTGCTCACCTGGTAGCCGGTGGCCAGGTCGTTGCCGACCGACAGGTCGGCGTTGCGCACCAACAACGTGGACTGGAACAGCGGCGATCCGTAGCGGCCCCAGCCCAGCGTCGGGTCGTAGCCCTCCGCGCTCTCACCGCCGACGGCGAGCACCAGCTCGCGATCGGCGCCGCCGACGCTGCCGTCGTCGTCGCTGCCGCAGGCGGCCAGCAGCCCGCCGGTGATCAGGAGAGCAGCCGACACAGCGGCCACACGCGAGGTGCGCATCATCCCAGCCCTTCTTGCAATCGTTTTGCAATAAGGTACTGGAGGCGTTTGCGACTACGCCGGTTGGGTGTCCCTCAACCGCTGGCTGATCACCGCGGAGACGCCGTCACCGCGCATGGTGACGCCGTAGAGAGCGTCGCCGACCTCCATGGTCCGCTTCTGGTGGGTGATCACCAGCAGCTGCGAGTTCTCGCGCAGCTCCTCGTAGATCTCCAGCAACCGGCCCAGGTTGGTGTCGTCGAGCGCCGCCTCCACCTCGTCGAGGATGTAGAACGGCGAGGGCCGGGCCTTGAAGAGCGAGACCAGGAAGGCCACCGCGACCAGCGAGCGCTCGCCACCCGAGAGCAGCGAGAGCCGCTTGACCTTCTTGCCGGCCGGACGCGCCTCCACCTCGATCCCGGTGTTGAGCATGTCGCTGGGATTGGTCAGCACCAACTGCCCCTCCCCTCCCGGGAAGAGCCTCTTGAAGACGTGGTCGAAGGCGACCTTGACGTCCTCCCAGGCCTCGGTGAAGACCTGCTCCACGCGGATGTCGACCTCGCGGACGATGTCGAGCAGGTCGCGACGGGTGCGCTTGAGATCCTCCAGCTGCTCGTTGAGGAACTTGTGCCGCTCCTCCATCGCGGAGAACTCCTCGAGCGCGAGCGGGTTCACCTTGCCGAGCATGTTGAGGTTGCGCTCGGCCGTCTTGAGCCGCTTGGCCTGCTCCTCGCGCACGAACGGAATCGGCTCGCCCTCCTCGGGGCCGTCCTCGCCCTCGACCAGCACCGGGATCGGCACCTCGGGGCCGTAGTCACGGACCAGGGCGTCGATCTCCAGGCCGAGCTCCTCCATCGCGCGCTCCTCGAGCTGCTCGATGCGCATCCGCTGCTGGGCGCGTGCCATCTCGTCGCGGTGCGCGGAGTTGACCAGCTCGTCGTGCTCACGGCTGAGGTCGCGCAGCTGGGTGCGCACCGTGCGCAGCGCCTCCTCGCGCCCGGTGCGCGAGGCCTCGATCTCCGCGCGCTCCTCGGCGGCCCGCTGCACGGAGGCCTCCAGGCGCTCCAGCACCACCACGACCGCCTCGCCCACTGCCTGGGCCGCCTCCGCCTCGCGGGCGATCCGCTCGCGGCGGGCCGCGGCCTTGGCCCGGGCCTCGCGCTCCTGGCGAGCCGCGCGGCGCAGGCCGTCGGCGCGCCCGTGCAGGGCGCGGGCCCGCTCCTCGGAGGTGCGCAGCGCGAGCCGCGCGTCCATCTCGGCCTGGCGGGCGCCCCGCGACTCCTCGGCCAACCGCTCGCGGTCGCCGGTGTCGGGCTCGTCGTCGGGCGCCTGCTCGGCGGTGGCCAACCGCTGCTCCAGCTCGACCAGGCCCGAGGAGTCCTTCTCCCGCGCCTCCTCGGCCCGGGCGATCGAGGAGGTCAGCCGCTCCGCCTCACCGCTGGCCGCACGGGCCTGGGAGCCGTACTGGCCCAGCTCCTCGGCGACGGCGGCGAGGTTGGCATCCGACTCGTGCAGCTTGGCCAGCGCGTCGTCGACCCGCTTCTGGGCCTCCAACCGCTCGGCGCCCAGGGCTGCGCTCGACTCCTGCAGTTCCTGCTCGGCCTCGGCGGCGCGGGCGAGTGCCGCCACCGTCTCGTCGAGAGCGGCCTGGACCTCCAGCAGCGACTGCCCTCCGGTGGAGCCGCCGGAGGCGAAGTGACTGCCGAGCAGGTCGCCGTCGCGGGTGACGGCGACCAGGTCGGGGTGGGCGCCGACCAGAGCCCGCGCGCCGTCGAGATCGTCGACCAGTGCGATCCGCTCCAGCAGCCGTGCCACCGAGCCACCCAACTCGGCGGGCGCGGTGACCACGTCGACCGCGTACCGGGCCGAGCCGTTCAGCGCCGGCCAGTCGGCTTCTGGCGCCAACGCACCGGGGCCACCGCCGACCAGCAGATCGCTGCGACCGAGGTCGCCCTTCTTGAGGTGCCCCATCGCGTGCACGGCAGCAGCCGAGTCGGCCACCGCCACCGCATCGGCGGCGGTGCCCAGAGCGGCGGCGACGGCGGTCTCGTAGCCGGGTTCGACGCTCAGCAGCGCGGCCACCGAGCCCAGCAGCCCGGAGAGGTCGCCGCCGGCGGAGAGCAGCGCGCCCGCGCCGTCCTTGCGGGTCAGGCTCATCTCCAGCGCGTCGCGGCGTGCGGCCAGCGCGCCCCGCTCACGGTCCAGCCGAGTGAGCTCGTCGCGGGCAGCAGCCAGCCGTTCCTCGATCTCGTCGAGGATGCCGACCGCCTCCTCGTGCTCGGCGTCCAGACCCTCCTCGCCCTCGTCGAGCCCTGCCACTCGGCTCTCCAGCTGCTCGAAGTCCTGCTGGGCCTTCTCGGCCCGCGACAGCGCCTCGGCCCGCGCCGCGCGGAGCCGGCCCAGCTCCTCGTCGGCTGCCGCGGCGCGCGACTTGATGGCGTTGACCTGGCCGTGCAGCCGGGCCAGGCCCTCGCGGCGGTCGGCCGCGGCCCGCTGCAGCCCGGCGATCCGGCGGTCCTCCTCGGCGGCAGCCTCCTCGGCGGCCTTGCGCGCGGCGACCGCGGCAGCCAGGGCCGCACGCTGACGGTCGATCTCAGCGTTGATCTCCAGCTCGTCGGCCAGCACCCGCTCGGCCTCGGCCTCCAGCTTCTCCGGGTCACGCCCGCTCTCGACCTCGGGCCCCTGGGCGCTCTGCGCGTTGCGCAGCCGCTCGGAGGCCAGCGACTGGGTGCCGCGCAGCCTCTCCTTGAGCCCGGAGAGCCCGAACCAGGTGTCCTGGGCACGCGAGAGCGCGGGCAGATCCTCGCGCAGCGCGGCCTCCAGCGCGGACTCGTTGTCGCGGGCCTTGGTGATCGCGGCCTCGACCTCGGCGCGGCGCTGGACCAGGGCGCTCTCGTCGGCCATCTCCTGCTCCAGGGAGGTGGTCACGGTGACCAGGTCGTCGGCGAGCAGCCGGGCCCGGGCGTCACGCACGTCGGCCTGGATGGTGGCGGCCTTGCGGGCGACCTCCGCCTGGCGGCCGAGCGGCTTGAGCTGGCGCCGGATCTCGGAGATCAGGTCGCCGAGCCGGTTGAGGTTGCCCTCGGTGGCGTCCAGCTTGCGAAGCGCCTTCTCCTTGCGCTTGCGGTGCTTGAGGACGCCGGCCGCCTCCTCGATGAAGCCGCGGCGGTCCTCCGGGGTGGCGTGCAGGATGGTGTCGAGCTGGCCCTGCCCGACGATCACGTGCATCTCGCGCCCGATGCCGGAGTCGCTGAGCAGCTCCTGGACGTCGAGCAGCCGGCAGGAGTTGCCGTTGATCGCGTACTCGGAGCCGCCGTTGCGGAACATGGTGCGGCTGATCGTCACCTCGGAGTACTCGATCGGCAGCGCGCCGTCCGAGTTGTCGATGGTGAGGGCGACCTCGGCACGCCCCAGCGGCGGACGCCCCGAGGAGCCGGCGAAGATGACGTCCTCCATCTTGCCGCCGCGCAGCGACTTGGCCGCCTGGACGCCCATCACCCAGGAGAGGGCGTCGACGACGTTCGACTTGCCGGAGCCGTTCGGTCCGACGATGCAGGTGATGCCAGGCTCGAGCTGCAGGGTGGTCGAGGAGGCGAAGGACTTGAACCCCTTCAGGGTCAGGCTCTTCAGATACACGCGCACTCCTTGGGCCGACGATCGAGGCGAGCCTACGCCGAGCCGCCGACTCACCGCACCACCTCGAGCACACCGGAGCGCCGCCGCACGGCGATGTCTCCGCCGCGATCGGTGCGTGCGACCCGCACCCCCGCCTCACCCAGCGCCGTCAGCAGCTCGGGCGCCGGGTGCCCGTAGTCGTTGCCCGCGCCGACCGAGATCACCGCCAACGAGGGCCGCAGACCGAGCAGGAAGTCGAGCTCCTGGGCCCGGCTGCCGTGGTGCGGAATCTTGAGCAGGTCCACCTGCAGCGGGCCGAGGAGACGCCCCAGGGCCTGCTGGGCGGGCGGCTCGATGTCGCCGGTCAGCAGCATCCGCACGCCGCCGACCTCGGCCAACAGGACCACCGAGGCGTCGTTGGGCTCGGTGGTGGCGAGGACCGGCCCGAGCACCTGGAGCCGCACCGCCCCGATCCGGCGGCTCTCCCCCACCACCGCGACGCGACCGCCGACAACCGCGTCCTGCGCCCCGACCGGCGAGACCCAGACCTCGCCGACCCGCCGTCCGCGGCGGACGCCGGCCAGCCCGTCGACGTGGTCGGCGTGGGCGTGGGTGAGCACCAGCAGCGGCACCTCGGTGATCGCCAGGTCGTCGAGACAGCGGTCGACGGCACGCGGGTCCGGGCCGGCGTCGACGACCACCGCGACGCCGTCGCCGGCATGCAGCACGAGCGCATCGCCCTGCCCCACGTCGCAGACCACCAGCAGCCAGCCCGCCGGCGGCCAGCCCCAGCGTGGGATCGGCACCACGATCACCGCGAGCAGCAGTGCGGCAAGCGCGCAGCAGAGCGCCCGGCGGGGCAACAGCGCCGGTGCGAGCGCAGCCAGGACGACGCAGACGCCGGTGAGCAGCGCCACCGCACCCGCGCCCGACGCCCACGCGACGGCGGGCATCGGCAGCGCGGCACCGAGCTCGGCGACCGCCACGATCCCGGCCGCGCACCAGCCACCGGGCCAGCAGACGGCGACGCCGAGCGGCTCGAACGCCAACCCGAGGACGCCGCCCAGCAGGCCGAGGATGGTGGCCGGCGCCACCAGCGGAGCGGCCAGCAGATTGGCCAGCACCGCGACCAGGCTGACCTGCCCGGAGATCGCGGCGACCAGCGGCGTGCACGCGAGCTGGGCGGCCAGCGGCACCGCCAGCGCCTCCGCCACCGGGCGCGGCAGCCAGCCGCCCAGCGCGGACGCCCACCCGGGGGCCAGCAGCAGGATCGCCGCGGTGGCCAGCACCGAGAGCGCGAAGCCGACGGTCGTGGCCAGCCACGGGTCCCACAGCAGCAGCGCGATCACCGCCAGCCCGAGCGCCCGCACCCCGCGCTGGGTCCCGTTGTGGGCCAGCCCGATCAGGGCGGCCGCTCCCATCGCCGCCGCCCGCACCACACTGGGCTCGGTGCGGGCGAGCAGCACGAAGCCGGCGATGCCGAGCACGGCGACCAGGTACTGCCCGCGCCCGCGCACCCCGAGCCAGCGGCCGAGCAGGACCAGGAACCCGACCACCAAGGTCAGGTTGGTGCCGGAGACGGCGAGCAGGTGGGTGAGCCCGGAGACCCGGAAGTCGGCCCGGGTCTCCTCGCTGAGCGCGCTCTCGTCGCCGGCGACGAGAG
>NZ_BAAALG010000003.1:28109-29902 GCF_039528155.1 Nocardioides dubius | reverse complement strand
GCCGGCAGCAGCGCCCGCCCGGCAACCGGGCCTGCGGCGGTGTCGCGGATCGAGGCCCGCACGGCCGCTGCCAGCCGCCATCCCGAGGATGGTGGGGCCACCTCGACCGGCGCGCTGAGCAGCGTCAAGGTGGCGGCGGCGTCGTGGTCGGCGCTCGGCCGCAACCGGGCCGTCGCGCGGAGCCGGGCACCGAGCTCGGGCCCGTGGCCCGGCTCGGAGATCACCAGCACCGGCACCCGCACCGAGGTCCAGGCGCCGTCCGCACCGGCGATCGAGCGCACCGTGGCGCGGAAGAGGATCCGGGGGCGATAGCCGCCGGGCACCGGACGGGGATCGCTGCTCACCTGCAGCTCCACCTGGACGGCTTGCCGGGTGGCCGCCAGCCGGGCGAGCGCCGAGCGCTCCAGCGCCGCGTCACGCCAGGCCGCCGTCCCGGCCAGGGTGAGCGCGAGCAGGGTCCAGGCGAGCACCGCACGCCAGCCGAACCGGCGCGCGGCGAACGGCGCGAGCAGCACCGCTGCGGTGACGGCCACGGCTCGGGCTCCGGCGCCTCCGGTCAGCCCGAGCAGCGCGCCGCACCACGACGCCGCCGCCAGGGCCGGCAGTCGGAGGTCGGTCACCGGATCACAGCGTCACGTGCGGGGCGAGATCGGCCAGGGTCTTCTCCCCGATGCCGTCGACCTCCAGCAGCTGATCGACGGCGCGGAAGCCACCGTTGGCCTCGCGCCAGGCGACGATCGCCTGCGCGGTGACCGGTCCGACGCCGGGCAGGTCGTCGAGCTCGGCCAGGCCGGCGGTGTTCAGGTTCACCAGTACGCCGACCTCCCCACTTCCCTGCGGCGCAGCCGAGGCGGCGACCCCGGGCGGTGGGCGGGCACCGACCACGATCTGCTCGCCGTCGACCAGCACCCGGGCCAGGTTCAGGCTGCTCAGGTCCACGCCACGGCGCGCTCCCCCGGCCTCGGCCAGCGCATCGACGACCCGCGAGCCGGGCGGCAGCACGACGATCCCCGGGCGGCGCACCTTGCCGGCGACGTCGATCACCACCTCCGCCTCGCCTGCCGCCACCGGAGGCGAGGGGCCGAGCGGCGCCGTGACGGCGGTGGCGAGCGGGGAGGTCATCGCCGGCACGGGGGCCTGGCCCTGCTCCGAGCGCGTGCCGAGCGCCCACCAACCGGTGATCGCGAGCCCCACGACGGCAAGGACCGCGACGACCACGAGCTGCCCGGTGCCCAGCGCCACCCGCCCGCGCAGCTCGCGGAGCAGCACCGGCGGACGGCGTGCGGCGTGGCGCCCGGGCACCGGGATCGGTGACGCCTGGCGGCCNTGGCGGCCGGCCGTCGGGCGCTCGCCCCCCGGGCCCCCGGCAGCCCAGCGCGACGCCACCCGAGCCGGGCCGTGAGGTGACGGCGACGCGTCGGTGCCACCTCCCCCACGGATCGGCGCGAACGGCCGGATCCGCGTGTGCTCCTCCACCTCCGGCGCCCGTTCAGGCGACGCGGCTTCGGTGCGCGCGGCGCCCAGCTCGACGCGCAGCAGCTCGAGCCGGCGCGCCAGCGCTTCGGCATGCTCCTGTGCTCCTCGACCTCGCATGCCGCGACGCTAGGTCGCCCGAGCAGAGTCCGGTGCCGGCCCGGCGTCGCCTGTGGATGACCGCCTGATCCACCCGAGCCCAGGCGCCGGCCAGGTTCGCCCTACCCGGCCACCGGAACGTTCGGCGTCAGGGAAACGCTGATCAATGGGGTGAGTGCCAGCGTCGCTCCGGTGCGTGCATGGGTGGTGCCGACGAGGGA
>NZ_BAAALG010000003.1:17745-28104 GCF_039528155.1 Nocardioides dubius | reverse complement strand
CACGGCGACTGAGGAGAAGCCGCTCAGGTGCGTGCTGGGGCGCCGCCTGGCGCCGCCCTCCGTTGATCAGCGCTTCCTCAGGTGAGTGCGGGCGCCACGCAGACCGCGACCATGCCCGGGCCGACGTGCGCACCCAGCACCGCACCGACTTCGGCGATCCTGGCCGGCTCGGCCAGGTCGAGTCGGTCGCTGAGCCGCTCGGCGAGCGTCTCCGCACGGTCCGGGCTGGCCAGATGGGCCACGGTCACCTCGACCTGCCCCTCGCCCGCGGCCTGGACGGCGAGCTCCTCCAGGCGGGCCAGCGCCCGGCCCGCGGTGCGGACCTTCTCCAGCGAGTCGATCCGGCCGTCGGTCACCTTGAGCAGCGGCTTCACCGCGAGCGCCCCACCGAGCAGGGCCGCAGCCGCACCGACCCGGCCGCCGCGACGCAGGTACTCCAAGGTGTCCACGTAGAACAGGGACTCGCAGGCGACGCCGCGCGCCCGGGCAGCCTCCGCCGCCTCCTCGGCACTGCCACCGGCCTCGATCACCGCGGCAGCAGCGAGCGCCGCGTATCCGGTGCCCGGACCCACCTGGCACGAGTCGACCGGATGCACCGGGATCGGCGACGTGCGCGCGGCGACCTCGGCCGCGTCGTAGGTGCCGCTCATCTTCGAGGAGAGGTGCACCGCGACCACCTCGGCGTAGCCCTGCTCCGCCAGGGATGCGTAGACCTCCGCCATCCGGGTCGGCGAGGGCCGTGAGGTCGAGACCGGCGTGAACTCACGCAACGCCTGCGCCACCATCTCCGGGCTCGCGCCCTCATCGACGCCCTCGTCGTAGGAGGTCGCGCCGACGATCACCTGCAACGGCACCACGACGATCCCGTGCTCGGCGGCGACATCGTCGGGGACCGAGGCGGGCGAGTCGGTGACGACGGCGATCCGGCGTTCTGGCATGCCGAGAGAATAGCGGCGCAACGGCACCCGGGGGCAAGCCTCAGCAGGTGAAGGCGACCTTGCGCGCCACCGGGTCCGCCGTGGTCAGAGTGACCTCGACCTGCTCCCCCAGCGGCAGCTCTCGCTCCGAGCTGACCCGGGCCTCGATCGCCGGGTCCGCGATGGTGATCTCGCCGCGGGTCGCGGACTTCTCCTCGACCTCCATCACCACGGCGGTGAACCGCTCCCCGATCCGCCCGGCGAGTGCGGTCGCCTCGACCAGATCGAGGATCGCCCGCTCGTAGCGGCTGGCCGTGCGGCCACTGGCCGCCATCGCCTCCGGCACGTCGTCGAGCCGGGCGAGCACCCACGGGGGCACCGGCTGTCCGGCGCAGAGCGCGACGCAGATCTCCGAGGCGTAGCGGTCCACCAGACGACGCAGGGGCGCCGTGACGTGGGCGTAGTCGGCCGCGACGGCGGCATGACCGGTCACCTCGGGCAGCTCGCCGGCGAAGCCGGCGTAGCCGCTTCCGCGCAGCAGCCGGGTGCAGGCCACCAGCATCGCCGCATGCTTGGGCAGGTCCGGGTCGAGCGAGCGCACGAAGCCCGGATAGTCGACGTCCTCGGGCCAGGCGATGCCAAGCCCGAGCGCGGTGCGCCGCAACCGGGCGACGTCACGTGGGTCGGCCGGTGGCAGGGTGCGCAGCAGGCCGACCTCGGCCTCGACCATCAGCGAGGCGGCCGCCATCCCGGTGAGCAGCGAGATCTGCGCGTTGCACTCCTCGATCGGGTGCATCGAGCGGAAGGCCAGCTGCCAGGTGCCGTCGTCGGCGACGCTCACCTCCTGCTCCGGCAGCGGCAGCGAGACGCCGCCCCGTGCGGCCTCCAGCTCCTGGCGCAATGTGCCGATGGTGCGCAGCAGCTCGAAGACCTCCGCCGCCTCCCCGGCGTCCAGCGCTGCCTGCACCTCGCCGTAGCCGTGCCGCGAGCGCGAGCGCACCTGAGCGCGCTCCACCCGCGCCGCCACCTGGGCACCGGTCACGTCGAGCCGGATCGTCCACAGCAGGGCCGGGCGCACCTGCTCGGGAAGCAGGGAGCCGGCGTCCTCGGAGATCGCCTTGGGGTGCAGCGGCACCTTCGAGTCGGCGCCGTAGAGGGTCTGGCCGCGGCGCCGGGCCTCGAGGTCGACCGGCCCGTCAGGCTCGACGAACGCGGCCACGTCGGCGATCGCGTAGTAGACGACGAAGCCGTCGCCGTCACGCTCCAGGTGCATCGCCTGGTCGAGGTCCATCGCGGTGTCCGGGTCGATGGTGATCAGCGGGAGGTCGGTGCGGTCCAGCGTGGGCAACCGGGGCTCGGCGGCGGCCTTGGCTGCGGCCTCCTCGACCTCCGACGGGAACTCGGCGCTCACGCCGAGCTCGGCGCGGATCGCCTCGACGCCCTCGCGCAGCCCCGCGCCGGCAGGGTCCGCCGTCAACGGACGGGCACCGCGGGACCTGACTCGCACCACTCGGCTCGGCATGGCTCTCACCCTACTAACCTGTCTGCGTGCTGATCCTGCTTCCGCCCAGTGAGGGCAAGGCGCTGCCCACCCGCGGCCGCCCGCTCGACCTCGCCACCCTGAGCTCGCCGGAGCTCACCGAGGCCCGCTCGGAGGTGATCGCCGCGCTGGTCGAGCTCTGCGCTGACGACGCCGACAAGGCGGCCGAGGTGCTCGGGCTGGGCCCCAGCCTGCGCGAGCTGATCCAGCACAACGCGACGCTGCTCGAGCAGCCAGCCGTCCGCGCGGACCGGATCTACACCGGCGTGCTCTACGACAACCTCGACTTCGCGTCGCTGAGCAGCGCGGCGAAGCGGCGTGCCACCGGCCGGGTCGCGGTGACCTCGTCGGTCTTCGGGATGGTGCGCCCCGGCGACGCGATCCCCTCCTACCGGCTCTCCGGGGACGTCACCCTGCCGGGCCTCGGCTCGGTGGCGGGGTTCTGGCGCGAGCACCTGGGCCCGGCGGTGCTCGAGGCCCTGGGCGACGGCCTGCTGGTCGACCTGCGCTCGACGACGTACGCCAACTTCTGGCGACCCGCCGCCGACCTCGCACCCCGGGTCGCCACCGTGCGGGTGCTGCACGAGCAGGGCGGCAAGCGGAAGGTGGTCAGCCACTTCAACAAGGCGACCAAGGGCCGGTTGGTCCGGGCCCTGCTCGAAGAGGGCGCCAACCCGCGGACGCCGGCGCGGCTCGCCGAGGCGCTGCGCGACCTGGGCTGGTTCGTCGAGGTGGGCGAGCCCGGCAAGAAGGGCACCCAACTCGATGTCGTCGTCAGCGAGCTCTAGCTCAATGTGACCTCAGCGCGCGTTTCGACACCAATTTCGCGCGCTGAGGTCACATTGAGCGTCAGAGGACGAGGGGCAGGTCGCCCGGACGGGCGTTGAACAGGCGCAGCGAGGACATCGGATCATCGCCCTCGCCGCCCGGGTAGTGGCTGATCACGCTCACGGACGCCGGGCTGAGCTCCATCCGGTAGACCGACTCCAGCGGCGCGTGCAGGGCACGGCCGACCATGATCTTGATCGGCGTGACGTGGGAGACGACCACGATCGTGCGCCCGGCGTGCTCGGCCAGGACCCGCTCCAGCCCGGCGACGACCCGGGTCTCCACGTCGCGGAACGACTCCCCGCCGGCCGGCGCCACGTCCATCGAGCCCAGCCAGGCCTTCATCTCGGCGGGGCGCTGCTCGGCCACCTCGGCGAAGGTCAGGCCGTCCCACTCGCCGAACTCCATCTCGGCGAAGGCGTCCTCGACCTGAGCCTCGTGCCCGATCTCGTCGCCGATGATCCGCGCGGTCTCGACGGTGCGCAGCACCGGCGAGGTCAGCACCGCATCGATCCGGTCGGCGGTCGGCTTGAGCCACCGGCCGGCCTCGTGCGCCTGCTCGCGCCCGGTCTCGGCCAGCGGAGGGTTGGTGCCGCGGATGCCGCCGGAGAACCGCTTGTCGACGGTCAGCGCCGTCACCCCGTGCCGGACCAGGACCAGCGTGGTCGGCGCCGCGGCACCGGCGGACCAGCCGCGGGTTCCGCCGTCCGTGCCGCCGGTCCTGCTCACAGCCCCGACTCGTCGGTGCGGACCAGGATCCGGCTGCACTCCTCGCAGCGCACGACCTCGTCGGCCGGGGTCTTGGTGATCCGGGCCAGGTCGGACGGGTTCAGGGTGAGCTGGCAGCCCTCGCAGCGACGCGCGCGCAGCATCGCCGCGCCCACGCCCTGCTTCTCGCGGATCTTGTCGTAGAGCGCGAGCAGGTCGCCGGGGATGCTGAAGACCTCGACGCCGCGCTGCTCGGTCACCGTGTCGAGCTCGGACTGCGCGACCTGGCTCTTCTCGTCGCGCGCCTTGACCACCAGGGCGATCTCGTCGTCGGTGGTGGCGAGGGCCTCCTCGTACTCGGTCAGCGAGGCGGTCGCCTCCTCGACCTTCTCCATGATCTCCAGCTCGATGTCCTCGAGCGTGTTGATCCGGCGCTCCAGGGACTCCAGCTCGTGGGTCAGCCGCTCGAGGTCCTTGGGGTTGGTCACCAGGCCCTGGTCGATCTTGCCCTGGTCGCGGGTGCGCCGCGCCTTGACCTGCTCGACGTCCTGGTCGGACTTCTTCTGCTCCCGGGTGAGGTCGTCGACGACGATGCGAGCGTCGCGCCTCTTGGCGTCGAGCTCGGCACGCCGGTTCTGCAGGTCGCTGAGCTGCTGGTGCTCGGGCAGCGACTTGAGCTGGTGGCGCACCTGCCCGATGCGGGCGTCGAGCTCCGCAAGGTCCAGCAGCTTGCGTTGGGCGATCGGGTCGGCTTTCAGCGTCGGCTCCTCGGTTGAGATGTGACAGTCAGGTGCAGAACGTGCGGTCAGAGACGAAACGACCAGGGATCCGTGCGCACCGCACTCACAGTGCACTCCACCGTATCGCCCAGTGCCTCGGCAAGGCGCTGCCGGACCACCGGGAGCCAGGTCGACTCGGCAGCCCAGTGCGCGACGTCGATCAACGCGGGGCCGCCCTTCTCCAAGAACTCCGACGCCGGGTGGTGGCGCAGGTCGGAGGTCAGGTAGACGTCGGCGTCGCTGCCCGCCAGCCGGTCGAGCAGGAAGTCGCCCGCGCCGCCACAGACCGCGACCCGGCGCACGATCCGGTCCGGGTCGCCGCCGACGCGGACGCCGTGCTCGGTCGCGGGCAGTGCCTCGGCAACCTGTGCGGCGAACTCCCGCAGCGTCATCTCGTCGACGGTGCCGATCCGACCGGTGCCGGTCGCCGACTCCCCCGGGTCCGCCAGCTCGATGATGTCGAACGCCGGCTCCTCGTACGGGTGTGCGGCACGCATCGCGGCCAGCACCTGCGCCCGCAGGCGGCGCGGCACCAAAACCTCCAGGCGGTCCTCGTCGACGACGGCGATGTCGCCGATGGTGCCGATCGCCGGAGCCGCGCCGGGCAGCGGCCGGAAGCGGCCGACGCCGTGGGCGGAGAAGGAGCAGTGGTCGTAGTCGCCGAACGTGCCGGCACCGGCTGCCGCCATCGCCGCGCGGACCGGGGCGGCCGCGTCGGTGGGCACGAAGACCACGAACTTGTCCGAGGGCTCGGACGGAGCCGCGATGATCGGGCTCAGCTCGCGCAGCCCGAGCGCCAGCGCCAGCGACTCGGAGACGCCGTTCAGGGCCTGGTCGGCGTTGGTGTGCGCGGTCAGCAGGGCGCAGCCGCCGGTGGCGAGCGTGTGCAGGGTCCGCCCCTTCGGCGTGGTGGCCGCGACGCTGGTGACCGGCTTCAGGAAGAGCGGGTGGTGCACCACCAGCAGGTCGGCCTTGGCCGCGACCGCCTCCGCGGCCACCTCCGGGCTCGGGTCGACAGCGAAGTGCACCCGCTTGACCGGCGTCGCCGGATCGCCGAGCACCAGGCCGACGGCGTCCCAGCTGTCGGCCGTCGCCGGCGGGTACCACTGATGGAGCAGGTCGACCACTTCGCCCAACGTCGTCATGGCGGCAACGATAGTGGGCGGGGTTGATGAGGAGGCTCTCATGGTCCTCTCACCTCGAGCCCACCTGGACACGGCACCATGGTGACCATGAGTCTGCCGTGGAAGTGGCTGCTGGGGGCCGCCGTCCTGCTCCCGGTGCTGGCCTATGTGGCCGGTGCCGTGGCGGCAAGCGGCGACCGGCCCTCCGAGCGCGCCCCGATCGTGGTGGAGGAGCCCACCGAGCCCGCCCCCGTGCGCCCGTCGGAGTCCGACCCGCCCGGCGACGACGACGATCGGCGTCCCGAGGTGGTTCCACCCGATCCGCGGACGGCGCGCGACGACGACCGGCCGGCGAAGCCCTCGGCGCCGGACGATGACCGCGACGACGACCGCGATGACGACCGTGACGACGATGACGGCTCCGACGATGACGACGATGACTGAGCCGATCCCGCCCGCCGGCGCCCCGACGCCTCCGCCGGGAGCAGCACGCTGAGGCGCCCGCTCCGCCGCCCCTCCGCCCGGCCGCACCGGCCGGGCGTCTCGGTGCGCACCCGGATCACCGCCGCCGTCTCGTTCACCGTGGCGCTCACCCTGGCCCTGGTCGGCCTGCTGATCTACACCGTGGAGTCGGCACGACTGCACGAGCGCACCATCGACCACGCCAGCCAGGAGATCGCCGAGTTCGACAAGCTCCAGCGCGGCCGCGACCCCGAGACCGGCGAGGCGTTCACCGGACTGGAGCCGCTCTTCCGGCTCTACATCCAGCGCAACGTGCCCAACGACGCCGAGGTCCTGGTCGCCTGGTTCGACGGCGAGCCCGGCCTCTACTCGCTCACCGACCCGCTCGCGCTGGCCGAAGAGCTCACCCGGGATCCGGCGATCACCGGCGAGGTGCGGAGCCGCCTGGGCTCGGGGGGCGACGCCCAGGTCGCGACCGACCACGGCGACGTCCTGGTCACCGTCCAACCGGTCACCCACCGCGCCTCGGGCGAGCAGGGCGCGCTGGTCCTGCTCACGCTCCTGGACGCGACCCGCGCCGACCTGATGGACCTGCTGCGCACCTACCTCCTGATCGCGCTCTCCTGTTGGGCGCTGATCACCCTGCTGGCGGCCTGGCAGGCGGGACGGCTGCTGTCTCCACTGCGCCAGCTCAGCGACACCGCTCGCGAGATCAGCGGCAGCGACCTCTCGCGGCGGATCCCCGAGACCGGCAACGACGACATCACCGAGCTGACCCGCACCCTGAACCAGATGCTGGCGCGGTTGGAGTCCACCTTCGCCGAGCAGCGCCAGTTCCTCGACGCCGCCGGCCACGAGCTGAAGACGCCACTCACCGTGCTGCGTGGGCACCTCGAGCTGCTGGACGCCGGCGATCCGGCCGAGGTCGCCGAGACCCGGGCGCTGCTGATCGACGAGATCGACCGGATGGCGCGCCTGGTCGGCGACCTGATCCTGCTCGCCAAGAGCGCCCGTCCCGACTTCGTCGTCGCCGAGCCGGCCGACCTGCGCAGCCTCACCTCGGAGGTGCTGGCCAAGGCCAGTGCCCTTGCCGAGCGGGACTGGGTCGACGACGGCGGCGCGGAGGTCGTGGTCGGCCTCGACCGCCAGCGGATCACCCAGGCCCTGCTGCAGCTGGCCGACAACGCCGTCAAGCACACCGGCACCGGGGATGCGGTGGCAATCGGCTCGCGGGACCTCCCCGACCGGGTCGAGCTCTGGGTGCGCGACACGGGTGCCGGCGTCCCCGAGGCCGACCGGGAGCGGATCTTCGAGAGGTTCGGGCGCAGCCGCGTGCCGGCCGGCGACGAGGGCTTCGGCCTCGGTCTCTCCATCGTCCGCGCGATCGCGGAGGCCCACGGCGGCACCGCGCACGTCGAGCCGACCACACCGCACGGCGCCCGTTTCGTGATCACCCTGCCCCGACCCCGGGAGGACACATGGCCAGCATCCTGATCGTGGAGGACGAGGAGCGGATCGCCTCGTTCCTGGCCAAGGGGCTGCGCGCCGATGGCCACACCACCACCGTCTGCACCGACGGCCCGAGCGGCCTCGATGAGGCCCTGATGGGCGGGCACGACCTGATGATCCTGGACATCGGGCTGCCCGGGCTCGACGGCTTCGAGGTGCTGGCACAGGCGCGCGCGCAAGGGGCGCGGCTACCGGTGATCGTGCTGACCGCACGCGACTCGGTCACCGACACCGTCTCCGCACTCGAGGGCGGCGCGGACGACTACATGCCCAAGCCGTTCCGCTTCGCCGAGCTCGCCGCCCGGGTGCGGCTGCGGCTGCGCCAGGCCGGCGAGCAGCCAGGCTCCGAGCAGGTGCTGGCCGCCGGCCGGGTCAGCCTCGACATCCGCACTCGCCAGGCCACCGTCGACGGCCGTGCCGTCGACCTCTCGGCGCGCGAGTTCACCCTGTTGGAGATCTTCCTGCTCAACCCGCGCCGGGTGCTGTCGCGCGAGCAGCTGCTCGACCACGTCTGGGGCTTCGACTTCGACCCGGGCTCGAACGTGGTCGACGTCTACGTGGGCTATCTGCGCAAGAAGATCGGCGCTGCCGCGATCAGCACCGTGCGCGGCATGGGCTACCGGTTCGAGCCGTAGCCCCGACCGGGCAGGCACGCGCCGGCCGACAGGCGCACCCGCCGGACCGGGCAGCGTGGCCCGCTCAACGTCCGAGGCGGAAGCCGGCCAGGTGCCCGCGCGGCAGCGAGGCCAGGACCGGCTCCAAGGCTCCGGCGACCTCGTCCGGCTCCGGCCGTGCGCCCGGCTCCAGATCGAGGCAGGCGTGGATCACCTTGCCGACCGGGACCGGAACGCCGTCCGGCAGCGCGGGCAGGCCCGCCGCCAGTTGCGGGAAGCGGTCGGCGACGTCGTCGGCGTCCGGATCGCCCTCTGCGAACGGCGGATGGCCGGCCACCGCATGGAAGAGCGTCGCGCCCAGCCCCCAGACGTCGGAGGCGGGCCCGGGCGCGAGCCGATCGGTCGGATCGCACTGCTCGGGCGCCATGTAGGCGTCGGTCCCGATCAGGTGCCGCAGCTGGGCGGCGTCCTCGGTCCGGCGTGCGACCGAGAGGTCGATCAGCCGGGCCGGGGCACCCATGATCACGTTGCTGGGCTTGATGTCGAGGTGCACATAGCCGACGTGACGCAGGTAGTGCAGGGCCGCCGCGATGTCGATCGCCAGCGGCAGGTACTGAGCGGCCTGGAGCGGGCCGTAGCGGCGCACCAGGGTCGAGAGCCGGGGGCCGTCCACCTGCTCCAGGACGACGTGGGGACGCTCCCCCTCGAGCTCATGGCGCAGCCCCCGGACGACGACGGGATGGTTGATCTCCGCCAGCGCGGCGACCTCCCGCCGCAGACCGCGCAGAGTGCTCCCGCTGTCCACCTGATCGGGCCTGACCACCTTGACCACGACCGGTGAGTAGGTGATCTCGTCGAAGGCGAGGTAGGCCTCGTAGGAGGCGCCACCGCCGAGGAGCTTGATCGCGATCAGCTCGTCGGTGATGGCGTCTCCCTCGGCGAAGCCCCAGCGCTCTGCGCGGTTGCTCATCTCAGCCTCGCTCAGCGACGGGTGTCGTTGCGGGAGCGGTCGTTGGTCGAGTTCGCCGACCAGTCGCGGACCTGCTTCTTGCCCTGCTTCTTGGCGCCGTCGCGGGTCCAGTCACGGGTCTTGTCGGCGCGGCTGAGGTCCCGGTCCCGGCTGACCTTCGTCACGTTGCTGCGGGTGTGGTCGTTGCTCACCTTGCTGTTGCGGCTGTGCTTGGTGAACCGGCTCTTGGTGTCGTTCGACTTCTTGCTGTCGTCGTCGTCCGCGTCGTCGTCGGCGACGAGGACCAGCGTGGGCTGCTCGTCGTCACGCTTGGCCACCTCGTCGGCGGCCGAGACGGTCGGGGTCTGAAAGGCGATCAGGCCGGCGGCGACCAGACCGACGAGTCCGAGTCCACCCAACGGGATCAGGCGCTTCATGGTGCTTCCTCTCCTTCGCGGCCGCCCGAGCGGCGACCTGCTGTGCTGACGGCACCAGCCTGGTCGCGCGAGGTGAGGTCACCGTGAGGTCGAGATGAGAGACGCCTCATCTCGACCTCACGGCAGGAGAGATCAGTTGATCTGCTTGGCCTGGCCGTCCCAGTACGGCTGGCGGAGCTTGAACTTCTGCAGCTTGCCGGTGGCGGTGCGGGCGAGCTCGGGACGGAACTCGATCGAGGTCGGCGCCTTGTAGCTGGCGGCCTTCTCCTTGCACCAGGCGATCAGCTCTGCCTCGGTGGCCTCGGCGCCCTCGGCCAGCACCACCAGCGCCTTGATCGTCTCGCCCCACTTCTCGCTGGGCACGCCGATCACCGCGACCTCGGAGACGGCGGGGTGGGAGAAGAGGACGTCCTCGACCTCGATCGAGGAGACGTTCTCGCCACCGGTGATGATCACGTCCTTCTTGCGGTCGCTGATCGTCAGGTAGCCGTC
>NZ_BAAALG010000003.1:3029-17716 GCF_039528155.1 Nocardioides dubius | reverse complement strand
TGGAACCAGCCGCCGGCCAGCGCCGTCTCCGACTCCTCCGGCTGCTGCCAGTAGCCCGCGAGCACCACGTTGGAGCGGGCCAGCACCTCGCCCTCCTCGTTCGTGGTCACCGTGACGCCGATCGCGGGGGCGCCGGCGCGAACCAGCTTCGCCGCACGCTCCTCGGGCTCGAGGTCGTCCCACTCGGCCCGGGTGCGGTTGATGGTGAGCAGCGGGGAGGTCTCGGTGAGGCCGTAGATCTGGATGAACTCCCAGCCGAGCTCCGACTCGACGCGCGCCACGGTCTTGGTGGGCGGCGGCGCGCCGGCCACGATGATCCGGACCTTGTCGCGGCCCGGGATCTCGCCGTCCCAATCCTTGGCGGCCTCCAGGACGGCGGCCACCACCGCGGGTGCCGCGCACATGTAGGTGACGCCGTGGTCGCGGACCCGGCGCAGGATCTCGGCGCCGTCGATCTTGCGGATCACCACCTGCTTGATGCCCAGGCCGGTCGCCGCGAACGGCATGCCCCAGCCGTTGGCGTGGAACATCGGCAGGGTGTGCAGCAGGACGTCACGGTCGGTCAGCCCGGCATGCAGCGCGAAGGTGACGGCGTTGACCCACACGTTGCGGTGGGTGATCTGCACGCCCTTGGGACGCGCCGTGGTGCCCGAGGTGTAGTTGATGCAGGCGGTGGCGTTCTCGTCCGGCTCCCACGGCTGCGGGACGGCACCGGGGGCGGCGAAGAGGTCCTCATCGTCGCCGAGGATGAACTTGTGCTCGGCGGTCACCTCGGCGAGCTCGTCCTGGAGCTCGGGGTCGACGTAGAGCACCCGGGCGCCGGAGTGCTCGACGATGTAGGAGACCTCATCGGGCCGGAGCCGGAAGTTGATCGGCACCAGCACCCGGCCGTGGCCGGCCACGCCGAAGAACGAGGTGAGCAGACGGGCGGAGTTGTGCGAGACGACCGCAACCCGCTCACCGAAGCCGATCCCGAGCTCGTCGAGCTTGGCCGCCTGGCGACGCGCCAGCTCGGCGATCTCGGCGTAGGTCGGCTCGCCCAGGGAGGGCGCCGGCTGGTTCGGCTCATCGATCGCGCCTACCCGCTCGCCATAGACGGCCTCGGCGCGGTTGATGAAGTCTGAGATCCCGAACGGGACGAGCATGTGGTCTCCCTAGTCGCGTACCACCAACAGTGATCGGTGAGACCTTAGTCACGCAAGCCCAAAACCGGGAGGCCTGTCGGTGCCGCTGCGCCGAGCGGTGCCGGAGATGCGCCGAACGGCCTGCGGGCTGCGCTCAGCGTCGGTCAGGGGGTGCCGAGCAGAGCCGGACGTGATCGCGTAGTGTTTGCCCGCGTTGCACCACGCGTCGGTAGCTCAGCGGTAGAGCACCCGGTTTACACCCGGGCGGTCGGCGGTTCGAAACCGTCCCGACGCACCACACGGAGCCGGCCCAGGCCCGCACTCCGAGCCCCGGAAATGAAAGTACGGCCGCTGGAGTCTCGGGTCACCAGCGGCCGTACTGAAGTAATCAAAGCACCCGCATGAGCGGTTGTCAGCGGTTGCGGGCCAACTCTGCACAAACCTGCAATCAGTGGTCCAGACCGCGGCTCAGACCAGTGCCTGCAGTTCTCGGAGGTGCTCGTCGAGGTCGCGGCCCTCGGGCATCGCGTTGTGCACCGCCCAGGCGATCCGGCCCTCCTTGTCCAGGATGTAGGTGGAGCGCCGGGCGCAGCCACGCTTCTCGTTGAAGACGTCGTAGGCCTGCGCGACCTCGCCGTGCGGCCAGAAGTCGGAGAGCAGCGGGAAGTTCAGGCCGTCGCTGTCGGCGAAGGCGCGCAGCGCATAGGTCGGGTCACAGGAGATCGCCAGCACCTCGGTGTCGAAGGTCAGGAACTCGGCGAGCCGGTCCCGGATCCCTGCCAGCTCCCCGGTGCACACGCCCGAGAAGGCGTAGGGGTAGAAGAAGAGTGCCACCGCCTTGGTGCCGCGGAAGGAGGAGAGCGTCACGTCCTGGCCGAACTGGTCGCGCAGGGTGAAGTCCGGGGCGAGATCGCCGACCTTGAGCTCGGTCACGGTGGTCCTGTCCTAGGATTCGCAGAAGTTAGTCGACCAGGGGTTCTCCATGGCTGTCCGTCATCTTCGCATCCTCACCGTCGCACTGCTCTCGGGGTCGTTGCTCAGCCTCGCTGCGTGTGGCGAGGATCCGCCGACCCCGAAGCCCGAGGCCGCGGTGATGGGGCCGGCGGTGATCCAGGCCGAGCCCACCACGCCCACCCAGTCGCCGCGCGCGGGGGCGCCCACCACCGGTGCCTGCTACCGGCTCTCGGCGGCCGACCTGGCGGCGTCGACGAACAGCTCCTCGCCGGTCACGTGCACCGATCCGCACAACGCCATGACGATGCGCGTGGCCCTGTTCCCGACCGATCTCCAGGTCACCGAGCCGGAGTACGCCCAGCGGGTCTGCGCCCGGCACCTGGCCAGCACCACCGGCCTGAGCAGGAGCTCGGTGCAGGGCACCGTCTTCGCCGCGCACTGGTTCGGCCCGGACGCCGAGCAGCGCGCGGCGGGTGCCCGCTGGTTCCGCTGCGATCTGGTCGCGCGGACCGAGCAGGGCACCAAGCGGCTGCCCCGCTCGAGCGCGCCGCTGTTCAACGGCACGGCTCCCGACGAGTACGTCCGCTGCGTGCAGATGCGCAACGGCTCGACCAGCGACGCGGTCTACGTCACCTGTGACCGCCCGCACCGCTACCGGTGGGCGGGCGGATTCGAGGCCGCCGGCACCAGGTATCCCGGTGCCGACGACCTCCGCACGACGGTCACCCAGCGCTGCCGCCGCTTCGTCGGGTCCGGACCGTTCTGGTACGTCCATCCGACCAAGGCGGCGTGGCGGGCCGGCGACCGCACCGTGAGCTGCTTCCGCAGCGTGGGCTGAGGCTCACACCGCCCAGTCGAAGAGCTCGCGCTTGATCACCTTGCCGGTGGCGTTGCGCGGGAGCTCGTCGATGAAGACGATGTCGCGCGGCACCTTGTAGCGCGCGAGGTTGGCCTTCACCCAGCCCTTGAGGTCGTCCTCGGTGACCGGCTCGGCCAGCACCACGAAGGCGCGCAGCCGCTTGCCGAACTCGTCGTCGCTGACGCCGATCGCAGCCACCTCGACCACCGACTCGTGCCGGGCCAGGCAGTCCTCGACCTCCTTGGGGAAGACGTTCTCTCCCCCGGAGACGATCATCTCGTCGTCGCGGCCCTCCACGTAGAGCCGGCCCTCGACGTCGAAGCGACCCACGTCGCCGGTCGACATCAGGCCGTCCAGCAGCTCCTTGTTGCCGCCGCCGGTGTAGCCCTCGAAGAGCATCCCGTTGCCGACGAAGATCCGGCCCGACTCCCCCGCCGGGACCGGCCGGCCGCTCTCGTCGAGGATCTTCACCACGGTCGCCCACGGCGGCCGCCCGGCGCTGCTGGGCGCCACCCGCAGGTCGCCCGGGTTCGCCACCGACGCGTACGCCACCTCGGTCGAGCCGTAGATGTTGTAGAGCCGGTCGCCGAAGCGGTCCATCCAGGCCAGGGCCAGGTCGCCCGGCATCGCCGACCCGGACGCCGCGACCAGCTTCACGGTGTCCAGCCGGAACCGGTCGAGGGTCTCCTCCGGCAGGCGCAGGATCCGCTGCAGCATCACCGGGATCACCACCATCGAGTCACAGCGGTGCCGCTCGGTGATCTCCAGGGCCTGCTCCGGGTCGAAGCGCCGGGTGAGCACGGCGGTGGTGCCCAGCAGCATGCCGAGCGCGAGGTTCCCGTAGCCCCAGGTGTGGAAGAGCGGGGCCGCGATGTGGCTGCGCCAGCCGTACTGCAACGGCAGCCGCGACAGCAGCGCGACTGCGGCGTCGATGCCGGCCTCGCTGCGTGGCGCCCCCTTGGGGGTGCCGGTGGTGCCCGAGGTCAGGATCACCACGCGTCCGTGCCGCTTGGCCGGCTTCAGGTCGGCCACGTCGCCGCTGCGGATCAGCTGCTCGAGGGTGATCCGCTCGCCTCCAGGACCGTCAGCGGCGGCGTCGCCTCCCGTCGCGCCGTCGGTGTCGGTCCAGGCGACCACCCGCTGGGTGATCGGTGCGGCCGCGAGGAGCTCGGTGAACTCCTCGTCGTAGATCACCAGCTTCGGCTGCTCCCGCTCGATCACCTCACAGAGCTGCGGTGCCGCGAAGGCGGTGTTCAGGTAGAGCGCGTCGGCGCCGAGCTTGGCGGTGGCCAGGCTGGCGTCGACGAAGCCGCGGTGGTTGCGGCACATGATCGCCACCCCGTCGCCCTCGCGGACGCCGAGGCGGCTCAGCTCACGGGCGAGCGCGTTGCTGCGCTCGTGCACCTGGCGGAAGGTCAGCTCACCCAGGTCGTCGATGATCCCGATCCGGTCGGGATGACGAGCCGCCAGACTGGTGAACCCACCGGCAGGACCGGTGCCCCAGCGCACCACGGCGCTCGCCACTTTGGCCAAGGTCACGGGGCCATAGGGTCGGATGACCCCCGCCTTGCCCAGGACGCGCAACGAAGTCGCGCCCGTACTCAGTTTCTGCTTGACCCTGCCCATGCCGTTGGTTCCTTCCAGCGGTTGCCATCAATGGCGGAGCAGTTTCAGCGCGCCGCCTTGGGGGCAACGAGCCGGGTGGCGACCCAGTCACGGCTGACCGCAGCAGTCGTCGTCTGCGACAGGCCTGCGATCGGTGCCGCTTCGGCGATGTCCGCCGGGTCGACTGCTCCGGGACGTCCGACCTTCGGCGTCAGCAGCCAGATCAGGCCGCCTTCTGCCAGGTCGGCCAGTGAGTCGACCAGAGCGTCGACGAGGTCCCCGTCGTCAGCCCTCCACCACAAGAGGACGGCGTCGACCACGTTGCCGTAGCCGTCGTCGACCATGTCTGCATCGATCGTGTCCTCGATCGCGACGCGCAATTCATCGTCGGTGTCGTTGTCCCAGCCGAGCTCTTGAACGACCATTCCAGGCTTGATGCTCAGCCGGGCCGCAGGCCCGTCTTGCTGGGCGGCGGTGCCGCCCGTGGTGGAACTCAACTGAATCCTCCAGTCCAAAGGGGAAAGAAAACGTGGCTGTAGTCCACTAGAACACAACACCTACGCGCAACCCCAGACAGCAATTCTCGATACTGGCGGGTAGATTTTCTCGATTTCTTCGGCGTGGGAGCATAAGTTTCGTGACCGATTCCACCACCCCTGCGAGTCCGCCCAAGGCGCCCGTCATCCACGAGGGCCTACCCACGCAGCTTCCCGACATCGATCCGGACGAAACTGCTGACTGGCTTGACTCATTCGATGCCATGATCGAGGGCCGCGGTCGTGACCGCGCCCGCTACGTGATGCTCCGTCTTCTGGAGCGCGCGCGCCAGCGGCAGGTCGGCGTGCCGGCCCTGCGCAGCACCGACTTCATCAACACCATCCCGCCGGAGCGCGAGCCCTGGTTCCCCGGTGATGAGGACATCGAGCGACGGATCCGCGCCTTCATCCGCTGGAACGCCGCGGTGATGGTCTCGGACGCCAACCGGCCGGGCCTGGAGGTCGGCGGCCACATCGCCACCTACCAGTCCAGCGCCTCGCTGTACGAGGTTGGCTTCAACCACTTCTTCCGCGGCAAGGAGCACCCGGGAGGCGGCGACCAGATCTTCATCCAGGGCCACGCCTCCCCCGGCATCTACGCCCGCGCCTTCCTCGAGGGTCGCCTCACCGAGCAGCAGCTGATCCACTTCCGCCAGGAGGTCCAGCACGGCCTCGGCGCCGGCCTCTCCTCCTACCCGCACCCGCGGCTGATGCCGGAGTTCTGGGAGTTCCCCACCGTCTCGATGGGCCTCACCGGGATCAACTCGATCTACCAGGCGCGCTTCAACCGCTACCTGCACAACCGCGGCATCAAGGACACCAGCGACCAGCGCGTGTGGGCCTTCCTCGGCGACGGCGAGATGGCCGAGCCGGAGTCGCTCGGCGCCCTGCGCATCGCGGCCCGCGAGGAGCTCGACAACCTCACCTGGGTGATCAACTGCAACCTGCAGCAGCTCGACGGCCCGGTGACCGGCAACGGCAAGATCATCCAGGAGCTGGAGTCCAACTTCCGCGGTGCCGGCTGGAACGTGATCAAGGTCGTCTGGGGCCGCGAGTGGGACGACCTCCTCGCCCGCGACATGGACGGCGTCCTGGTCAACAAGATGAACAGCACCCCCGACGGCCAGTTCCAGACCTTCTCGGTCGAGGACGGCGCCTACAACCGCGAGCACTTCTTCGGGCCCGACCCGCGGCTGCGCAAGATGGTCGAGCACATGACCGACCGGCAGATCGAGAAGCTGCCCCGCGGCGGCCACGACTACCGCAAGGTCTACGCGGCGTTCGACGCGGCGACCAAGACCGCCGGCCAGCCGACGGTGATCCTGGCGCACACGGTCAAGGGCTGGACGATCGACGCCCTCGAGGGCAAGAACGCCACCCACCAGATGAAGAAGCTCAAGCTTCCGGACCTGCTCAAGTTCCGCGACCGGCTCCGCCTGCCGATGAGCGACCGCGACATCAAGGAGGCCTACGAGGCCTCCGGCACCGCGCCGTTCTTCCACCCTGGCGCCGACTCCCCGGAGATCGAGTACATGATGGAGCGGCGGCGCACCCTGGGCGGCTCGCTGCCCCAGCGCATCGACCGGGCCACCCCGCTCACCCTGCCGCCGGCCAAGGTCTACGACGGCATCAAGCAGGGTTCGGGCAACAACAAGATCGCCACCACGATGGCCATCGTCCGCCTGCTCAAGGACTGGATGAAGGACCCGGAGATCGGCAAGCGGATCGTGCCGATCGCCCCCGACGAGTACCGCACCTTCGGCATGGACGCGATGTTCCCGACCGCCAAGGTGTACAACCCGGGCGGCCAGAAGTACGAGTCCGTGGACCGCAAGCTGCTGCTCGCCTACAAGGAGTCCGAGCAGGGCCAGATGCTGCACGAGGGCATCTCCGAGGCCGGCGCGATGGCGTCCGCGACGGCAGCCGGCTCGGCGTACTCGACCCACGGCGAGCACATGATTCCGTTCTACATCTTCTACTCGATGTTCGGGTTCCAGCGCACCGGCGACTCAATCTGGGCGATGGCCGACCAGCTGGCCCGCGGCTTCCTGGTGGGCGCCACCGCCGGTCGCACCACGCTGACCGGCGAGGGTCTGCAGCACGCCGACGGCCACTCGCCGCTGCTCGCCGCGACGAACCCCGCCGTCGTCCACTACGACCCGGCGTTCGCCTACGAGATCGCGCACATCATGGAGTCCGGCCTGAACCGGATGTACGGCGCCCAGGCGGAGGACGTGATCTTCTACCTGACCGTCTACAACGAGCCGGTGGCCCAGCCCGCCGAGCCCGAGGGCGTCGACGTCGCGGGGATCCTGCGCGGCATGCACCAGATCACGGCCACCGACACCACCGGCCCGCGGGTGCGCCTGCTGGCCTCCGGCGTCGCCTTCCCGTGGGTGGCCGAGGCACAGCAGATCCTGGCCGAGGAGTACGGCGTCGGCGCCGACACCTACTCGGTGACGTCGTGGAACGAGCTGGCTCGCGACGCCGTCGCCGCCGAGCAGTGGAACCTGCTCAACCCGGACCAGGACCCGCGCACCGCCTACGTCGCCGACCGGCTCGCCGGCGGCAGCGGCCCGGTGGTGGCGGTCTCGGACTTCCAGCGCGCGGTCCCGCTGCAGATCGCCCGCTGGGTGCCCGGCGACTACCGGGTGCTGGGTGCCGACGGGTTCGGCTTCGCCGACACCCGCCCGGCGGCGCGTCGCTTCTTCAACATCGACGCCGCCTCGATCGTGGTCCAGTCGCTGCAGGCCCTCGCCGACGCCGGCGAGATCTCGCGTGACGTCGTCACCGAGGCATTCAAGAAGTTCCAGATCGACGACCCGACCGCGGTCGCCGGCGTGCTTCAGGAGGGCGGCGACTCCTAACCGGTCACCACCCCACCTCCCGGGGACGTCCCGCGAACCGAGCGCCCGCGCTCACCGTTCGCGGGACGTCCCCGGGCGGCTTTGCGCCCGACGGGAGCGATAGCCTCAGAGCGTGTTCGAGCCGAACGATCCCGCGCGCCACGAGGCCAGCGCGATCCTGCTCCGCGCGGTCGGGCCGCTGAGCGCCGCCACGATGGCGCGGATCGAGGCGGACAAGGACTGGTTCGACGCCCTCTCCGCCGAGGATCGCTCCTGGGTGGGGATGGTCGCCCAGGCCGGGATCCGGGCCTTCATCGCCTGGTACCAGCGCCACGACGACACCGCGGAGGTCTCGGCCGAGGAGGACGCCGGGATCGCCACCGAGGTCTTCGGGGCCGCGCCGCGCGACCTGGCCGGCGTGGTCAACCTGCAGCAGACCGTGGAGCTGATCCGGCTCACCATCGACGTCGTCGAGCGGAGCCTGGACGACCTGCTCGGTCCCGAGCGGGCGGCACCGGTCCATGCCGGCGTGCTGCGCTACAGCCGCGAGCTCGCCTTCGCCACTGCGGACGTCTACGCCCGCGCCGCCGAGGCCCGTGGCGCCTGGGACGCGCGACTGGAGGCCCTGGTGGTCGACTCCGTCTTCCGCGCCGAGCCCGACGAGACCCTGCTCTCCCGGGCCAGCGCCCTGGGCTGGCGCAGCAGCGACGCCGTCACCGTGGTGCTGGGGGGAGCCGGCGACGGCCCGCAGGTCGACGCCTTCGACCGGATCCGCCGCCTGGCCCGGGACCGCGACCGCGCCACCGACGTGCTCTGCGCCGTCCAGGGCGACCGGATGGTGGTGGTGCTGGGCGGCGTCCAGGACGCCGGCCAGGTGGCGGCCGCGATCAGCGGGCAGTTCGCGCCGGGCCCGGTGGTGGTCGGCCCGTTGGCCCCCGACCTGACCCGGGCCCACCTCTCGGCCCGGGCCGCGATCGCCGGCTACCGGGTCGCCGGCGCCTGGCCGGACGCTCCCCGACCGGTCGCGGCCGACGAGCTGCTCGCCGAACGGGCGCTCTCCGGCGACGCCCTGGCCCGGGCGCGGCTGATCGAGGAGGTCTTCGACACCCTGGTCAGCTCGCGGGGGGCGCTGATCGAGACCGTCGACGCCTTCTTCGCCCACGGCTCCTCGATGGAGGCCACCGGACGCTCCCTGTTCGTGCACCCCAACACGGTGCGCTACCGGCTGCGCCAGGTGGCCGATCTCACAGGGCTCTCGCCCACCCAGCCGCGGCACGCATACACGTTGGCGATCGCCCTCACCCTCGGTCGCCTGCAGGCTGGGAGTACCTGGCATGAACTGCAATCCGACGGAGCGGGACAAGAAACCGACCAGTAACCACCTTTTTGTTGGAACCCTACAAAGTATGGGCCGTTCTTTTCGTGCGTGGCGTGCTCACGTGCAGGGGACCTGACAAGGCAGGCTGGTGTCCGTGCTCGTCATCGTCGCTCCCGGTCAAGGTGCTCAAACTCCCGGCTTCCTCAAGCCCTGGCTCGAAGACCCGATCTTCGCCGCCCGGTTTGAGTGGCTCTCCACGGTCGCCGGCGTCGACCTGGTGCATCACGGCACCGTCTCCGACGCCGAGACCATCCGGCAGACCCAGATCGCCCAGCCGCTGCTGGTCGCCAGCGGCCTGGTCGCCGCACTGGCGCTCTTCCCGCACCCCGCCGACGCGTTCGGCCGCATCGGCGCCGTCGCGGGCCACAGCGTCGGTGAGCTCGCCGCCGCTGCCGGCGCCCGCGTGATCACCGCCGAGCAGGCGATGGTCCTGGTCCGCGAGCGTGGCCTGGCGATGGCCGCCGCGGCCGAGCGCACCCCGACCGGCATGACCGCGATCCTCGGCGGCGACCGCGAGGAGGTGCTCGCCACCATCGAGCGCCACGGCCTCACCCCCGCCAACGACAACGGCCCCGGCCAGATCGTCGCCGCCGGCACCATGGAGCAGCTCGCTGCCCTCGCCGAGGACGCTCCGGCCAAGGCCCGGCTCACCCCGCTCTCGGTGGCCGGTGCCTTCCACACCCAGCACATGGCCCCCGCCGTCGACCGGATGGCCGAGCTCGCCCGCTCGGTCTCGGTGCACGACCCGCGCACCATGGTGATCTCCAACGCCGACGGCAAGGTCGTCCACGACGGCCGCGACGTGCTGGCCCGCATCGTCGGCCAGATCAGCCGCCCGGTGCGCTGGGACCTCTGCATGGAGACCATGCGCGACCTCGGCGTCACCGGCATCTTGGAGATGCCCCCGGCCGGCGTGCTCACCGGCATCGCCAAGCGGAACCTCAAGGGTGTAGAGACCTTCGCCCTGAAGACCCCCGACCAGCTCGACGACGCCCGCGCGTTCGTGGAGCGGCACGGCGACCCGTCGCCGATCGACTCCACCCCCACCTGGCGGATGGTGGTCAGCCCGATCAAGGGCACCTGGCACCTCGACGAGGCGGCCGGCGCGGCCACCGTCCTGGAGACCAACGCCACCATCGGCTCGGTCGCCAGCCTGCGAGACCGCACCCCGGTGCTGGCACCGCACGGCGGCCAGGTCGTCGAGTGGCTCGTCGAGGACGGCGACCTGGTCTCCCCCGGCCAGCCCCTGCTGCGCCTGCACCCGACGGGCGGCGCCGCATGAGCGGTTCGCCGCATGCGCGCATCCTCGGCGTCGGCGCCTACCGCCCGCGCCGGGTGGTGCCCAACTCCGAGGTCGTCGAGGCGATCGAGTCCAGCGACGAGTGGATCCAGCAGCGCTCCGGCATCCGCGAGCGCCGCTTCGCCTCCGAGGACGAGACCGTGGTCGCGATGTCGGCCGAGGCCGCCCGTGGCGCGCTGGCCCAGGCCGGTCTGCAGGCCAGCGACCTCGACTGCGTCGTGGTCGCCACCGTCAGCCACTTCCTGCAGACGCCGTCAGCCGCTGCGCTGATCGCCCACGAGATCGGTGCCGGCGCCCCCGCCGCCTTCGACATCTCGGCCGCCTGCGCCGGGTTCTGCCACGGCGTGGCGATCGCCTCGGACATGATCCGCGGCGGCTCTGCCAAGAACGTGCTCGTGGTCGGTGTGGAGCGCCTGTCCGACATCACCAGCCCGCGCGATCGCGGCACCGCCTTCATCTTCGCCGACGGCGCCGGCGCGGTCGTGGTGGGTCCCTCCACCGAGCCCGACATCTCCCCGGTCGTGTGGGGCTCCGACGGTGCCCAGTCGGACCTGATCCGGCAGAACACCGACTGGCGCGACGCCGTCAACGCCGCCGACGGCGAGATGCCGCACCTGGTGATGGAGGGCGCCGCGGTCTTCCGCTGGGCCTCCTTCGAGATGGCCAAGGTCGCCCAGGAGACGTTGACCAAGGCAGGCCTCACCGTCGAGGACCTCGACCTCTTCATCCCGCACCAGGCCAACGACCGGATCACCAGCGCGATGGCCCGCGCGATGAAGCTGCCCGAGCGGGTGCGCATCGCCCGCGACATCGCCGTCCAGGGCAACACCTCGGCGGCCTCGGTGCCGCTGGCCCTGGCCCGGATGATCGAGACCGGCGAGGCCAAGTCCGGCGACCGCGCTCTGCTGATCGCCTTCGGCGCGGGCCTGGCCTACGCCGCCCAGGTCGTCACCGTTCCGTGACGGCCTCCCCAGATTCCCCTAGCAACACCCACCAATGAAGGAGAAACCAGAAATGGCCACCACCGAAGAGATCCGCGCCGACCTCGCCGAGATCGTCAACGAGGTTGCAGGCATCCCCGTCGACGACGTGCAGCTCGACAAGTCCTTCGTGGACGACCTGGACGTCGACTCGCTGTCCATGGTCGAGGTGGTCGTCGCCGCCGAGGAGAAGTTCAACGTCTCCATCCCCGACGACCAGGTCAAGAACCTGAAGACCGTCGGCGACGCCGTCTCCTTCATCGAGAAGGCCCAGGGCTGAATCAGCCCCGCCTGATCCGCGTCCGCCCCATACCCTCCCCTCAGCCAAGGAGCCCCATGTCTCTCAAGCGCGTTGTCGTGACCGGTCTCGGTACCACGAACCCCCTCGGGGGCGACGTCGCCTCCACCTGGTCCGCGATGCTCGCCGGACAGTCGGGAATCGCGCGTCTCGAGGACGACGTGGTCGCCGACCTGCCGGTGAAGATCGGTGGCCGAGTGGCAGTGGAGCCTTCGGAGGTCCTCGACCGGGTGAAGGCCCGCCGGCTCGACCGGTCGGCGCAGTTCGCCATGGTCGCGGCCCAGGAGGCATGGGCGGACGCGGGTCTCGACGACGTCGAGATCGACAAGGACCGGCTCGGCGTCGCGGTCGCCTCCGGCATCGGCGGCGTCACCACCCTGCTGGCGAACTACGACGCGCTCAAGGAGAAGGGTCCGCGCCGGGTCAGCCCGCTCGCGGTGCCGATGCTCATGCCGAACGCGCCGGCCGCCAACATCAGCCTGCACTACGGCGCCCGCGCCGCGGTCAACGCGCCGACCTCGGCCTGCGCCTCCGGCAACGAGGCCATCTCGATGGCCATCGACCAGATCCGCCTCGGCCGCGCCGACGTGGTGATCGCCGGTGGCACCGAGGCCGCGATCCACCCGCTGCCGATGGCCGCCTTCGCCCAGATGATGGCGCTGTCGAAGACCGGCAGTGAGGAGGGCGGCGACCCCACCGCGACCTCCCGCCCCTGGGACACCGGCCGCGACGGCTTCGTGCTCGGTGAGGGCGCGGGCATCGTGATCCTCGAGTCCGAGGAGCACGCCCGGGCCCGTGGCGCGCGGATCCACGCCGAGGTGCTCGGCGCCGGGATCAGCAACGACGCCCACGACATCGCCCAGCCCGACCCCGAGGGCCGTGGCGGCACCCGCGCCATCAAGATGGCGATCGCCTCGGGCGAGATCGACCCGGCCGAGGTCTTCCACGTCAACGCGCACGCCACCTCCACCCCCCAGGGCGACATCGCCGAGGGCCTGATGCTGCACGCCGTGCTCGGCAAGCACGTGGAGAACGTCGTGGTGACCAGCACGAAGTCGATGACCGGCCACCTGCTCGGCGGCGCCGGCGCGCTGGAGGCGGTGGCCACCGTGCTCGCCGTCCGCGAGCGCAAGAGCCCGCCGACGATCAACCTCGACAACCTGGACCCCGCGGTCCACCTCGACATCGCGACCAGCGCCCGCGACCTCCCCGCGTCCGGCCGCATCGTCGCCCTGAACAACTCCTTCGGCTTCGGCGGTGCCAACGTGGCCGTCGCGTTCGGAAGCATCTGAGATGACGACTGCCCCTGTGAAGACCAAGCTCCCTCGCGAAGAGGACCCGCGCAACCCGCTGCACCGCCTCGGCGCCCTGTTCGACGAGGGCTCGCTGCACCTGATCACCACCGATGACGGCTCCGGCATGCTGGCCGGTCGCGGCACCATCGACGGCGCCCCCGCCGTCGCCTTCTGCAGCGACGCCACCGTGATGGGCGGCGCGATGGGCGAGGTCGGCTGCAAGCACGTCGTCACCGCCTACGAGGTCGCCCTGGCCGACGGCGTCCCGGTGATCGGCCTGTGGCACTCCGGTGGCGCCCGGCTCGCCGAGGGCGTGCTCTCGCTGCACGGCGTCGGCGAGATCTTCCACGTGATGACCCGCGCCTCGGGCAAGATCCCGCAGATCTCCGTGGTGCTCGGCCCGGCCGCCGGTGGCGCCGCCTACGGCCCGGCCCTGACCGACGTGGTCATCCTCGGCCCCGAGGGCCGGATCTTCGTGACCGGTCCGGACGTCGTCCGCTCGGTCACCGGCGAGGACGTCGACATGCTGCGCCTCGGCGGCCCCGAGCCGCACGGCCGCCGCTCCGGCGTCGTGCACCTGCTCGCCGACTCCGAGGCCCAGGCGCTGCAGCAGGCCCGCGACGTGGCCTCGCTGCTGGGCGCGCAGGGCGTCATGCACCCGGGCTCGGTCACCGACCAGGACCTCGAGTCGCACCTGCCGGAGGCCCGCAAGCGTGCCTACGACGTGCACCCGCTGGTCGACAACATCCTCGACGAGGGCACCGGCCTGGAGCTGCACGCTCGCTGGGCCCCGAACATCGTCACCTCGCTGGGCCGGCTCGGCGGCCGCACCGTCGGTGTGATCGCCAACAACCCGCTGCGCCTCGGTGGCTGCCTGGACTCGCTCTCCGCGGAGAAGGCGTCGCGCTTCGTGCGGATGTGCGACGCGTTCGGCGTGCCGCTGGTCGTCGTCGTCGACGTGCCGGGCTACCTGCCGGGCGTGGGCCAGGAGTGGGACGGCGTGGTGCGCCGCGGCGCGAAGCTGCTGCACGCCTTCGGCGAGGCCGTGGTCCCCCGGGTCACCCTGGTCACCCGCAAGACCTACGGCGGTGCCTACATCGCGATGAACTCCCGCTCGCTGGGCGCCACCAAGGTGTTCGCCTGGCCGGGCGCCGAGGTCGCCGTGATGGGCGCGGTCGCCGCGGTCCGGATCCTGCACCGGCGCAAGCTGGCCGAGGTCACTCCCGACATCCGTCCGCAGGTCGAGGCCGAGCTGGCCGCCGAGCACGAGCGGATCGCCGGTGGCGTGGAGAAGGCCGTGGAGATCGGCGTGGTCGACGAGATCGTCTCCCCCGCCGTCACCCGCTCCGCGCTGGCCAAGGCGATCGCCGGCGCCGAGCAGCGCCGCGGCAACCACGGCAACATCCCCCTCTAGCCCGAGGGCGCAGCAATGGCCGCCGAGGGCGCAGAACTGGCGCCCGAGGTTGCAGAAATGGTGAGCGAGACTGCGCTCGCCCGCATCGAGAGCCCGGT
>NZ_BAAALG010000003.1:0-3002 GCF_039528155.1 Nocardioides dubius | reverse complement strand
CTCGGCGTCTCCCCCGCCGCGGCGCGCCACGCGAGCGACAGAGCGCTGCACCGTCTCGTGTTGAGGCCCACTAGCCTTCCCCCATGAGTGACGACGCCTATGCCACCCTCCGCTACGAGGTCTCCGACCGGGTCCTCACCCTCACCCTGGACCGGCCCGAGGAGCTGAACTCCTTCACCGTCGAGATGGCCGACGAGCTCGAGGACGCCTTCGGTCGCGCCAGCCTCGACGACGCCGTCGGCGCGGTCGTGGTGACCGGCGCCGGACGTGCGTTCTGCGCCGGCATGGACCTCACCGCCGAGGGCAACGTCTTCGGCCTGGACGAGAGCCAGCGGCCGACGATGGCGGACATGGCCGACCGGCTCACCGAGCCCGAGATCCAGACCGGCGTCCGCGACACCGGCGGGCGGGTCGCACTGTCGATCTTCGAGTGCCGCAAGCCGGTGATCGCCGCGATCAACGGCCCGGCCGTCGGGATCGGCGCCACCATGACCCTGCCGATGGACGTGCGGCTCGCCAGCGAGAAGGCCCGGATCGGCTTCGTCTTCGGCAAGATCGGGATCACCCCCGAGGCGACGTCGACCTGGTTCCTGCCGCGACTGGTCGGCATGTCCCAGGCGTTGGAGTGGGTCTACTCCGCGGAGATCCTGACCGCCGAGGCGGCCAAGGAGGGCGGACTGGTGCGCTCGATCCACGACCCCGAGGCCCTGCTCGATGACGCCCACGCGCTCGCGCACACCTTCATCGACAACCGCTCCCCGGTGGCGACCGCGCTGGCGCGGCAGATGATGTACCGCAACTCCGCCGCCGCGCACCCGATGGTCGCCCACCAGGTCGACTCGCTGGCGATCTTCTACGCCTCGCTGGCCGACGGCAAGGAGGGCGTCGCGTCCTTCCTCGAGAAGCGCGCGCCCGAGTTCAAGGGCCGGGCCTCCGAGCTGCCGCCGTTCTACCCCTGGCAGTGACGAACCCCGCGGGGCGCCGTCGCTGATCCCCGACGGCGTCCCCGACGCTCACAGCGAGGCGTCCAGGAAGGCGATGGTGCGCCGCATGGAGAGCTCGAACTGCGGCCCGAAGGCGTGCTGCTCACCCTCGTAGACGTGGTAACGCACCTGCTTGTCCGCGCTCCGCAGGGCAGCGACGGTCTGCCCCGACCAGCGGATCGGGCAGGAGTCGTCGAGCGTGCCATGGTGGATCATCAGCGGCTCGCTGATCCGGTCGAAGTAGGTGCGCGGGCTGATCTGGCGCCAGAACCGCTTCGCGCGTTCGGGAGCGCCGTGGGCCGCGATGATCGCCGCGGCTGTCTCGCTGCGCTCCGGCCGGGTCCAGCGGTTGAAGTTGTCCACCGCATCCGAGCTGACCGGCGCGAAGGCGACACCGGCTCCGACGAGTCCCGGCATCACGGCGAGCACGTTGTAGACCACGCCGCCGCCCATCGAGCGCCCAACCAGCCCGATCCGATCGGGATCGATCGGGCCGTCCCAGCGACGGAGCGCGGCGACGGCGTTGATGACGTCGGTGGTGTAGCCGAGCCGCAGGTCCAGCTCGGCGTCCGGATCGCGGTCCGAGCCGCCGTGGTTGCGATAGTCGACGTGGAAGGCGATGTAGCCGGCCTCGGCGAGCACGCCCCGCTCCCGGGTCATCCCCTGCCCGCTCCGATAGATCGCCGGATCGATGTAGCCGTGCGCGAGCACCGCTGCCGGGAACGGCCCCTTGCCCGTCGGCACGTTGAGCACGCCGGAGAGCCTCAGCCCGTCACCTCGGTAGGTCGCCTGATAGCTGGTGTAGGACGCCGTCCGCTCACGCACCTGGCCCAGGCGCAGGCCGCGCCCGTCGTACTCCTTGCTCATCAGCGCCGGCAGGGAGACCGGGTCGACGACCTCCGGTGCCTGGCTCGTCGGCGTGGCGTCGGGCTCGCCGCCCGCGTTGTCGCCGTCCGTGTTCTCGCCGGACGGCGTGCTGGAGGTCTGCTCGGGCGGCGCCGAGGACGGCTCGTCCTCGGCCGGTGTGCTGGTGCAGGCGCACAGCAGGAGACCGGCTACCAGTCCCGCGAGGAGTCTCACCCTCTCAGTGTGCGGGGCCGCGCCGGGCCTGACCAGCCTCGCTGGCTGCCGGTTCCCGGCGCGGGGCTCGCTCGCGGGATGCGAGCACTCGTTCGCTCAGACGACCTGGTGCAGCCAGCGCACCGGGGCGCCGTCGCCGGCGTGCCGGAAGGTCTCCAGCTCGTCGTCCCAGGGCTTGCCGAGCAGCTTGTCGATCTCGATCGGCAGCGTCGTGTCACCGAGGGCGGACTTGACCACCGCGGCCTTGAGGCGGTCCTCGGGGATCATGATGTCGCCGTGCAGCCCGGTGACGGCGTGGAAGATGCCGAGCTCGGGGGTGTAGGAGTAGCGCGAGCCCTCGGCGCCGGAGGTCTGCTCCTCGGTGATCTCGAAGCGCAGGTGGTTCCAGCCGCGGAGTGCGGAGGCGACAGCAGCAGCCGTGCCGACGTCTCCGGTCCAGGAGAACTCAGCACGGTAGGTGCCCGCCTGCGCAGACTGGGGCGTCCAGTCCAGGCTCACGGCAGTGCCCAGCACACCACCGAGCGCCCACTCGATGTGGGGGCACAACGCAGACGGCGCGGAGTGGACGTAGAACATCCCCCGGGTCGCCGCGTTACCGGCAGTGCGGTTGGTATTCGTGGTCATCGGTGAGTTCCTCCATCTCCGGCGTCGAGACACGCCTTCCCCAGCGACCTCGTGTGGACATGGACTCATCCCCGAATGACACATCTGTAGTTGTCTCGCCCATTGTGGCCCATCACCGCGGATCAGGCCAGCAACTCGCGCCGTGTCGCTGTGACTTGCGCCTCAGAACGCGTCAGCGCAAGTTCGGCGACGCCGGGTCGACGATGTTGCGGAAGTCCCGCAGCGAGCCGAGCAGCGTGCCGTCGCCGCAGACGCGGCGATCGTCGTCGACCAGGTCGACCACGATGCAGGTGATGTTGTCGTGGCCGCCGGCCG
>NZ_BAAALG010000002.1:460524-494554 GCF_039528155.1 Nocardioides dubius | reverse complement strand
GCGGTTGCTGAGCACAAGGACATCAACGACGCCGCGCAGACGGTGACGGTCGAGGATGAGCCGACCGTCCCGGCGACTCCCAAGGCACGACCGAAGCTGACCACGCAGACCTCGAACACGGTCGCGGCACCTGGCGTTCGTCTCTACGACACCGTCAAGATCAGCGGGTTCGTGGCGGGTCACGGTGCCAAGGGAAGCGCAACGCTCTACGGCCCGTTCGCGAGCCGTGCGGCGATGTCCTGCGCGCCGGCCAAGGCGGTCAAGACGGTCGGCTTCGCTCCGCGCAACGGCGTGATCCGCACCCCGAAGGTCCGGATCACCAAGACGGGGTTCTACACCTGGGTGGCGCGTACGACGTCCGACAGCCGCAACCACGCGGCCTCGCACGCCTGTGGCCTGAAGTCCGAGACGTCGCTGGTGCGCAAGCCCGGCTACAGGTCGCCGCGAGTCGACACGGGCTACAGCTCGCCGGGCAGCCACGCGGCGCGGACCCGGGCCACCACGGTCTCGATCCCGAGCATCGGCGTGAACGCCTCGGTCTCCACCGTGACGGCGCCGAACAACGTGATGCGGATCCCGAGCAACGTGGCCGAGCTGGGCCAGCTGAACAAGTCGGCTGGCATCGGTGATCTGATCGGCGCCACGGTGATCGCCGGGCACGTCTCGGACCGGCACGACCGCCCGGGTGCCTTCTCGCGGCTCAGCAAGGTCAAGAAGGGCCAGATCGTCACCGTCAAGAGCGGCGGCAAGACGGTTCGCTACCGGGTCACGGCAGTGGAGAAGTTCTCCCGGGACGGCAAGATGCCCAAGCGGCTCTTCCGCACCACGGGAGGCCACGGCCTCACGCTGATCAGCTGCACCGGCAGGATCTCGACCCCCGGTGGTGGCTTCCACTACAGCCAGAACGTGGCCGTCAGTGCGAAGCGGTTGAGCTGATCTAGGTTCTTTCCCCCAGAAAGAACGCGGTCCCCCGGGGAGTCCCCACACTCGCCCCGGGGGACCGCCTTTCTTGTCTCACCTGTGCTGGTGCTTGTGGTGGGAGCCCGCGACGGTCAGCCGACGGAGCCGGAGGCATCGCGGAGGACCTGGCTCGATCGCTTGTCGGCTGAGCCGGCGCGCAACAGAGCAAGCATCAGGGTGCAGAGCTCGGTCGCGAACGCATCCAGGTCTCTCCACACTCCCGCCACCCGGTCGCGTTCCCATGAGGCGAGAGCTGAGACGACGAAGCGTGCCGCCAAAGCAGCACGGGCAGGACGGTCCCCGACGGGCAGGTGGTCGAGCTCATTCGCGATGTCCGTCAATAGTTGCTTCAAGCCGTCCAAGCCCGGGATCGTCGGATATGCCGGATCATCCGCCACCAGCGGTTGCGGGGACGCGACGAAGTCGCTCCGGATCCCCGCCAGCCATTGTTCGTTGAACCGGGCCCAGTACGACGGCGATCTCTCCGCAACCTCGCTTACAAACGGTCGCACATAGGCCTCGACCAGAGCGGCGAGCCGGTCAGGGGCATCGGCAGCGGCCGCGTAGAGCTCCCTTCCCAGGGCATCGCCGGTCGTCCTGCGCGACCACAACTCGATCAACAGCGCGTGCCAAGACCCGAAGTAGTAGTTGACCGCACCGTTGTTGCGTTGCCCGGCGGCACGAATGACCTCGCGCACCGAGACCCCAGCCAAACCCTGCTCGGCGATCAGGCGTTCCGCGGTGTCAAGGAGGTCGGTCCGGGTGCTTCGGGCAGGCATGGACGCAAGAGTACGGCAGTGCTACGGTCCAGATTAGGTCAAGTGACCTAATCTTTGGAACGAGCCCAGGAGAACACGATGAAGACCCGACTCCTCCCGGTTGCCGCCGTCCTCGGCAGCGTCGCGTTGCTGAGTCTCAGCGCTTGCACACCAGGCGACGGGAGCGACGAGCCGACGAGGGCCGCGACCTCAGCGACAGCGGAGTCCGGCACGGTGAAGCCGGGGACGCTGCTCACGAAGAAGGCCCTCAACGCCACCGCGAGCCTGCCCAGCGCCGCAGAGGACTGGCGGATCACCTACGAGTCCGAGAACGCAGCCGGCGAACACATCGTGGTCTCCGGTGCGGTCGCCATCCCGAAGGGCGAGGCTCCGCAGGGTGGTTGGCCCGTGCTGAGCTGGGGCCATGGCACCACGGGGTACGCCGACGTCTGCGCGCCGTCAGCCCAAGGCGACGACGGGCTTGCGGCCGACGACTACCTCGACGTGATGCGAACCTTCGTCGATCACTGGGTCGCCAGGGGTTACGCGGTCGCGCGGACCGACTACGAAGGGCTCGGCACCCCTGGTGGGCACCCCTACATGAACGCGCTCAGTGCCGCGAACACCATCACCGATATCGTCCGCGCGGCCGCCCAGGTCAACGAATCGGTAGGCACTACCTGGGTGGCGATGGGCCACAGCCAGGGCGGCCAGGCAGCTGTCGCGGCAGCGCAGTACGGGCCCGGACGAGCCCCTGAACTCGACCTACGCGGCGCGGCGTCGGTGGCACCTGGCGGCGTCGGACTTTCGCAGACGCCGGCCTGGGCGCGCAGTGCGCCTCCTGGTTCGGAAGCGATCCAGCCCTACATCCCGCTCATCGTCCTCGGTGCCCAAGCGGGAGACCCGAGCGTCGACGCCGACGCCATCATGTCGAAGAAGGCAACGGACCTGGTCGGCTTCACCCGCGCAGGATGCCCCTGGGGGCAGGTGCCCGCACCTGATGCGATTCCGATGAACGAGCTGTTCGCCACCGACGCCGACCTTGCGTCCCTCGAGCAGTACCTCGACGCTCAGGATCCGACCAATCTCAAGCCGCAGGTTCCCGTGTTGCTCCAGGCCGGCAAGGCCGACGTCGAGGTGGAGCTCGCCGGCGTGCAGGGCATGCGGGCGACCTACTGCGCGGCCGGCGCAGTCGTGACCTACCGCGACTACGAGGGTCTGGACCACGTCCCGATGCTCGTGGACAGCGGTCCGCGTGAGGAGGCGTTCGCCTGGCTCGACCGGGTGGTGCATGGAAAGGAGATCGAGAACGACTGCGTCTGACCTCGGCGGCAAGTGCGGCGGCCACGCTAGGACGGGTTGACCAGCAGGCTGAAGGTCACCGCTGCGCTGCCGACCGAGTTGGCCGTTGCGCTCAGCCCGCCCTGCGGGCCGGAGGAGACCGGTCCGCCGCTGTCGGCCAGGACCGCCGAGATGTGACCGCTCGGGGAGCCGGATCCGGTGGAGCGCTGGGTGAGGCCGCCCGGCAGCGTCCATCCGGTCGTCGTGCCGCTCTTGTCGGTCCAGTGGCTCACCAGCCACTGCTCACCGTCCGGGGCGGTCACCGCCGGGGTCACGTGCGCCGCGGTGTCGCTGGTCTGCAACAGGATCGCCGTGTCGCTCAGGGGCGTCGTCGCATCGACGCCGCGGTAGGCCGCCACCGTCACCGCATCCTTGGCGTAGCCGCTCGAGACCACCGTCACCGCACTGCCGGCGTCCCCGGGGGTGGCGAGCCGCGTGTAGAGGCGCCCGACGATCCCGCCGCCGGCCACCGCCTCGGCCTGGCTCCAGCCTGCTGGCACCGAGTAGGTCGGCGTCGTGCTGTTGGCGGTGAAGAACAGCACGAGCAGATCACCGGCCTGCACCGACCCCGGGATCGTGACCGTGTGGTTCTGGCGGTTCCCGGTCGTGGTCGCCGCTGCCACGAACGTCACGGGGTTGGCGGTCTCCGAGGGGTTGGCGACCCGCGTCGTCGTATCGGTGAGGCCGTCGTTGTCGGTCACGGTCAGGGTCACCGTGCGCGAGCCGCCGGATGCGTAGGCGTGGTTGGTGGTCGGGCTCGGCCCGGTGGCGGTCTGGCCGTCGCCGAAGCTCCAGGCGTAGTTGGTGATCGTGCCGTCGGAGTCGTCGGACGCCGAAGCGTTGTACGAGCAGACGAGCAGGGTGCAGCCCACGGTGAAGGAGGCCGACGGCGGCTCGGGCGGCGGGGGCGTGATCGTGGAGCCCTGGTAGAGGAACATCGCCCGCGACGACCAGCCGGTGCCGGCGTTGGACAGCACGCTGGCGGTGCCGGAGACCGCGCCGGTGCCGTTCCAGTTGGCGACGTTGAGGGTTCCGGTGCTGGTCGCGAAGTAGAGCCGGCCGTTGGCGACGAAGGCGCCGCGCATCGTGGAGTAGTTGACGCCGGTGACGGACCCGGCCGCGAACCGCTGCTGGCCGACGATGTCCGACTCCGGCTCGAAGGCCCGGCGGTACAGGGAGCTCTCGCCGTTGCGGGTGAAGTAGATCTGGCCGCGGTCGTAGAACATCGTGCTGATGTCGGGGACGTCGCTGTCGTGCCAGGCGTCCATCCGCGACAGCGCATCGCCTGCGGCGACTGCGGTCTCGGGGCCGTAGGTCGTCCCGTCGAAGGTGCGGCGGGTGAGGTTGCCGTTGGCGTAGCCGGTGTAGAGGACGCCGTTGATCATGAAGGCGCCCACCGAGGTGCCCCAGCCGGAGCCGTTGGGCGCGTTGGCCGACGACGTCACCTGGCTGCCGTCGAACCCGCGCCGGAGCAGCTGCGAGCCGCCGCTGGCCACCCGGAAGACGTCGCCGGGCAGGGCGAGGGGCACCTGCGGCGGCAGCTCCTTGCCGCTGGCCAACGGCAGGAACGCGACCTTGCGGTGGGTCTCGCCCGCGAAGGTGTCGGTGTCGGAGCCGACGAAGAGTCCCTGGTCGGTGGCGATCATGTCCCGGACGCCGGCACCCAGGGTGCGGGTCGGGTTCCAGGTCCAGGGCAGTCCGTTGAGGGTGTTGAGTGCGGCGATGCCGGGGCGGGAGACCGCGCCGTCGCCGGCCGAGTTGCCGGTGGTGGGATTGTTCTGCCAGCGCTGGTGGCCGCCGGCATAGACGACGTCCTGGGTGACCTCGACCGTCCAGGTGGTGTCGCCGCCGGTGTACGCCGACCAGGTCGGCCGGACGTTGCTGCCGCTGGCGTTCGTCTCGTAGCGGAAGACGCCGTCGCATCCGCTGGTGCCGTTCATGCTGGCGGTGTAGCCGCCGTAGCCGCCCGCGGTCGCGACCACGAAGAAGGTGCCGTCGGGGGAGTACTCCACGTCGGACATGTAGGTGTGGAAGACCGGGTTGCAGCCTGACTCGAACTGGGCCGTCGCGTAGTTCGCCAGCGCGTAGCCGGGGCCGGAGATGTCGAGGACCGCGAACTGATGGCGGTTGCTGCCGTTGACCGTGGCGAAGTTGCCGATCGCGACCAGCTGGGTGTTCGCCGGGTTGCTGGCGATCTGCAGCACGCTGGTGGTGGTGTCGGGCTGGTGCGAGCCGGCGAGCACCCCGGTGAAGTAGGTGTCGCGGGCCCCGGTGGTGGCGTTGAGGGTGGCCAGCGCACGCTGCGGTTGGCCCTGGACGTGGGTGAACTTGCCCGCGATCCAGAGCCGGCCACCGGTCACCGAGATGTCGCGGACCTCCCCGTCCAGGGAGCCCGCCTGGAACTGGGTGATCCGCGCGCCGGTGGTGATGTCGGCCTTGTAGAGACGGCTCACCGACGTCGTCGTCCCGTTGGAGGTGACGCTGGTGAAGTTGCCGCCGATGTAGACCGACTGGCCGTCGGGTGCGGGGAGCACCTTGCTGACCTGGGCGTTGGGGTTCGGGGCGAAGGTCGTGCTCACCTGGCCGGTGGTGGCGTTGAAGGCGAAGAGGTTGCGGCGCGGGATGTCGGTCGAGCTGCCCGCGTTGCGCACCCTCGTGAAGTTGCCGCCGACCACGATCAGGTTGCCGACCTTGGTCATCGTCTGGACGTCGCCGTCCATGATGTGCGGGGTGAAGGCCGAGGGATCGTCGCTGACGATCCGACCTGGATGCGGGGCCGCATCGCCGGTGTCCGCGCCCTCCGCTGGACCCACCGCTGCGAGCGCGGCGACGAGCAGCGCCGTCATCAGGAACATCATCCATCGGCGCAGCACAGCGCACCCCAACTCCCCGGGCTCGGGACGAGCCCCTCCGTTCCAGTGTGCCCAGGGGATGCCGCGGATGAATGACCAATATTGGACAAGCAGGCGGGGCGACGGCCTCAGTCGACGATGCCCTGCGCGGCATCGGCCAGGGCGACGGCGGTCGCGGCCGCGCGGTAGAGCGCCTCGCGGGTGTCAGAGGTGTCGGGGGACGTGCTGTCGGCGAGGGCCAGCACCAGGCTGTGCATCCGGTCCTCGGTCACCGCAAGGGATGCGCGAGCATCGGTGGCGTGCGGAAGCGCCGCCAGGGCGTCGCGCGCCGCGAGCCAGTCCGCCCAGGCGTCGGCAGCGCCGCCGCGCAACCTCACCTGCCGTTGCTCGTCGAGCCGGCGCGCAGCGCGGCGGTCGTGGACCGCCAGCCCGGCGGTGGGCAGCAACAGCGCCCCGACGGCGGCCTGCGCCGCCAGTGGATCGATGACGGCGCCGAGGACGAGCAGGACCGGCACCAGCGCCGTCAGGAGGCGGGACCGTCGGACCAGCTCGCGACGGCGCTCAGACAGCGCGGCGTAGCGACGCTCGGAGACCAGCGGGTGCGGGAGCCGGACCACTGGCGTGCCCGACCGCCGGTAGCGCGCCATCGCGGCCACCTCCGGTGCCACGTCGAGATCGCCGGACGCCGCACGCAGTTCGGCGGCGTCGCGCGACCAGGCGGCCAGCCGCCTTCGGTGCGTGCTGGCAAGGGATCCTGCGGAGGCCGCGCCCATGCGTCGAGTCTAGAAGGTCACCGAAGACGCTGGACCCGCTCGCGGTGATCCTCGTGGTTCGCCCCCGAGATCGAGCTGCTCCGGGTGCCGTGCACCTCATCGACCTTCTGGTCGTTGCCGGTCACCGGGCGCGACTCGACGATGGTCTCCCGCTCGAAGTCGTGCGACTTGTCGGTGTTGCGGTAGTAGCGGTAAAGGCCCCAGTAGACGCCCGCCGCGCCTGCAGGGCCCAGCAACAGCAGGAAGATCGGCAGGTCGCCCGAGTCCGAGGAGGTCTGCGCCAGCACGACGGCGGCCTCCAGCATGAGCGCGCTCACGACGCCGCCAGCAGCGCGATCGCCACCGCTTCGAGCACGGTGCCGGTGGCCAGGGCTGCCGCCGCCAGCCGCCAGTGCGAGACCGGCACGCTGCCCATCGTCTCGCCGTTGCGGCCGTTGACCGCGATGTAGTGCACCATCGCCTCGTCGCCGTCGCGGTGGTAGTACGAGTAGAGCCAGACCGGGAGATACATCGACACCCAGCGGGTGCCGTGCACGTCGAGCCGCTCGGCCTCCCAGCGCACGCCGCGGTCGTAGCGGCTCACCGATCCCTGCACCTCGGAGCGGGCGATGGAGAGCAGTTGGTGCTCCAGCGCCGGCATCATCGCTGCGACGTCCTGGTCACGGCGCTCGGAGGTGTAGCCGACCAGATAGTTGGCGTTCCACTGCACCGCGTTCTTCGTGTCGAACGGGAGGATCGTGTTGATCACGTTGTTGGTGTTGGCGAACGCGGACATGTTGGCCCGCTCGCTCGACGACTCCAGGGTCAGGTCGTCGACGGTGAAGTCGACATGGCGACCGATCTGGTAGACGTCGGCGTCGTAGACGGTGACCTTGTTGTCGCCGCTGCCCCGGGTGTAGCGCCGGGTCTCCACCTCACCGTGGCCGTGGACGTCCGCGCTGACGTTGCCGTCCACGGTCATGTAGGGCAGGTAGACGCCGACCACGTTGCCGGGCGTGAACTCCTTGACGAACGTGCGATGCGCGAAGGCACGACGCTTGCCCGCGAACGCTCGGATGTGCTCGACCGCCTGGTCCCGGGTGATGCTGAACGGCAGCACCGCATCCGGTACCGCGCCGTTGGGCACCTGGGTGTTGACCGCCAGCACATGCCGGCACCAGTGGCAGCGCGACGACGTCGCCTCGGCGGTGTTCACCACCACCTCGGCCCCACAGCCCGAGCACTTCAGGGTGAGCACTCCGGCATCGGCGGTGATGTCGGCAGCTCCGGAGGCGATCGTCGTCCCGGACAGGTCGCTCAACGCGCCGCCGTCCCCGCTGATCAGCGGGTCGATCTGCTCCTCGGCCCACTCGTGGCGGCAGAAGAGGCAGATCAGCATGCCGGTGGAGACCCGCAGCTGGATCTCCGTCGACCCGCACTTCGCGCAGCGGTTGACGCCGTCGATCAGGCCGTCGTTGGCGGTCTCGATCACGGTTGGCTCGGTCGGCTCCGCCTGCCCAGCGGGCTGGTCCGGCTCGGCAGCGGGCATGACGTCGTCCGGTGCCGTCGGGGTGTCACTCATCGCCGGCTCGCCGGGTCAGAGACCCAGTGCCTTCGCCTTGGCCGCGTCGTAGTCCTCCTGGGTGATCAGGCCGGCGTCGAGCATCTGCTTCGCCTTGGTCAGCATCGCCATCGGGTCCTCGGCGGCGGGAGCGGCAGGGGCAGCCGGGGCAGCGGCGGCCGGAGCGGCCGGGGCGCCCGTCGACTGTGCGCCCACGCCGGGCACCGGCTGCTGGAGGCCACCGAGGCCGATCGAGCCGGCCGCCATGCCCATCCCCATCATCCCGCCGGGGCCGGCGTTCGCGCCCGCGGACTCCATGCCGGCCGCGACCGAGGCCTGCAGGTTGGAGTTGCCGCGGGCTCCGGAGAGCGCGTCGGCGCGCTGCACGTTGCGCAGCAGCTCGCGGGTGGCCTCGTCGTACTCGATCGCGATGATCGCGGTGGAGACGATCTCCAGACCGCGACCGGACGCCCACTGGTAGTTCTGCTCGACGGCGGCCGACAGGCTCTGCGCGAAGCCCACCGAGTCCTGCTGGATCTTGGTGATCCGGTTCCCCTTGGCGGGGTCGTTGGTGTACATCGAGAAGGCGGGCGCCAACGAGCCGACGACCTCGTTGAAGAGCTGGGAGGCGGCGTCGTTGTCGACGTCGGTGAAGTCGAAGACGCGGCCGGGCTCCAGGTAGGCCGCGGGCACGAACGCCTTGATGAAGAGGATCGGGTCGCTGATGCTCAGCGTGTAGGTGCCGCGCGTGACGGCGCCGACCTGGGCGTTCATGTAGGCGTCGTCCCAGTAGATCTCGGACTGGGTTCCGAAGCGGTTGTTGGGCAGCTCCTTGAGCGTCACGAAGTAGGCGCGCTGCTGACTGCTCGGGCGGCCGCCGAACTTGAACCGCTCCCACGAGGTGGTGATCAGCGGGCTGACGATGCCGTTGCCGGCGAAGATCGACTGCGAGTCCTGGGCCTCGGAGTTCCACTCATAGGCGCCGGCCTCCGCCGCGAACCCGGTGATCGCGCCGTCCTGCATCAGGATCAGGCCGTAGCCCTCCGGCACGATGATCTTGCTGCCGTTGCTGATCACGCCGTCGGAGGCCTTGGTGTTCGAGCCGCGGTCGTTGTTGGTGCCGCGGGGGACCGCGGAGAAGAGTGCCGCCGTCGGGGCCAGGCCGTTCGGGACCGTGTAGAAGTCCTTCCACTGGTCGGCCAGGGTGCCGCCGAGCGCACCGATCGCTGCCTGAATGAGTCCCATGGTTCGTCCTCCGCGTAGCGCCTGATCGAATCGGCGCCAGCCTAGCCGCGCAACCGAGCCGTGTACGGCGAAGTCGCCGAGACGACCGATGCCGCGCCGGCGAAGCGGGACGGCTCCGGCGGCGCGGCGTGCGACCTCGCCCGGATCAGGGCAGCGCGCGCTTGAGGATCTTGCCGGTCGCGGTCATCGGCAGCTCGGGCAGGAACTCGACGATGCGGGGGTACTTGTAGGCGGCCATCTGCTCCCGCGCCCAGGAGACGAGGTCGTCGGCGCTGAGCTGGTGGCCGGGGTGCAGCACCACCCACGCCTTCACCTCTTCGCCGTGGGTGTCGTGGGGCGCGCCGGTGACCGCGACCAGCGAGATCGCCGGGTGGGTCATCAGCACCTCCTCGATCTCGCGGGGGTAGACGTTGTAGCCGCCGCGGATGATCAGGTCCTTGGCGCGGTCGACGATGTAGTAGTAGCCGTCGGCGTCGCGGCGGGCCAGGTCTCCGGAGCGGAACCAGCCGTCGGCACCCAGCACCTCGGCGGTTGCCTCGGGGCGGCCGAGGTAGCCCTTCATCACGTTGTGGCCGCGGATCGCGAGCTCGCCGACCTGGTCGGCGTCGGCGATGTCGGTGCCGTCGGCGGCGATCAGCTTCAGGTCCACGCCCCAGACCGGGCGCCCGATGGAGCCGGGGCGCGGCGGCGCGGAGGGGTCGTTGAAGGCAGCCAGCGGCGAGGTCTCGGAGAGGCCGTAGCCCTCCCGGATCTCGACGCCGAACTTGTCCTGGACGCTCCGGATGATCTCCACCGGCAGCGACGCGCCGCCGGAGATCGCGAGGCGCAGCTCGACGGGTGCCTGCTCGCCGTCGGCGATCAGCCCGGTGAGCGCCCAGTACATGGTCGGCACGCCGGCGAAGACGGTGATCCGCTCCTCGCGCATGGTGTCCAGGGCGGCGCGGGCATCGAAGCGCGGCATGAAGACGAGGGTGGCCGCGGAGGCGATGCCGGCGTTCATCTGGACGCTCTGGCCGAAGGAGTGGAAGAGCGGGAGTGCGATCAGGTGCCGGTCCTCGCCCTCGGGGGTCATCGCGAACATCCGGGTGCCGGTGATCGCGTTCATGGTCATGTTGGCGTGGGTCAGCTCGGCGCCCTTGGGCGAGCCGGTGGTGCCGCTCGTGTAGAGGATGACGGCGGTGTCGGTGGCCTCGGTCGGCGCCGCCGGGTACTCACCCGGGAACCGGGCACAGGCGTCCTGGATCGAGTCCACGCCCGCGCGGCTGGGTGCGTCGCCGGTCTCGGTGAGGGCGAAGACGGTGCGGCATGAGTCGACCCGGTCGAAGCCCGCATAGCCCTCGGCGGCGATGCTGGGCATGGTCGGACCGTCGTAGCACAGGTAGGCGACGGCGCCGGAGTCCTCCAGGTGGTAGGCGACCTCGCGGGCCTTGAGCATGATGTTGAGCGGGACGACGACGGCACCGTTCTTCACGATGCCGTAGTAGGCCGCGACGAACTCGGGCAGGTTGGCACAGCTCAGCGCGACGCGGTCGCCACGCTGGACGCCGGCGTCGGCGAGCAGGTGGGCTATCCGGCTGGCGTAGCGCTCCAGGTCGCGGTAGGTGTAGCGCCGACCGTCGTGCACCAGTGCGTCACGGTGCGGGTAGGCGCGGGCGCTGGACTCCAGCAGGCTGGCGAGGTTCAACATGGTGCTGCCTTTCGGTCGGGACGGTTCGTGTCGTGGGTAGGGGCCAGCGCCGGAGCACCCGATCGGGCGCACCGTGCGGTGGCGAGGGGTCAGGGGCGGTGCGTGCTGAGGGCCGTCATCGCGGCCGCGTCGGCAGGCAGGAGGCCGGCGATCATGGCGGTGAGGTCGTGGCCCATCAGCAGGCGCTTCACCGGAACCTCCAGCCGCTTGCCGTTCGGGGTGCGGGGGAGTCGCTCGACGACGATGATCTCGTCGGGGAGGTGGCGCGCGGAGAGCTGCCGCCGGATCCTGGCACGCAGCTCGTCGAGATCCGCGGCAGCGACGGTGTGGCCGGTGGCGGGAGCGATGAACAGGGGCAGCCAGTAGCGGCCACCGTCCTGCTCGACCCCGACGAGCAGGGAGTCCTCGATCCAGTCGATCTGGTCCAGGACGCCATAGGCGTCGGCGCTGCCGAGGCGGATCCCGTTGCGGTTGATGGTGGCGTCCGAGCGCCCGTGCACGGTGACGCTGTAGTCGGGGTGCAGGGTGATCCAGTCGCCGTGGCACCACACGCCGGGGAACCGGTCGAAGTAGGCCGCGTGGTAGGTGGTGCCGTCGGGATCGCCGAGGAACCGGATCGGCATCGATGGCATCGGGCGGGTGACCACGAGCTCGCCCACCCCCGACGTCGGATCGCCCGCGTCGTCCCAGGCCTCAAGGGCGACCCCGAGCAACGGCCCCTGCAGGTCGCCGGGCCGGGGCTCGTCGAGCAGCGGCACGCCGCCGGCGAACGCGCTGCAGACGTCGGTGCCGCCCGACGCGGAGCGCAGGCGGACCTCGGGAAGCTCGCGAGCGACCCAGCCGGCGGCGGCCGGCGACAGCGGAGCCCCGGTGCTGCCGACCTCGACGACCGCGGACAGGTCGTGCCCGGCGAGGTCGATCTGGTCGCGGTCGCAGAGCGCCAGGTAGCCGGCGCTGGTCCCGAGGTGGGTGATGGACTCGGCAGCGGCCAGGCGCCACAGGGCGTCCTTGGCCGGGTAGGTCGGGCTGCCCTCGAGCAGCACGGCGGTGGCGCCGAGCAGCAGGGCGCCGACCTGGGCGTTCCACATCATCCAGCTGGTGGTGGTGTACCAGTGGAAGCGGTCGCCGCTGTCGATCTCCAGATGCAGGCCGAGCCACTTCAGGTGCTCCAGCACGATGCCGCCGTGGGAGTGCAGCATCGCCTTCGGGGTGCCGGTGGTGCCGGAGGAGTAGACCGCCCACAGGGGCGCGTCGAACGGCGTCTCGGCGACCACCAGCGGATGCGTCTGGTCCAGCACGGAGCGCAGGTCGACCCGGCCCGGGACCGGGCCTCCGCCGCGGGCCAGCGTCAGATGGTGGGCCAGGCCGGGCAACCGGCTCGCCAGCTCGGCGCTGGGTGCCACGAGATCGATCACCTTGCCGCCGTGACGGTGGGCGTCGGCGCTGATCAGCACCGTGGGGGAGGTGACCGCGAACCGGTTGGCGGCGGCCTCGGGCGCCAGGTCCGGCGCACACGTGGTCCAGGTCGCGCCCACGGCGGCGGTGCCCAGGAAGCAGACCACCGTCTCGGCGATGTTGGGCAGGTAGCCGGCCACCACATCGCCCGGTCCGATCCCGTTGTCCCGCAGCCAGGCCGCGAAGGCAGCGGTCTGCGCGAGCAGCGAACGCCAGCTCAGCTCGACCCGGCCACCCGCCTCGTCGAGGGCGACCACCGCAGGCCCTGCGGCATCGCGGTGACGCCGCACCTGGTCGACATAGTTGAGCCGGCCCTCGCCGAACCAGTGCGCGCCCGGCATGGCGTCGTCGACCAGCACCGCATCCGGCGCCGCCAGCGGCGACAACGGCACCTCGAAGTAGTCGACGATCGAGCGCCAGAACGCCCCGGTCTCGGTGACCGACCAACGGTGCAGCGCGGCGTAGTCGGGGCACGCGACGCGTCCCGACTCGGCAAGCCACGCTCGGTAGCGGTCCATGGCGCCGACGGGCGCGGGCAGGGTGGACATGGTGGGCCTCTCCTGGGCAGGGGGATGCTCCGGAGGTGGCGATGAGGGAGGCCACCTCCGGAAGGGGGATCAGCAGATCTGGCCGAGACTCAGCTCGCCGGAGAGGTCCGGGTCGTCGAGCACCCACACCAGCGCCAGCAGAGCGCTCGTGTAGCTGTACTGGGCGAAGCCCATCACCTCGCCCTTCGCGGCGGTGGTGAAGACGAACCGGCGCTCCTCGCCCAGCGGGGCCATCGCCTTGCCGGCAACGACATTGCGGAAGTGGACCTCGATGTAGGGCTTGTTGCTGTCGGCCAGCGCCCACTTGGTCGGCTCGCCGGTGAAGGTGAGCCCGGCCGGGTTGATCAGGAAGCCGTCGAGGTCGTCGGCGTTCTCGTGGATCCACTCGATGATGTCGCCCTCGTGGTTGGAGACGAGGTGCACCGTCTCCACCCCGATCGACTCCCCGAACGACTGCACGAAGCCCTGAAGGTCGCCGATCGAGGCGCCGCCGTAGATGCTGCGGTCACGGCGATGCATGTTGGACATGTTGGGTCCGTCGATGACGCCGATCCGATAGCGCGTCTCCCCGGTCCGGATGGAGGACCAGCGGGTCGGGTCGTAGCCAGCAGAGCAGTCGCTCACGGGTTTCTCCTCATGGTTCGTGCCGAGCCGGATGCTCGGCGCAAGCGGTGGGTGCGGGGATCGGGACGCTCAGTGGATCTGAGCGTCGATCTCGCCGATGCCGTCGACGGCGAGATGCACCCGGTCCCCGGGCACAAGGTAGCCATGGCGATCAGGGTCGTGCAGGATCCCGAGCTCCAGCAGGCATCCGGTGCTCACCGTGCCACTGCCGACGACGTCGCCGGGATGGATCGCGGTGTTGCGCGAGGCCTCGGCCAGCATCTCGGCGAACGACCAGTGCACGGTGCCCAGGCTGCCCGAGGAGACCAGCTCCCCGTTGACCGACGCCGTCATCGCGAGGTCCGGCCGGGTGGTGCGGTCCGGGTCGACCTCGTCGGGCGTGACCAGGAAGCCGCTGACCGAGGTCGCGAAGTCCTTGCTCTTGAACGGCCCCATGGTGAGTGGGATCTCGCCGCGCTGCAGGTCCCGGGCACTCCAGTCGCCGAGCACCAGGTAGCCGGCGATGTGGTCCACCGCCTGCTCGGGCGTCAGGTCGCGGCCGGTGCGACCGACCACGACGGCGACCTCGAGCTCGAAGTCGAGTGCCAGCACACCGGGCGGTCGCTGCACCGACTGCTCCGGGCCCTGGAACGAGGCGGGATTGGAGAAGTAGAAGACCGGTGACTCGTACCAGCGCTCGGGCACCGGCACCCCCATCGCCTTCGCGGAGTTCAGCAGGTGCTCCTCGAACGACATGAAGTCGCGGAACGAGGGCGGGCGGGGGATGGGTGGCAGCAGGGTGACGTCGCCCAGGGCCACCACCTCGGCCGGCTGCTCCAGCGCCTGGGCGCCGGCCGAGGCGAGCTCATCGGACTCGAGGAGGGCCAGCAGAGAGGCGCCGCGGGGCAGGGCGCTGATCGAGCCGTCGCCGATCAGGACGCCGACGCGCTGCTCGGAGTCGTCCTGCTGCAGGAACGTGCACCACTTCATCTGGATCTCCTTCGACCGGTCCGGTCAGTACTGGGTCATCTCGTCGAGAGCAGGCTTGACGTGGGTCATGAACAGCTCGAGCTGGCGGATCACGTCCTCGGCGGGCTGCTGGGCGAAGTGCGAGGGCATCACCACGTACTCGGCGGGCAGGCGCTTCCACTGCTCGACGAATTGGTCACGGACCTGCTCGATGGAGCCGCCGATCCACATGCCGCTGTTCAGCACCGAGTCGACCGGGTCCTCGGCCATCTTCATCGGCGTGGTGCCGACGTAGAGGTCCTTGTAGATGTCCAGGTCGTACTTCACGACGTTCTCGCGCGCCTCGGCCTCGGTCTCGGCCAGCTGCAGCCAGCGGCACAGGGCCTGGTTCTGGCCGAGCTTGAAGTCGAGGCCGGCACGCGCCGCGGCGTCGACGTAGGCCTGACCGAACTTGGCCGCGGTGTCGATCTTCGAGAAGTAGGAGGGGATGAAGCCGCGGGGTCCGCAGAACTCCACGGTCTCCAGGCTGGCGTTGCTGGCGACGAAGACCGGCGGGTGCGGGTCGCTGTAGGGGCTGGGCGTCACGCTGACCCGGCGGATCCGGTTGTTCTCGTCCATCTCGCCCGGCGCGCCCAGCTCACGGGTGGCGAGCATGCCCCACTCGATGCCCTCCTCGTAGGGCACCGGAACCTGCCAGCGGCCCTCCTTGCGCTCCACGCTGTCCTGGGTCCAGCAGTCCACCACCAGGTTGACGTTCTCCTCGAACAGGCTGCGGTTGATCGCGTCGTCGGCGAACTGCGCCTTGCGCTCCTCATCGGTCATCGCGGCCAGCTGCTCGGCGGTGTGCCCGGTCGGCGACTTGGTCGCCTTGCTGCCGTAGTTCTGGCCGATCACGTCGGTCCAGCGCTGCTGGAAGCCGCGGGAGAAGCCGGCGAAGGTGCGGCCCTGGGTGATGTGGTCGATGACGGCGATGTCCTCGGCGACCCGGAACGGGTTGTGCGTGGTGATCGTGTAGCCCAGCTGGCCGACGCGCATGTTCTTGGTGAAGCTGGACCAGTAGACGTTCATCAGGCCCGGGTTGGGGCCGATCTCGTATCCCTCGGAGTGGAAGTGGTGCTCGATGCCCGAGACGCCCCACAGGCCGAGCTCGTCGGCGGCCTTGATCAGGCCCGGCATGTCGCGGATCGCCTGCTGGTACAGGTCGGCGTCACGGCCGATCGGAGCCTTGGTGATCCGCTCCTCACGGGTCGCCGGGATCACCGGGTAGAGCTGGAGGATGACCTTGACCATGTCACGTCCCTTTCACTGTGGGCGTCCGACGTTCGGCGCCCGGTGGTGATGAATCTAGGAATTCGAGACCCTCGATTCTTTGGGTGCGACCCCAGGGAACGGACGGGGAATCTGTCGTGCTCACAAAGCGATCGGGCGGTGCGCGATCACATCGCGGTCCACCCGCCGTCCACCACCAGCTCGGCGCCGGTGATGTAGGAGGCCTCGTCCGAGGCCAGGAAGACGATGGCGCGGGCGACCTCCTCGACCTCGCCCTGGCGGCGCAGCGGGATGCCGCGGACGGCGGCCTCGCGCGCCTCGCTCCCGCGGGTGGTGATCGCGCTGCGCATCGGCGGCAGCACGCCCGGGTAGACGGAGTTGACCCGGATCCCCTCGGGTCCGTGCCGCACGGCGCCGGCCTTGGAGAGCATCCGCACCGCGCCCTTCGACGCGCTGTAGCCGAGGTGTACGTAGTCCTGGCCGATCAGCCCCGAGACCGAGGCCACGTTGACCACCGAGCCGCCGCGCCCGGTGCGCCGCATCGCCGCCATCGCATGGTGCATGCCGAGGAAGGTCCCCGCCGCGTTGGTGTCCATCAGGACATGCCAGTGCGCCGAGTCGTACGGGTCGATGGCGGTGCCTCCGCTGAGCCCGGCGTTGTTGACCAGGATGTCCAAGCCGGCGCCGGTCGACTCGACCTCGGCGACGGCGGCGATCCAGTCCGCTTCCTGGACGACGTCGAGGTGCAGGGCGGTGGCCACGACGCCCAGGTCACGGACCTCCTCGGTCGCCTGGGCGGCCAGCTTCTCATCGATGTCGGCCAGGAAGACATGACCGGCGCCCTCGTGGGCGGCGAGGCGGGCCGTGGCCGCACCGATCCCGCCACCGGCACCGGTGATCAGGATCGACTTTCCGAGCAGGCGCATGCTGGTCCTTCCATCGAGCGGATCGGGTGGGACGGCTCAGACGATGCCCAGTTGGGCGAGCCGCCGGTAGAACGTGGAGCGGGACATCTCCAGCTGTGCTGCCGCTGCCGCCTTGTTGCCGGCATGGGTCGCCAGCACCGCGGCGATCGCGTCCCGCTCGATGCGCTCGAGCGGGGTCAGCTGCCGGGTGGTGGCGCGGGCATGGGCGGGCCGGGGGAGGTGCTGCGGCAGGATCGGCGTGGCACCGGCGAGGGACCGCGCCTTGCGCAGCAGGCGCTCCAGCTGTCCCAGGTTGCCCGGATACGGACGATCCCGGAGGCACTGGACGGCCTCGGCGGAGATCTCCCGCTCCAGCTCCTCGACCGGCACCGCGAGCAGCTCGGCGATCACGGCGTCCAGCTCGGTCCCGAGCTCCACCAGAGCCGGAACGCGTTGCCTGGTCTCGAAGTAGGGGACGAGCCACAGCGGCATCTCGTCGACCCCGGCCTCGGTGCGGAAGGTCGCGGCCAGAGTGCGCGCACTGCGTTGGATCGCGGCGAAGAGCCGGGCGAACTCGACCTCGCGCTCCGCGCCCACCTCCTCCAGGTGGGTGAGCAGGAAGCAGTCCGCCGACCCGAGGTCGGGCGAGCCCGCATCGAGCAGCTCCACCGCGCGACCGGCCAGCACATCGCTGCCGAGTGCTTGCGCGGCCGCGGCGACCAGGGTCGCCTTCCCGCTCCCGATCGGTCCTTGGACCAGCAGCGACGGCGAGGTTCGCAGCTGGCCGGTGATCTCGGTGCGCAGCTGGGTGAACGGGCCGGCCGGCGGCGGCTGGGTGGTCTCGCTGCCGTCGCCGGCGCCGGGAGCGGACTCCTCGGCGCTGATCACCTTGCTGGCCTGCGCCAGTCCGCCGATCAGCTCGTCGCCGGAGTGGACCAGACGCAGCGAGAGCCGCACCCCGGCGATGGTCGGGGTCAGCAGCCGGGTGTCGCGCTGGGCGTCCGCAGCACGCAGCACGGCCGCCCACAGCTCCTGATGGCTGGGCATGCCGGCGGACTGCGCCGCCTCGGCGTTCGTCACGCACAGCCGGGCGTTGACGGCGAAGACCGGGCGGCGCGGACCACGGCGCTCGAGGCGCAGGAAGACGTCCAGCAGCTCGCGGTCCGCGCGGGCGTAGCCGGAGACCAGGGCGGCACCGATCTCCTTGGCCGCCTGGTTGACCAGGGTGCTCAGCAGGCCGATCGGGATGGAGAGGTCGCAGCCCACCGCCACCGCGCCCTGCAGCACGCCGGAGCCCGGATGCACGATCGGCGCGCCGGCCCCGGCGACGTTGGAGAGGTGTTCGTGGAAGTGCTCGGGGCCCCATACCGACATCGGCCGGCGCTCCTCGAGCACGGTCGCCAGCACCGTGGTGCCGACGTTGCCCTCGTCGATCACGGTGCCGACCGCGCAGAGCTCCTGGACCCGGCTCTGCGACGGCATGTCGGTCGCCCACTGGCCGACGATCTGGCCGTTGCGATCGACGACCTGGATCCACACGTGCGCGTCGGCGAGGTCGCGGACCAGGGCATCGACCACCGGCGACGCGGCACGGAGCAGCGCGCTGTCGGGATTCACCCCGGTGCCGGGCTGCAGGTTGATCGGGCCGCTCGGGGAGACCCCGGCCATCATCGATCGGTACCAGGAGCGCCTGATCTCCGGGCGCACCCACCCCGGTGCCTCGTCGCCGTGCAGGAAGGCCTCGCGGGCCGAGCGCAGCCGCAGGGCCTGGTCGCGGTTCATCTCCTCCAGCGGGTCCGCGGCGGCGACCCCACGGGTGGTCACCGCCGCGTCGTCGTCCGGGCTCACTGCTGCCAACGCATGAGCCGGCGCTCGATCGCGGACATGAAGCCATCCAACAGCAGACCGAAGACCATGACCACCACGAGCACGGCGAAGACGGCACCGGGCTGGAAGCTCTGCGAGTCCATCGCGATCTTGCGGCCCCAGCCGGACTCGGCCGCCAGCATCTCGGCGAAGACCGCACCCAGCAGGGCGAAGACGGCGCCCAGGCGCAGACCCGAGAAGATCGCGGGGATCGAGCCGGGCAGGATGATCTTGAGGAACATGTCCCGCTCCGAAGAGCCGATCGCACGGCCCATCATCACGAAGTCGGGATCGATGGTGCGGATGCCGGACTCGGTGGCGACCATCACCAGGAAGAAGACGATGCTGGCGATCAGGTAGACCTTGGAGCTCATCCCGATCCCGAACCAGAGGATGAACATCGGGGCCAGGGCCACGCGGGGCATCGCGTTGAACGCGGTGAAGAACGGGGCCACCACCGCGCGGAAGAAGCCGTAGCGCCCCAGCAGCAGGCCCAGCGGGACGCCGATCACCACGCCGAGCCCGAAGCCCAGCAGCGTCTCGGTGATCGTGGTCCGGCTGTCCAGCAGGATGTCGGGGCCGGTCAGGTACAGGCGCAGCTGCTCCCAGATCAGCGAGGGCTTGGAGTAGAAGACCACATTGGCCCACCCCTTGTTGACGGCGAGCTCCCACAGTCCGAGGAGCGCGGCCAGCAGGGCCGCCTGGATCGCCAGGATCGCGATGCGTCGTCCGGAGACCCAGCGGGGGAGGCGGCGGGCGGGCCGCTTGTGCGCGGGCAGCTCGGCGACGTCGGGGCTCACCGCGGTGGCCTGGTGTTCTTGCACGGAAGTCGTCATGTCTCTAGGACCCCTGTCAGATCTGGGAGATGTGGAGCTGGGCGATCTCTTGGCGCAGGAGCTCCCAGACGCCGTGAGTGATTTCGCGGAAGTTCGGGTCGTAGCGGATCTCTGCGGCGTCGCGGGGCCGCGGCAGGTCCACCTTGATGTCGGCGATCACGTGGCCGGGCCGGTGCGAGAGCATCACCACCCGATCGGCCATCGCCACCGCCTCCTCGATGTCGTGGGTGACCATCAGCACGGTGCGGTGGTTCTTCTCCCAGATGTCGATGAACGTGTTCTCCAGCAGCAGCTTGGTCTGCTGGTCGAGCGCGGAGAAGGGCTCGTCGAGCAGCAGCAGCTCGGGCTCGGTGGCCAAGGTGCGGGCGATCGCCACGCGCTGGCGCATGCCCTGGGAGAGCTGCGAGCGGTAGGACTTCTCGAACCCCGCGAGGCCCACCTGGTCCAACGCGGCGCGGGCCCGCTCCCGGCGCTCCTTCTTGGCCACCCCACGCACCTCGAGGCCGTAGCAGACGTTCGACTCCGCCGTCCGCCACGGCAGCAGCGAGTCACGCGCCGAGATGTAGCCGACGTCGCGACTGGGGCGGGTCACCGGGAGTCCCCGCACGGTGATCTGCCCGGACTGCGAGGGCACCAGGCCGGCGACCAGGTTCAGCAGGGTCGTCTTGCCGCAGCCGCTCGGCCCGACCAGGGCGATGAACTCGCCTTCGGCGATGTCGAGCGAGACGTCGTCGATCGCGAGCGTGGGCTCCTCGCCGCGACGCTCGAAGTGGTGGGTCAGGTTCCGGACCGAGATCGCCGCAGGCACCGATGTCCGGTGCGCGCCATCGGCGGGCAGATCCAGGGGGCGGTTCATAGCTCCTCCAGAGGAAGGGTTGGGGGTGTGCAAGTCGGGTGCCTGGCCGGTCATCGGGCTGGGGCGAGGCTCGGGCCGGGGGCGGTGGGTGCGCTCAGCCGGTCGATCGCCAGCGCCAGCTCGAGGCGCAGCAGCACCTGCGGATCGCCGAGGTTGTCGATGCCGAGCAGCTCGCTGATCCGCTTGAGCCGGTACCCCACCGAGTTGGCGTGCAGGTGCAGCCGACGTCCGGTCTCCTGGGCGTTGCAGGCGTGCTGGAAGTAGGTCCGCAGGGTCTCCACCAGGCCGCCGTTGCGCCGCCGGTCGTAGTCCTGCACCGGACCGAGGGTCTCGGTGGCGAAGGCGATCAGCTCGCCGGGGTCCTTCACCCCGAGCAGGAGCCGGGCCAGGCCGAGGTCCTTGGCGCCGATCGTCCGCTCGGGGTGGCCGGAGGCGGCCAGCACCTGGAGCAGGGAGAGCGTCCGCTGGTAGGAGTCGCGGTGACCGGCGATGGTGGTGCTGGCATCGGCCACCGCGGCGGAGACCTGGGCACCGCGGGCGTGGGCACCCAGCTCGCGACGCAGGTTGTCGGCCAGCTGCCGTGCGGCTTCCTCGGGCCCATCGGTGCAGAGCACGACCAGGTGGCCGTCGTGCTCCGCAACCAGCAGCGCGCCGTCGGTGCGGCGCACCAACTGCTCGGCAGCCCGGAGCAGGGGCCGGGTCGAGGGAGCGGCGGTCTCCTGGGAGAGCGCGCTCTCGACCCGGGCCAGGATCAGGCGCAGAGGCCGCGTCAGGTCGATGCCCCAGCGATCGCGTGCGTGGGTGATCAGCTGGTCCTGGTTGCCGCTCGGGCAGGTCAGCAGCTCCTCGACGAGGTTGCCCCGCAGCCTGCTCTCGGCATCCAAGCCGGCCCATTCGCGCTGCAATACCAGCGCCACCAGCGAGGGCGCCGTCTGCAACAGGGCCGCGACCTCGGTGCGGCTGGCGCGCTCGGGGTCGCAGGCGATGTGCAGGGTGGCGACGAGCTTCTCCTGCAACAGCACCTCGCGGCGCAGCGGCGTCGACGTCGGGTGTGCCGGGTCGCCGAGCGTCCGTGCCAGGAGCTGGCCGAAGGAGTTCGTCACCTCGAAGCTGGCTCCGGAGAGCGCGGAGAGCTCGTTGAGCAGCTCGGGCAGGCCGGCCCCGGCCGCGACCAGGCGCTGGACCGAGTCCAGGTTGCCCTGGGCGATGCGGAGAGCGGAGCAGCGCTCCTGGAGCGCCTTGACCAGGTGGTCCTGGTGGGCCTGGGCGACCCGCTTGCTGCTCTGGGTGAGCTGGATGTCGAGGAGCAGGGCGAAGACGTTCGCGAGGCTCTCGGCCTCCAGGATCTTGGGATCGGTGAAGCAGCGCGGCGTCGGGCAGTACACGTTGATCACGTAGCGCGCGCTCTCCTGGCCGGCCAGCGGCATCGAGAGCAGCGAGCGGATGCCCTCCACCTCGGCGCGCCGCTCGGACTCGTCGCCGAGCGCCAGCCACGAGGTGGAGGCGACGATCGGGCGTCGCGAGCGGTACGCCTGCGCGGTGGGGGCCTCGACGAACTCGCCGGTCGTGGTCATCAGGCGCTGGGCGAAGCCGTCGACGTAGCGGTCGGAGACGCCGTAGGAGGCGGCGACCCGCGCGGTGCCGCCCTCCATGGCCATCACCAGCGCCATGGTGTGTCCCGTCGCATGCGCGACCTTCGCCGCGATCAGCTCGAGGACGTCCTGGGTCGTGGCCTCGTTCTGCACGGCCGCGGTCACCTCGGCGATGGCGCCGAGGTGGTCGGAGGTGACCCGTTCGACGGCGTCGCCGGGAGCGGTGCTCGAACAGGCGTGGGTGGTCATCGAGGCACCTCCTCGGTGACGTCGTGGATCCGCATCACTGCTCCGTGGAGTGCATCTTGCTGCGGTGGAAGATCAGCGGCGAGTCGGTGCCGCGCTCGCCGACGCCGACGACCCGTCCGATCGCCACGGCGTGGTCGCCGAGGACGTGGGTCGACTCCAGCACGCACTCCAGGTGTGAGTCGGCGTCGCTGAGGATGGGGGAGCCGGTGACGCCGGCGTGGTGCGCGACGCCTGCGTAGCGGTCGATGCCGGAGGTGGCGAAGCGCTGGGCGGTCTCGCGGCCACGTGCCGACATCAGGTTGACGGTGAAGTGCTCGGCGTCGCGGATGCTCGGCCAGGTGCTCGAGGTGAGGGCCGCGCAGAAGAGGACCAGCGGCGGGTCGAGGGAGACCGAGGTGAAGGAGTTCGCGGTCATCCCGACCGGACCGTCCGGGCCGGCGGCGGTGATCACGGTGATGCCGGTCGGGTAGGCGGACATCACCTGACGCAGCTGGGCCGGGTCGATCCCCTCGGCGGGCGTCTCGGCTCGTTCGAGTTCTTGCGTGCTCATGGGTGGCTCCTGTCTGACTGAGGCGTGACCAGATCTGGGACGGTCCCGCATCCTGCGGTCCCGCGTGACGTGGTCTGACTCACAGTAGGAGCCGGGTGTCCATGGTCCGTGTCTCACTTCTGGGACGGGTGGCCGGGGCCGAGCTGAAGGCCTGGGGCGGGCGGCGTGACGGGCGCCACGATTTCCTAGGATTGGGACACAGAGGGCCCGCGTCAGCGAACTAGCGTCCGTGCCACCAGGGTCCGTGGGTCATTCGGGAGTGCGGCCTCTGACGTCCAGAACGGGTTCCATCGCTCTGCGGTGTCCACGAAAGTAGATGAGCTCATGAAGATTCTCTCCTCGGCTCGGCGCGGCCCTGTGCGCCGCGTTGTCGCCGGTGCACTGGGTGCGCTGCTCCTCACCTCGACCTTGGCCGCGTGTGGTGGCGCGGACGACGACCAGAAGACCGCGTCCGGACAGGACAAGGTCGACTTCGGCGTCTTCCCGGTCTTCGTCTCGCTGCCGGTCTGGGTCGCGCAGGAGCAGGGCTTCTTCGACAAGCACGACCTGGCGGTCTCGCTCAAGACCATCACCACGGGCCCGGCGATGATCTCGGCGCTGGCCTCCGGCAGTCTCGACTCGATGGTGATCGGGGTGACGAGCGTGGAGACGGCCCGGGCCTCGGGCATGCCGCTGAAGATGGTCGGGGTGACCCTGCCGACGTCGATCTACCACGTGTTCGGCTCCAACGACGTGATCAAGGACTGCGCGTACGTGGGCCAGCCCTACCCGGAGCCGCTGAAGTGCGTGAAGGGCAAGAAGATCGGCATCATCGGCGGCCTCGGCACCGAGTCGCACACGGTCGGTCTCAGCCTGCTGAACGAGGTCGGCCTCGAGGAGAAGGACGTCACCTTCGTCCCGATCGGTGGCGGTGAGGGCGGCGGTCAGGCGCTCAAGGAGGGGCAGATCGACATCCAGCTCGCGGAGGACACTGCGGCGGCCTTCACGGTCGGCCTCGGTGCCGGTGAGCGGCTGACCGACATCCAGAGCCAGGGCGTCTTCTCGTCCTGGGTGGGCGGCGCCGCCTGGGGCATGGACCCGGAGATCAAGAAGAACCCGGAGAAGTTCCAGCGGATCTCCGACGCACTCGCGGAGGCGGTCGCGTGGATCGTGGATCCGGCCAACGAGGCCGCAGCGGCCAAGACCTTCAAGAAGTACGCGCCGGGGGTCAGCGAGGAGACGATCGTGACCGTCCTCGAGAACACCCGCGACTCCTGGGGCTCGGAGGCCTCCTGCGACCAGGTGATGAGCGTGGTCGACTGGCTCGTGGACAACGGCACCGTCGACGGCGGCAAGGCCGATAAGTCCTGCGACGACCTGATCACGGAGTCGGCACGCATCACGAAGTGAGCCGATGCTCCACGGGCNNNNCGTCGTCGTCTCCGCGCGTCGGTCGTCCCTGGGCGTCCATGCGGTGCCGCTCACCCAGAGCGGCCCTCACATCACCAGCATGCCCGCGTCGACCGGGAGGCTCACTCCGGTGACGAAGCGCGCCTCGTCGCCGGCCAGCCACAGCACCGCGTTGGCGACGTCCTCCGGTTCGACGACGTCGACGCCGAGCGGGTTGCGGGCTGCTCGGGCCGACGCGGCCTCCGCCTCGGTGGCGGATGCGCTCCCCGCGAAGGTGCGCCGGGCCGCCTCGTTCTGGATCATCGGGGTGTTGATCGCCGTCGGATGCACGCTGTTGCAGCGCACCTGGTGGGCTCCGAACTCCTTCGCGATGGTCCGGGTGAGTCCGACCACGCCGTGCTTGCTGGCCGCGTAGTGGATCGCGCCCGGGGCGCCGCGAAGGCCGGCGGTGGAGTTGGTGATCACGATCGAGCCGCCACCGGCCGCGATCAGATGCGGGAGCGCTGCGCGGCAGGTGTTCCAGGCACCGGTCAGGTTGACGTCGATCGTCGCCTGCCAGTCGTCGTCGCTCACCTCGAGGGTCGGTGCGATCCGGAAGAGGCCGGCATTCGCGCAGACGATGTCGAGGCGCCCGAACCGGCGCACGGCCTCGTCCAGAGCGGCGGTCAGCGCGGGCCGGTCGCGGACGTCGCCCGGCAGCGCGACCGCGCGTGCGCCGAGCTGCTCGACGAGGTGAACGGTGCCGGCCAGGTCCGCGCTGGTCGGTGGTCCGGTGAGCCCGCCGGGGGCGGGCTCGGCACACAGGTCCAGGGCGATGATGTCGGCGCCGTTGGCGGCCAGGGTGGTCGCCAGGCTGCGACCGACGCCGCGGGCGGCGCCGGTGATGAAGGCGACCTTGCCGGCCAGGCGCCGCCGGTCGGGGAACTGCGGAGGTCGTGAGTCGCGCATGGTGGGGGCCTACCGATCGTTGCGAGGGTGGATGACGAAGCGGGCCGGAGCCGATGGCTCCGACCCGCACGGGGAACTCCGTCAGCTGGTCAGCAGATCTGGCCGATGGAGAGGGTGTTCGACATCTCCGGGTCGTCGAGGACCCAGACCAGGCCCAGCAGGGCCGAGGTGTAGCTGTACTGCTGGAAGCCGAAGACCTCGCCCTTGGCGGCGGTGGTGAAGACGAACCGGCGCTCGTCGCCGAGCGGGGCCATCGCCTTGCCGGCGATCACGTTGCGGAAGTGGACCTCGATGTAGGGCTTGTTGCTGTCGGCCAGCGCCCACTTCGTCGGCTCGCCGGTGAAGGTGAGGCCGGCCGGGTTGATCAGGAAGCCGTCGAAGTCCGGCGCGTTCTCGTGGATCCACTCCACGATCTCGCCCTCGTGGTTGGAGACCAGATGGTGGGTCTCGACGTTGATCGACTCGCCGAAGCTGCGGACGAACTCCTGGAGGTCGCCGATCGCGGCGCCACCGTAGACGCTGCGGTCGCGGCGGTGCATGTTCGACATGTTGGGCCCGTCGATGACGCCGATCCGGTAGCGGGTCTGTCCGGTGCGGATCGACGACCAGCGCTGCGGGTCGTATCCGGCAGAGACGTTGCTCATGTGCTGCTCCTTGGTGAGGGTGACGGGCGATCAGTAGCGGGTGAGGTCGTCGAGGGCGGGCTTCACGTGCGTCATGAACATCTCGAGCTGGCGCAGCACCTCCTCGGCGGGCTGCTGGGCGAAGTGCGACGGCATCACCACGTACTCGGAGGGAAGCCGCTTCCACTCGGAGATGAACTTGTCGCGCACCTGCTCGATCGAGCCCGCCATCCACAGGCCGCAGTTCGCGATCGCGTCGGCCGGGTCGCCCTCGATCTTCATCGGGGTGGTGCCGGTGTAGAGGTCGCTGAAGATGTCGAGGTCGTACTTGAGGATGTTCTCGCGGGCCTCGGCCTCGGTCTCGGCGATCTGCATCCAGCGCACCAGGGCCTGGTTCTGGCCGAGCTTGTAGCTCAGGCCCGCCTCGGCCGCGCGGTCGACATAGGCCTGGCCGAACTTCTCGGCGGTCTCGATCTTGGAGAAGTAGGAGGGGATGTAGCCGCGCGGGCCACAGAACTCGACGGTCTCCAGGCTGGCGTTGCTGGCCACGAAGACCTGCGGGTGAGGCTTGGTGTAGGGGCTCGGCACGACGCTCACCCGCCGGACCTTGTTGTCGTCGTCCATCTCGCCCGGAGCGCCCAGCTCACGGGTCGCGGACATGCTCCAGTCGATCCCGTCGGCGTAGGGGAACGGCACCTGCCAACGGCCGTCCTTGCGCTCGATGCTCTCCTGGGTCCAGCAGTCGACGACCAGCCCGATGTTCTCCTCGAACATGTTCCGGTTGATCGCATCGTTCTCGTACTGGGCCTTGAGCTCTGCCTCGCTCAGCTCGGCGCGCTGCTCGGCGGTGAGGCCGGTGGGGGACTTGGTCGCGCGGGAGCCGTAGTTCTGGCCGATCACGTCGGTCCAGCGCTGCTGGTAGCCGCGGGAGAATCCGGCGAAGGTGCGGCCCTGGGTGATGTGGTCCACCATCGCGATGTCCTCGGCGACCCGGAACGGGTTGTGCGTGGTGATCGTGTAGCCCAGCTGGCCGAGGCGGATCTTGCTGGTGAAGCCGGCCCAGTAGGCGTTGAGCATGCCGGGGTTCGGTCCGACCTCGTAGCCCTCGGAGTGGAAGTGGTGCTCGATCCCCGACACACCCCACAGGCCGAGCTCCTCGCACCCCTGGACGAGGCCGGTCATCTCCCGGATCGCCTGCTGGTACAGGTCGGAGTCCCGGCCGATCGGCGCCTTGGCGATGCGCTCCTCCCGCGTTGCGCGAAGCTGCGGGTAGAGCTGAAGAATGACCTTGACCATGTTTGCGTCCTTCACTTCGGAGAGCCGATGCTCGACTCCGGTGTGAGCGACGTTACGAAGATGGCAGGGCCGGTTCTTCGGGTGAGGGACCAAACAAAACCGGGAATCGATGTGGCTCGGCACAGGGTCGCCCGGCCAGGGCTAGGGGAGCCGCTGCGGGTGCCGGTCGCGCGCCGCATGGAGGCTGCTGGCGATGGTCCCGGCCAGGATCAGCACGATCACGCCCAGCGAGGCGAGCGTCGGCACCTCGGGCACGCCGGGCCATTGCAGGTGCGCCCAGTGCAGGGTCAGCTTGGCGCCGATGAAGCCGAGGATCAGTGCCAGCCCGTAGTTCAGGTGCACCAACCGGGCGAGCATGCTGTGCAGGACGAAGTAGAGCGCGCGCAAGCCGAGCAGTGCGAAGGCGTTGGTCACGAAGACCAGGTACGGGTCCCCGGTGATGCCGTAGACGGCGGGCACCGAGTCGACGGCGAAGACGACGTCGGTGGTGAGCACGGCGAAGACGACCACGGCGAACGGGGTGAGCGCCCGGCGTCCGTCGATGCGGCCGAGCAGGCGCGGGCCCTGATAGTCGGCGGTGACCGGGACCAGCCGCCGGAGCAGCCGGACGCTGCGCAGCCGGTCGACGTCCACGGTGCTCTGGCGTTCGGAGCCGGCGGCGCGCAGGATCCGCACCGCGCTCACCACCAGGATCAGCCCGAAGAGCAGGAAGGCCCAGTCGAAGCGGGCGAGCGCGGCGGCGCCGAGGGCGATGAAGACGGCGCGCAGCACCAGGGCGCCGACGATGCCGTAGAGGAGGACCCGTTGCTGGAGCTCGGCAGGGACGGCGAAGGCGGTGAGCAGCAGCATGAAGACGAACAGGTTGTCCACGCTCAGCGACTTCTCCACCACATAGCCGGCCAGGTACTCGATGCCGTGCTGGGAGCCGAAGCGCAGCCACACGAAGCCGGTGAAGGCGAGCGGCAGCGCGATGTAGAACAGCGACCAGCGCACGGCCTCGCCGAGCGCCACCTCATGCGGGCGCCGCGTCAGTGTGAAGTCGACGACGAGCAGCGCCAGCAGTGCGCCGACGGTGATCAGCCACAGGGCGGGCCCGGCGACGGAGTCGATGCCGGTGAACACGGCGGACCGTCAGCGATGGTGCAGGTGGAAGTGCTTGTTGGGGTCGCGCGGGTGGTCGCGGTGGTGAGCGCGGGCACGCAGCGCGTCGCTGACCACGAACCAGGTCAGCGCGGCCAGCCAGATGAAGACGCCGACCAGCGCGATCAGCTCGGCGACGACGATCTCGTCGCGGCTGATCAACCAGACGGGGGAGTGAGCGGTGACCATGGTGGACCTCCATCAGTAGTGGGCTGATGAAGGTCTTCCCCGGCAGTGCCCCGGGCGCCGGGTGCTAACCGGGATGACGACGCCTCGGCGTTGGGAGTACTCCCCTTCACCTCCATGATGACCCGATGTGGCGCACAGCACAACCGTGCGCGGCGGTGCCTGGCTCGGAGATGAAGGGGAGCCGGCAGCGGTCGCTCAGCGCACCGTGTAGGCGGTGCTGCGCGGCTCGCGCTCCCAGATCACGTCGTCGGTCGCGGTGCCGACGGCGCGCAGCTCGCGCTTGATCACCTTGTTGGTGGCGGTGGTCGGCATCTGCTCAGTGATCCGCACCAGCGAGGGGCGGGCCTTGGGGGAGAGGTCGGCCTGCTCGTCGAGGAAGGTCTCGAACGCAGCGGGGGTGAGGGTGGCGCGGTCGCGCAGCACCAGGGCGATCATCAGCCGGTCGCCGACGAACTCGTCCGGAACGCTGTAGACGGCGGCCTGGCTGATCGCGTCGTGACGCATCATCAGCCGCTCGATCGGGCCGGTGGCCAGGTTCTCGCCGTCCACCCGCAGCCAGTCGTCGGTGCGCCCGGCCAGGAAGATGTTGCCCGCGGTGTCGCGGTAGGCGAGGTCGCCGGACCAGTAGACGCCGCCGTCGAGACGCGACTTCGTCGAGGCCTCGTCGTTGTAGTAGCCCTGGAACAGGCCGCCACCCTCGGGGTTGACCAGCTCGCCGACGGCGTCGTCGAGGTTGCTGACCCGGCCGGTGGCGTCGAAGGTCGCGGCCGGGCACTCGGTGCGGGTGTCGCGGTTCCACACGGTCGAGGCGCCGACCGCCTTGCCGATCGAGCCGGGCGGGGTGGACTCGTCGCGGACGATGAAGACCGCGCCCTCGGTCGAGCCGTAGCCGTCGGTCACCGTGCAGCCGAAGCGCCGCGAGAACTCGGCGATGTCGCGGTCGGTCGCCTCGTTGCCGTAGGCGACGCGGAGGGGGTTTTCGGCGTCGTCGTCCTGCTCGGGGGTGGCCAGCACATAGGCCAGCGGCTTCCCGATGTAGTTCATGAACGTCGCGCCGTGCTTGCGGATGTCGCCGAGCAGGCCGGACGCCGAGAACTTGCGGACGATGGCCAGGTCGCCGGCGTTGTAGAGCGCCAGGGCGAAGGAGGTGACGATGGCGTTGGAGTGGAAGAGCGGCATCGCGCAGTAGAAGACGTCGTCGCGGCCGAGGCCGTAGTTCGGGCTCAGCATCTCGGCGGAGACCGTCGCCAGCAGGTGCGGCACCTTGACCGCCTTGGGATCGCCGGAGGTGCCGGAGGTGAAGATCAGCACGAAGGTGTCGGTCGGGGTGGCGTCGCGGAATCCCTCGACGCTGCGGTCCGCCTGCGCGGCGCGCTCGGCCCAGGCGGCGTCGTCCACGTTGAGGACGGTGATCGCGCCGAGGTCGAGGCCGTCGAGCAACGGGGCGTGGTGGTCGTCGGTGAGCACCACGTTGACGTCGGTGTGCACGATGTCGCGGGCCAGCGCCTCGCCGCGGCGGGTGGCGTTGATGCCGACGGTGACATGCGCCCCGACGGCTCCGGCGATCAGCGCCCGGACCATCTCCGGGGTGTTCTCCATGAGCACGCCCACGTGCAGGGGCTCACCTGCGCGGGCGTACTCGGCGAGCACGCGGGCGCGTGCTGCGGCATCGCCCACGGTCTGCGCCCACGACCAGCGGTCGTCTCCGTAGACCAGACCGGTCTCCTGCTCGTCGGCCAAGGCCCGGACCCACCGCTGCACGGTCTCCACGTCGTACGTTTCCTCTCTCGAACCCTCGGTTGTTGCGCCATGCAATCACCGAGTGAGCCACGGCACATTCCGCTGTCCCGTCCAGCGGTGCGACCGCAGTGGTCCGCGTGGTGGTGGATGGCCTATAGTGAGAACCGTTCTCAATTGAGGGGAGTTCCTGATGAGCCCGGACTTTCTCGGCCAGCCGCGGGCGCGGGTGCCGGTCGTCGTGGTCACCGGCATCGACGACGCGGCGATCTCGGCGGCGATGATCTCGCTCCAGTTCGGCGCGCCGGAGGCCGTCGCGGTGCGGCACCGCATCGACGCGGAGCGTGCCGTGCTGGTGCGCACCGTCAGCGACCTGGGCGGGGTCGTCGAGCACGAGGAGATCCCGCTCGAACATGTCTGCGTGCCCTGCGCGATCCGCGAGGACATCGTCCCGGCGCTGCAACGCCTGGCAGCACAGGGACGGTGGCGGAGCATGATCGCCGGCCTGCCGGTCTCCGCGGAGGCGACCCAGGTCTGCCGGAGCCTCGGCTGGAACCCGAGCAACGCCCCGCAGCCGTCGGTGGCCGGAGTGGTCGCGGCCCTCGATGGAGCTCGGATCGCCGACGACCTCCTGGGCGACGAGCTCCTGGACGAGCGCGGGCTGGCGCTGTCGCGCGAGGACCGGCGCGGGGTGGCCGAGGTGGCCTGCTCGCTGGTGGAGTACGCCGACGCCGTCGCGCTCACCGCCGCTGCCGCCGACGCCGAGTGGTCGCTGCTGCGGACGCTCGTGCGCCCCGGAGCCGCGGTGCTGGCGGACACCTCGCTGCTCGACGCCGAGGCGCTGATCGGCGCCGTGCGCTCCCCGGCCGATGTGGAGAGCTGGGTGGCGCCGTCGCGGGCCGGCGACCTGGCGCCGGTCGCCCAGGGCGGCGCCTGGCGTCTCGACCTTCGCTCGGACCGTCCGCTGCACCCGCTCCGGTTCCGTGACGAGCTGGCGGTGATCGGCGCGGGCCCACGGCGCTCGCGGGGCTGCTTCTGGCTGCCGAGCAGGCCGGACCACCTCTGCGTGTGGGACGGTGCCGGCGGTCAGGTCAGCATCGGGATCGCGCCGCGAGGTCCCGCCGTCCAGCGGATGCAGAGCCGGATCGTGGTGATCGGCCTCGACGACGATTCCGCCGAGCGCGCGGCGATCAGCGCCGCCTTCGAGCGGAGCCTGGTGACCGAGGCCGAGCTGGCGGCCAAGGGTTGGCGCTGGGCGGAGGGCTGGGACGGATTCGAACCGTGGCTGGGCCCGATCGCCGGCGTCGCCTGAGAGCCGGGGCGGACCGCTTTCATCCAGTGGGAAGGCCGCGGGGCGCTGGGCGCGGGCTCTCCTAGCCTTCGGCGCAGAGTCCGCCCAACCGAGGAGTGCCCCATGCTGGACGCCGACGCCGAGCTCATCGACGAGCGGATCGCGGTCACCGGCGACCTGGTCGCCACGGTGCGGGAGCTGATGACCGCCGCCGCGACCAGCGAGCTCGCCCCCGAGGAGCTCGAGGCGATCCGCGGTGAGCTGGCGGTGCTGGCCGCGCGGCTTGCGGAGCGCAGCCGCCCCACGCCGTTGCGCCAGCACCTCGACCTGGCTGCCATCGACCGGGTCCGGGCCGGCGCCTCCTGGCCGCTGTGGCGGCACAACCCGCTGGCGATCCCACTCGACGTGCGGGTGCACGACGGCGTCGCCTCCGCGGACCTGGTGCCGGGCCCGCTCTACGAGGGCCCGCCCGGGTCGATGCACGGCGGGCTGAGCGCTGCGGTCCTCGACTCGTTGCTCGCGGTGCTCGCCCAGGTCCAGCGCCGCCGGGTGGTCACCGTCGGCCTGCAGGTCTCCTACCGCGCGGCCATCCCGCTGGGCGCCCCGGTGCGCCTGGTCGGGCGGATCGTCGGCACCGAGGGCCGCAAGACCACCGCGGTGGGGGAGATCCTGCTTCCGGCCTCCGGGCCGGGTCAGCCGGAGACCGTGGCCGTGAGCGCCGAGGCGCTGCTGGTGGAGATCCCGGGCGCCCCCGACTGAGGCGGCTACCGGCCGATCTCGAAGAGCAGCCGGGGGAGCAGCCGCCCGGGGATCGAGCCGCTGAGGCTGTCGCCGATCCGGCGCGCGCCGTGCCGCAGGTAGAAGGCCTCGGCGCCAGGGTCGGCGTCCACCACCAGCGAGCCGAAGCCGCGGCGGGAAGCGGCGTCGAGGGCATGGTCCAGCAGCCGGCCGCCGACCCCGGTGCCGATCTGGTCGCGCTCCACGAACAGCGCCGCCAGCTCGCCGTGCGGCACCACGCCACTCAGCTCGTAGAAGCCGAGCACCTCCTCGCCACGGGCCGCCACCCGGACCACGTCGGCGGTGATCGCGCTGGGACGCACCGCCAGCTCGTCGCGGCAGGCGGCCAGGAACTCCGCCGAGTAGCCCCAGTGCGCCTTCGAGCGCAGGGCGAGCTCGGTCAGCAGCTCGGCCTCGTCGAGGTGGGCGCCACGGATCTCGATCTCGGCTGGGCTCATGGACCCACCCTAGGGTGCGGCGTCGGTCGGCAACCCCGGTTCGTGGCGGTGGTGAGTGAGGGGTAACCTGCTCGGGCCAGTCGTACTCCGTCAGGAGTCAGGGAATCCGGTGTGAATCCGGAACTGACGCGCAGCGGTGAGGGGACGGGCGGAACACGTCAGCAATGACAGCCACTGGGCCATCGGCCTGGGAAGGCGTTCCGTTCCGGTTGAACCGAGTCCGAAGACCTGCTGGCCCTGGTGACAGCCGTCGCCCGGTCACAGCGGACTCCGCGCAAGGGTCCTTGACGAAGAGTGGTGCAGTGTCTCCGGCGAAGCGTTCTCGTCCCGACCAGTGTCCGGGCGTGCTCCGGCCCTGGCCGGCCGACGACGGTCTGCTGGTGCGGCTCCGGCTGCCCGGCGGCCGGGTCACCCGCGACGCCTTCGTGCAGCTCCTGGAGATCGCCGAGGAGTTCGGCGACGGCGCGGTGCACGTGACCACGCGGACCAACCTGCAGCTGCGCGCGCTGCCGGCAGGACCCTGCGGCCGGTTGCTGCCGAGCGAGGTCGAGCAGGCCTTCGAGCGGACCGGGCTGCTGCCGAGTCGCGCCCACGATGTGGCGCGCAACATCATGGCCTCGCCGCAGACCGGGCTCTCCGGCGGCCGGGCCGACCTGCGCCCCGTCGTCGCCGAGCTGGACCGGCTGCTGTGCACCGAGCCCGCCCTGGCAGCCCTGCCGGGGCGCTTCCTGCACGTGCTCGACGACGGTCGCGGGGACGTGCTCGAGCGCACCTGCGACCTCGGCCTGGTCGCCCTCGACGCCGAGCGCTGCCAGCTGCGGGTGGGCCGGCACTGGAGCGGCGTCGTCCCGCTGGCCGAGGCCCCGTCGCTGTTGATCGAGCTCGCGCTGCGCTTCCTCGCCGTCCGTGGACAGGGGCCCGGTGCCGCCTGGCACGTCCACGAGCTGGCCGAGCCGCTGACGGTGCCGGCGCCGCCCGCGCCGGGGCTGCCCGGCAGCCGGCCACCGTTGCAGTACGGCGGCGTCCCCGGCGGTCTGCATGTGCCGGTCCCTGCGTCGGGCCTGACCCGTGCGGACCTCTACTTCCTCACCTCATCCGTCCTCATCGTCACGCCCTGGCGTGGCGTCCTCGTCCCCCCGGAGAGCCGATGACCAGCCCTCGCCGTCCGAACCGGCACTACCCCTACATCGATCGCGGCCCGGCGATCTACCTCGACTCCTTCGCCACGATCCGTCGCGAGAGCAACCTCGCGGGGGTCCCGGCCAGCGCGGAGAAGCTGGCGGTGCGGATGATCCACGGCAGCGGGCAGACCGACCTCGTCGACGACC
>NZ_BAAALG010000002.1:458975-460501 GCF_039528155.1 Nocardioides dubius | reverse complement strand
TGGTGCCCGCGGCGCGGGCCGCGCTGGAGGCGGGTGCGCCGATCCTCTGCGACGCCACCATGGTCGCGCGTGGGGTGACCCCGAGTCGTCTGCCGGCGAACAACGAGGTCCTCTGCTTCCTCAACGAGGCAACGGTTCCCGGCCTGGCCAGCGACTGGGGGACCACCCGCACCGCCGCTGCCGTCTCGCTGTGGGAGCCGCACCTGGACGGCGCCGTCGTCGCGATCGGCAACGCGCCCACCGCCCTGTTCCACCTGCTGGAGATGCTGATCGACGGCGCGCCGCGGCCGGCGGCGATCGTCGGCTGCCCGGTCGGCTTCATCGGGGCCGCGGAGTCCAAGCAGGCGTTGGTCGACTTCGCTGCCGAGCACGGCATCGACATCCCGTTCGTCACCGTGCGGGGGCGTCGCGGCGGCTCGGCGATGACGTCGTCGGCCCTCAACGCGATCGCGCAGGAGGAGGAGTGAGCACCGGACGCTTCGCCGGAGTCGGCGTCGGCCCGGGCGACCCGGACCTGATCACCCGCAAGGGTGCCCGCCTGATCGAGCACGCCGATGTGGTGGCGTACCACGCGGCCGCCGGCAAGGCGTCGAACGCGCGCCGGATCGCCGCCTCGCTCCTCGCGGACGGCGTGATCGAGGAGGAGCTGACCTACCCGGTCACCACCGGTGGCACCGACCACCCGGGCGGCTACGAGGGAGCGCTCGCGGACTTCTACGCGGCGTCGGCCGCGCGGCTCGCCGCCCACCTGGACGCCGGTCGCGACGTGGTCCTGCTCTCCGAGGGCGACCCGCTCTTCTACGGCTCCTACATGTACATGCACGACCGGCTGGCGGCGAGCTACCCGACCGAGATCGTGCCGGGGGTGCCGGCCTTCCTCGCGGCGTCGGCGGCGATCGCGCAACCGCTGGTCCGGCAGACCGACGTGCTGACCGTGCTGCCCGGCACCCTGCCGCGCGCCGAGCTGGCCCGGCGGCTCGCCGACACCGACGCCGCCGTGATCATGAAGCTGGGCAGGACGTTCCCCGCCGTCCGGGCCGCCCTGGCCGAGGCCGGGCGCCTCGAGCACGCCTTCTACGTCGAGCGTGCCTCGATGCCCGAGGAGCAGTGGCTCCCGGTCGCCGAGGTCGACGCCGCGACCGTGCCGTACTTCTCGCTGATCGTGGTCACCGGCGACAGCCTCAACGGTGCCCGCAGCCGGGTCGCCTCGGCGGTCCGCGATGTCGCGGCCGAGGAGGTGGCCGCCGCTCCCGCCGCGGAGCTGGTGGTCGTCGGCCTCGGCCCGGGCCCCGAGCGCTGGCTGACGCCGGAGGTCGCCTCCGCGCTCGACGGCGTCGCCCATGTGGTCGGCTACGCCCCGTACGTGAACCGGGTCCCGCAGCGCGAGGGCCTGACCCGGCATGCCAGCGGCAACACGGTCGAGGTCGACCGGGCCCGCGACGCCCTCGAGCTGGCGCTGGCCGGTGAGCGGGTGGCGGTGGTCTCCGGCGGCGATGCCGGCGTCTTCGGGATGGCGGCCGCCGTCT
>NZ_BAAALG010000002.1:433488-458940 GCF_039528155.1 Nocardioides dubius | reverse complement strand
GAGGACCCGCGCTATGCCGACGTCGCCATCCGGGTGCTGCCCGGCGTCAGCGCGGTGCAGGCGGTGGCCGCTCGGGCCGGAGCCCCGGTGGGTGCCGACTTCGCGGTGGTCAGCCTCTCCGATCGGCTCAAGCCGTGGGACGTCGTGGAGCGACGGCTGCGTGCGATCGCCGAGGCGGACCTGGTGCTGGCGATCTACAACCCGGCGTCGCGGAGCCGGACCGACCAGATCGGGGTCGCGCGCCGGGTGCTGCTGGAGCACCGCGCCCCGGAGACCGTGGTCGTGGTCGGGCGCTCGGTCGGTCGTGAGGGCGAGTCGATCACGGTGACCACCCTCGGGGAACTCGACCCGGCCACGATCGACATGTCCTGCCTGGTGATCGTCGGTGCGTCCGCCACCCGGGTCTCGGCGGCGGGTGTCTGGACGCCGAGGTATGTGCGGTGACGGTGCACTTCGTCGGCGCCGGGCCGGGTGCCGCGGACCTGTTGACCCTGCGCGCCGCCCGCCTGCTCGCGGAGGCGTCGGTGGTGCTCTACCCGGGCACCTACCTGGACCCGGACGTGCTGGCGCACTGCGGGCCGCAGGCTCGCCTCGTCGACACGCAGTCGCTGGACCTCGACCAGATCACCGCCGAGCTGGTGAGCGCCGCGCAGGCCGGGGGCAGCGTCGTCCGGCTGACCTCGGGCGACCCCTCCCTCTACTCGGCGCTGCACGAGCAGACCAAGCGGCTGGATGCCGCCGGGGTGCCGTGGCAGGTGACGCCGGGCGTGCCCGCCTATGCGGCGGCCGCGGCCCGGGTGGGGCGTGAGCTGACGGTGCCGCTGGTCGCGCAGTCGGTGGTGCTGACCCGGACCCAGGCCCGCTCGACGCCGATGGGCACCGGCGAGTCACTGCGCGGCTATGCGGCGAGCGGGGCGACGCTGGTGCTGCACCTGGCGATCACCCGGATCGAGGCGCTGATGGCGGAGATCGCTCCCGAGGTGGGGGAGGACTGCCCGGTGGTGGTGGTCTACCGCGCCAGCCAGCCCGCCGAGCAGGTGCTGCACGGCACTGTCGCCAGCATCGCCGGCCTGGTCGCCGAGGCCGACCTGCGGCAGGCGGCGGTGATCCTCGTCGGGCGGGCGCTGACGCCGACCGGCTCGGGGGAGTCCTACCTGTACAGCGCGGAGCGCGACCGCGACGCGAAGCGCGCCGCGGGGCCGGGCGGGGCATGGTGATGGATCTCTACGAGGCGATCGGACGACGTCGGGACACGCGCGCGGAGTTCACCGGCGGGCCGATCGATCCGGCCGTGCTCGCCCGGATCCTGGAGGCGGCCAACCAGGCACCGAGCGTCGGGATGTCGCAGCCGTGGGTCTTCGTGACCGTGCAGGCGCCGGCCACCCTCGAGGCCTTCGCCGAGCACGTCAGCCAGGAGCGGGAGGTCTTCGCCGCCTCGCTGGCAGGGGAGCGGGCCGAGACGTTCACGAAGGTGAAGATCGAGGGGATCCGCGAGTCGGGGCTCGGGATCGTGGTCGGCTACGACCCGACCACCGCCGGCCAACAGGTGTTGGGGCGTCACGCGATCGCCGACGCCGGCCTGTACTCGGTCTGCCTGGCGATCCAGAACCTGTGGCTGGCGGCGACCGCAGAGGGCGTCGGGGTGGGCTGGGTCAGCTTCTATCGCGAGGAGTTCCTCTCCTCGCTGGTGGGCTTCCCCGCACACATCCGCCCGGTGGCGTGGCTCTGCGTCGGGCCGGTGGCCGACCTGCCCGAGGTGCCGGACCTGGAGCGGTTCGGCTGGCGGGGCCGCACCCCTGTGGCTGCGGCCCTGCACGCCGAGCGCTATCAGAGGTGACGCGGACGCCCCGAGCGCGGGAGCGCCACCCGGGGTGTGGAGCCGGCCAGTGCCGCATGGCGCGGGCCGGTGCCGGTGGCGGGGTGCGACTCGATCTCCTCGGCACGCAGGGCGTCCATGCCCCAGATGACGATGGAGCCGATCACTGCCACGGAGAGTGAGACGCTGAGGAAGATGACGACCTCGATCATGACGGGCCTCCTTGCCCTCGAAAAACCGTTACATACCTGTATAGTTATTCGTAACGGTATTGACAAGGGGTGTGGCGAAGATTTCCGCACCGAGCCTGGAGAGGTGAGCGATGGAGGAGTTCAGCGTCGGCGAGCTCGCCGCCCGGACCGGCCTGACCCCGGGTGTGCTGCGCACCTGGGAGAACCGGTTCGGCTTCCCGGAGGGACGTCGCAAGCCGTCGGGGCACCGGAGGTTCACAGAGGGCGACGTCGAGGATGTGCGCCGGGTGCTCGAGGCCCGGGCGAGCGGGGTGCCGTTGCGGGTCGCGATCGACGACGTGCGCGGGCAGCGCGAGGAGTTCGCCTCGCCCTCCCTGTACGGGTTGCTCGGCGCCCGCTATCCGCAGCTGCAGCCGCGGCGCCTGAGCCGGAGCGTGCTGACCGCGTTGTCGCATGCGATCGAGGATGAGTGCCTCGGCCGTGGCGGTGCCGCGCTGGCGCTCGGCTCGTTCCAGAGCGGTGACCGCTTCGGTGAGTCGGCGGCGCGGTGGAACGAGCTGGCGCGCACCTCGCTGTGGGCGGCGGTGCTCGGTGACTTCACCGGGTCGGACGACGATGCCGAGCCTCGCGCCGCCGGGCCACACGCTCCGGCGCTCGTGCATCTGCCGGGCGCCGCTCCGATGCTGCGCGAGTGGTCGGTGGTCTGCCTGTCGGCCGAGTTCGCGGTCGCGCTTGCGGCGTGGGAGGCGCCGGCCACCGGGGCGCGCGAGTACGAGGCGATCCTCAGCACGGATCGCGAGGTGGTGACGGCTGCCGCCCGCACCCTGGCCGGCGTGGCCGAGGAGGCCGGTGCCGAGGTGCCGGAGGCGGCCCGCAAGCTGCTCGCCGAGACTCCGGCCGCGCGACTCTCCGGGCAGGCGCTCGACACCGAGCGGCTGCTGCTGCGCGCGATGGCGTACCTGAGCTGAGTCTGTCGAGACCACCGACGCGCGCCCGCCCTCCGGAGCCGAGACGGGCTCCGGAGGTGGCGGGTGGCGGTGTCCCTTACTCGAGCTGGATGGTGCCGAGTGGGGTGACCAGCCAGGTATGGCCGTGCTTGTTGGTCCAGGTGTAGGTGCCGTCTCGGTTGCGGACGTATCTCCAACCGGCGAAGGTCTTCGCCAAGTGGTGACGTCTGCACAACGGGGCGAGGTTCTCGGGGTTCGTCTGGCCGGGCGGGCCACGCAGTTCGTCGGTACCGGCGTCGTACGGGTCGATGTGGTCGAGGTCGGCGTCAGCGGATGATCGGGTGCAGTGTGGGAAGACGCAGTGCTGATCTCTCAGCCGGACCTGCTCGGCCATCCACGGTGGTGGATCGTGCCGGTCGACGCTGCCGGTGCGGTTCAGGTCGATGACCGGCGTGATGCTCGCGATGGAGCCGTGCCGCTTCAACCACTCGGTGAGCTGCTCGATGAGGATCGGGCCGAGCCGGTCGGAGTCGGCGAGGGCGAGGTCGTCGGTGGAGAAGAGGTCGGCGAGCGTGGTGTGCACGAAGACGCGGAGCCCGCGCCCGGTGCGGCCTCGCGGCGTGGGCTGATCTGTGGCTTCGTAGTCCAGCGTGCCCTGCGCCTCCGCGATGTTCCCGAGTGCCTTGGCCTTGCGCTGGCCCAGCGTGTCGGTGTCACCGGCCCGCTTCATCTTCTCGGCTTCGTCGCACACCAGGTCGTGGAATCGCGCTAGGTCGAGCGAGTCACCCACCACATCGAGCGTCGATGTTCCGGACGCGGAACCGTCGGGGCCGTAGCGGTGGTTCAGGCTGACGTCCCAGTCTGCCTTGGAGAGCGGCCCGTTCTTGTCGCGGACCAGCCCCGGGTGGAACTTCGCCACCGCCATCGCCAACACCCGTTCGATGGTGGGCCAGCCGTAGCGGTCGCCGTCCGCCAGGGTCTGGTCGAACCAGGCGGCCGCCTCACGCGAGAGCTTGCGGGTGAGCTCCGCAACGCGGCGTGCCTTCCAACCCGGCACCTCCAGCAGCTCGACCCGCGCCCACAACAGCGGAAGCCGGTGGTGCAGGTCCAACGCGTCCGCCAACAACGAGAGCGCTGCGTACCGGGAGATGCCCGAGGCCGCGGCGAACTCCTCCGCCGCGAACGCCGCCACGGCCGGCGTCCCCTCGCCACCGAGGAAGTCGTCCAGATCGAGCGATGCGAACGCGGCGTCGTCGCACCACGAAGCCGAGGAACCACCAGGAACGACCGGGTTCATCACACACCACTGATGCGCCAACCGCAACTGCCTGCGCGCCGCCTTCAACGAACGCATCCGATCCTGAGAGATCACCGCGAGCAAGCACCCCGCATCGAGGTCCGTGACCTCATACGGAGTGTGCGTGGCGTCGATCTCGATCATGCGAGCAGTCCATCAGGGACCTCCGACACAAAGACCCGAGTGAGCGGCAGGGCGGATCTCGAGCAGGCAGAGGGGTCAGCCCAGCCGGCTCTGGAGGCGACGCAGAGGGTCGTGCTCGTCGCGGGTGCCGCCGGGGCCGGTGCCCTCCTTGGGGATCAGGCGACCGGCGTCCGAGCGGGTCCACTCCCGTACCGCCCACCGCTCCTGGATCGCCCAGCGGCCATCGCGGAACGTCATGTGGTCGACGTAGCGGACCCCGCTGGTGAAGTTCACCCGGCGATTGTCCGCCGGCTCTCCCCAGTGCACCGCTGTGCCGTACGCCTCGCTGATCGCCTCGTCGCCGTGGAGGTCGACGAGGTGGTTGCCGATGATGTGCATGGTGCCGCTCAGGTAGGTGCGCAACTGCGGCTCCACCCAGGCCAGGTACTCCTCGACGGTGCCGTCGAAACCGGTGTGGTGGTCGATCCCGTCCGGGTGGAAGGCATCGCGCACCAGATCCATCTGCAGGCGATCGATCCCGCGGCAGTACCGCAGCACCACATCGCGGATCTGCTGCCGGTCGCGTTCCGGGTCACGGGGGTACACGGCTTCACCCATAGGGGTGAAGCTAGAGCACGCTCACGCGGCGCAGGCGCCAGGTTCCGCTGGCCGGGCAGGGTGGCAAGCATGGCAGCCGTGGCGCGGGGGTACCGCTTCAGCGTGCCCACCGATCTCACCGCGCTCCACGCCGCGGACCTGACCATCGCGTCCGTCCCTTCGGGCCATGTCTACGTCCGCCACCTCGAGCGCCCGGACGGGCACGGCACCAGCCGGCGCCTTCCGGACCCGGACCCCGATGACCCTGGACGCGCCGCACAGCAACGGTGGTGGCCGCCGGTCATGCTGCGACCGCAATGGGCACAGGACGCCGAGTTCGACGTGTTCCACGTGCACTTCGGCTTCGACGCCTGCAGTCCCGCCGACCTGGAGCGGCTCACCCGGGTTCTCGCCGCGCGCGACAAGCGGCTGGTGCTCACCGCGCACGACCTGCGCAATCCCCACCATGAGGATCGGCTGCTGCACGACGCCCAGCTGGACGTGCTGATGGCCGCTGCCGACGCCGTCGTCACCCTGACCCCGGGCGCGGCGCGCGAGATCGCCGACCGCTGGGGTGTCGCGGCGACGGTGCTGCCGCATCCGCACGTTGTCGACTTCGCGACGATGCGGCGTCTGCAGCAGGCGCGGCGCAGCGACCCCAGGGACGAGTTCCGCGTAGGCCTGCATCTCAAGAGTCTGCGCGCGAGCATGGCGCCCTTGCGCCTTCTGCCCGCCCTGGCGGAGACAGTGGCGACGATCCCGGGTGGCGTGCTCCAGGTCAACGGCCACCGTGACGTGCTGGAGCCGACCGGCGCCCGGCGGGACCCCGCCCTCGCGCGCTGGCTCGAGCGTCAGGCCGCCCGCGGCCGGATCGATCTGCGCGTGCACGACTTCCTGCCCGACGACGCACTGTGGGAGTACCTCGCCGGCCTCGACGTCTCGGTGCTCCCCTATCGCTTCGGTACCCACTCGGGCTGGTTGGAGGCCTGTCGCGACCTCGGGACCCAGGTGATCGCGCCCACCTGTGGCTACTACGCCGAGCAGGGACCGGTGCTCTCCTACCAGCACGACGAGCATGGCTTCGACGCCGACTCCCTGATCGCCGCTGTGCACCGCGCTCACGCGCTCCGCCGCCAGGACCACGCGGTCCCGGTCGAGGACCGGCGCCGCCAGCGCCAGCAGGTGGCCGAGGCGCAGGACGCCCTCTACCGGTCGGTGCGGTGACGACGATGAGGATCTGCGTCATCGGATCGAGCCGGTTCCCGGTCCGCGAGCCGTTCGCCGGGGGCCTGGAGGCGCATACCCATGCCTTGGTCCGCGAGTTGGTGCGGCGCGGACACCAGGTCACCCTCTTCGCGGCGGCCGGCACCGACCCTTGCCTGCCGGTCGAACACCTGTCCTATCCGTCGTTCCAGCCCAGTGACGCGGCACGTCGCGACGTCGCCGCACCGGCGGGCGACTGGCTCCGTGAGCACCACGCCTACCTGGGACTGATGCTGGAGCTGGCCAGCGGCAGGCGGCGCTTCGACGTCGTCCACAACAACTCGGTGCACCACCTGCCGATCGCGTTGTCGGCCCTGGTGGCCGCACCGATGGTGACCACCCTGCACACCCCGCCCCTGGGGATGCTGGAGTCGGCGGTGGCGCTCAGCGACGGCGGCGTGCGGTTCATCGCGGTCAGCGACGCGACGGCCAAGGCGTGGGCGCCGCGGGTGCCGAGCGCGACGATCCACAACGGGATCGACCTCGAGACCTGGACGCCGGGTGCCGGCGGGGGTCCGGCGGTGTGGTTCGGCAGGCTGGTTCCGGAGAAGGCGCCGCACCAGGCCATCATCGCGGCGCGCGCTGCCCAGATCCCGCTGCTGCTGGCAGGGCCCTGTTGGGACCCCGGCTACTTCGCCGACCAGGTGGCGCCACGACTCGGCGGTTCGGTGACCTATCTCGGCCACCTGCGTCATCAGCAGTTGAGCGCCTTGTTGCGCGAGGCGTCGGTGGCCGTGATGACGCCGACGTGGGAGGAGCCGTATGGCCTGGTCGCTGCCGAGGCGATGGCCTGCGGGACGCCGGTCGCGGCGTACGCGCGCGGCGCGCTTCCGGAGCTGATCGACGATCGGGTGGGTGCGCTGGCCCGTCCCGACGACACCGACGACCTCGCCGCGGCGATGCGTCGGGCCGCGACGCGTGATCGCACCCAGGTGCGTCGTCACGTCGAGCGGCGCTTCTCCCTGCGCACCATGGTCGATCACTACGAGTCGGCCTTCCAGGACGCGATGGCGGGGTCTCGACCATGATCGGCTACTACATCCACCACCAGGGCCGTGGACATCTGCACCGGGCCACCCGGCTCGCCCGCGAGCTCAACGGGGACGTGACCGGTCTGTCCTCCCTGCCGCGCAGCGACGACTGGCCGGGGGACTGGGTGCAGCTCCCGCCGGACGACCTCGCCACCGCACCGGTGGACCCACAGGCACGGGGTGCCCTGCACTGGGCGCCGGTCGGCGACCTCGGGAACGCCTTGCGGATGCAGACGATCTCCACCTGGCTGACCACGCATCGTCCGGAGCTGATGGTCAGCGACGTCTCCGCGGAGGTCGCGCTGCTGAGCCGGCTGCACGGCGTCCGCGTGGCCACCGTGGTCCTGCCCGGAGAGCGCGGCGACCCCGCCCACGTCCTCGGCCGGAGCGTCTCGGACCTGTTGGTGGCCTTCTGGCCGTCCCATGCCTCGGAGATGGTCTCCGGGCTGTCCGCCGCTGACGCCGCGCGGCTGCATCGCCTGGGCGCGGTCGCACGCTGCTGCCCGCTCGGGACGGATCACCCGCCGGAGGAAGGCGATGGCCAGGCTCGGCGCGTGGTGGTGCTCGGCGGCGCGGGCGGCGGAGGTCCCACCAATGCAGAGCTGGCCCTGGCCCAGGCGGCGACGCCGGACTGGGAATGGCGCTTCCTCGGCGGCGCCGGCGGGCCCTGGGTCGATGACCCGCATCCCTTCCTGCGTGCGGCCGATGTCGTCGTCACCCACGCCGGCGAAGGCGCCCTCGCCGAGGTGGCCGCCGCGCGGCGTCCTGCCGTGGTGCTGCCCCAGCCGCGCCCGCACTACGAGCAGTTCGCCACCGCCCGCGCCCTGGCGCACGGGAGCTGGCCGGCCGTGGTCGCCGGCGACGCCGCCGCGGCCGACTGGCCGAGCCTGCTGAAGCGGGCGGCAGGTCTGGACGGGCAACGATGGTCGGGGTGGTGCGACGGGCTGGCGCCTAGCCGCTTCGCCCGCCTGGTGGACGAGTTCCTGGGCGACGCGCGGCGGTCCGCGTGACGCGGACGGCGGTGATCACCGTCGTGCACGGACGGCACCGGCACCTGCAGCGCCAGCGCGAGACGCTCGCCCTCTCCGCACGACCTCCGGACGAGCACGTGGTGGTCGCACTGGACGACGCCGAGGTGGCGCGCGTGATCGTGGGACCACCCGCCACGCGCCTGGTCGAAGCGGCCGGCGACAGCCGGGGGCTGCCGTTGGCGGCGGCCCGGAACCTGGGCGCTCGAAGCGCCCTGGCAGCGGGGGCCGAGGTGTTGGTCTTCTTGGACGTCGACTGCCTGGCCGGGCCGGCACTGATCGGCGGCTACCGCGATGCGGTGATCGCCGAGCCGGATCGGGTGTGGTCGGGGCCGGTCACCTATCTGCCGCCGGCGGGCCCCGGGGGATATCCGCTCCGGGCGCTGGCCTCGCTGGACGCGCCGCATCCGGCGCGACCGGCCCCGAAGCCGGGAGAGCGCATCGTCCAGTCCGACCCCGACCTGTTCTGGTCGCTCTCCTTCGCGCTGCATCGCACGGCCTGGTTGCGCTCCGGCGGATTCCACGAGGGCTACCTGGGCTACGGGGGAGAGGACACCGACTTCGCGCGCTGCCTGCAGGCAGCAGGACTGGGGCTGGGCTGGGTGGGCGAGGCGCGCAGTTACCACCAGCACCACCCCGTCCACGATCCGCCCGTCGAGCACCTCGACGACATCGTCCGCAACGGAAGGCTCTTCCGGCAGCGCTGGGGCGAGTGGCCGATGCGGGGATGGCTGGCCCGGTTCGAGGAGCTCGGACTGGTCCGGCGCAGCGGTGACGGTTGGGAGATCACTGCTCGCGCAACGCCGCCGTGAGCGCACTGCGGTCGTGCACGTCCAGCTTCGTGTAGACGTGGCGCAGGTGGTACTCGATGGTCTTGGGGCTGAGGAAGAGCGCGGCCGCGGCCTGCCGGGTGGTGCGCCCGGCGGCCAACAGGCGGGCCACCTGCAGCTCCTGCGGGGTGAGCAGGTCGATGGTGCCCTCGCCGCGGCGGTGCGCATGCGCACCGGTCGCCTCCAGCTCGGCTGCCGCGCGCTCCGTCCACGGGTGCGCGCCCAATGCGTCGAAGCCGGCCAGCGCCGCGCGCAGTGCCTTCCGCGCGGCGACCCGCTGCCGCCCGCGCCGCAGCGCCTGGCCCAGGGCGAGGTGGGTGCGGGAGTCCTCGAAGCGGTCCTCGCCGTCACCCTCGGCGAGCGCTCGGGCCAGCTCCACGGCCGGCGACGCCGACGTCAGCGCCCCGGCGCGCGCCACACGCGCGCTCAGCCTGCCGCCACCTGCCCGCTCGGCAGCGTCCCGGCAGCGCCTCGCCTCGGCAGCGGCCTCGGCGGCCGGCGACAGCCGCAGCAAGCCGTCGACGATCTCCGGCCCCGGGTCGAGGTCGACGCTGAAGTGGCCCGCCGCCACCAGATCCGCCACCGCGCGGTAGTGCCGCAGCGCCTGATCGGCTCGCCCGGCGCCGAGCTCCAGGTCGCCGAGAGCGGCCCGCGCCCAGACCTGAGCCAGCGGCACCCGATCAGCGCCCGCCAGGCGCAGCGCCTCCTCCGCATGCCCGCGGCAGGTGCCTGCCCCGGTGCGCGCCTCCAGTCCGGCCAGCCCGGCCGACAACAGGGCCAGGTCGTTCTCCTGGCGGCATGCGCGGGCCGCCTCGATCCCGGCCCGGTAGTGCTCCGCCGCCTCCGGCCACCGGTTCGCCGCCACGGCGCAGCGCGCGACCTGGAGCAGCACCGGTGCTGCCCAGCCGAGGGCCAGGCCCTCCTCCCGCAGCCAGGCGGCCCGGTCCAGCACCGGTGCCGTGAGACCGGACCAGTCCTGCACGACCAGCGTGCCCAGCACGCGCTCCTGGCGCCGGAACGGATCCGATCGGCCATCCTCGGCCCACCCGGCCAGCCACTCCCGGAGGACAGGCTGCGCCCCCGGCCCGGCGCGCTCGCGAGCCACGGCGCCGACCATGCGCGCCCGGACGGCGACTTCAGGCGAGCAGTGCGGTTCGAGCCACTCCAGCAGCACGGCCGTGCGATCGGCCGCCGCGCCGTCCCCGAGGGCGAGGGCAGCGCCGAGCAGGTCTGCCGAGGTCGTCACCGCTGCGCTGGGGTCGGTGGTGGCCAGGATGCCGAGCGCCCGCTCCGCCAGCGTGCGGCTGCATGCCAACGATCCCCAACGCTGCTCCAGAACGGCTTGCGCGGCGTCGATCCTGGCCTGATCGGCCGGCTCGTGGGAGACCGCTGCCGCCCGCTCCACCAGGGCAGCCGCGCGGTCGCCCTGCCCGGCGAGGGCAGCCGCCTCGCTCGCTGCCAGCAGCCGTCGCGCCTGCACCCCGCCTGCCGTGGACAGGGCAGCGGCCCGGGCGTAGCCGGTGGCCGCCACCGCATGCGCGCCCGCGTCCGACGCGCGCCGGGCGGCCTGGGCGACGTCGTCCGCGACCTCGTCGTCGAGCCCGACCGCGCCCTCGGCCCGGTGCCAGGCGCGGCGGTCGGGATCGGAGGTGACGGCGGCGATCGCCCGATGCGCCTCGCGCCGCTGCCCGGCCGAGGCGACCACGCAGACCGCCGCTCGGGCCAGGGGGTGCTGGAACGTCACCCCGCCGGGGCACAACGTGACCAGCCCCGCAGTCTCGGCCGCATCCGCCTCCGCCAGGCTCAGGCCGAGCCGCTCCAGCGCCGCGGTGGCCTCGCCGGAGTCGCTCGCGAGGGCAGCGACCAGCAGGGAATGACGGGCCCGGGGTGGCAGCGCCAGCGCGCGGTTGGCGTACCCAGTGATGGCCGCACCCCGCACGCTGATCGGTGCTGCCGGCGTCTGGGCCTCGACCGTCTCCCAGCTGCGTGCCAACGTGACGACGGCGAGCGGGTTGCCGGCGGTCGCGGCGTGCACGCGCGCCGCCAGTGCAGTCGGCACCGGCTGCCCGGTGTGGGTGGTGAGGAGCGCTCGCACCTCGGCCGGCCCGAGCCCCGGCACCGTGAGCCGGGGCAGCCCCGCATCGAGCAGCACGCTGCCCGAGGGCCTGCTGGCGATCGCCACGGCGACCCGTTCGGCGGCGACCCGCCGGGCCACGAAGAGGAGCGCGGCGGCCGACGTTTGGTCCAGGAGGTGCGCGTCGTCTACCAGCACCAGGACCGGCTCCTCGGCTGCGGCAGTGGTCAGGAGGCTCAGCACTCCGGCGTGGACGGCGAGGCGATCGGGCGCTGGGCCGCAGCTGAGCGCCAGCGCGGTCGCGAGCGCCTCCGCCTGCGGTGCCGGCAGGCCGTCGAGCAGGCCGCGCAGCGGCCGGACCAGCTGCTCGAGCCCGCTGAACGCCACGCCCTGCTCCGGCGCGCACCCGTGCACCCACAGCATCCGAAGGCCGCCGCTGGCCGCGGCCAGCTCGCCGAGCAGGGCGCTCTTGCCGATGCCGGCCTCGCCGACCAGCAGGAGGGCGCCGCCCCGGGAGAGCCGCGCGGCGCCGACCAGGCGCGCGAGCGTCTGCCGTTCGGCGTCCCGGCCGATGAGCATCTTGCGATTCTAGTGGCTCCTCGCGCCACCGGACCGCGCAGAAACCAGGTGGGCCACCTGATGCGAGGCGGTACCGGCGGCGGCAACGTCGATCTGTGGCTCGTCACCCCGAGGCGGGCTCTGGAAAGGACCAGTCATGACTCAGACTCACCCCACCACCGGGCGCGAGGTGGACCCCGACAAGCTGATGAGCTTCGTCTTCCGCGCCGTCGAAGAGGTCGGCTCGGCACTCAACGGTGCCCTCGTCGTCATGGGCGACCAGCTGGGCTACTACCGCGACCTGGCCGAGCACGGCCCGAGCACTCCCGAGGAGCTCGCCTCGCGGACCGGCACCGAGGAGCACTACGCCCGAGAGTGGCTCAACTGCCAGGCGGCCGGCTCCTATGTCGAGTACGACGCCGGCACCGGGCGCTATCTGCTGCCTCCGGAGCAGGCGGTGGCCTTCACCGACACGAACAGCCCTGCCTACCTACCGGGCCTGTTCCAGATCGCCCACGGAACGATCCGCGACACCCCGAGCATCGTGGCGGCCGCACGCCAGGGCTCCGGCGTGGGGTGGCACGAGCACAACGCCGACGTGCACGTCGGGTGTGAGCGCTTCTTCGCGCCCAGCTACCAGGCGCACCTGATCGGTGAGTGGCTGCCGGCCTGTGAGGGCGTCACCGAGAAGCTGGCGGACGGCGCACGAGTGGCCGACGTCGGCTGCGGCCACGGAGCCTCGACCATCCTGATGGCGCAGGCGTTCCCCGAGGCCCACTTCGTCGGCTCCGACTACCATCACGCGTCGATCGCGACGGCTCGCGAGCGGGCCGAGGAGGCCGGCGTCTCCGACCAGATCGACTTCATCGCCGAGGCCGCGCAGGTGATCGACGGCGAAGGCTTCGACCTGGTCACCACCTTCGACTGCCTGCACGACATGGGCGATCCGGTGGGCGCGGCCCGGCACATCCGGGGGCTGCTCAAGGACGACGGCACCTGGATGATCGTCGAGCCTGCCGCCGGCGACGAGGTCCAGGACAACTTCAACCCGGTCGGGCGTGCCTACTACGGATTCTCGACCCTGCTCTGCACGCCCACGTCGCTGGCCCAGGACGTCGGCCTGGCCCTGGGCACCCAGGCCGGCCCTGCCCGGATCAAGGAGGTCGTGATGGAGGGCGGCTTCAGCCGCTTCGACCTGGTCGCCCAGACGCCGTTCAACAACGTGTTCGAGGTGAGGCCCTGACGATGCCACGCCAGCGCCCCACCAGCGCTGGAGCTAGCCGTCGAGCGCGGCGAGGTTGGCCTCGACCTCGCTGCGCCAGGCCTCGTTGGGCCGGGTGGTGTCGATCTCGAACTCGAAGCGCTCGGTCATCTCGGGAGTGACCTCCTCGACGTCGACGTAGAACTGCTGATACCAACGACGCAGCTGGTAGACCGGGCCGTCCTCCTCGCACAGCAGCGGGTTGTCGATGGCGGCCTTGTTCTTCCAGATCGCGACGTCCTGCTCGAAGCCGAACTTGATGAACTGCGCGTTGGTCGCCGCCAGGCGCTCGGCCTCCTCGTCGCTGACGCCGTCCTTCTTCTCGACGATGACGCCGTACATGAGCACGAAGCTGTTCTCGTCGATCGGGTAGTGGCAGTTGATCAGGATCGTCTCGGTGTCGCCGTCCTCGTAGTGGTACGTGAGCTCGTCGATCATGAACGACGGGCCGTGGTAGGCGGCGACGGAAGTCGAGCCGAGGCTGACCGGGCCGGGCCGGTTGCTGCGCGCGCGGATGTCCTCGCGGCCGGTGCCGTTCATGTACTGGTAGGCGCTCTGGTTCTCGAAGACGTTCTTGAACTGGGTCGGGAAGGCGTAGTGGATGTAGAAGAAGTGCGCCATGTCGACGACGTTGTCGATGATCTCGCGGCAGTTGGAGCCCTCGATGGTGATCTGGGTCCAGTTCCAGTCGGTCCAGTTCTCGGCGGCAACCTGCGGGATCCGGGGGATGGTCACGTCGGCCGGCGGCGGGTTGCCCTGCGGGTCGTTCCAGACGAAGACCATGCCGTCTTGGACCATCGTCGGCCAGGACGCGGTGCGAGCACGCAGCGGAACCCGGCGGGCGTAGGGGATGGACTTGCACTTGCCGTCGCCGCCCCAGCGCCAGTCGTGGAACGGGCAGGCGATCTCGTTGCCCTTGACCGTGCCCTGGGAGAGGTCACCGCCCATGTGGCGGCAGTAGGCATCGAGTACGTTGATCTCGCCGTCCTCGCCGGCGAAGACCACGAGCTTCTGACCGAAGCCGTTGATCTGGTGCGGCTTGCCGTCGGCGAGGTCACGCTCGAGACCGATGCAGTGCCACCCGCGCGCGAAGCGCCGAGTGCCCGGGTCGTGCTCGATCTGTCGCACCTCGACATCGGTCTGGGTCTCGCTCACCTGGCGCTCCTTCACTCGACGGATGGTCACTGTGATCCAGAGCACAATCTAGGGAGATCTGGCGCAAAGATCCGGATTGCTCCCGCTCGCCGGAATTCCGGTCGCGTATGCCGGATTGGGTAAACCCAGCGCCGGGCACCGTCCGCGGGTGCCAAGGGCGCCTCGCCGGTGCTGTACTGGAACGATGCATCGGCAGATCGCCGGCAGACTGACCGGCCCCGTCAGCAAGTGGCTGGTCCTCGTGCTCTGGCTGCTGGTCACCTTCGGCTCGTCGATCTATGCGGCCAAGCTCGTCGACGTGCAGAACAACGAGGCGTCGTCGTGGCTGCCCGACAGCGCGGAGTCCACCCGGGCGCTGGAGAAGCTGAGCACCTTCCAGGACGTCAACTCCATCCCGACCGTGGTCGTCTACCAGAAGGAGTCCGGGCTGGGCGAGGCCGATCTGGCCGCCGCCGCAGCCGATGCCAGCGCCTTCGCAGCGATGGACGGCGTCGAGGGAGAGGTGCTGGGCCCGTTCCCGTCCGAGGACGGCAAGGCGATGCAGACGGTGGTCACCTTCAACTTCGGCTCCGAGGGCTGGAACGCGATGCCGGACGCCGCCGACGAGTTGCGCGACCTCGCCTCGGTGGACGGCGCCAAGGTCTACATCGCCGGGCAGGGCGGGCAGGCCGCGGACTCGGCGGAGGCGTTCGGTGGCATCGACACCACTCTGCTCTTCGCGACCCTGAGCATCGTGATCGTGATCCTGCTGTTCACCTATCGCAGTCCGGTGCTCTGGATCCTGCCGATCATCTGTGCCGGGGTGGCGCTGTTCGGCGCCCAGGCGCTGATCTACTTCCTCGCCAAGTACGCCGACCTGACCGTGAACGGGCAGAGCTACGCCATCCTGACGATCCTGGTGATCGGCGCGGGCACCGACTACGCCCTGCTGCTGGTGGCGCGCTACCGCGAGGAGCTGCGCCGGCACGAGGATCGGCACGAGGCGATGGCCTTCGCCCTGCACCGTGCCGCACCAGCGATCCTGGCCAGTGCGGCCACGGTGATCCTCAGCATGCTCTGCCTGCTGCTGGCCGAGCTGAACTCGACGGCCGGGCTGGGGCCGGTGGCGGCGATCGGCATCGCGGTCACGTTCCTGGTCCAGATCACCCTGCTGCCGGCACTGCTCACCATCTGCGGGCGCTGGATCTTCTGGCCCAAGCGCCCTGCCCATGGCTCGCCGGAGCCGACCCAGCGCGGGCTCTGGGCGAAGATCGGCAACCGGATCAAGGCCGCTCCGCGGATGGTCTGGATCGTCACCACCGCCGTCCTGGCGCTGGCCTGTCTCGGCGTGCTGCGCCTGGACACCGCGGGTCTGGCCACCGACGAGCAGTACACCCGCGACTTCCAGTCGGTGACCGGCCAACAGGTGTTGATCGACCACGGGCTGGTGGACCAGTCCAACACGGTGCAGGTGGTCGCCGAAGCTGAGCGGGCCGACGCCGTCCGCGAGGCGATGGTGGGCATCCCCGGCATCCAGCAGCCCGGGGAGCCGGTGACCAAGGACGGCCTCGCCCTGGTCCAGGCGGCGATCGACACCGACATCGCGGCGCCTGCCTCCTTCGACGCGGTGCGGGCGGTCCGGGACGCGACCCACGCCGTTCCCGGCGCGAACGCCTTGGTGGGCGGGGGATCGGCGTTCTACCTCGACACCCAGGAGGCCGCCGCCCGCGACAACATGGTGATCATCCCCGCGATCCTGGCGATGGTGCTGCTGATTCTCATGGTGCTGTTGAGAGCGGTGCTCTCGCCGATCATCCTGGTCGCCACGGTGGTGCTCTCCTTCGGTGCGGCGATGGGCATCTCGGTGCTGCTCTTCGAGTACGTCTTCGGCTTCGAGGGCTCGGATCCGGCCTTCCCGCTCTTCGCCTTCGTCTTCCTGGTCGCGCTCGGCATCGACTACAACATCTTCTTGATGACTCGGGTCCGCGAGGAGACCCGGGACCGCGGCACCCGCGCCGGCTCACTGGTCGCGCTGACCTCCACCGGCGGCGTGATCACCTCGGCCGGGCTGGTGCTCGCGGCCACCTTCCTGGTGCTGGCCACGATCCCGGTGGTCTTCCTCGCCGAGCTGGGCGTCGCCGTCGCGCTGGGCGTCATGCTCGACACCATGGTGGTCCGCTCCGTGCTCGTCACCGCGATCAACCTGGACCTCGGCCCGCGGATCTGGTGGCCGAGCCGCCTCGACGCGGACGGCCCACTAGATTGGCCGGATGAGCAAGCAGTCGACGCCGCCCGTCGAGATCCGGTCTGAGCGTCCCGCCGACGTCGGCGCCATCGCCGCGGTGACCGGAGCGGCCTTCGCCGGTGCCGAGCACTCCGCGCCGCCGGTCCGCCCGGGTGGTCCGCCCGGCGAGGTGGACCTGATCGGGTGGTTGCGCGCCGACGAGGGGTGGATCCCCGAGCTGTCGCTGGTGGCCGTGCTGGAGGACGAGGTGGTCGGCCATGTGGTCTGCTCCCGGGGCCTGGTCGACGACGCACCTGCGCTCGGCCTGGGCCCGGTCAGCGTCCGCCCGGACCTGCAGGGACGGGGTATCGGTGACGCGCTGATCCGCGAGGTGCTGGCGCGGGCGACGGAGGATGGCGAGACGCTGGTGGCCCTGGTCGGCGAGCCCGCCTACTACCGGCGCTTCGGCTTCGCGACCGCCGCCGAGCTCGGCGTCGAGGCACCCGACCCGGCCTACGGCGACTACTTCCAGGCGCTCGCCCTGGGCACGGAGCCGCACCCGCAGGGGCGGTTCCGCTACGCAGCTCCGTTCGACCGCTTCTAGGGCATGTCTTGGGGCGGCTCAGCGCTGCCACGCCCACTGGGTGACCGTGCGCGCCGGAGTCCAGCCGGTGAAGGTGCCGACCGGCGCGGTGCTCTCGACCGCGATCCGGGTCAGCTCGCCGCCGTGGGTGCGGTAGGCGTCGGCCAGCAGCTGCTCGGTCTCCAGGGTGACGCCGTGCACCACCAGCCGGCCACCGGGCCCGAGGGCGCCCAGGCACGCGTCCAGGACGCCGGGGCGGGTGGCGCCGCCGCCGATGAAGATGGCGTCCGGGGTCTCCAACGCAGCCAGCGCATCGGGGGCCTTGGCCTCGACCACGCTCAGCCCGGGAACTCCGAGAGCCCTTGCATTGCTGGCGATCCGGGCCGCCCGCTCGCTGTTCGCCTCGACCGCCGTGGTGCGACAGGTCGGGTGTGCGCGCATCCACTCGATGCCCACCGATCCGGCTCCCGCACCGACGTCCCACAGGTGCTGGCCGGGGGCCGGTGCGAGCCGGGCCAGGGCTGAGGCGCGCAGGTCGCGCTTGGTGAGCTGGCCGTCGTTCTCGAAGGCGTCGTCGGGCAGGCCGGCCACCCAGGCCGAGAGGTACGGCGTGTCCGGCGACGTCTCGACGGCGACCACATGCAGGGTCGGAACGTCGTCGGAGCTCACCCGCGTCCACGCATCCGCCGACCGGGTGCTGCGGGCCTCGTCGGCGGTGCCGAGGTCGCTGAGCACGGTCAGCGCGGCAGACCCGTGGCCGACCGCCGCCAGGATGCCGCCGATCTCGGCAGGGGTCTGCGGACCGGAGGTGAGCACCAGCAGCCGCCGGTTGGGGGCGACCGCGCGGCGCAGGGCGTCGACGTCACGACCGACGAGGGTCAGCACCTCGGACTCCTCGGCGGTCCACCCCATCGCGGCGCGGGCCAGGGCGACCGAGGAGATCGCCGGCACGATCCGCACGGCATCCGCACCCAGCAGCCGGATCAGGGTGCCTCCGATCCCGGAGACCAACGGGTCGCCGGAGGCCAGCGCCACCACCCGCCGTCCGCGGTGCTCGGCCAGCAGTGCCGGCAGCTGGTCGGCCAGGGGCGAGGGCCACGAGATCCGTTGCTGGGTTGACGATTCCCCGATGGAGGCATCGAGTGCGGCGAGGTGGCGACGGCCGCCCAGGACGACGTCGGCGGCCGCGAGCAGGGCACGGGCGGAGGACTCCAGCGTCAGGTCCGCGCCGACGCCCAGCACCGTGATCACCGGCTCTCGGGACACGTCCGGCTGACCAGGATTCGGGGCTGTCGCGGGGCTCATGGCCACGGAGAGTATCGTGACGGCCGAACAACGTGAGGTGCCCCTGCGCTCCACTCATCGGAACCGGTGAGGACGAGCAACGGGGAGAATCTGGGAAGCCGGTGAGACTCCGGCACAGGCCCGCTGCGGTAAGCCGGGCCCTCCGTCAGGAGGGACCCGTCAAGTCCGAAGACCGGCCTCACGCCATTCAGTTGATGCTGAACGAGCGGGAGCCTCACCATGTCACTGCAGTACCCATTTTCTGCCGTCGTCGGCTGCGATGTCGCCGACGACTCCGGCCTCGAGCCGATGGGCCTCGCGCTGATCCTCAACGCGATCAGCCCCGAGATCGGCGGCGTGCTGATCCGTGGCGAGAAGGGCACCGCGAAGTCGACCACCGTCCGCGCTCTGGCTGCTGTGCTGCCGCCGGTCGAGGTCCACCAGGGCGATCGCTTCTCCGCCGACCCTGCGGATCCGGCCGCGACCAGCCCCGACGCGCCGTTCACCCAGGGCACCACCACCCGCCCGGCGCGGCTGGTCGAGCTGCCGGTGGGCGCCACCGAGGACCGGGTGCTGGGATCGCTGCACCTGGAGCGGGCGCTGACCGCCGGCGCCGTGGAGTTCGAGCCGGGCATGCTGGCCCGCGCGCACCGCGGCGTGCTCTACGTCGACGAGGTCAACCTGCTCCACGACCACCTGGTCGACCTGCTGCTCGACGCCTCCGCGACCGGCTCGGTCACCATCGAGCGCGACGGCGTCTCGCTGCAGCACGCCTCCCGGTTCCTGCTGATCGGCACGATGAATCCCGAGGAGGGCGAGCTGCGCCCGCAGCTGCTGGACCGCTTCGGCCTGACGGTGGAGGTCGCCGCACCGCGCGAGGCCGCGCTGCGCGTCGAGGTGGTCCGGCGCCGGCTCGCCTTCGACGCGGACGCCGCGGGGTTCAGCGCCGGTTGGGAGCCGGCCCAGGCGACGCTCACCGCCCGGATCGCCGGTGCCCGCAAGACGGTCGGCGAGGTCGAGCTCTCGGACGCGGTGCTGCTCAAGGTCGCCGAGGTGTGTGCGGCGTTCGAGGTGGACGGCCTGCGCGCGGACATCGTGACCGCGCGGACCGCCGTCGCGCACGCCGCCTGGTTCGGCCGCTCGCGGGTGACCCGCGCGGACATCCGCGCGGCAGCGCTGCTGGCACTGCCGCACCGTCGCCGTCGCAACCCCTTCGACGCTCCCGGCCTGGACGAGGAGCTGCTGGACGCGATCCTCGGTGACGACGAGCCGGACGGTCCCGACGAGGGCCCCGACGGCGACGGCCCTGACGGCGGTGAGCCCGAGGATCAGGCTCCCGAGAACAGTGCTGGTGACGACGCTGCTGGCGACGGTTCCGCGGCCGCCAACACCGAGGCCGACGACCCGGGCACCCCTGAGCAGCCGGCCGTAGAGCCCGAGCCGGCTCCGAGCGAGACCGACGAGGCCCGCGAGCAGCGCCCGGCTCCCGGCGCCGGCGCGCCGACCACGGACCGGGCCCGGACGCCCTACCGGCCGCGGCTGCTGCGCGTCGACGGGGTCGGCCTGGGCAACCCGGGGCGGCGCAGCCGCGCCAAGGGCAGCACCGGACGCCGGGTCGGTGTCGAGGTGGGCCTGGGGACCGGTCGCGGGCTGCACCTGGTGGAGACGATCCGCGCCGCCGCCGAGCGCACGGCGCTGAGCGGTACGGCGGTGCGGGGGAGCCGGCTGGCGCTGGACGTCGCCGACCTGCGCAGCGCCACCCGAGAGGGCCGCGAGTCGAACCTGCTGCTCTTCTGCGTCGACGCCTCCGGCTCGATGGCCGCCCGGCGCCGGATGGCCGAGGTCAAGACCGCCGTGCTCTCGATCCTTGGCGATGCCTACCGGCGTCGCGACAAGGTCGCGCTGATCAGCTTCCGGGGCCGCGGCGCCCAGTTGGTGCTGCCGCCCACCGGCTCGGTGGAGGTGGCCGCCCGGCTCCTCGACGACCTCCCGGCCGGAGGCCGGACGCCCCTGGCCGAAGGGCTCCTGGAGGCAGCCGCGGTGCTGCGCCGGGAGCGGCTGCGCGATCCACGGCAACGCCCGCTGCTGTTGCTGGTCACCGACGGCCGGGCGACCGCGGGCACCGACCCGGTGCCCCGTTCGCGCCAGGCGGCCGATCACCTGGCCGCCCTCGGCATCCCGGCGGTGGTGATCGACTCTGAGAGCGGACCGATGCGCCTGGGCCTGGCCCGTCATCTCGCGGAGCACCTCCGCGCCGAACATCTGCCGATGGCCGAGGTGAGCGCGAGCGCGCTGGCCGCCGTCGCTGAAGGAAGAGTCGCCTGATGAGCACCCTCGAACCCCTTCGTCCCGGCACCGTCGCCCTGGTCGGCGGCGGCCCCGGGGACCCGGGCCTGATCACCGTCGCCGGACGGGCCGCCGTCGAGCAGGCGGATGTCCTGCTCGTCGATCACCTCGCACCGCGCGCGGCGCTCGCCTGGGCCGCCCCGGACGCCGAGGTGATCGACGTCGCGAAGCTGCCGCGCGGCGCGTTCACCCCGCAGGAGCGGATCAACGAGCTCCTGATCGCGCACGCCGGCGCCGGCCGCCGCGTGGTCCGCCTCAAGGGCGGGGACGGCTTCGTCTTCGGCCGCGGCGGCGAGGAGCTGCAGGCCTGTGCCGAGGCCGGCGTCGAGGTGCGGATCATCCCGGGCGTGACCTCGTCGGTCGCGGTGCCCGCGCTCGCCGGGGTGCCGGTCACCCATCGCGGACTGGTGCAGGGCTTCAGCGTGATCTCCGGCCATGTCCCACCCGAGGACCCCACCTGCTCGCTGAACTACCGGGCGCTGGCCACCTCGGGCACCACCCTGGTGGTGCTGATGGGGGTGGCCAACCTGGCCGCGATCACCAGCGCGCTGATCGCGAACGGGCTGGCGCCCGAGACGCCGGCGGCGGTGATCGCGCGCGGTGGCCACCCCGACCAGGAGGTCCGGGCCGCTGCGCTCGCCGAGATCGCCGAGGTGGCGTTGGGGATCAACCCACCGGCGATCACGGTGATCGGCGCCGTCGCCAGTTGGGCGGCGACCGCGCCGCTGAAGACCATGCAGGAGGCCTGAGATGCCGCAGGGAGTTCCGACCACCGTTCCGGACGACGGACTGACCACCCGGCAGCGGCGCAACCGGCCGCTGCTGATGGTGCACACCGGCGACGGGAAGGGGAAGTCGACCGCTGCCTTCGGACTGGCGATCCGGGGGTGGAACCAGGGCTGGCGCGTCGGTGTCTTCCAGTTCGTGAAGTCCGCCAAGTGGCGGATCGGCGAGCAGACCGTGCTGGAGCGCCTCGGCGCCCTGCACGAGGAGACCCAGGAGGGTGGCCCGGTCGAGTGGCACAAGATGGGCGCCGGCTGGTCGTGGACCCGGAAGCAGGGAGACGCCGAGGACCACGCCCGTGCGGCGGCCGAGGGCTGGGCGGAGATCAAGCGCCGACTGGCCGCCGAGGCCCATGACCTCTACGTGCTCGACGAGTTCACCTACCCGATCGCCTGGGGCTGGGTGGACCTCGACGACGTCGTCACCACGCTGCGTGACCGGCCCGGTCGCCAGCACGTGGTGATCACCGGACGGCGTGCGGCCCCGGAGCTCTGCGAGGTCGCCGACCTGGTCACCGAGATGACCAAGGTCAAGCACCCGATGGACGCCGGCCAGAAGGGCCAGCGGGGCATCGAATGGTGACCCTGCCCCGCCTGGTCGTGGCGGCGCCGTCGACCGGGCAGGGCAAGACCACGGTGGCCACCGGGTTGATGGCGGCGCTGAGCGGTCAGGGGCTCACCGTCTCCGGGCACAAGGTCGGGCCCGACTACATCGACCCGGGCTACCACGCGCTGGCCACCGGCCGCCCCGGACGCAACCTGGACCCGCACCTGGTCGGCGAGGAGCAGATCGCGCCGCTGCTGTTGCACGGTGCGCGCGGTGCCGACATCGCCGTCCTCGAAGGGGTGATGGGCCTCTTCGACGGCAGGCTCGGCACCGACGGCTTCGCCTCCACCGCACATGTGGCGGCGCTGACCCGCACCCCGGTGGTCCTGGTCGTCGACGTCGCGCGGATGTCCCGCTCCGCGGCCGCGATCGTCGCCGGGATGGCGACCTTCGACCCGAGCATCACGGTCGCCGGAGTGATCCTGAACCGGGCGCGCCCCGGCCGCAACACCGACGAGATCGCCCGGGCGATGCCGGTCCCGGTGCTCGGCGTGGTGCCGCACGAGGAGAGCGTGGAGTCGCCGTCGCGGCACCTGGGACTGGTCCCGGCCGCCGAGCGGCTCGGCACCAGCAGCGTGATCGAGCGGATGGCCGAGCACATCGCCAAGCACGTCGACCTGGACGCGGTGCGTGAGCTGGCCGGCACGGCCCCCGATCTGGACGCCGACCCCTGGGACCCCTCTGCCCGGGTCACCCCGGTCGCCGGATCCCCGGTGGTCGCCGTCGCCGGCGGACGGGCCTTCACCTTCCGCTACGCGGAGACCACCGAGCTGCTGAGCGCCGCCGGGGCACGGGTGGTGGAGTTCGACCCGCTGCACGATGCGGCGCTCCCACCGGGCACCCAGGCGCTCTACCTGGGCGGCGGCTTCCCCGAGGTGCACGTGGGCCAGCTGGCGGCCAACCGTCCGCTGCTCGGCCAGATCCGGGCCGCGGTCGACGCGGGGCTGCCCACCGTGGCCGAGTGTGCGGGACTGCTGTACCTGCTGCGGGAGCTGGAGGGAACCCCGATGGCGGGGGTACTCCCGGCCGGTGCGGCGATGGGGGGACGGCTGACGTTGCGCTATCCCCGGGTGACCGCCGCCGGCGACGACCTGCTCTCGCGTCGAGGGGAGAGCGTCACCGGGCACGAGTTCCACCGGACCGCGCTGGATGCGCCGCTGCGCGGCTGGCAACCTGCCTGGGAGGTGGACGGGGAGCTGATCGGTGCGACGTCGCCGACGCTGCACGCCTCCTACCTGCACGTGCACTGGGCCGGGCATCCCGTGCTGGCACAGCGGTTCGCCGACGCCGCGGCGCGAGCCACCCCGGTGCTGCCGGCGCCGGCAGCACCGGCCGAGGGCGTGGCGAGCGACCTCGACCCGGCAGCGGAGTCAACTCCGACGACGCCCGCGGCCGCGCCCGCGGACCTGCTGTTGCACCATGGGGACCGCGAGGCGACGCCCGGGCTGCTCGACTTCGCCGTCAACGTGCACCCGGAGCCGCGTCCGGACTGGCTGGAGGCGGCCTTGACCGAGGGTGTCGCCGCCTCGACCCGCTACCCCGACCCGGAGCCGGCCCGCCTTGCGCTGGCCGAGCTGCATCACCGTCGTCCGGACGAGGTGCTGGTCACCGCGGGGGCGGCGGAGGCGTTCGAGCTGATCGCCCGGATGAAGCAGTGGCAGCGTCCGGTGGTGGTGCATCCGCAGTTCACCGAGCCCCATGCCGCACTGGAGCGCGCCGGCCACCAGGTCGAGGCGGTGCACTGCCGGGCCAGCGACGGCTACCGGCTGGACCCGGCCGCAGTGCCCGACGACGCGGACCTGGTGGTGATCGGCAACCCGACGAACCCGACCGGGGTCCTGCACGCTGCCGAGACGATCGCCGCCCTGCGACGCCCGAAGCGGGTGGTCGTCGTCGACGAGGCCTTCATGGACACGATCCCGGGGGAGTCGGAGTCGCTGGCGGGTGACCGGCGACGCGGCCTCCTGGTGATCCGCAGCCTCACCAAGCACTGGTCGATGCCGGGGATCCGGGCGGGGTATGTGCTGGGCAACGCCCGCACCATCGCCGCGCTCGCGGCCCGCCAGATCCCGTGGTCGGTCGGCTCGCCGGCGATCACCGCGGCCGTCGCCTGCAGCTCGGAGGCAGCGCGCGCCGAAGCCGAGGCCCGAGCCGCCCGGATCTCCGGCTGGCGTGCCGAGATGGCAGGCGCCTTGCAGGCAAGGGGATACCCGGTCTCGGACTCGGCCACCGCGTTCCTCCTGGTCCGTCTCGGCGCCGGAGCTCGCGAGCGCCTGCGTCGGCTCGGCGTCGCCGTCCGGCGCACCGACACCTTTCCCGGGCTGGCGGACGCCGACGCGTGGGTGCGGGTCGCCGTGCGGCCGCCCGCGACGGCCGCGCTGCTGTACGCGGCGCTCGACCAGCTGGCGCCACGGTGAGCCTGACCGCGCGCGCTCGCGCGCGCGGTGCCGGACTGGCACTGGGCTTCCTGGCCGACCGGCTGCTGGGCGACCCGCGTCGCGGCCACCCGGTCGCCCTCTTCGGGACGGCCGCGCGCCGGCTGGAGCACCGCACCTACCGCGACGCGCGTGGCCGCGGCGCCTGGTACGCCGCAGCCCTGGTCGGCGGCGTCGCGCTGCTCGGGGCGGCAGGCGAGCGCGTCACGCTGCGGAACCCATTGCTGCACACGGGAGTCACCGCCCTCGCCACCTGGACCGTGCTGGGCGGCCGCACCCTGGAGCGTGAGGCGGAGGCGATCCACGGCCACCTCGCCGACGACGACCTGGCAGGTGCACGCCAACGGCTGACCCATCTGGTGAGTCGCGACACCCGCTCGCTCAGCGAGCAGGAGGTGGCGCGTGCGGTCGTGGAGTCGGTCGCGGAGAACACCTCCGATGCGGTGGTGGCGCCCTTGGTCTGGGGTGCCGTCGCGGGTGTGCCCGGCCTGCTGGCGTACCGGGCGGCCAACACGCTGGACGCGATGGTCGGCTACCGCAATGCTCGCTACGCCTCGTTCGGGTGGGCCTCGGCGCGGTTGGACGACCTGCTGAACCTGCCGGGGGCCCGACTCACCGGCGTCGCGGTGCTGCTGGCCCGCCCGGGGCGTGCGCGCTGCGCGCTGCGTGCCTGGCGTCGCGACGCGGCCGCGCACCCGAGCCCGAACGCGGGCGTGGTCGAGGCGGCGTTCGCCGGGGCCCTGGGGATCACCCTGGGCGGACGCAACAGCTACCCGGACACCGGGGCCGCCGAGGGGGCACAGCTCGTGGAGGAGCGGCACACCCTCGGCGATGGACCGCCCGCTGGCGTCGGCACCATCGCCGAGACGGTGCTGCTGGCGCGCCGGGTGGACCGGGTGGCGCTGGCGATGGTCGTGGTGGGCGTGCTGGCTCAGAGTGCGTGCCGGAAGCGGATGTGCACCCGGCCGTCCTCGATCGCGACCTCGGCCGCCACCCCGTAGACCGCCGCGATCCGCTCGGCCGTCAGCACCTCGGCCGGGG
>NZ_BAAALG010000002.1:416866-433479 GCF_039528155.1 Nocardioides dubius | reverse complement strand
ACCGATCGCGGCCACCTCGCCGTCCGCCAGCAGCACCACGCGATCGCAGTACGCGGCGGCGAGGTTCAGGTCGTGCAAGGCCACCACGGTGGTCACCGGCATGGAGGCGACCAGCGCCATCAGAGCCAGCTGGTGGCGCACGTCGAGGTGGTTGGTGGGCTCGTCGAGGAGCAGCAGCTCGGGCTCCTGGGCCAGCGCCCGGGCGATCTGCACCCGCTGCCGCTCGCCGCCGGACAGTGAGCGGTAGCGCCGGTCGAGGGTGTGCGTGATCTCGGTCTGCTCGGCGGCGTCACGCACCGCCTGCAGGTCGGCCGCCGACGACGGCGACCACGGCAGCCGGTGCGGGATGCGGCCGAGCTCGATCACGTTGCGGACCAGCAGGTCGAGGTCGCTGCTCACCTCCTGCTCGACCAGTGCCAGGCGTCGGGCGAGGTCGCGCTTGGAGAGTGCCGTCAGGGGTGTGTGGCCGACCGAGATGCTGCCGGCGTCCGGGCGGCGCAGGCCGGCGAGAAGGCGCAGCAGCGAGGACTTTCCGGAGCCGTTGGGCCCGAGCAGGGCAAGCGTCTCGCCGCACTGCACCTCGAGGCCGACGCCACGCAGGATCCGGCGGTCGCGGGTTCCCCAGGCGATCTCGGCGGCGGTCAGGGAGTGGTTCATGCGCGCCTGCTCCGCAACAGCACCAGCGCGAAGGCCGGGACGCCGATCAGGGCGGTGGCGACTCCGACCGGAAGCTCCTGGGGGTCCAGCACCGTACGCGCGGCGGTGTCGACCCAGATCAGGAAGATCGCGCCGATCAACGCCGCGGAGGGCAGCAGCAGCCGATGGCCGACCCCGACGATGGCCCGGGCCAGGTGCGGCAGGACCAGGCCCACGAAGCCGATCGCGCCGGAGGTGCTGACGATCACCGCGGTCATCAGGGCGGTGAGGATCAGCAGCAGCATCCGGGTCCGGGCCACGTTCACGCCGAGCGAGCTGGCGGCATCCGCGCCGAAGGCGAAGGCGTCCAGCCAGGAGGCCGTGCCGAGACAGAGCACCAGACCGAACAGGACCACGCCGCCACAGACGATGACATCGGTCCAGCTGGCGGTGGAGAGGGAGCCGAGCAGCCAGAACAGCACGCCGCGGGTCTGCTCGGCGTCAGCGGCGGTGAAGACGATGAAGGAGGTGAGCGCGGAGAAGAGCTGGGTGGCGGCGATCCCGGAGAGCACCAGCCGGTCGGTGGTGCCACCGGCCAACGTGGCCAGCGCGATCACCAACGCGAAGGAGGCGAGCGCCCCCACGAAGGCGCCGGCCGAGAGCCCGATGGACCCGGCCCCGATGCCCAGGACGACGATCGCCACCGCCCCGGTCGAGGCGCCCGAGGAGATCCCCAGGACGAACGGATCGGCCAGAGGATTGCGCAGCAGGGATTGCAGGATGACGCCGCAGATCGCCAGGCCCGCCCCACAGATCCCGGCCAGCACGGTGCGCGGGAGCCGGAGGTCCCAGACGATCCCCTGCTGGATCAGGGTGAGCTCGGAGGTGCCGAGACCGAGCTTCGCGGCGACGACGCCGTAGACGTCCAGGGTGGAGATGTCGGAGGGCCCGACGGTGATGGCGGCCGCCGCCGACAGCAGCACCACGAAGGGTGCTGCCGTCAGCAGGACGCCGGCCCGGGTCAGGGCGAGCCGGCGTGAGGTCATCGGGTGAGCCCGAGCTCGGCCAGTTGGGCGGCCACGTTCTCGACCGCGTAGACGGTGCGGATCGAGGGGTTGAGCTCGGCACCGGAGAGCAGCACGAAGCGGTCGTTCTTGACCGCGTCCATCTCCCGGGTGACGGGGTTCGACTTGAGGAACTCGATCTTCGCCTTGCCGGTCTCCGCGGTCTGCGACTTGCGGGTCAGGTCGCCCAGCACCAGCACGTCGGGGTTCCGGTCGGCGACCGTCTCCCAGTTGATCTGGGGCCACTCCTCGGTGGTGTCGTCGAAGACGTTCTCGATGCCGAGGGTCCGGCTGATGATGCCGGGTCCGCCGCAACAGCCAGCCAGGTATGGGGATTCGGCGTTGGCGAACCAGTACAGCGCGCTGACGTCGGCGGTGCTCGCGGCCTCGGTGGCTGCCGTCATCCGCTGCTGGAGATCGGCGACCAGCTCGGCGCCACGCTCGGCGACGCCGAAGATCCGGGCGAGCTCGGTGATCTCGGTGTAGATGGCGTCGATCTCCAGCACGCCGTCGCGCTCGCCGTCGCCGTCACCCTCGTTGTCCTTCAGGCACTCGGCGGGGGAGAGGTAGGAGCCGACCTCCAGCTTGTCCAGCTCGCCGGGGGTGATCACGCCGCCCTCGCCGAAGGTGTTCGCGAAGGAGGCGGTGACGAAGTCGGGGTTGGCGTCGAGGAGCCGCTCCTTCGACGGCGCGTTGTCGGCGAGGCGGGGGATCTCCTCGTTGGCTGCGGCGAGGCTCTCCAGCACCGGGTCGGTCCAGGTCGCGGTGCCGGCGAGCCGGTCGCCGAGGCCGAGGGAGAGCAGGATCTCGGTCGATCCCTGGTTGAGCGAGACCGCGCGCTCGGGCGGTGCGTTGACCGTGAGGTCGCGACCACAGTTGGTCAACGTCACGGGGAACCCGGGGGCGGCGGCCTCGGAGGCGGTGTCCTTCTCGGCGTCACTGCCACAGGCAGTCAGGCCGAGGGTGAGTGCGAGAAGCGTTGCGGCGCCGGCGGCGCGCACGGGGTGCAGAGACACGGGAGTCCTTCGAGGTCCTCGGGCGTGTGCGCGTAGCCCGTTGTGACCTGCAGCGATCGCTGCGGGGCCAGCAGGTCTTCGGACTCGGGATCACCCGGTGCGCAGCGCCTTCCCAGACCCGGAGGCCCAGTGGCATGTGCTACGACCGTCACCCTCACCGCTGCGCGTCAGTCCCGGAATCTCACCGGGTTCCCTTGCTGAAGTCTCCTTCGGCGGCTGGCGCTGTGACGCTAGCAGAGCGGGTTCAGCCTTGCTGTGCAGGGGTTCGTGGCAACCGGTTGCGCCCCGCCGGAACGCCGGTGCGCAGGTGGGTGTCGACGATCTCGCGGGCGGCGTCGGCGTCCACCCGGCCGTACCAGACGTCGTCGGGTTGGACGCTGAGGACGGGCGCGTGGTTGCAGGGGAACTGGCAGCCGGTGTGGGTGATCAGCACGTCGTCGTCGCCGAGCTCGTGGCGCATCAGCTCCAGCACCAGGGCCTCGGTGGTCTGCTCGGCGCCCGCCGCGGTGCACCGCGGGCCGCGACAGACGAGGACCTGGTGGCGGTGGCCCGGGACGCTCTCCCATGCGTCCGAGCGCAGACCGGGCCCGGTGCCGCGGACCGGGGTCGCGGTCGCGATCGCCTGCTCCCAGAGCACCTCCAGCTCGGGCAGCGAGCGGAACAGGCGCGATGCGGTGGCGACCTCGGGTGCCTGGGCACCGTGCTCGCGCCACCAGGCGTCGGCGATCCGGCGCAGCCACGAGACGCCCGGACTGAGCCGGGAGGTGGTCAGCGCGACCAGCACGATCCGCTCCGCGCCGCCGTCCGCGAGCCGGGTCAGGGCGGTGCCGAGGCTGGGAGTGCCGATCTGCAGGAAGGCGAGGTCGGCGCCGAGGCGGCGCGCGGTGTGGTTCAGCTCGTCGCGCAGGCCCGGGTCGGCCGGCGACATCGCGACGATCAGGTGGTGGGTGCTCATGGTGTCTCCAGGAAGTCGTCCCAGGCGAGGTGGTCGCGAGGGAGGCGAGGGTGGGCGCTGACCTCGGCCCGGACGCGGTACACGTCGGCAAGGAGGTCGGGGGTCAAGGCGTGACGGACCGGACCCGCCCGCATCACCCGGCCGGCGTCCAGCACGACGACGTCGTCGCAGAAGGCGGTGGCGAGCTCCAGGTCGTGGAGCGCGACCACGCAGGTCAGCGGAAGCTGGCGGACCAGGGTCAGGAAGCGCAGCTGCTGGCCCAGGTCGAGGTGGTTGGTGGGCTCGTCGAGCAGCAGCACCCGGGGTTCCTGCGCGATCGCACGTGCCAGGTGACAGCGCTGCCGCTCGCCGCCCGACAGGGTGCTCCAGAGCCGATCGGCCAGGTGGGTGATCCGGACCTGCGCCATCGCGGTGGCGACGACCGCCCCACCCTGCGGGTCCCGTGCCGTGCCCCAGCCGCCGCGGCGGTGCGGAAGCCGGCCCAAGCCGACGACCTGGCGGGCGGTGAGCTCGGCGGCGGCCTGCGCCTCCTGCTCGACCAGGGCGATCCGTCGGGCCCGTCGGCGGGTGCCGAGCCGGGCGACGTCGTCGCCGTCGAGCAGGACCACGCCCACCTCGGGGCGGCGCAGGCCGCCGAGCACCTGCAACAGGGTGGACTTGCCGGAGCCGTTGGGCCCCAGCAGGCCGGTGACCCGGCCGGAGCCCACCGTGATCGAGACGTCGTCGAGCACCGTGCGGCCGCCGAGCCGGACGGTCAGCCCGGTGGCGGCGAGGGCGCTGACGCTCGGCCCGGTCGCGTCCGTGATCACGGGGCTGGGCTTGAGTGAGGTCATCGGTTCGTCCTTCGCATCAGGTCGTCCTCCGCATCATCAGGATCACCAGCACGGGCACGCCGACCAGCGCCGTGATCGCGCCGATCGGCAGCTCGCTGCTGGGCAGCACGGAGCGCGCAGCGGTGTCCGCCCAGAGCAGCAGGATCGCGCCGGCCAGCGCGCAGGTCGGCAGCAGCCGTCGATGCCCGTGGCCGACGAGCGGCCGGACCAGGTGCGGCACGACCAGCCCGACGAAGCCGATCGCACCGGTCACCGCCACCGCCACCGCGGTGACCAGGGCGGTGGCGACCATCAGCATCCAGCGGGTCGCCGTCACGTCGACGCCGAGCGAGCGCGCGGAGAGCTCACCGAAGGTGAACCCGTCGAGGCGGTCGGCGAAGCAGCTGAACAGGACGACGCTCCCGAGCGCGCAACCGGCGAGCAGTGCGGCGCTCTCCCAGCGGACCCCGGCCATCGAGCCGAGGGTCCAGGTCAGCACCCGGCGGGCGGCGCCGTCGTCACCTGCGGAGAGCACCGCCACCGAGGTCCAGGCGGTGCACAGGTAGGAGACCGCGACGCCGGCCAGCACGGTGCGGGCGGGTGCCAGGGTGCCGGTGCGGCCGCTGGCGATCACCAGCACCGCCGCCAGCGCCGCCAGGGCGCCGACGAACGCGGCGAGCGCCAGGGCGCTGACGCCGGCCAGGCTGGTTCCCGCGGTCAGCGAGGCCAGCCAGCCCGACCCGAAGACGATCACCGCGACCGCGCCGACCGAGGCCCCGCTCGAGACGCCGAGCAGGTACGGGTCGGCGAGATCGTTGCGGGTCAACGACTGGAGGACCGCGCCACAGACCGCCAGCACCGCGCCCACCGCCGCAGCGCCGAGGACCCGGGGGAGCCGGAGCTGCCACACCAGCTGGTCCTCCAGCAACGAGACCGGCGCGCCCCCGAAGGGCGCGTCACCGAGCCCGCAGCGGCGGGCGACGACGGCGAGGACCCGGGGCACCGGCACGTCGACCGAGCCGATGCCCAGGGCCACGGCGGCGGAGAGTCCCAAGCCGAGCAGGGCCAGCAGGAACAGGGTGGCGTAGGGCAGGCGTCGGCCTGCCGCCGTCATCGGGTCAGGCCGAGCTCGGTGATCTGCGCCGCGACGCTGCCGGCCCCGTCGACCAGGCGGACGCCGGCAGTGGACTCGGAGAACGGAATGGTCACGAACGCCTTGTTCTTGACCGCCGTCAGCGACTTCAGGACCGGGTCCTTGCTCAGGTAGGCGATCTTGTCGTCGGCCGAGTCCCACGCGGCATCGGCGAGCACGATCACGTCAGGATCCGCGGCGATCACGTCCTCCCAATTGCCGTCGCCCCAGGCGCCGTCGAGGTCGTCGAAGATGTTGTCGGCGCCGATCGCGTCCAGCACCAGCTGCGGCCCGCCGGAGTTGCCGCCGACGAAGGGCGTCTTGGTGCCGGAGTCGTACCAGAAGACGTCGAGGTCGTCGCCGGCCGCGGCCTCCTCCAGGCCGGCCAGGGTGCGGCGTTGCTCGTCGATCAGCGTCGTCGCGTTCTCCGGGTGGCCGAGGGCGGAGGCCACCTGGGTGACCTCCTCCCAGACCGAGTCGAAGGAGACCTCCGGGCGCTGCGCCTTGTCGTCGCAGCCGAAGGGGGAGAGGTAGGAGGCGATGCCCGCCCGGTCGAGCTCGGCAGGGCTGCCCGCCACCTTGGGCTCGAACGCCGAGGCGTACGAGGCGTAGGCGAAGTCGGGCTCGCTGGCGAGGAAGGCCTCGTGGGTCGGGTACTCCTTGGCGAGCACCGGGACGGCGTCGTAGGCGGCCTTCCACTTGGCGGGGACGGCGTCGTCCAGGTAGGCGGTGCCGGCGAGCTGGTCGGCCAGGTCGAGGGCGAGCACGACCTCGGTGGCGCCCTGGTTCAGGGTGACCACCTTCGACGGCTCCGCGGTGATGGTGCTGGTGTGGCCACAGCTGGTGACCTCGACGGGGAAGCGGTCGTCGGCGGCGGAGGCCGGCGTGGCGTCGTCCTCGGGCGATCCGGCGCAGGCGCTGAGCGCGAGACCGGCGACGATGACAGGCAGAACGGAACGGATGAGCATGAGTACTCCAGGACCCTCGTGGTTGTGGTGCGCCGTGGCCGGTCTCCTGGCTTTCACATCAAGATCGTGGTGACCACGCCTTCCCACCGATGCTGCCTGGCAGTGGCGCCGCACCTGCTGCGGGAGCAGGAGCGCGAGGGTCACGTGACTCCGTGACTACAGTGGCGAGGGCCGCGCCGGCTTCAGACCGGCTTCCCGAACACCACGGCGGTCCGAAGGTACCACCGGGGGTGGGGGATCCGGTCCGGATGGGACCGATGGCCGCGGTGTCCAGCATGTGGCGTCCACCATGCAGACAGGACCGGACACAGGGAGTACCCTGCGATCTGCGAGCCTCTGGAAGCCGGTGTGAGTCCGGCACAGTCGCGCTGCTGTGACATCGCCTCGGCGGTGAAGTCAGACCCAGGGCCCGCTTTCTGACGCACTTCCATCCAGGGCGCATCACCCTGTGAGGAGAACACCATGTCGCAGCTTGCTGCCGCGCCTCTCGGCGCCTCTGACCTGCCCGCCGTCGAACTGCCGACCGTCGACCTGCGCGAGCTCGCGCCGTGGGCGCTCTTCTTCGGTCTGCTCGGCGCGCTGGTCATCTTCTTCATCAGCGCCGACCAGGGCGCCGTCTCGATCCCGGCCGGGACCGCGATCCACGAGTGGGTGCACGACGGCCGGCACCTGCTCGGCTACCCGTGCCACTGAGCGGGGGCGTTCGATGACTGCACGTACCTTCTTGGTGCGTGGGCTGCTGGCGGGTCTGATCGCCGGTCTGTTCACGTTCCTGGTGGCGTTCACCGTGGGTGAGCCACCGATCGACTCCGCGATCTCGCTGGAGGAGGCGGCCTCGGCTGCCGAGGCGCCGGAGACGGTTGCCGACGACGCGGCGCACGAGCACGCCGACGAGGCTGCGCACGAGCACGGCGACGAGGCTGCGCACGAGCACGAGCACAGTGAGGCGGCTGGTGGCCACTCGCACGGTGACGAGGGCGGCGGGATCAGCCGGGACACCCAGAAGACCTGGGGCCTGGCCACCGCCACCGTCGCGATCGGGGTCGCGCTGGGTGGGATCGTGGCCCTGGTGGCAGCTGCCGCGGCCGGCCGCCTCGGACGCCTCCGGCTGGTCGGCTCCACCGCGCTGGTGACGGCGCTCGGCTTCGTCGCCTTCGCGTTGGTGCCGTTCCTGAAGTACCCCGCCGCACCTCCGGCGGTGGGCAGCGGGGACACCATCGGTGAGCGCACGAGCTACTACTTCATGTTCCTGCTGATCTCGCTGGCGGCGATGGTGATCGCGGTGGTGGTCGCGAAGCAGATCGCGCCGAGGATCGGTGGCTACTGGGCGATCGTGGCCAGTGCCGTCGGCTATGTCGTGGTCGTCGCGGTGGCCGCAGCCGTGATGCCCGCGGTCAACGAGCTCGGCGACTTCCCGGCCGACGTGCTGTGGGAGTTCCGGGTCTCCTCACTGCTGACCCTCGCCGCGCTCTGGGGCTCCTTGGGCATCGCGTTGACCGCGCTGCTGGCGCGGGTCCCGCAGCGCACCGCCGCACTCGCCTGACAGCACGCTTCGCGCACGCTTGAGCAGCCCGCCGCCTCCGGGGACCATGTGGCTCCGGAGGCGGCGGGCTGTTGGGCGTCCCCACGCGGTGGTCGAGCCTGTTGAGCGCTTCGCAGCGCGTCGGAGTGGGGCGGCGGCGGGCCTGGGGCGCGCCGATGCCTCCGGTGCCAGGGAGGCTGCCGGAGGTGTCGGTGGCGCTGTCGCTTACTCGAGTTGGATGGTGCCGAGGGCGGTGACCAGCCAGGTATGGCCGTGCTGGTTGTGCCAGGTGTAGGTGCCGTCTCGGTTGCGGACGTAGCGCCAGCCGGCGAAGGTCTTCGCCAGGTGGTGGCGTCTGCACAACGGGGCGAGGTTCTCGGGGTTCGTCTGGCCGGGTGGGCCACGCAGTTCATTGGTACCGGCGTCATACGGGTCGATGTGGTCGAGGTCCGCGTCGGCTGATGAACGCGAGCAGTGTGGGAACACGCAGTGCTGATCTCTGATCCGGACCTGCTCGGCCATCCAGGCGGGCGGGTCGTGCCGGTCGACCGCGCCGGTGCGGTTGAGGTCGATGACCGGGGTGATGGAGGCGATGGAGCCGTGCCGCTTCAGCCAGTCGGTGAGCTGCTCGATGAGGACCGGCCCGAGGCGATCGGTGTCGGCAAGCGTCAGGTCGTCGGTGCCGAAGAGGTCGGCCAGCGTGGTGTGCACGAAGACTCGGAGCCCGCGGTCCTGGCGACGCCGTTGCGACGCGGGCCCCCTTGCCGCACCGGCAGTGTCGTCAGGGTGGTCGCGGTGGTCGCGGTGGTCGAGCCCGTCGGAACCTTCGTAGTCCAGCGTGCCCTGCGCCTCCGCGATGCTGCCGAGTGCCTTGGCCTTGCGCTGGCCCAGCGTGTCGGTGTCACCCGCGCGCTTCAACTTCTCCGCCTCGTCGCAGACCAGGTCGTGGAACCGCGCCAGGTCCAGTGAGTCGCCCACCACGTCCAACGTCGAGGTGCCCGAGGCCGCGCCGTCAGGCCCGTAGCGGTGCTCAAGTCGCACATCCCAGTCCGCCTTGGTGAGCGGGCCGTTCTTGTCGCGGATCAGCTCCGGATGGAACTTCGCCACCGCCATCGCCAGGGTGCGTTCGATGGTGGGCCAGCCGTAGCGCTCGCCGTCCGCAAGTGTCTGGTCGAACCAGGCGGCTGCTTCCCGGGAGAGCTTGCGGGTGAGCTCAGCGACCCGGCGAGCCTTCCAGCCGGGCACCTCCAACAACTCGACCTGCGCCCACAGCAACGGGAGGCGGTGGTGCAGATCCAACGCATCCGCCAGCAGCGAGAGCGCCGCATGACGGGAGACACCCGAGGCCGCCGCGAACTCCTCAGCAGCGAACGCCGCCACCGCCGGCGTTCCCTCACCCCCGAGGAAGTCGTCCAGATCCAGCGAGGCGAACGCCGCATCGTCACACCACGAAGCCGACGACCCGCCGTCCACCACGGGATTGACCACACACCACTGATGCGCCAACCGCAGTTGCTGACGCCCCAACACCAACGCGGAATGACGGCCTTCGGAGATCACCGCAAGCAAGCACCCCGCATCGAGGTCACTGACCTCATACGGAGTGTGCGTGGCGTCGATCTCGATCATGAGAACAGTCCATCAGCACCCTCCGACAGTAAGACTGGAGATGCCCTGATCGTCGTGCCGCACCCTCCGACTGTCGCCCTGCTGGTCCAGCGAACCTGTGCTCCGGCCAGCCTCGATCGCGTCTGTTCCTACTGCGCCGGCATCACCCGTACCGCCATGCAGCAGGAATCGAGATCCGCCAGGTCGCTCGACCCAACCGAGTCCATCGCCGGATGAGCGGCAAGTCGGCCCCGATCGGTGTTTGAGACGCCCCCGAGCTGCCCCGGCCAGCTGGCCGGGCCCAGGCCGCAGCCAAGGACGAACAGGCCAGGCGGTCCGCGCCTTGCTCAGCGCCCGCGCCCGACAAGCAAGGGCCCGCGCCGCTGCGATGGACCAGTACCACCCATTACTGGTCACATCTCGTCACCCGTCCGCGAGAAGCATTGCGGCTGAAGGACGAACGCCTCGTCGACACGCTTGCCTGCAAGCTGTTGGACCTTCACGGAGCCGGCCCGCCCACCGCGCCGAGAGGATCACCACCACAGCGTGCCCAGCGCTAGGAGCAATACAACGCCCGTGCGACACGACAGAGTCCCATCAGCCCAGGCGGGCGGTCACCCAGGCGTGCGCGGCGGCGGCTGAGTCGACGACCGGGACACCGTCGTCGGGTGCCGGCCGCGCGACCAGCACGACCGGGATGCCCAGCTCGGCGGCGGCGGTCATCTTCGACCAGGTGTAGGTGCCGCCGGAGTCCTTGGTGACCAACACATCGGTGCGGTGCTCGCGCATCAGTGCGAGGTCGCCGTCATGGGTGTACGGCCCGCGACTGAGGATCAGGCGCCACGACGTGGGCAGGTCGGCGCTGGGCTGGTCCACCACCCGGGCGAGCACCTCGGCGTCGCCCAACCGCTGAGCGAACCGGTGCAGCTCCTGGCGGCCGACCGTGATGAACGGTCTCCCCCCGAGCAGAGCCGCCAGCTCCGCCGCCTCCTCATGCGTGGCCACGTAGTGCCAACGCGGGTCGGGCGTCCAGCCGGGACGCTCCAGGCGGAGCAAGGGCTTCGCCTCGGCGGCGCAGGCCGCCGCCGCGTTGGCGCTCATCCCTTGCGCGAACGGATGCGTGGAGTCGACCACCAGATCGAACTCCGCCAACGCGCTCCGCAGCCCGGTGACGCCGCCGAAGCCGCCGATCCGCACCGGGCCGACCGGCAGCCGCGGCCGGGCCACCCGCCCGGCCAACGATGAGACGACCTCGATGCCGGCATCCACCAACAGCACCGCCAGCTCGCGGGCCTCGGCTGTTCCGCCGAGCAGCAGCACCCGCATCACAGACCGCCACGCAGCGTGGGCAGGTCGCGCGGCGCACCGGAGCGCGCCAGCGTCAGCAGGGCGTCGACGTCCAGGTGCTCCTCGACCAGGTCGGCGAGCAGCTCCATCCGGCGCTCCCGAGCCGCCGGGAAGCTGACCGTCGACGGCGCGATGCCGAGGGCCTCGGTCAAGAAGGCCCGGCGGAAACCATCGCTCTCCAGGCTTCCGTGCCACATGGTGCCGAAGACGTTCCCGGCACGCGCACCGCCCAGGAACTCCTCGACGCCGTCGCCCCGGGTGATCCGTCCGTGGTGGATCTCGTAGCCCGCAGCCTCCGCGCCCAGCGCGGTGCCGGAGGGGAGCCGGAGCACCTTCTCGGCACCGAAGAGGGTGGAGACCCCCAACAGGCCCAACCCCGCCACCTCCGCACCGGCCTCACCCTCGACGCCGTCGGGGTCAACGACCCGCTCGCCCAGCATCTGGAAGCCTCCGCAGATGCCCAGCAACGGGCGCCCTGCCGCGACATGCATCGCCAACGCGACGTCGAGGCCGCGCGAACGCAGCCAGGCCAGGTCGCTGATCGTGGCGCGGGTGCCCGGCAGGACGACGAGGTCGGCGTCGGCCAGGTCGCGCGGGTCGGAGGCGAAGACGACGTCCAAGGAGGGCTCCAGGCCCAGTGCGTCGACGTCGGTGAAGTTGCTGATCCGGGGGAGCCGCACGACGGCTACCCGGGCCCGGGCACCACCACGGCTCCGGCGCCCCTCCAGGTCGAGGGCGTCCTCGGAGTCCAGCCAGAGGTCGGGGTGCCAGGGCAGCACGCCGTGCACGGTGCGTCCGGTCAACCCCTCCAGGGAGGTGAGCCCCGGACGGAGCAGGCCGAGGTCGCCGCGGAACTTGTTCACCACGAAGCCGCAGACCAGGGCCTGATCCTCAGGGTCCAACAGGGCAAGGGTTCCGTACATCGCGGCGAAGAGCCCGCCGCGGTCGATGTCGCCGACCACGACGACCGGCAGCGAGGCGTGCCGGGCCAGGCCCATGTTGACGTAGTCGCTGGCGCGGAGGTTGATCTCGGCGGGGGAGCCGGCGCCCTCCGCGATCACCACCTCGAAGCGGGCGGCAAGGTCGTCGAAGGCGGCATGCGCAGCGGCAGCCAGGTGCCGGCGCCCGGTGGCGAAGTCGGTGGCCGAGACCTCGCCGGCCGGGTGGCCCATCACCACCACATGGCTGCGCCGGTCCGAGCCGGGCTTGAGCAGGACCGGGTTCATCGCCGGCTCGGGCGTCACCTGGGCCGCCAACGCCTGCACCCATTGGGCTCTGCCGATCTCGGCGGTGCCCTCGGCGGTCGTCGCCTGCGGGTCGGCACAGACCATCGAGTTGTTCGACATGTTCTGCGCCTTGTACGGCGCCACCGAGACTCCGCGGCGGGCCAGCGCCCGGCACAAGCCGGTGGTGACGACCGACTTGCCGGCGTCCGAGGTGGTGCCGGCGATCAGCAGTCCGCTCATCGCGCCTGCTCCGGTGCGCGGAGCAGGAACAGGTCCATCACCCAGCCGGCCGACTCCCGGGCGGCCTCGCGTGCCGCGCGCAGCTCGGCGACGACGTCCCCGAGCCGTCCCGCCACCAGCTGCTCGCCGGCCGCACCGAGGTTGGCGCCCCACCAGATCCGCCAGTCGGCCAGGGCCGGGTCGGCGAGGTCGGCGAGGGTGCGGTCGGAGGTCAGCATGACCACCAGGTTCCCTTGCCCGGCGTCGATCTCGGCCCGCAACCGGCGCGAGGTGGTCACGTGCACCGGTCCGCCGACGTCGTGCAGCACGACGCCGTGGCGCGCCGCGAGGATCTGCGGGGCACTGATCCCGGGCACCACCGTCCAGGTCACCTCGACCAGCTCGGCGATCTGCTCCAGCACGCGCAGCGTCGAGTCGTACAAGGACGGATCGCCCCAGACCAGGAAGGCGCCGGTGCCCTCCCGCTCGGCGATCTCCTCGGCGAAGGCGGCCACCCGGGCGCGGTGCCAGTCGCGGACCGCGGCCGGGTAGTCGGCCGGATCGTCCCGGTCGCGCTCGGGATCGCTGACCTCGACCAGCTCCACGCCGAACGAGTCGCAGATCGCCCGGCGCACCTCCAGCAGTGGGTCGCTGGGACCCTTGCGGACCGCCAGCACGTAGTCGGCCTCGGTGAGCGCCTGCGCGGCCTCCCAGGTCAGATGGTGCGGCCCCATCCCGAAGCCGACGACGTGAAGGAGGGTCATGGCCGGGCGTCTTCCTCGCTGTCGTCGGCCTCCAGGTCGCCCTCCACCTCGAGGTAGACCCGCTGCAACGCGCTCAGGATCTCCGCGTCCGGCTCCGCCCACAAGCCGCGCTCGGCGGCCTCGTGCAGTCGCTCGACGATGCCGCGCAGCGCCCACGGGTTGGAGGTGCGCAGGAACTGCTGGTTGGCCTCGTCGAGCACATAGGAGGAGGCCAACGACTCGTACATCCAGTCGTGGACGACGCCCGCCGTGGCGTCGAACCCGAAGAGGTAGTCGACGGTCGCGGCCAACTCGAAGGCGCCCTTGTAGCCGTGCCGCTGCATGGCCGCGATCCAACGTGGGTTGACCACCCGGGCCCGGAAGACCCGGTTGGTCTCCTCCTGCAGGGTGCGGGTGCGGATCGCATCCGGCGAGGTGGAGTCGCCCACGTACGCCTTCGGGTCGGCCCCGGTCAGCGCGCGCACCGTGGCGACCATGCCGCCGTGGTACTGGAAGTAGTCGTCGGAGTCGGCGATGTCGTGCTCGGCGGAGTCGATGTTCTTCGCCGCCACCTTGATCCGGCGGTAGTTGGTGCGCATGTCGTCGGCGGCCGGAGCCCCGTCCAGGTCGCGGCCGTAGGCGAAGCCGCCCCATGCGGTGTAGACCTCGGCCAGGTCCTTGTCGTCGCGCCAGGTGCCGGACTCGATCAGCTGCAGGATCCCGGCTCCGTAGGAGCCCGGCTTGGAGCCGAAGATCCGGGTCCGGGCCCGACGCTCGTCGCCGTGCTCGGCGAGATCGGCCTGGGTGTGTGCCCGCACGAAGTTCTGCTCGGCGGGCTCGTCCAGATCGGCGACCAGGCGCACGGCGTCGTCCAGCATCGCGACCACGTGCGGGAAGGCGTCGCGGAAGAAGCCCGAGATCCGCACCGTGACGTCGATCCGGGGACGGCCGAGCTCCTCCAGCGGCACCACGACCAGGTTGCTGACCCGGCGCGACTGCTCGTCCCACTCGGGGCGAACGCCCAACAGGGCAAGGACTTCGGCGGCGTCGTCGCCGCTGGTGCGCATCGCGCTGGTGCCCCAGACCGAGAGGCCGACCGAGGTCGGGTACTCGCCGGTCTCGTCGAGGTAGCGCTGCAGCAGCGAGTCGGCCATCGCCTGGCCGGTCTGCCAGGCCAGACGGCTCGGCACCGCGCGCGGGTCGACGGTGTAGAAGTTGCGGCCGGTCGGCAGCACGTTGACCAGGCCGCGCAACGGCGAGCCGGAGGGGCCGGCCGGCACGAAGCCGCCGGCCAGCGCGTGCAGCACCGCGTCGAGCTCGTCGGTGGTGCGGGCCAGCCGGGGGACCACCTGGGTGGCCGCGAACTCCAGCACCCGGACCACCTCGGCCTCGCCGTGCAGGGTCTCTGCGGTCGCCGGGTCCCAGTCGGCCTTCTCCATCGCCTCGACGAGTGCGCGGGCCTGCGCCTCGATCGCGTCGACCTCGACGGTGGGCGCGTCCGGGCTCAGGCCCAGTGCGCCACGCAGCCCGGGGACGGCGTTGCCGACGCCGCCCCAGACCTGGCCGGCACGCAGGATCGAGAGCACCAGGTTGACCCGGGCCTCGCCGGTCGGGGCGCCGCCCAGGATGTGCAGACCGTCGCGGATCTGCGCGTCCTTGATCTCGCACAGCCAGCCGTCGACGTGGAGCAGGAAGTCGTCGAACTCCTCATCGTCCGGGCGCTCCTCGAGGCCGAGGTCGCGGTGCAGCTGGGCGGCATGCATCAGCTGCCAGATCTCGCCACGGATCGCCGGCAGCTTGGCCGGGTCCATCGTCGAGATCTTGTCGTACTCCTCCAGCAGCGCCTCGAGCCGCGCGATGTCGCCGTAGGACTCGGCGCGGGCCATCGGCGGCACCAGGTGGTCGACGATGGTGGCGTGCGCGCGGCGCTTGGCCTGGGCGCCCTCGCCGGGGTCGTTGACCAGGAACGGGTAGATCAGCGGGAGGTTGCCCAGCGTGGCGTCGGGGCCGCAGGAGTCCGAGAGCGCGGCGTTCTTGCCGGGCAGCCACTCCATCGAGCCGTGCTTGCCGAGGTGGACGACGGCGTCGGCGCCGAAGCCTCCGGTCGACGGTGCTGCCTCCAGCCAGCGGTAGGCGGCCAGGTAGTGGTGGCTCACCGGCAGGTCGGGATCGTGGTAGATCGCCACCGGGTTCTCGCCGAAGCCGCGGGGCGGCTGGATCAGGATCACGATGTTGCCGGCGGTCAGGGTGGCGAGCACCAGCTCGCCGTCCTCGTTGACGAACAGGGAGCCCGGCGCCTCGCCCCAGGCCTCGGTCATCGCGTCCCGCAGCTCAGCGGGCAGGTGCGCGGTCCAGGCCCGATACTGCTCGGCGGTGATCCGGACGTGGGCGTCGGTCAGCTGCGCCGAGGTCAGCCACTCCTCGTCCTGTCCGCCGGCCGCGATCAGGGCATGGATCAGGGCGTCACCGGCAGCGGTCTCCGCCTCCGGCGTCTGCTCGTGGTCGAGCAGCGCGGTGATGGTGTTGTCGCTGCCGAGGTCGTAGCCCTCCGCGCGCAGCCGGCGCAGCATCCGGATCGCGGAGACCGGCGTGTCGAAGCCGACGGCGTTGCCGATCCGGGCGTGCTTGGTCGGGTAGGCGGAGAGCACCAGGGCGAGTCGCTTCTCCGCGTTCGGAAGGTGGCGCAGGCGGGCGTGGTTGACCGCGATCCCGGCGACGCGCGCTGCGCGCTCGGGGTCGGCCACATAGTGCGGAAGCCCGTCCTCATCGATCTCCTTGAAGGAGAACGGGGCGGTGGTGATCCGGCCGTCGAACTCGGGGATCGCGATCTGGTTGGCGTAGTCGAGCGGGCTGATGCCGTCGTCCGACGCCTCCCACTCGGCGCGGCTGTTGGTCAGGCAGAGCCCTTGCAGCACGGGGATGTCGAGCGCCGCCATCCGCTCGACGTCCCACGCCTCGTCGTCTCCGCCGGCGCTGGCGGTGGCCGGCACCGATCCGCCGGCTGCCAGCACGGTGACGATCAGTGCATCGAGGGTGCCCAGCGCCTCGTAGAGGTCGTCGGTGGCGGCACGCAGCGAGCCCGCGAAGATCGGCACGCCGACCGCCCGGCCGGTGGCGTCGACGGCGTCGGCCAGGTCGTGCGCGAAGGCGGTGTTCCCGCTGGCCTGGTGCGCGCGGTAGTAGAGGATGCCGATCCGGGGGAGTGTGGCGTCGCCGGCGGGTCGCTCCGCGAACCCCCACGCGGGAAGGGTGGCCGGCGGCTCGAAGCCGACGCCGGTGAGCAGCACGGTGTCGGCGAGGAAGGCATGCAGCTGGGCCAGGTTCTCCGGGCCGCCCTCGGCGAGGTAGCGGTGCGCCTGGGCGGG
>NZ_BAAALG010000002.1:389347-416837 GCF_039528155.1 Nocardioides dubius | reverse complement strand
TGGACAGCTCCATCAGCTCGGCGGACGGCTGCTGCTCGCCACCGAGCACGACCAGCGGCGTGCCGGCGGCCCGGAGCTCGGCGACGCCCGCCCACAGGTGCTCGGGGGAGCCGAGGAACCGGATCACCACCAGGTCGGCGTCGGCGGTGACGGCGCGCAGGTCGCCGTCGGTGGAGCGCGACGGGTTCGCCAGTGCGTAGTCGGCGCCACTGGTGCGGGCCGAGAGCAGGTCGGTGTCGGACGTCGAGAGCAGCGCGATGCGCGTGGACGCGGCCATGGCCGTTTCCTCCTCCGGGGTTCTCGCCCCGTGTAGCGGTCGGATTCTGTCCACGGCCAGTGTCTGGCTGCCCGGCGGTCGGGACGCACCCGATCGACCAGGTCACAGTGGCGGAACCGCCCCGGAGTCGCACCGGGTTCCTGCACCGTGAACGGCTCGAGCCTACGGCAGGCCGTTCCCGGGTCTCGGGCGAGGGTTGTCAGCCACCCGGGTCGCGTGGCCCTGACCGGCCGGACAGACACCTGTTGTCGAGTTCGGGCAGAATGTGGCCATGGCGACCCAGACTGAGCAGACGGTACGAGAGGTCACTCCTGACGGCGGCGTCGTCGTGGGTGACGACGGTTCGGCAGGAGCGGCGGGAGCAGTGCGCTTCGCGCTCGCGGAGGCGGAGCGCCGCGGCACGGCGCTGCACGTGATCCGCGCCTGGACGATCAGCAGCGCGGTGCGCCCCGACGGCCTGCCGATCAACGTGACGCCCTCCCTGCTCGAGCTGGAGGAGGCCACTCGCACGGCCGAGGAGACCCGGATCGCCAAGCTGCTCGGCGAGACCACGGTCCCGGTCGAGGTGCACGCGGTCTACAGCCCCTCGGCGCAGTCCCTGATCCACGCCTCGGCCACCGCCGACGTCGTGGTCGTCGGCTCCCGCGGCCGGGGCGGCTTTGCGACCCTGGTCCTCGGCTCCGTCGCCGAGCAGGTCGTGCGGCACGCGAGCTGCCCGGTGATCGTGACCCGCAAGGCCGTCGAGGCCTGAGCCGCAGGTGAGCTTCTCCACCCGGGTGGTGGTGATCAACGCCCTCATCTTCACGCTCGGCACGGCGCTCCTGGCGCTGTCCCCGGCCACGCTCGGCCGCAATGCGCTGCTCTCGGAGGTGGCGCTGCTGGTGGTCGGCGTGGGCCTGATGGTGTGGGCGAACACCCTGCTGGTGCGCAGCACCCTGCGCCCGGTGGAGAACCTCGTCGACGAGTTGGACCAGGCCCGGGCCACCGAGCCCTTCGAACGGCTCACGGTCTCCGGCGACCCGATCGCCGGTGGCCTGGCCAGCGCCGTCAACGACCTGATGGATCGCATCGAGGCGGGGCAGCGCGACGCCAAGCTGGCGGCGCTGGCCGCCCAGGAGTCGGAGTCGGCGCGGATCGCGCAGGAGCTCCATGACGGCGTGGGCCAGTCGTTGACCGCGGTGCTGTTGCAGCTCGGCGCGCTGTCCGACCAACCGCCGGCGCAGGTCGCGGCGGCCTTGGCAGAGGTGCGCGAGGCGACCCGGGAGAGTCTCGACGAGATCCGCGAGGTGGCGCGGCGGCTGCGCCCGCAGGCGTTGGAGGACCTCGGCCTGCACAGCGCCCTGGCCGGCCTGTCGACCCAGCTCTTCAAGCACGTGGACACCCACGTGGAGCGGCGGATCGAGCCCGGGCTGCCGCAGCTCTCCGAGGCCGGCGAGCTGGTGGTCTACCGGGTGGCGCAGGAGGCGCTGACCAACGTGGCACGCCATGCGCAGGCTCGGTGGGCGGAGATCCGCCTGGTAGAACAGGGGCGCGGCGTGCTGCTCACCGTCACCGACGACGGCGTGGGCATTCCACCGGACGCCGACGGAACGGGCTTGCGCGGCATGCGGGAGCGCGCGGCATTGATCGACGGGCGGTTCTCGGCACGCCCGTGGCAGGGCGGCGGCACCGTCGTCACATTGTGGGTACCGCAGGCAGCTGAGGAGACAGGGACGAATGACTGAGCCGGGCAAGTGGCGCATCCTGCTCGCCGACGACCATGCACTGGTCCGTCGCGGGGTGCGGATGATCCTCGAGCAGCAGCCGGACTTCAGCGTCGTCGCGGAGGTGGGCGACGGCAAGGAGGCGGTCGACGTCCTGCGCGACACCGAGGTGGACCTGGCGATCCTGGACGTGGCGATGCCGCGACTCACCGGGCTGCAGGCGGCCCGGGAGATCTCGCGGCGCAAGGAGCCGCCCAAGATCCTGATGCTCTCCATGCACGACAACGAGCAGTACTTCTTCTCCTCGTTGAAGGTCGGCGCGAGCGGGTATGTGTTGAAGTCGGTCGCCGACCGCGATCTGGTCGACGCCTGCCGCGCCGCGCTGCGCGGTGAGTCCTTCCTCTACCCGGGGGCCGAGAGCACTCTGGTGCGTGACTACCTGGGCCGGGTCAAGCGCGGCGAGCGGTTGCCGAACGCGGTGCTCACGCCACGCGAGGACGAGGTGGTCAAGCTGATCGCGGAGTCGAACTCCTCGCGTGAGATCGCGCAGCTGCTGTCGATCAGCGTGAAGACCGTCGAGCGGCACCGCGAGAACATCCTGGCCAAGCTCGGCATGCGCGACCGCACGGAGCTCACCCGCTACGCGGTGCGGGCCGGCCTGATCGAGCCCTGAGCCAGCCCGGGTCAGCCCCTCGGTCAGCCTTCGGGGATCAGCGTGTTGCTGAGCACGAAGCGTCCGCCCGGATGGGTGTGCAGGCTGGAGGAGAAGGCCCGGCCGTTGGCGTCGAGGTGCCGGCGCCGGATCACCAGCGCGGGCTCGCCGGGGACGGCGTCCAGCGCCTCGGCGAACCGCTCGGGCATGGCGACCGCGCGTACCGTCTGCTCGATCCGGTGGCTCGGCATCGCGGCGGTGTGGCTGGCGGCGAGCTCGGGGTCGTAGGGCGGCTCCTCGGGCAGCACGTACTGCTCGGTCCAGCACAGCGGCGGTCCCGACGGGTCGCGCCGGCGCCGGCGCACGCCCTCCACCAGCGTCCACTGGGTGCGGATCGGCAGCCCGGTGCGCTCGGCGAGCTCGGCGTCGAGGCGGACCAGGCGGGTGGCGGGGTCCGCGACGCCGGTGTCGCGGTAGAGGGCGACCAGCTCGTCGCGGTTGGTGACGAAGGGCAGGTAGTCGGCGACCGGGAGCCGGGAGATGACGGTCGTCCCGGCGCCGGGACGGCGGGTGATCAGGCCCTCGTCCTCCAGCGTGCGCAGGGCGACCCGGACGGTGCCGCGGCTCAGCTGGTGGTCCTCGCAGAGCACGGACTCGGTGGGCAGCCGGGCGCCGACCGGGTAGGTCCCGTCCCCGATCGCCGCGCGCAGCTCCTCCGCGAGCCGGGCATGCTGGGTGCGCCGGCCCTCGGCGGGAGGTGATGGTGGCGCAGTCGTGCGCGTTCCTTCGTCCACGCCACCATCTTGTCCGGTCATCGGCTGCTCAGGCGAGCCGGTCCAGATACGCCTGGCGCAGCACCCGGGTCTGCACCTTGCCGGTCGCCATCCGGGGGATCTCGGCGAAGTCGACGCTGCGGGGGACCTTGAACCCGGCCAGGTGCTCGCGCACGTGGTCGCGCAGTGCCTGCACGGTGCCGGCGTCGGGGCTCAGGTTCGCGGCCGGCTGCACGACGGCGTGCACGTACTCGCCCATCTCGTCGTCCGGCAGCCCGAAGACGACGACGTCGGCGACGTCGGGGTGCACGATCAGGCAGGCCTCGATCTCGGCCGGATAGATGTTCACGCCGCCCGAGATGATGGTGAACGCCTTGCGGTCGGTCAGGTAGAGGTAGCCGTCCTCATCGAGCCGTCCCATGTCGCCGATCGCGGACCAGGTGGCATGCACCGGGTGCCGCGAGGCCTGGGTCTTCTCGTCGTCGTTGTGGTAGCTGAACGGCGTCTTGTCGCGCTCGAACCAGACCGTGCCGGCCTCGCCGATCGGCAGCTCGATGCCGTCGTCGTCGCAGATGTGGATCGCGCCGAGCACGGCCCGGCCGACCGAGCCGGGATGCTCCAGCCACTGGGCGCTGGAGATGAAGGTCATCCCGTTGCCCTCGGTGCCGCCGTAGTACTCGTCGACGATCGGGCCGAGCCAGGCGATGGCCTGGCGCTTGATCTGCGGGGGACAGGGGGCGGCTGCGTGCAGGAACGAGCGCAGCGACGACATGTCGTAGCCGAGTCGCACCTGCTCGGGCAGCTTCAGCATCCGCACGATCATGGTGGGCACCACCTGGGTATGCGTCACCCGGTGCTCGGCGACGAGTGCGAGGAACCGCTCGGCGTCGAACTTCCGCATCACCACCACGGTGCCGCCGAGCTCCTGGGCGCCGACCGAGAACTGCAGGGCGGCGGCGTGGTAGAGCGGCGCGGGCATCAGGTAGACCGATGAGTCGTCCATGCCCAGCAACGGACCGGAGAGCGTCGAGGTGCGGGTCGCCGCCGGGTCGTCGACGGCCAGGCCGGAGAGCGGGCGCCGCACGCCCTTGGGACGTCCGGTGGTGCCGGAGGAGTAGAGCATCACCTCGCCGCGGGGCTGCTCGGGAAGCGGCGTCGGCAGGTGCGCGGCGATGCTCTCCTCGTAGCTGTCGAATCCGGCGACCGGACCGTCGAAGGCCAACAGGGTGGTGCATCCGGGCACCTGGGCGACCAGTTCTTCGGCGCGCTCGGCCATCGCCGCCGAGGTGATCAGCGCCCGGGTCTGGGAGTCGGAGAGGATGTAGGCGGCCTCCTCGACCGTGGCGTAGCGGTTGATGCCGGTGATGTAGAGACCGGAGCGCATCGCCGCCCAGTAGACCTCGTAGTAGCGCGGGTGGTTCTCGGTCCAGATGGAGACCTGATCGCCGGGGCGCAGCCCGCGCTCGTGGAGCAGCCGGGCCAGGCGGTTGGAGCGATCCTCCAGCTCGGCATAGCTGATGGTCTCGCCGTCCTCCATGACGACGGCGGGCTTCTCGGGGTGGGTCGCGGCGTAGGTCTGGGGGAACATCCGACTCCTCGTCGTGGCGTGAATGGGCGCGCCGAATACCCGTGGTGACCAGGCCTTCTGGGGTGGTCCACGTGGATGGCATCGGTGGTTGACAGGAACTCTTCCGAGACTGCATGTTGTCCCCATCACACGACTTTGTCTAGTCAAAGTTGCCGTTGGGTGGGAGCGCTCGACGGCACGTCGCGAAGGAGTTCCAGGGTTGATGAGCACCGTCGAGTCGCCACCCGACGCCGAGGTCGACGCCGTCCTGGCCGAGCGCGTCGCCGCGCTGATCGCCGTCCACGGGGCGGACGCGCCGGACCTGTTGGGGGCACGCTTCGATGCCGGTCTCGCGTTCGTCCACCACCCGGTCGGGCTCGGCGGCCTCGGGCTCCCCGCGCCCTGGCAGGCCCGGGTCGAGGAGCTGCTGCTGGCCGCCGGAGCGCCTGCGCCCGCTCCCTACCGCAACCCGTTGGGCATCGGCACCGCGGTGCCGACCCTGCTGGCCCACGGCAGCTCCGCCCTGCAGCAGAGGCACTTCCGGCCCGCGTGGACCGCGGAGGAGATCTGGTGCCAGCTCTTCAGCGAGCCCGGCGCCGGCTCCGACCTGGCCGGCCTGGCCACCCGGGCGGTGCTCGACGGTGACACCTGGACCGTGAACGGGCAGAAGGTGTGGACCTCGTTCGCCCACGTCGCACGCTGGGGCCTGCTGCTGGCCCGCACCGACCCGGACCTGCCCAAGCACCAGGGCCTGACCATGTTCGTCGTCGACATGCAGCACCCGGGCGTCGAGGTGCGCCCGCTGCGCCAGGCGACCGGAGGCCAGGAGTTCAACGAGGTCTTCTTCACCGACGTCACCATCCCCGACGCGCACCGCGTCGACCTGCGTGGCCGGGGCTGGGACGTCGCGCGGACGACGCTGTTCAACGAGCGCTCGGCCGTCGGCGCCCGGCCGGTGCCCCGCGAGGACGGCCACATCGCGTGGCTCGCCGACCTCTGGCGCTCGCGGCCGGACCTGCGCACCCACGAGATGCACGGCAGGGTGACCGACGCCTGGATCAGGGTCGAGGCGCTGCGCCTGGCCAACGAGCGGATCCGGCAGCTGGCGGCAACCGGGAGGCCCGGGCTGGAGGGCTCGGGCGCCAAGGTCGCCCATACCGAGACCACCCAGGTCGTCACCCGGCTGCGCGCCGAGCTCGACCCGGAGGCGGCACTGCGCTACGACGCCTGGGATCCGGCGCTGGCGCCCCCGCGTGAGGACCGGGTGGCCGGCTACCACTATCTGCGCTCGCGCCCCTACACCGTCGAGGGCGGGACCACCCAGATCCTGCTCAGCCAGATCGCCGATCGGGTGCTCGGCATGCCCCGAGAGCCCGCCCTCGCCAAGGAGACCCCGTGGTCGGAGATTCCCCGATGAGCGCCGTGTCCCTGCTGGAGAGCGAGGACGGCGTCGCCCTGGCTCAGCAGGTCCGCGCGCTCGCCGCGGACTGGGCGCCCGGTGAGCCGCGGCCCGAGGCCTGGCGCCGGATCGGCGCCGACCTCGGCGTGGCCGGGCTGCTGATCGGCGAGGAGCACGGTGGTGCCGGCGTCGGGATGCGGGAGGCGATCGCGGTCGCGCAGGCGCTCGGTCGTGGCCTCACCGTGACGCCGTTCCTCCCCTCCGCGATCGCGGCGAGCACGACGCTGCTCGGGTTGGGCGGGCCGGGCGAGCCGGCGCGGGTGGGCGCGCTCCTCACGGAGCTCGCCGCCGGTGAGGCGGTCGCGTGCCTGGTGGTCCCGGCGACCACGGCCCCGGGCTGTCTGCCGTGCCTGGAGCTCGCGCGCCTCGACGACGACCTGCTGGTCAGCGGATCCGTGGCCGGCGTCCTCGGCGCGACTGGGGCCGATCGGCTGCTGGTGCCCGTCCGCGACGGCGCCGGCTTGATCGGCCTGGCGCTGGTCGGCACCGGACCGGGCGTCAGCGTGGGCGCGGAGACCAGCCTGGACGAGGGCAACCCGGTCAGCGTGGTCGCGCTGCAGAGCGCACCGGCCGTGCTGCTGGCCCGCGGTCCGGTCGTCGCGGACGCCGTGCAGGCAGGCCTGCGGGCAGCGACGGTGGCCATCGCCGCGGAGCTGGTCGGCGCGATGGAGTGGGCGCTGGAGGCGTCCACCTCCTACCTGGCCGACCGTCGTCAGTTCGGCCGCCAGCTCGGGTCCTACCAGGCGCTGCGGCACCTGGTGGCGCGGATGTGGATCGACCTGCAGCAGGCAGGAGCCGTCACGTTGAACGCCGCGGCCACGCTCGACGACCCGGACCAGCCGGAGGCCGAGCGCGACCTCGCCGCGAGCCTCGCCTCGGCCCACGTGCGCACCCTCGCGGTGGCCTGCCTGGAGACCACCCTCCAGGTGCACGGCGGGATCGCCTTCACCTGGGAGCACCCCCTGCACCGCTACCTGAAGCGCGCCTTCAGCCTCTCGATGGTGCACGGCACCACCGATCACCACCGCCGCCAGGTCGCGCGCCTCGCCGACCTGCCCTCGCCGGAAGGAGAAGCACGTGTCTGACCTGATCGTGGAGCGGTTGGAGGGTGGGCACGTCGTGGTCACCCTCAACCGGCCGCAGACGCTCAATGCGATGGCGCTCAGCATGGTGGACGAGCTTCACGACGTGCTCGTGGAGCTGAACCGCAACCCCGAGGTGCGCACCGTGGTGCTCACCGGCGCCGGCCGTGGCTTCTGCTCGGGTGCCGAGATCAAGTCGGCCGAGGACGCCCGCCGGCTCGGCCCGCGCGAGGGCCAGAATCGGGTCTCCCACCTGCTCTCCCAGCAGGAGACGATCGTGCGCGTCCACGAGCTGATCCACCGGATGCGGGTGCCGGTGATCGCCGCCGTCAACGGTGTCGCGGTGGGCGGCGGATTCTCGTTGAGCCTGGCCTGCGACATCCGCGTCGCGGCCCGCAGCGCGCGCTTCGGCGCGGTCTTCATCCGCCACGGCATCTCCAACGCCGACATGGGGACCAGCTACTTCCTGCCCCGGTTGGTCGGCGCCTCGCGGGCCGCCGAGCTGATGCTGACCGGTCGGGTCTTCGACGCCGACGAGGCCGCCTCGCTGGGCCTGGTGGTCGACGTGGTCGACGACGGCGACGTCGTCGAGCGGGCGTTGCAGATCGCCCGGCAGATCGCCGAGAACTCGCCGCTGGGCGTGTGGATGACGAAGGAGACGATGTGGCAGACCGTCGACGCCCCCTCGCTCCGTCATGCCTTCGACATCGAGAACCGCACGCAGATCATGTGCGTCGGCAGCGGTGAGCTGGAACGCGCCTTCAGTGGCTTCGCCGAGCGGCGTCGTCCGGACTGGGCGTCACTGTGAGTGTGGCATTGCGCCCGCGGGCCGTCCGCGTGCGCCCTTCAGGAGGGAAGCAGATGAAACGATCCACCCGGACGCTGGCGGCGGTGCTGCTGGCGACCAGCCTGGCAGTGTCGGCCTGCAGCGAGTCGCAGGGAGACAGCGATCAGGGCAGCGGAGCGCCGGCCGGATTCGCCAACGGCTTCGTCATCGAGCCGGACACCTCCGGAACCGCCAAGCAGGGCGGCCAGCTGCAGGTGGTCACCTACTCGGAGGCGCGGGTTCTGGACCCGGTGCTGACGATCGCCAACGGCAGCAGCGGCGGCACCGAGATGGCCGCCGTCTTCGATCTGCTGATGCGCTACGACCAGGGCAAGGACGCCTACGTCCCGCAGCTGGCCGAGGCGCTGGAGTCGAACGAGGCCCAGGACGAGTGGACGCTGACCCTGCGTGACGGGGTGACCTTCAGCGACGGCACGCCGCTGGACGCCGACGCGGTGGTGTGGAGCCTCGATCGCTATGTGGCCAAGGGCGGAGGACAGGTCTCCTTCCTCAAGCACGCCGTGAAGAGCTGGACCGCTGTCGACGCCCGCACGGTCCGCTTCGAGCTCACCCGCCCGTGGGCGGACTTCGCCTACCTGCTCGCCACCGGCCCCGGCATGGTGGTCGGCAAGGCGTCGGACGCCGGCAAGGCGTTCACCCCGGTCGGCGCCGGCCCCTTCGTGCTGGAGAAGTACGCGCCGCAGGAGGAGCTGGTGCTCGCTGCCCGGGCCGACTACTGGGGCGGCAAGCCCGCCCTGGACTCGGTGCGCTTCTTCCCGCACGCGGCCGAGCAGGGACGCCTGGACGTGCTGCGCAACGGGGAGGCCGACGTGGCCTACCTGCGTGAGCCGGCCACGGCCAAAGACGCCCTCGACGACGGGTTCGGCGGCTTCATGGAGATCGGCTCGATCTCGCGCGGCCTGCTGCTCAACCACCGTGCGGGCGCGGCCACCGAGGACGTCCGGATCCGGCAGGCGCTGATGCACGCCATCGACATGGACGTGATCAACCAGCGCACCGCCAAGGGCGTCGGCATCGTGACCGGCAGCATCCTCAACCCGCAGTCGCGTTGGGACCTGGACACCGAGCCGCTGCAGTACGACCCGGCCAAGGCCAAGGAGCTGCTGGAGGCGGCCAAGGCCGACGGGTACGACGGCACGATCAGCTTCAAGGGCGTCGCGAAGGTCTCCGAGCAGATGGGGCTCACGCTCAAGGCGCTGCTCGAGTCGGTCGGCTTCACCGTCACCCTCGACTACGTCCCCTCGGTCACCGACCTGGTCTCCGCGATCTACGTGACGCACGACTTCGACATGGTGATCTGGGGCTTCGGGATGCCGGACCCGGCCGTCTACCCGGAGCTCTTCGAGAAGGTGAACAGCGGCTCGCGCGGCAACTCCGGCGGCTCGTCCGACCCGAAGCTGGACCAGCTGATCGAGGAGTTGGGCGCCGCTGCGACCCCCGAGGACCAGAAGGACGTCCTGGAGCAGATCCAGGCTCAGTGGAATGAGACCATGCCGTACGCACCGTTGGGAGCGACGCCCGAGTGGAGCGCGTGGGGCGACAAGGTGCACGGGATCACCCCCAGCATCGACAGCATCATGCTGCTCGGCGGTGCCTGGAAGCAGTGAGCACACGGACCGGGGGCGGGTCGCCCGCCCCCGGTCCGAGCCGCAGATCAGCAGCGACCACGAAGAGGAGCAGCAACGATGGATCAGCACCGAACCGGCGAGCTGGACGGCCAGGTCGCCCTGGTCACCGGAGCCGGCAGCGGACTCGGTCGAGGGTTCGCCACGGCCCTGGCCGGGGCCGGCGCGGCGGTCGCCGTCTGTGGCCGCCGGATCGAGCCGCTCGAGGAGCTCGTCGCGGAGATCGTCGCCGACGGCGGCAGGGCGATCGCGTGTGTGCTCGACGTCCGCGACCCGGCGCAGATCGTGGCCGCCGTGGACCGGGCCGAGTCCGAGCTGGGCGGCCTGGACATCCTGGTCAACAACGCCGGCATCCCCGATGCCCGGCGTGCCCACAAGATGCCGCTGGAGCTGGTCGACGCCGTCCTGGAGACCAACCTCCGCGGGCCCTGGCTGCTGGCCACCGAGGTCGGACGGCGCTGGATCGCCGATGGCCGTCGTGGCCGGATCGTCAACGTCTCCTCGATGTCCGGCTACTACACCGCCGGTGGGGCGATCGCGCTCTACTCGGTGACCAAGGCCGCCTTGAACCGGATGACCGAGGCGCTGGCCATCGAGTGGGCGGCGCATCCGATCAACGTCAACGGCATCGCCCCGGGCTCGTTCCACTCCGAGATGATGGACGGCCTGATCGAGCGGATCGGCGACCCGACCGAGGGCTTCCCGCGCAAGCGGATGGGGAGGGCCACCGATCTGGCGGAGACCTTGCTCTACCTGGTCTCGCCCCGCTCGGAGTTCGTCACCGGGACGATCATCAAGGTCGACGACGGCCAGATGCCGCGCTGAGCTGAGCCAGGCTCAGGTCAGCACCTCGGTGCCCCAGCGTTCGCCGATCACACCCCACGGGTCGGCGAACGCTCCGGCGCGTGCGCGGTAGGGCGCTCCACGACCCAGCAGTGCGCGTCCGATCGGTGCGCCGACGGGACCGAGTAGGCGCAGCGGGCCGACCTTGGCCCGTGCCTCGCGCAGTGTCTGCTCGAAGCCGATCCGCTGGAAGTCCAACAGGGACTGGGCTTCGCTGGTGTCCATCCACTCGACGCTGAACCAGGCGTCGTCGCGAGCCGGGTCGCCGGCGCGACCGACCGGGAGGACCCCGGGGAAGCCGATCGCCGCCGTCATCCGGGTGGAGAGCTCGTCCTGGGTGACCCGGTGCGAGGCGTCGCCGCCGATCAGCAGGGTGCGCCCCGCGCAGTCGGCGTCCACCGCGGCGGCGAACGCGCGCGCCACGTCGCGCACGTCCACCAGGTGCACCCGGCCGTCGGTGGGCAGGCAGCCCTCCAGATAGATCATGTCGCGGGTCACCGCGAGCATCTGGTCCGGCGAGATCACCGCACCGACCCGGAGCACCGTCCACTCGACCCCGCTCGCGGCGATCAGCTGCTCGCACTCGACCTTGTGCGCGCCATAGATCTCCGGGGGCGCCGGTGGCGTCTCGGCGGTGACCGGGTGCGCCATGGTGTGCGGGTTGCGCGAGCCGTAGACCGCCATCGAGGAGGCGAAGACCAGACGCGGCCGGCCGGCACGGGCGGCGAGCGCCGTCGCCAGCAGGCGGGTGGCGTCGACATTGACCCGGCGCGCCAGGCGCGGGTTGTCGTAGGCCACCGGCGGGATCACCGCGGCTAGGTGGATCACCGCGTCGGGGCGAGCGAGGTCGAGCAGGCCGCCGATCGCGTCGGCGTCGGTCAGGTCGCCCCACAGGTGGGTGACGCCGCGCTGCTTGCGGGCCGCCTTCTCCGTGGCCCTGGTGCGCAGGTCGGTGGTGACGACGTCGTGACCACGGGTCAGCAGCTCGGCGGTGACGACCCGGCCGAGGTTGCCGAGGGCGCCGGTGACCAGCACCCTCATGCGATGGTCATCCCACCGTCGACGGGCAGGGTCTGGCCGGTGATGTAGCCGCCGGCGTCGGAGGCGAGGAAGACCGCGGTGGCGGCGAGCTCACGCGGGTCGCCCTTGCGGCCGGCCGGGATCCGCGGCATCTGCGCCTCGAGGTAGCCCGGGGGATAGGTGTCGGTCATCTCCGAGACGAAGAAGCCCGGCGCGATCGCGTTCACCCGGATGCCCTTGCGCCCGGTCCACTGCTGGGCGAGGTCGCGGGTCAGGCCGATCAGGCCGGCCTTGGAGGCGGCGTAGGCGGCCTGCGGAAGGCCGGCGGTGGTGAGGCCGAGCACCGAGGAGATGTTGATGATCGAGCTGCCGGGGGCCATCACCCGGCCGCAGGCCTGGGCCATCCAGTAGCAGCCGTTGAGGTTGACGTCGATCACGCTGGTGAACTGCTCGACCGTCTCCTTGGTGGCCGGGACCGCGGTGCCGATGCCGGCATTGTTGATCAGGACGTCGACGCGGCCGAACTCGGCGACCGCCGCGTCCACCAGTGCCTGGCAGGAGGCGGCGTCGGCGACGTCGGTGGCCACCGTCAGCGCACGGCGTCCGGCACCGCGGACCAGCTCCGCGGTGTCGGCCAGGCGCTCGGCACGGCGGGCGCCCAGCACCACGTCGGCGCCGGCCTGGGCGAGTCCTTCGGCGAAGGCGACCCCGAGGCCGCTGGAGGCGCCGGTCACGATCGCGACCTTGCCGTCGAGTCGGAACATGTCGTTGAGGCTCATGCGGGCGATACAACCACAGCTGGCGGCCCGACGGGGGTGAAGCGGTACGATGGCGGCATGTGCTTGCAGGTCCTGCTTCTTGACCAGCCGCGCTGACGTCGGAGACGTGCTCCGGCGCTCGCGCGGCTACCCCTCTGTGTGAGGGGTTTTTTCATGTCAAGGGCACGACCCACACCCAGATCCGAGAAGGGCAAGGAAGATGACGCAGGACGGTTCCCCCGAGGCCACCGGTGCGGCCAGCTACGACGTAGCCGCGATCCAGGACAAGTGGCGACCGGTGTGGGACAAGCTCGACCTGTTCCGCGCCGACGACTCCTCGCCCAAGGAGAAGCGCTACGCGCTGACGATGTTCCCCTACCCGTCGGGTGACCTGCACATGGGCCACGCCGAGGTGATGGCGCTGCACGACGTCGCCGCCCGGTACTGGTGGATGAAGGGCTACGAGGTCCTGAACCCGATGGGCTGGGACTCCTTCGGCCTGCCTGCCGAGAACGCCGCGATCAAGAACGACGAGCACCCCGCGACCTACACCTACGGCAACATCGAGACGCAGTACCAGTCGTTCAAGCGCTACGGAACCTCCTTCGACTGGAGCCGGCGCTTCAACACCTCGGACCCGGAGTACTACCGCTGGACCCAGTGGCTGTTCCTGAAGTTCCACGAGAAGGGCCTGGCGTACCGCAAGAGGTCGCCGGTCAACTGGTGCCCCAACGACCAGACCGTGCTGGCCAACGAGCAGGTCGTGGACGGCGCGTGCGAGCGGTGCGGCGCCGAGGTCACCAAGCGTGAGCTGACCCAGTGGTACTTCCGCACCACCGAGTACGCCCAGGAGCTGCTGGACAGCCTGGACGACCTGGCGCCGACCTGGCCGAGCAAGGTCGTCAACGCGCAGCGCAACTGGATCGGTCGCTCCGAGGGCGCCCACGTCAGCTTCGAGATCTCCGGCCGGGACGAGCCGATCACCGTCTTCACGACCCGTCCCGACACCATCTTCGGCACCACCTTCATGGTGGTCGCGGTCGACGCGGCCCTGGCTGCCGAGCTGGTCACCGACGAGCAGCGTGGTGCCTTCGAGGCCTACCGCGAGGAGATCCGCAAGGCCTCCGACATCGACCGGCTGGCGACCGACCGGCCGAAGACCGGCGTCGACCTGGGCGTGGTCGCGACCAACCCGGTGACCGGCGCGCAGATGCCGGTCTGGGCGACCGACTACGTGCTGGCCGACTACGGCACCGGCGCGGTGATGGGCGTTCCCGGCGGCGACCAGCGCGACTGGGAGTTCGCCACCGCGATGGGCCTGCCGATCATCCGCACCACCCAGACCCCGGACGGCTTCGACGGCGAGGCCTACGCCGGCGAGGGCGCCACGATCAACTCGCCGGCCGTGGGCGTGGACTGCGCGCTGGACCTGAACGGGCTGGACGTGAGCGCCGCGAAGAGCCGGGCGATCGCCTTCCTGGAGGAGATCGGGGCCGGCACCGGCACGGTCAACTTCCGGCTGCGTGACTGGCTGCTGAGCCGCCAGCGCTACTGGGGCGCGCCGATCCCGATCATCCACTGCCCGGTCGACGGGGAGGTCCCGGTGCCGGCCGAGCAGCTGCCGGTGCTGCTGCCCGAGCTGAAGGGCGCCGACCTGAAGCCCAAGGGCACCTCGCCGCTGGGCGGCGCTGCCGAGTGGGTCGCCGTCACCTGCCCGACGTGTGGTGGTCCCGCCGAGCGCGACACCGACACGATGGACACCTTCGTCGACTCGTCGTGGTACTTCTTCCGCTACGTCTCGCCGCAGGACACCACCCAGGCGTTCGACTCCGAGCTGGCCAACGCGTGGGGGCCGATCGACCTGTACGTCGGCGGTGACGAGCACGCGGTGCTGCACCTGCTGTACTCGCGCTTCTTCACCAAGGCGCTGCGCGACATGGGCCTGATCACCTGGGACGAGCCGTTCTCCGCCTACCTGTCGCAGGGCAAGGTGCTGAACGAGGGCCGCAAGATGAGCAAGTCGCTGGGCAACGGCGTCAACCTGGGGGATCAACTTGATGCCTTCGGCGTGGACGCGGTGCGGTTGACGCTGGTCTTCGCCAGCCCGCCGGAGGACAACATCGACTGGGCCGACGTGTCGCCGTCCGGATCGCTGCGGTTCCTGCAGCGCGCCTGGCGCCTGTCGGGTGACGTCGAGAGCGCGGCCGGTGCCTCGGCCGCGGACGGCGACCGGGCGCTGCGTCAGGTCACCCACCGCACCATCGCGGACGCCGACGAGCTGGTCGCCAGCCACCGCTTCAACGTGATGGTCGCCAAGGTGATGGAGCTGGTCAACGCCACCCGCAAGGCGATCGACTCCGGGTGCGGCCCGGCCGACCCGGCGGTGCGCGAGGCGACCGAGACCGTGGCGATCCTGCTGTCGCTGGTCGCGCCCTACACGGCCGAGGAGATGTGGGAGCAGCTGGGCCACCAGCCGGGCATCGCCCGGGTCTCCTGGCCCGAGGTCGACGAGGCGCTGCTGGTCGAGGACTCGGTGACCGCGGTGATCCAGATCAAGGGCAAGGTCAAGGCGCGCCTGGAGGTGGCCCCCGACATCTCGGAGGCGGACCTGGAGGCCGCGGCGCTGGCCGAGCCGTCGATCGCCGCCCAGCTGGACGGCCAGACCGTCCGCAAGGTGATCGTGCGGGCCCCCAAGCTGGTCAACATCGTCGTCTGACCGACGCCCGCCCAGCCGGCGAGCCCGACGGGCCGTGCACCTGCTCAGCAGGTGCGCGGCCCGTCGCCGTCTGGGGGTCAGGCCACCGGGCGCGTGATCACCACGGTTGCGGGATCCGGAAGGCCGCCGTGCCAGCCCAGCCCGCGGGAGACCTTCTGCGCCACCTGGGAGACGGCGGTGGCATGGCGGGCATTCGCCTCCGGCGTCATCCGATGAATGGGCCCGCAGACCGAGACGGCGCCTATCGCCCGTCCGTCGAGGTTGAAGACCGGAGCGGCCACTGATCCGGCGCCCTGCTGACGCTCGCCAAGCGACGCCGTCCACCCGCTGGCCCGGGCCTGCGCCAGTTGCTGACGCACCGCCTCGGCGTCGGGACCGGTGACACCGACGTCGTCGAGCAGTTCGGTGATCACGTCGTCGGGCTGGAAGGCCAGGATGCAGCGGCCGGAGCTGCCCACGTGCAACGGATAGCGACGGCCGATCTCGACGGTCATCTTGATCTCGCTCAGCCCTTCGGCCTGGGCGAGGTAGACCCGTCGGTCGTTGATCAGCGACGAAAGCGTCGCGGTCTCACCGGTGGCGTCGCGCAACCCGTCGAGGTAGGGCACCGCGACCGCACGCAGCGTCGAGCCGCGCAGCGCACGTGCGCCCAGGGCCGCCATCGCCGGGCCCAACCGGTACGTGCGATCGCGCTCGGCCATCAGGAGTCGCTTCTCCACGAAGCTCACCACGATCCGGTGCACCACGGCCTTGGAGAGGTCGAGCCGGCGGGCGATCTCGGAGATGCCCAAGCGATCCGACTCGTCGCTGAAGAGCAGCAGGACGTCTGCTGCGCGTGAGGCGGAGGTGGTGGTGCCGGGGGAGGTGCTCATGAACTCTCCTTCGGTGCGGGGAGTGTGGTGGCGGCTGGCGTGTGCGGTGCAAGTACATCAGGAATTGCTTGAGTACGGAGCAGTCTCTCTCGTTTCCCTGAGCGAAACAAGCATCATTCGTTCGTTTCAGCCAGTTCCCACTTGGCGTGGCCTGGTTTACAAAAATTTCACGTGACAGTGTTGACCTGGCCGGTTGCAGGCGGTGAGAATCGGATCACGCCCTGGCGAACGGTGTTCCTGCGAGAGGAACGAGGGGTAAAGAATCGTTCCTCTAAGGGGAACATGGCAAGAATGCGAAGGAGTGGAGATGACACTCGACGGACCCGACCTCGTGGTTGCGGGTGCCGGAGGCGGTCTGGTGGCGGCCCTGCGTGCCGCCAGGCAGGGCCGGCAGGTGCTCGTCGTCGAGGCCAGTGAGCACTTCCGCAAGGGCAACAACACCGCGATCTCCACCGCGATGATCCCCGGCGTCGGCTCACGCTGGCAGCAGGTTGCGGGTGTCGAGGACTCCGTCGAGCGCTTCGTCGGCGACGTGCGTGCCAAGACCAAGGGAGAGGGCGACCTCGCCCTCGCTGCGGCCTTGGCCAGGACCAGTGCCCCGATGCTGGAGTGGATGGCCGACGACCTGGGATTCCCGTTGTCGCTGGTCACCGACTTCCAGTACCCCGGTCACAGCGCTCTGCGTTGCCACACGCTCGAGGGTCGGCACGGTTCGGTGCTGCTCGACCTGTTGGTCCGCGCCGTCGAGGCGGAGGAGTTGATCGACCTCCTGGTGCCGGCGCGACTCGTCGACGTCCTCGTCGACGACGAAGGCGCGGTGCGCGGTGTGATCGTGGCCAGTCCGGACGGCACCACCGAAGAGATCCCGACTGGCTCCGTCCTGCTGGCCACCAACGGCTACGCGGGCGATGCCGAGCTCGTCGCACAGCACCTGCCCGAGATCGCGTCAGCCCACTACCACGGCTCCGAGACGTCGCGCGGCGACGCTCTGCGGATCGGCACCGAGCTGGGTGCGGCCGCCGCCTACTTGGACGCCTACCAAGGTCACGCCGCGCTCTCGCGCCACGCCAGCACCCTGGTCGGCTGGGCCACTGTGATGCACGGCGGGGTCGTGGTGAACACCTCCGGTGAGCGGTTCGGCGACGAGACCTCCGGATACTCGGAGTTCGCGCCCCTCCTCGCCGGCCAGCCCGAGGGCGAGGGATGGATCCTCATCGACCAGGAGATCCACCAGCGCTGCCTGGCCTTCACCGACTACGTGCACTGCGTCGAGGCCGGTGCGGTCGTCTGGGCCGACTCGATCGGCGAGCTCGCCACCAAGACCCGGCTTCCCGCCGACGCGCTCGGAGGCGAGATCGAGGCCCTGCCGGCGCAGGGCGTGGAGGCTGCCGACCGGTTCGGGCGCACCTCCTTCGACCACCGCATCGAGGCTCCGTTCGCCGCGATCCGGATCGTGCCGGCGCTCTTCCACAGCCAGGGCGGTCTCGTCGTCGACGGCGCTGCCCGCGTACTCCGTGAGGACGGCAGCCCGATCACCGGCCTCTACGCCTCCGGCGGTGCCGCCAACGGCATCTCCGGTCACGGAGCCGGCGGCTACCTCGCCGGCAACGGCCTGCTTCCGGCGCTCGGGCTCGCCTACCTGGCGCTGTACGACGTCGTCGCCCGCACCCGCACCACCTGACCCCTGGTGCGGCCGTCGCCGAGCGGTGCTCGGTCGGCAGCCGCCCCACCTACGACAGGAGAGACATGGACACCGCCCTTCCGCAGCGGCATCGGGCCGCCCTGCAGTTCCTCGGTGCCGTCCAGCACGCCACCGGGCGCACCTTGCAGGCGACGGCGGCCGCCACCTATGAGCGTGCCGTGCCCGAGCCGCCCGCCGAGCTCGACGACCGGCGAGAGTCGGTCTACTCGGTGCTCGACGGCAATGCGTCCTGGGAGTTCGACCGGTTCTTCACCCGCTGGGTGGCAGAGGAGATCTACGTCCGCGCGCTGCCCGCGATCGAGCAGATCCGCGAGCAGGTCGAGAAGTGGCTTGTCGTCGAGCAGCCCAGCGGCACCCTCAACCTCGCCGAGGACCTCACCCCTCCCGCCTACTGGGAGGGTGGCTTCCACCTGGCCCCCGGCGGCTGGGACGGGCACGACCTGATGGGCCCGGCCATCTCGGAGTTGGTCTTCGCCTACGTGCTGACCCCCGGCGGCGTCGGCGCGGTGAAGGCCGGCGAGGACCTCAACGACCAGCGCTCGCAGGTCGCCGGCGAGACCCGCCGCACCGACTACCGCCACGTCGTCGAGCTCGGTGCCAGCAGCGGGCGCTTCACCTTCGCCCTGCGTCGCCGGCTGCCCGAGTCGCGGATCAGCGCAGTCGAGCTCTCCAGCTCGGCCCTCCGGCACGCGCACGCACTCAGCTCCGAGTGCGGTGCCTCCATCGACTGGGTCCAGGCACCCGCCGAGCAAACCGGCCTCGAACCGGGCAGCGCGGATCTGGTCGCCTCCTACACCTTGATGCATGAGGTTCCGGCAGAGGTGAACCGCGAGATCGTCGCGGAGATGTTCCGTCTCCTCGAGCCCGGCGGCGACCTGTTGATCAGCGAGATCGCACCGTACGAGCACCAGAGCGCGTTCCGCGCGGTCGTGCTGGACTGGGAGACAGAGAACCGCGGTGAGCCGTACTGGCGCGAGGTGATGGCGATGGACCTGCCAGCCGTCCTCGCCGAGGCCGGATTCACCGACATCGAGTCCTATGGCGTGGGCGGCGGGGTCTACCCGTGGGTGACCCGCGCGACCAAGCCCGCCGGCTGACGCCGCCCATCACCACAGAGGAGACCGCCATGACCAACGGCGACCCCCGTCCCAGCTACCTCGGGTCCGACCGACTCGACGACCTTGCCCGGATGCTGACCGAGCTGGCCTCCGAGGTCTGGATCCTCAAGGACCGCAACCTGGTCCTGGAGACCCTACTCACCGACGCAGGGGTGGTGTCCTCAGCGTCTATCGACGCCTACGACCCCGACCCGGAGACTGCCACGCGCATCGCCGCGGAGCGCAGTGCGTTCACGGCCCGCATCCTCGGTGCCGTGCTGCCCAACGACCAGCGCCTGGACAGAGAGATGGGCATCGCCGCCCGCTGATCAGCCGCGCACCACCAACCATCACCAAGGATCCAACATGTCGCTTCGCATCACGCCGGCCCGTCGCCGGTTCCCCCTCGCCGCCGCGGCGATCACGCTCGCTCTGGGCGCCTCCGCGCTGACTGCCTGTGCTCCGGGCTCGGACTCGGAGGGCACTGGCACCGCCGACACCCTCGTCGTCGGATCCACGATCTCGCTGCAGCAGGTGGACCCGTTCCAGATGCAGTACAAGACGGTGCAGAACAACGTCTTCGACCCGCTGGTGCGAATCGTCGGTGGCGAGGAGCCCGAGGCGCGTCTGGCCGAGTCGTGGGAGCAGACCGACGACCTCACCTGGGACTTCAAGCTGCGCCAGGGCGTCACGTTCCACGACGGCACCGAGCTGACCGCCGATGACGTCGTCTTCTCCTTCGACTACCCGCGTGAGAACACCACGCTGGTTGCGAGCCTGATCCTCAACCTCGACAAGGTCACCAAGGTCGACGAGGAGACCGTCCGGATCACCACCAAGACCCCGGACCCCCTGCTGCTCAACAGCATCGCCTACATCTCGATCGTCCCCGAGGCGACCTACACCGAGCTCGGTCCCGAGGGCTTCGCCGAGGCGCCGATCGGCACCGGCCCGTACACGCTGGTCGACACCGACTCTTCGACGTTCGCCAACATGAAGGCATACGACGGCTTCTGGGGCGAGAAGGCCAAGACCGAGAACATCGAGCTGCGCTTCTTCTCCGACCCCAACTCGCTCGCCTCGGCTCTCGAGTCGGGCCAGGTCGAGGTGGGTCACGAGATGGTCCCCACGGCGCTGAAGGTGCTGGAGGGCAACTCCGACTTCGAGGTCAGCAGCGGCTACTCGGGCAACCAGAACATGCTCACCTTCAACTCGACGAAGGGCGCCTTCGCCGACGAGAAGGTCCGCGAGGCGGCCAACCACGCCATCGACGCCGACGCGCTCGTCGAGGCTCTGACCTACGGCGCTGGTCTGCTCGAGGACGGCCAGCTGGCCATCGAGGGCATCAACGGTTACACCGAGGAGATCACCCGTCCGGAGTTCGACCAGGCCAAGGCCAAGGCGCTGCTCGCCGAGGCCGGTGCCGAGGGCGCCAAGATCACCATCGCCGGCGCCTCGCTCTACAAGCCGCTGCTCGAGGCCATCGGTGCCCAGCTCTCCGAGGTCGGCTTCAAGCCGACCATCCAGGCCCTCGAGATCTCGGTCTGGCTGGAGCAGCTGCGTGAGGGCAGTGACTCCGACATCTTCTACAAGGGTGTCTCCGACATGGGCTTCTTCGACATCGAGCGTCCGTTCTCGCAGCTGGCCCGCGGCACCAACGCGATGGTCAAGGACCCGAAGTGGGACGAGCTCTACACGGCTCAGCGCACTGAGCTGGACCCGGCCAAGCGCATGGAGGCCATCCAGGAGGCAAGCGAGTACGTGGCCGACCAGGACTACGTGCTGTGGACCTACGGGCGCCCGAGCGTCAACGCCACCACGACCGACGTCGAGGGCCTGGACTTCTCCACCGGCCTGATGCTGCTGTTCGACGACGCGGTCAAGAACGACTGACGCGGCTGACTCCTCGATCCGGAAGGAACACCATGACCACGCATCAGCTCTCGCCCGCCGACACTCGCACGCCCGGCCAGCTGATCGATCAGCGAGGACGCGCCGAACTCGAGTTCGTCGTGAGCCTGCGGATGGGCATGGGCGCGGCGCTGCGCGGCCGTGTGCGCCACCGGATCGAGGAGAGCGGCCTGCTCCCCGAGAGCGCTACCGACATCGAGGCGCTGCGGGCGACGGTGGACCCCGTCGTCACCGTGGATCCCGCCTACCGGTTCCACGCGGCGTCGCTGCGCTGGAGCCGGGAGATCTCCACGCCTCGGGGCGTGGAGGCCTTCGACCGCAGGCGTGATCGCCTCGAGCCGCTGGCGACCCCGTCGGCCCCGGTGGCCGACCACACCGGGGGAGAGTTGCCGCGCTACTGGGGCTACGAGTTCCACACCACCGAGGGCGGTTGGGACGGGCACGACCACATGGGCTTCGTGCACCACGAGATGGTGTACCAGTACCTGCTCACCAAGATCTACGGCAACGGCGGCGACATCTTCGCTCTGCGCCGCGCATTCGCGGACCGCGCACCGGAGGACCACTACGACCAGATCGTCGACCTCGGTTGCGGCACCGGGCAGTACACGCTCAAGCTCGCCGAGGCGTACCCGAGGGCGCGCATCACCGCGCTCGACCTCTCCGTCTCCGAGCTGAGCTACGCCAAGCGCCGGGCCGAGGACGCCGGTCTTGCGATCGAGTTCCGCCGTGCCGCCGCGGAGGCCACCGGCCTCGACGACGAGTCGGCCGACCTGGTCACCTCCTACATCCTGCTTCACGAGATGCCGCCGCATGCGATCGCCAAGGTGTTCGCTGAGGCGTTCCGGCTGCTGCGACCCGGCGGCCACGTCCACTTCGGCGACGTCGGGGCCTATGCGACACGTTCGGCCTACGACGCTTGGAACGACGACTGGGATGCCGAGCACGGCAACGAGCCGTGGTGGCGCCTGGCCGCGACCACCGACATCGCCGAGATCGCCCGTGACGCCGGCTTCGTCGACGTCGAACGCTACGAACTCCTTCCTGGTGGTCACCCGATGGGGACCACCGCACGCAAGCCCGAGGTGTCCTCATGACCGCCACACCGGCCCCTGGCCGCCACCTGCTCGACGTCGACGACAGCCGCCCTCCGGCGGTTCACCTCGAAGATGTCACCGTCTCCCTGCCGCGCGCTGGAGGCGACCTCCAGATCCTGCACGGTGTCTCCTTCAAGGTGCCGGAGGGATCCGTGGTCGCCTTGGCCGGGGAGTCCGGCTCGGGGAAGTCGACGGCAGCGTTGTCGCTGATGCGGCTGCTCCCGTGGGGTGCGAAGGTCGGCGGACAGATCATGGCGGGCGACCGCGACGTCGCGGCTCTCTCCCGCGAGGACCTGCGCAGGTTCCGTGCCAGCGAGGCCCGGATCATCATGCAGGACCCGTGGAGCTCGCTGCACCCCATGCACAGCGTCGGCGCGCAGCTGGTGGAGTCGGCACGGGTCGCCGACCCCAAGCTGACCAAGGGCGCGGCACGGGAGCTGGCCATCGAGACGATGCGCCGCGTGCGGATCCCCGACCCCGAGTCGCGGATGAAGTCCTACCCGCACGAGATGTCGGGCGGTCAGCTGCAGCGCGTGCTGATCGCGATGGCATTGGTGGCAAAGCCCAAGCTCCTGCTCTGTGACGAGCCCACGACCGCTCTCGACGTCTCGACGCAGGCGCAGATCCTTGACCTGTTGCGCGAGCTCAACCGCGAGATGGGCCTCACCATCGTGATCGCCACCCATGACCTCGAGGTGATCTCGGGCCTCGCGGACCGACTGGTCGTGATGTACGCAGGCCGGGTCGTCGAGGAGGGGCCCACCGACCAGGTGATGTCGAACCCCCAGCACCCCTACACCTGGGCGCTGCTGCAGACCGCGCCGCGCAACAACACCGGTCAGCGGATGCGGACCATCGAGGGCCGGCCGCCGGCGCTCGACGACCTCCCCGAAGGCTGCTCCTTCGCCGCACGCTGCCAGTTCACCATCGTCGACTGCCGCACAGGCCGGCCGGAGCTGCTCCTGATCGACGAGCCGCGGCGACACCGCACGGCGTGCTTCCGGGTGCAGGCGGAGCACGCAGCGACGACCACCCACACACAGGAGGAGCAGTGAGCACCCCCGACCAGTTCACCGGCAAGGATCCGGTGAGCCCTGACGACGTCGTGCTCGAGCTGAGCGACGTCGTGCAGATCTTCACCGTCAAGGGCGGCAGCAAGGTGCACGCCGTCAACGGCGTCTCGTTGCGGATCGCCCGCGGCGAGACCCTGGGCCTGGTGGGGGAGTCCGGCTCCGGCAAGACCACCGTGGGCCGCACGGCTCTGCGCCTGTACAACCCGACCTCGGGCCGGATCACCTTCGAGGGCGACGACGTCTCTCAGATCAAGGGCGGCAGGCTGCGCCGGATCCTGCGACGCAGGTCGGCGATGGTGTTCCAGAACCCGTCGACCTCGCTCAACGGCTACATGCGACTCGGCGACATCCTGCGCGAGCCGCTGGACATCCACAAGATCGGCACTCCCGCAGAGCGGCGTCAGAAGGTCGACGAGATCCTCGACCGGATCGGCCTGGGCTCGCACTACGCCCAGCGCTACCCGCACGAGCTCTCGGGCGGACAGCGGCAGCGTGTCGGCATCGCCCGCGCGCTGATGCTCGACCCGTCGCTGATCGTGGCCGACGAGCCAACCGCCTCGCTCGACGTCTCGGTGCAGGCGCAGATCGTGAACCTGCTGGAGGACATCCAGGCCGAGCGTGGGTTGTCGTACCTGTTCATCACCCACGACCTCGCCCTGGTGCGCCGCATCAGCCACCGGATCGCCGTCATGTACCTCGGCCGAATAGTCGAGGTGGGGGCCAGCGAGGACCTCTTCACCCGCCCGCAGCACCCCTATACGGCGTCGCTGGCCTCGATGGAGCTGGAGCCCGAGGACCGGATCATCCCGGAGGGCGAGCTGCCCTCGCCCTCGAATCCACCTAGCGGCTGCGCATTCCACCAGCGTTGCCCGATCGCGCGTCCGCAGTGCGCCAGCGACCGGCCCGAGCTGGTCGAGACCACCGACATGGTCTCCGGGCAGCCTCGGGCGTTCGCCTGCCACTTCCCCGGTGAGCTCGAGCTCGCCGTGACCGACCACGTCCGGACCACGGTGCCGGCTCCACTCGCCATCTCGGCGCCCACCGTCTAGGAGAACCTGATGCCCGGACATGCCCTTGACCGCCCTCGCTACCTCGATGGCGACCTCGACCTGGAGACCGTCTACCGGATGCTCCTGGAGGTCTCCTCGGAGCTGTGGGTCACCCGTGACCGTCTGCACCTGCTCGAGGCCCATCTGACTCGGCGCCGGCTGGTGACCGAGGACGAGCTCGAGCTGCTGGCCTTCGACGCGCAGACGTCGGCGGCTCTGGAGGAGGACCGCAAGCGGTTCGTCTCCCGCCTTGCCGGATGCGTCGATGCGCCCGTCGTGGACGAGGGGTGAGCCGGCGATGAACCTCCTGCGCTTCTTGATGTGGAAGCTCCTCCTGCTGCTGACGGTGCTGCTCGGCGTCACCACGCTGATGTTCTTCCTCACCCGTGCCACGGGCGACCCGGCAGTCCTGCTGTCGCCGCCCGAGGCCGGACCCGAGGTGATCGAGGCGACCCGAGTCCGGCTGGGCCTGGACCAACCGCTGATCGTGCAGTACTGGGACACCCTGGTCAGCACCTTCACCCTCGACTTCGGCACGTCTTTCGCCAGCGGCCAGAACGTCTGGGCGTCGGTGACCGAGCGGCTCGGTCCCAGCCTCACGCTGGTGATTCCCTCGCTGCTGCTCGCGGCTCTGCTCGCCGGCATGATCGGCACCTACGCCGCGCTGCACCAGGCCGACGCCCGCGGCCGGCTGCTGATGGGCGCGGCCTTCATCCTCGACGGCATCCCGTACTTCCTGGTCGCCCTGGTGCTGGTGTTGGTCTTCGCGATCCAACTGGGCTGGCTGCCGGCGACCGGCGGCGACGGATCGATCAGCCTGGTGATCCCGATCGCGGTGCTCACCATCCAAGGCTTCGCGACCCTGTCGCGTCTGACCCGTGGACAGTTGATCGACTCGCTGAGCCAGGGCCCGGTGACGATGGCCAAGTCGAAGGGTCTGCCCGCCCGCACCGTGCTGTTCCGCCATGCCGTGCCGCTGGCTCTCCCACCACTCATCGCCTACCTGGGCATCCTCTTCTCCTTCCTGATCGGCTCCCTGCTGATCTTGGAGTCGCTGCTCAACTACGCAGGTCTCGGCCAGCTGCTGGTGCGCGCGGTGCAGCAGCGTGACTTCCCGACCGTGCAGGCGTGCGTGCTCGTCATCGCCGTGCTGATCACCGTCGTGAACATCGTGATGGACACCATCGTCCGTCTGCTCGACCCCCGACTCCGGACGAAGGTGGCCTGATGAGCTCAGAGAACCCCGCCGCGCCCACCGGCGCCACGGCAGGAATGCCCGCCACGACCACCCAGCCCGACCCGTGGGGCCCTGCCTCCGACCAGGCCCGCGTGGTGAAGACCCCCGGGCGGATGCGCGAGATCCTCGGCAAGGCCTGGCACAACCCGGGCGGGCGGTTCGGCTTCCTGCTGCTCGCGCTGCTGGTGCTGGCCGCCGTGCTGGCGCCCTGGATCTCCCCGGCAGATCCGACGAAGCAGGTACTCTCAGACACCGACACCGCACCGATGTGGCTCGGTGGCGAGGGCGGCTACCTGCTCGGCACCGACTCGCTCGGTCGCGACGTGCTCAGCCGTGTGCTCTACGGCTTGCGCCTGTCGCTGTTCGTCGGCATCGTCGCCGCGACGCTCTCGGCGATGCTCGGGCTGCTGCTCGGCATCCTTGCGGGCTGGTACGAGAGCACGCTCGGCAAGTTGCTCATGCGCTTGGCCGACATCCAGTTCGCCGTGCCCTTCGTGGCGGTCGGCATCGCGCTCACCGCTGTGCTGGGCCCGGGGCTGACCCCGGTCCTGGTGATCCTCTCCGTCTGGGGATGGACCACCTACGCCCGGACCATCGCCAACTCGGTGTCGCAGGTCAAGCGGTCCGACTTCGTGACCGCGGCCCGCACGCTGGGTGCCAGCACTCCGCGGATCATGCTCCGCCACATCACGCCGAGCGTGTTGGCTCCGGTCGTCGTGCTCTGGTCCACCAGCGCCGGCGTGCTGATCCTCGCCGAGTCCGGACTCAGCCTGCTTGGCCTGGGCGTCCAGGCTCCTGACTTCTCACTGGGCTCGATGCTCTCCGACGGCCAGGTCGCGTTGCGGCTCTCCTGGTGGGCGGTCGTCGCGCCGGGCACGGCCCTGCTCCTGATCGTCTTGGCGTTCAACATGATCGGCGACGCCCTGCGCGACGCCTTCAACCCCAGCTCGGCGCTCGAGCCGCGTAATCCAGAGCTGGTCTGACCCCGTTCGCCGCGGCCGCCTCCCCCCGGGTGGCCGCGGTGCACGGTCACCGCACGTCTTCTCCTGAAAGGTTCTCCATGCAGACCGAGGTCCTCGCCTCACACCCCGCCGCCACCGACACCTCGGTGCGGGTCGGCACCGTCCAGTTCTTCTCCGGCACCGACGTGGCGGCCAATGCGGAGCTCGTCGTGGCCTACCTGCGCCGTGCAGCCGAGCTCGGCATTCAGCTGATGGTCTTCCCCGAGAACAGCAACCGGGTGCGGGACTACGCGGATCGCGACGCGTGCTGGGATGGCGCCGAGCGTCTCGACGGCGCGTTCGTGACGCGGATCCGCGAGGCCTGCGCCGAGTTGGGCATCCATGCTGTGGTGGGCGTCGACCTGGCCGAGGAGGTCAAGCCGACGGTGCGCATCGCGTCGGTGTTGATCGGTTCGGACGGCGAGATCCTGCACGTGCACCACAAGACCGTGTTCTGGGACTACGAGTACACCCTCTTCGTGGCCGGCGAGAAGGAGCTCGAGGTCGTCGACACCGAGCTCGGCCGGCTCGGCCTGCTGATGTGTGCCGATGGCATCGTTCCCGACGTGCCGCGCGTGCTGGGCATCAAGGGCGCCCAGATCTTCTGCAACTCGCTGAACTCACGCGGTCCCGACGAGGTCCGCGTGCACGTGCCGCTGCGCACGCTGGAGAACCACGTCTGGCACATCTCGTCCAACACCGTGGGCGGCCCGGCGGACGGGTGGCCCTGGATGGGCGGCTCCCAGATCGTGCACCCGCGCGGCGAGATCTATGCCGGCGCCGGCGAGGAGCACGAGGGCATGGTGTGGGCCGACATCGAGGTCGCCGTCGCGGACGACACCGACGTGCCCGGATTCGCCGATGTGCTCGGCTGGCGTCGGCCGGACCTCTACGGCGACCTGCTGACGCCGCATGCCGACCTGCCGGTCGCACCCCTGCTCGGGCCCGTCGACCCGGAGATGCCTGCCAAGCCGCTCGACGTCGTCACGCTGCAGGTCTCGTGGTTCCACAACCAGGATTGGACCGTCACCCGGGCGCTCGGTCAGATCGCGCACGCCGCAGCCCAGGGCGCCAAGTTCGGCGTCCTGCCTGAGCTCTTCTGCTTCGCGCCGGGCGAGGTGGCCGCCGA
>NZ_BAAALG010000002.1:306889-389325 GCF_039528155.1 Nocardioides dubius | reverse complement strand
GACTACTCCGAGAAGGTGCTCGCACAGTTGCGGGCCGCCTGCGCCGAGAACGACTTCTGGTTGGTGGCGAACCTGGTCGAGCGAACCGACGCCGGCTTCCACTCCGCCGCCTGGCTGATCGACGGCAGCGGCGAGGTGCGACTCACCTACCGCAAGACGCACCTCGACACGGCAGAGGCCGCCTGGGCGACGGCGGGCGACGAACTCCCCGTGGCACAGACCGAGATCGGCGCGATCGGCATCATGATCGGCAACGAGGTATGGCTCCCGGAGGTCTCCCGCCTGTTGACCCTGCGCGGTGCGGAGCTGATCGCGCACCCTGCGAACTGGGACCGGCGCGAGGCGGCCGAGTGCGCCGCCACCGAGCGCACCGAGGAGAACCGGGTACACCTGCTCTCGGTCAACCGCCTCGACAGTCCGGCCCCGATCGGCAGCCAGATCGTGCGCGCCGATCTCTTCATCCCGGGTCAGCCGGTCGCTCTCATGCGCTATCCGTCTGCTCAGTGGACCCGCCACGGGTTCGAGGAGCAGCTCTTCGCGACCCTCGACCTGCGCGAGTCGCACAACAAGATGATGGGTCACCACCTCGACCCGGTCGGCACCCGTCAGCCCGGTCTCTACGCCGACCTCGTCAAGCCGGTCGAGGAGACCGCGCGTGGCTGAGCCCGACGTCGCCACCCTGCTCGCTCGTCGCGACCGGCCCGACTTCGAGGCCATGCACACCGTCGCGGTCTCCGGGATGGGGCCGGTCGGCATGTTCGCCGCACTGAAGCTCGCGCAGCTCGGGCACGATGTCGTCGTATTCGAGAAGCTCAGCGATCTCTCCGAGGAGGCCAGGGCGTCGACCTTCCACCCCTCGAGCCTCGAGCTGCTCGAGGAGCTCGGCGTAGTCGAGGCGCTGCACGAGGTAGGGCTGAAGGCGCCGATCTACCAGTACCGCGACGGCGCCGACAAGCGAGTGCTCTCGCAGATGGACATGTCGCTGCTCGCGGGGGAGACCGCCTACCCCTACCGGCTGCAGAGCGAGCAGAACAATCTGACCCAGATCATTCGCCGGCGCCTCGAGCAGCTGCCCAACGTGACGCTGCGCTTCGACAGTCCCGTCGCCCGAGTGGAGGTCGCAGACCGGCACGTGCGGATCCACCTCGAGGGTGGCGACCGGGACCACCCGGTGCTCGCGCGCTGGCTGATCGCCGCAGACGGTGCCGCCTCACCGGTGCGCAAGTCGCTCGGCATCGCCTTCGAGGGGACCACCTACGACGAGCGGTTCCTGGTCATCTCGACCACCCACGAGTTCCGCGACGACTTTCCCGACCTGGCCTACGTCTCCTACATCTCCGACCCGGAGGAGTGGGGCGTCCTGCTGCGCACCCCGAAGCACTGGCGTGCACTACTGCCCGTACGTGACGACGAGACCGACGAACAGGCCATGGCGCCGGCCCGGATGGAAGAGCGGATGCAGCGCTTCGCTGCTCAGCCCGAGCCCTACGAGATCGTGCACGCCAATGTGTATGCAGTGAACATGCGCGCCGCGGCGACCTTCGCTGTCGGGCAGGTCCTGCTCGCCGGCGACTCCGCGCACGTCAACAACCCGCTCGGCGGGATGGGCATGAACAGCGGCATCCACGACGCGTGGGCGGCTGCCGAGTGCATTCACGCGGTGCTCGCCGACGGCGTCGACGCCACCCACGCCGGGCGTCTCTACTCCGACCTGCGGCGCGATGCGGCGATCAACCACGTCCAGGCCTCCGCGCAGAAGAACTACGACAGCATGCGCGAGGAGGACGGCTCCGCCCGCGCCCAGCGGGAGAGCCTGCTGTCCCAACTCGACCGTGACGAGCTCGACAAGCGCGAGCACCAACGACGCGCCGCGATGCTGACCTCGTTGCGGATCACTCGTGGCCGGATCAAGCGTGAGCTGCACGCGGTCCGTGCGCCGGCGCGCACCGCCGGCCAGCGGCTCTCGGCATTGCTGGCCGCTGGGCCGGTCACCGCCGCCGGGGCCTACGACGGCGTGAGCGCGGCTCTCGTGGAGCGCTCCGGCTTCGAGGCCGTCTACGTGGCAGGCTCCGCGGTCTCCGCAGCAGTCCTGGGCCAGCCGGATCTCGGCTACCTGGGTCTTGCCGAGATGGCGGAGCAGGTCCGCCGAGTCACCGCGACCACCTCGCTGCCGGCGATCGTGGACGGCGACACCGGCTACGGCGGCGTCCTCCAAGTGGGCGAGGCGGTGCGCCGATTCGAGCAGGCGGGCGCAGCCGCGGTCCAGTTCGAGGACCAGGTGCTGCCCAAGCGCTGTGGCCACCTGGCCGGCAAGGAGCTCGTCGACACCGCCGAGATGGTCGCGAAGATCAAGACCGCCATCGCGGAGCGCAGCTCGCTGCTGGTGATCGCGCGCACCGACGCGCTGTCGGTCGACGGCTTCGACGCCGTCCTGGAACGTGCGCGTGCCTACGCGGCAGCAGGGGCCGACCTGATCTTCGCCGAGGGCGTCACCAGCCTGGAACGGCTCACCGCGCTGCGCTCGGTCGTCGGTGGGGTTCCGCTCGCGGTCAACCTCTCCGAGGCAGGGGACCCCTCCGACCTGCCGCCGATCGAGCTGGCGCGTGAGGCCGGCGTCGGGCTGCTCTTCCATCCCGTCTCCGCGCTCCTGGCCGCCGCCGAGGCGGTCCAGGGCATGTACGGAAGGCTGCGTGAGGCCGGCGACTCCGGCAAGGGCACCGCTGACTGGGGCGCCTTCACAGCGGTTATGGGCCAAGACGCCCAGCTGGCGCGAGCCGACCGGCTCGTCGCCGGCGACTGACCACCACTTCTAGAGCCTGAGGAGAAACACCATGCCAGTCGGCACCGGCGCCGTGATCACGGCGCAGGAGAGCAAGGGCACCAAGTTCGCTCTGGTCCTGCCCTCCACCAACACCTCCGTGGAGCGCGAACTGCACGACCTGCGGCCCCAGGACTGCTCCTGGCACACCGGGCGGATCATGATCGAGGCTCCCGCACTCGACTCCGCGGACGCGTTCGGCGCCTTCCGCGAGGGCCTGAACGCCTCGATGCCCTCCGCGCTGGAGATCGTGATGACCGCGGAGCCCGACTACATCGTGATGGGAATGAGCGCAGAGACCTTCTGGGGCGGGGTCGCCGGCAACGCCGAGTTCGAGCAGGGCGTCCGTGACCTGACCGGCCGTGAGGTCACCACCGGGGCCACTGCCGCGGGGGAGGCGCTGAAGGCCTTCGGTGCCAAGCGGATCGGCATCGTCACCCCGTATCCGCCGGTGGGCGACGAGCAGGTCCTCGCCTACTTCACCGAGCTCGGCTTCGACGTCGCGGCGATCAAGGGCCTCTGCTCGGAGTCGGCGACCTCGATCGCCACCGAGTCGCCGGAGAAGCTGCGTGATGCCTTCCTCTCCGTCGACGCAGACGATGTCGACGCGCTGATCCAGTGCGGCACCAACCTCGAGTGTGTTGCCACCGCCGCGGCGCTTGAGAAGGAGCTCGGCAAGCCCGTCATCGCGATCAACGTCGCCACCGCCTGGCACGCGTTCCGCGCCAACGGCATCGACGACAAGATCTCCGGCTACGGCCGCCTCCTCGAGGAGCACTGAGATGTTCAACCACGTCGGACACCTGAACCTGGTGCCGGAGACGACGCCCGAGCAGCTCGAGGCGATCGCCGCCGGGCTGCTGGCGCTGCCGGGCCAGATCGACGGCCTGGTCTCGGCCGAGGTCGTGCCGGACGCCGGCTTGAGCGAGGGCAACGCCGCGCTGCGCTTCCACATGCGCTTCGACGCCCAGCCGTCGTGGGAGGCCTACCGCACCAACCCGGCGCACGTGGCCGTGGTCAAGGAGCGGATCGGACCGGTGCTGGCGGGCAAGGCGTTCGTGCAGTATGACGACGCCGCCGTCCGGCGGAGCGAGGCGTGAACGAGCCGCTGCGCGGTGTCGGGGAGCCGCTGCGCGGTGCCACCCTGGCTGAGGACTACGCGAGTGCCGGGTTCGGGGGCAGCCTCGAGCCTGGCACCCGCCCGGCCTTGATACTGGTCGACCCCGCGCGGGCCTATCTAGACCCCGCGTCGCCGTTGTATGCCGCCGTCGAGTCGTCGGCTTCCGCGATGATCGAGCTGCGGGAGGCGGCGGCCGCGGCCGGCGTCCCGATCTACCTCACCCGGGTGCTCTACGACGACGCCGACGGCGCGCTGGGTGGCCTCTTCTTCCGCAAGGTTCCTGCTCTGCGCTGCTTCGTGACGGGCAACCCCCTGGCGGAGTTCGTCGACGGGCTCGAGCCGAGAGCGGGGGAGAGCGTGATCACCAAGCACTATCCCAGCGCCTTCGCCGGCACCTCGCTGGCCGCCTCGCTCGCCGCCCGTGGCGTGGACACACTGCTGATCGCCGGCTGGTCGACCTCAGGCTGCATCCGGGCGACCGCGCTCGACGCCCTGCAGAGCGGCTTCGTGCCGTTGGTGGTGCGCGACGCGGTCGGCGACCGCCATGACGAGCCCCATCAGTCCAACCTGCGCGACATCGCCGCGAAGATCGGCGAGGTCGTCGGTTTGGCCCAAGCCACCGACTACCTGCGGCAGATCGGCGTGGACGGCGGCCGGTGACCCTGCCCACCCCCTCCAGAATCCGCGAGCTGTTCGGCGGTCTCGAGACGCCGGACCCCGCCGCCGAATCGGGGTGGGCGCTGCGGGGAACGCTGGTCGAGCACGACGACGCCGACCTGTTCTGGGTGCACCCGACCACCGAGCGCTCGGCCTGGTTCGGAGACGCCGCCGTACCTGACGCCCAGATCGCCGTCGACCGGGTGGTCAGGTCGCAGGTCGCGGCGTTCGGGGGCCGGGTATGGGCACCCCGCTACCGCCAGGCCGGCGTCGCGGCGTTCCATGCGCGCGCCGAGTTGGGCGAGCTGCCGTACGAGCTCGCCTATGACGACGTGGCGGCCGCGTTCGTGGAGTACCTCGCGGTGAGCTCGGGATCGGGGCGGCCGCTGGTGCTCGGCGGGCACAGTCAGGGTGCGCGGCACGTCCGCGCGCTGCTGGGCGAGTTCGCCGATAACCAGGAGGTCACGCAGCGGCTGGTCGCTGCGTACCTGATCGGGATCGACGTGCCCGTCGACGCACCGACTGCGGTTGCCTTCGCTGCGGCTCCCGATCAGACGGGCGTGGCGGTGATCTGCCAGGCGCGGCTGGGGGATCCGGGCGCCGCGAGCGCGGACTGCTCGCCAGATGCCTTGGTCTGCGTCGAGCCAAAGGTGCTCGGCCTCGCTGACACCGATGGCGTGGTCCGCTCCGGGCATCACCTCCTGCTGAGCGCTGTGCGGATCGGCGCCCTGGCCGACCAGGCGCTGGCCGACGGTTCCCTGCACCCCGTCGAGGTCGAGGCGCTGGCGCCGGTGCTCGGCGCGGACGCCCGGCGCCGGACGGAGGCGTGGCGCGGACTCCGTGACGAGTCGACGCAGGCCTGGCGTCGCGCTGGCGCGGGTGCACCTGCGCGCGTGGAGGTGAGCGAGCGCCGAGAGGTGGAGGTGGGTAAGCGCCGGGAGGCTGTGTCGTCGGGCGACCCCGAGCCGGTGGTGCTGCTGCACAAGCTCGGTGGCTGGGCCGCTGAGTGGCAGGCGATGATCGATGCGCTGGGCGGCGGCCGACGGGTGCTGGCGCTCGACCTGCCCGGCCACGGCTCCGCGCATGAGTTGCCGGCGCCGTTCCTGCAGCGGCCGGCCGACAGCGCACGGGCGGTCCTCGACCTTCTCGACGCCGAGGGCATCGGCGCGTGTCATCTGGTCGGCGCCTCCCTGGGCGGGGTGGTGGCCGCTCATCTTGCGACCTTCGCTCCCGACCGGGTGACTACCCTGACGCTGGCCGGGGCCGCGCTGGGCGAGGCGTGGACCTCTCGGCGACTCCTCGAGGGCGAACGCGCGGCGCGGAGCCGGTTCGGCCCAGGGTGGATGCCGCTGCCCGGTGGTAGCTCACGAGCGGGCGCCGCGCCGGCGCACGTGCTCGCCGACCTGGACGCATCACGTGCCGCTGCCGGCGCCTGGGTGCGGTCCAGCGAGCGTGGCGTCGCCATCGGCGGCGTCGCCCACCTGCTGCCGCTGATCGTTGCCCCGACCCTGGTTCTGAACGGAGCAGACGGGCCCTATCGGCGCTTCGAGGACGTCGCCCTCGACGCGCTGAGGGACCTGCGAGTGGTCGTGGTCGACGGCGCGGGCGCCTTCGCCCACCAGGAGCGACCAGACGCCGTGGCGGCGCACTGGCGCGACTTCGTGGCCGCGGTCGGGCATAGTCGGAGGCGATGACCTCCGAGCGCTGGGTGCTCCATGTGGACCTCGACCAGTTCCTGGCCGCGGTCGAGATGCTGCGCCGCCCCGAGCTGGCCGGCCGCCCGGTGGTGGTGGGCGGCAGGGGAGACCCGACCGAGCGGGGCGTGGTCTCCACGGCGTCCTACGAGGCGCGCGCGTTCGGCGTCCGGTCCGGGATGCCCTTGCGGGTGGCGCTGCGCAAGTGCCCCGACGCCGTCTTCCTGCCGGTCGACTTCCCGATCTACGAGGCGGCCTCCGCACGGGTGATGGGTGCGTTGCGCGATGCGCGCTGGGAGGGGCGCGGCACCGTCGTCGAGGTGTTGGGCTGGGACGAGGCGTTCGTGGCGCTCACCGACGAGCCGGTGGACCCGGCATCGCCGCGGCGTGAGGGGGCGCCGATCCTGGACCCGCTCGGGCTGGCGGAGCACCTGCGCGCGGAGGTGCTGGCGGCCTCGGAGCTGCGCTGCTCGGTGGGGATCGGCAACAACAAGGTGCAGGCGAAGATCGCCACCGATTTCGGCAAGCCGGAGCCCGGCGTGCACGTGATCGCGCACGACTCCTGGTTCGCCCAGCTGGGGGAGCGTGGCACGCAGGCGTTGTGGGGCATTGGATCCAAGACGTCGGGACGGCTGGCGGCGCTCGGCATCGAGACCGTGCGGCAGCTGGCAGATGCCGATCCGGCCGGGCTGGCGGCGGCGTTCGGCCCGAGCACCGGCCCCTGGCTGCGCAGGCTCGCGTCCGGCGTCGACACCGGTGCCGTCGACGCGACGCCGTGGGTGCCGCGGGCGCACGGCCGCGAGGAGACCTTCCAGCAGGACCTGGAGGACTGGGCCGACGTCGAGGCCGCGCTGCGACGGATCACCCGGCGGGTGGTGGCCGACATCGACCGTGAGGGCCGGCCGTGCCAACGGGTGCAGATCAAGGTGCGGCTGCGGCCGTTCGTGACGTTGACCCGGGTGCACCGGCTGCCGGCGCCCAGCAACGACCCGGAGCTGTTGGCGGACGAGGCCGTCGCCCTGCTCGACCGGATCGAGCGGCGGGCCCCGGTCCGCCTGCTCGGCGTCCGCCTGGAGATGGTCGACCCCTAGCTCAATGTGACCTCAGCGCTCACAAGTCGGACGCCGACCTGCGGAGAGGTCACATGGAGCGGGTCAGTCCTCCCAATACTCGTCATTGCGCGGGTCGTAGGGGTCGTTGCGGGAGTCGACGTACGGGTCGCCGGGCTCGGGGTCGTAGAAGTCCTGGTCGCCGTCGCCGTCGCGATCGTTAGTGAACTGGGTCGGCGTGGTGTCGACGTCGTCCGGGATGCCGTCGTAGTCGCGGTCGGGCTCCGGGCCGACCAGCTCGGCGGTGAACTTGCGCCCGAGCTGGTCCAGCAGGAGCTGGCGCGACAGCTGGTCGCGGCTGATCGTGGCCGGGGGCTGGACGGCGACGCCTCCGGGTGGGGCTGCATACGGTTGGGCGTCGAAGCCGTTGACCAGTCCGTCGCCGTCAGCGTCCGCGTCGTTGTCACCGTAGAACGTGTCGAGGAAGTCGGCGATCCCGTCGCCGTCGAAGTCGAAGCTCCGGTCGTCCGCTGCTGGGTAACGGTCGAACTGGTTGACGACGGTGTCGGCGTCACAGTCCTCGGCCGGCGCGAACCGGGCGTAGCAGTCCAGCAGGCCCCCGGTGCTGGGCCGGCCGGAGGCCGCCGGCGCGCTGTCCTCCTCGGCACAGCCGACCAACGCTGCCGCCGCGACCGCCACCGCGATCGGCACGCCTTTCAACCAGCGTCGCATCGTTCCTCCTAGGAGAGGTGCTCCCCACGACGCTAACGGCGACGGCCGTCGACTGACCCGGCAACGCTGAGAAATGTGCCTGCTTGGGTAGCCCACCACCTCAATGTGACCTCAGCGCTCACAAATCGGACGCCAAGGCGCCGAGAGGTCACATTGAGCGGAAGGGCTGGCTCATAGGCCGGGGAGCGTTCACGGAGGGAATCGAGATCGGTGACTATCGGTGGTGGTTGGTGGACAAGTGGGTCTGACCTGCGGAAACGCTGTCCAGTCGGGGAGCCCCGCAGGTGGCTGTTGGTGACCTCCGGTGGATTCTTCACGGACTTTTCACGGACTAGCGAGCGGATGCTGACGAGTGCCGGGCCGCTGGAGCGGGTAGTGCCGAACGCAGAAACACCCCCACCGGCCTCGGAGCCAATGGGGGTGCGTTCGTGGTGGAGCTACAGGCCGACCTTGTTCGCTCCGTGCTCTGCCTGGGCCTGGGTGAAGCCCTCGAACTTGAGCTGCTGGATCAGGCTGGAGCGGGAGAAGGCGCTCATGTCGAGGTACTCCTCGGCCTTCGCGGCCGCCTGCTGCTTCCAGTTGGCGTTCTGGGCGTCGACGCCGTAGGCCGCGTCGGCCGCCGAGAAGCCCTCGAACTTGAGCTGCTTGATCAGACCGTCGCGAGAGAACGAGCTCATGTCGAGGTAGTTCTCAGCGGACCGGCGGGCGTTCTCCTGGCCCTTGGTCTCGGACGGCTTGTCGGCCTTCTTCTTGTCCTTGGCGCCCTTCTTGTCCGCGGCCTGGTTGACCTCGGCGCGGTCCGCTGCGGTGCCGTCGTTCTCCTCGGGCATCTCGCACGCGACGGTGGTCAGGGACAGGCCGGCCGTGAGGAGCAGGGCTCCGATCGCCTTCTTCATGCTGGGGTTGCTCACGTTCTTCTCGGGGTGGGTTCCGGGAACCGTAGGAGGCGGCGCAGCTGGGGCGCCACCGATTCGGGCATCCAGTCCGTGGGCGTGGCCAAAGATCTCGGGAAGTTGTCACCTGCGTGAGTAGATTCGTCGATCGCCACCGGGGTCGGTCCAGACCAGCGAGCTAGCGGTCGACCATGACGTGCAGCAGCGTGCGGGTCTCGGCGTCCGGATGCACCGCAACGCTGGCCGCCGCCTCCTGTAAGAGGTATCTACTTTCGTGGATGGCCATCCCGGTTCGGCCACCTGGCTTAACGGGGGTTTGGAGATGCTTCGCCTGCTGGCATGGATGTTCCCGTCCCAGTAGGCGCTGCGCCCGAGGCGCCTTAGTACGCCCGTGATACGCCGTGCAGGGCCGCACAACTCACCCAGAGCGCGACGTTGAGATGGCCCTCGGGTACCGATGCGGCGTCGCTAGTCGCGGAGCTGTACAGCCAGCGGGCAGTCGAACGGATCCCGGGCGCGCAGCCCTACGTTGTTGAGGTAGTCGACCACCATGAGGTACGAGCGAAACAGGCCCACCTCGGTGTAGGTGATCCCTAGCTGCTCGCAGTGTGCGCGCACCATCGGTTGGGCTCGCTTCAGGTTGCAACGCGGCATGTTGGGAAAGAGATGGTGTTCGATCTGATAGTTCAGCCCGCCCATCCAGGAATCAACGGCGAAGTTCCCTCGTATGTTTCGCGAGACCATCACCTGGCGCCGCAGGAAGTCGAGCTTCATGGTCCGCGGAACGATGGGCATCCCCTTGTGAGCGGGAGCAAATGCTGCGCCTAAGCAGAATCCGAAGACTGCCATCTGTAGAGCAAGGAAGGACGCTGCGAGACCTGGCGGAAGAAAGAGGACGAGGATCGTGACGTAGGCACCTAGTCTGGTGAGCACCACGGCGAGTTCCAGGCGACGCCACGGTGCGCCGGACTGACGATCGAGGCCGGCTTTGATGCTCTCCACATGGAGATTGAGGCCCTCAAGCGTCAGCAAGGGAAAGAACCACCAACCTTGGCGTCTGGCGAACCATCCGCTCAGGCCTGTGCGGCGGGCAAGGACCGCGGGGGTGAACGCCATTGCTCCAGGGCCGATGTCAGGGTCTACGTCTTCCTGATTGGGGGCTTGGTGGTGCCTGTTGTGCTTCGCCCGCCACCAGGTATAGCTCAACCCGGCGAACGCGGCTGCGAAGACCCGAGCAGTCCAGGCGTTCCACGTTGGAGAGCGAAAGATCTGGCGGTGGGCAGCGTCATGACCCAGAAACCCGAACTGTGTGACCACCACTCCGAGCGCAACCGCGATGAGTAGCTGGAACCAGGAGTCCCCGATAAGGAAGAAGCCGACCCAGACAGCAATGAAGGCGAAGATGGTGCCGCAGATCTGCGTCCAGTAGTACGCATGTTTGCGCTCAAGAAGCCCCGACCGCCGAACCTCATCTGCAAGTTCAGTGAACTGGCTGGCGTAGGCGTTCGAAGGAAACCGGCTCGTCGCTGCCGAGCTGCTTTGGGGAGAACCGAATAATCGTGCTCGGGGTGAGTTCATCTCACGTCCGCCTCCGCTTGCTGCTGTCGCGGGGTTTGACGTCCAGATGGTCCTCGGCGTCCACGATGCGCGTACTCGCAGTTCCGTCTTCAGTCTACCGGGCCGGCCAAGCTCTCCTGTGTCCTGTGTCCTGTCTGCTGTGACCAGCTTGCAGAATGGATGCCGACACACATCGACGCAAATCAGATGTCACCTATCCGTGCAGCAGACCGATCCTGCTGGTTTTCTGCTGGCGCGGAGTAGCATGGAAGAAGACTGCGATCACCCGTCTCCATCGCGAGTTCGGCAAGGCAGCAAGTGGTTAGGTGGTGACCCCATGGTCACTGAAGCATTACAACGGCGGCTCGAACTCAGCGCGAGCCCAGACCCGGGCCGGTTCGACGGGGCATGGTGGCCACAAAGCCGCCAACTCGGCGAGCAACTGCCTGCACTGTTCCAGCTCTGGCCCCCGGCAGCTGGGCGCATTTCGCGTGTGCTCTACTCACCGCCGGACTGGGACGACCACCCGCACTCGGTGCCGGTGGGAACACGTGTGGTCAAGACGGGATCGTTTCCACGCGATGACACGCATTCGCTGGTTCTGTCGATGGCAAATCGAAATGAGCTGACTCTGCGGATCATCGCTCCCGACGCAGCCCCCGAGGAGGCTGCGCGGATACTTGGGGACATGGCAACCGGCGCCCACGAGGAAATCTTGTCGCGGGTGGCAGCGGACACCTTCGACCTCCCGAACTGGGACAACGAGGGCGGGCACTCGTAGCACTCTGCGGGGGCCGCGTGAGGGTCTCGGGGATGCTCCCGGTGGGTAGCTGCTGCCGCTTCTCCGAGCGGCAGTGGGCTATCGCGTGCGGATGCAGCGTGCGACCCTGAGGCACGGGGTGGACGCGCTGCCCCGTAGTGAGGGCGCCAGCCAATGCAAGCCTCAGTGGGCTTCGCATGCTGACGCCCTCGCGCCACCCGGCGTCTACGGCTTCTTGAGTAGCAAGAGCGATGGTAGGTCGAGAACCTCGAGGACCATGCTGTTGAGGATGATTGCGGCCGTAGCTTGGGTTGCCCCTGGAGCGATGATGCGCAAGGTCAACTCGGTTCCATCATCCATCTGCAGAACCAAGGTTCGGGTGCTGTCGGGGACCGAGTCGGTCGCGATCAGGCGGTCGCCCACCGGCACCGAGTGCGGGTGGTCGTCCCAGTCGTGTGGGCAATACAGGATTCGCTGGAGCCCAGTTGACGCCGCCGGCCAGAGCTCCAAGAGTGCAGGCAGTTGCTCGCCGAGTTGGCGGCTTTGTGGCCACCATGCCGCGTCGATTTGTCCGGTCTCTGTACGCGAAGTGATCGCAAACCGTCTGCCAGATGCTTCAGTGACCATGAGGTCACCGCCTATTCAGTTGCTGCCTTGCCGAACTCGCGATGGAGACGGGTGATCGCAGTCTTCTTCCATCCTACTCCGCGAACATCACGCCCAGGCGGCAGCGGCCTTCAGGGCGAATGGATCAGGCGCGACTGGAATCAGGGAGTGCGGCGCCGCCACTCTCGCGGCGTCATGTTTCCGTTCAAACGCCGAAAGCCCCCGCCAGCCGAAGCTGACGGGGTACTCGGGGTGCTGCTGGGTCAGGCGGGTAGTGCTGCTCAGCAGGTCGGGGGATCGCAGAGATCTCGGAGACCTGAGTGGGTGACGGTTCGCTCGTCGGCTTGGCCTTGGGCTCGTCGTTGTCGGTGCTGCAGCCAGCGACAGCGACGACCAGCGTGGCGGCCATCGCAGCTATCAGTCGGATCCTCATAGCCCATGAGGGTAGGGCCTAGGGGTGGCTGCGGATTGGTCTAGATCAGCGGCGCTGGCCCCGCCTGTGGCAGGTCCGAATCCCGCTACCGAGTTACGGAAACGACAGATGTTCCGGACTGTTGGCGGACTTTCGGCCGTTCTGGCCACCTCGCTCATGCGTTTGCCCAGGTCAGAGGCTTAAAAGCGGAAAGGCTGGCTCATAGGCCGGGTTCTGTTCGCCAGGGGGCCTTGCGACCGCCCTGGTTGGCGACCATCCATCTGGGTCCAACGTTGCCGCTGGCCTCAAGCGATCTACCCGCACACTCGGGCGAGCAGCCCTCGGACGTGTGCGCACTGCCTCGCCGAAGCGAGCCAGCTTCTTGATCTTGCTCCCGGTGGGGTTTACCTAGCTGCCCTGGTCGCCCAGGGCACTGGTGGTCTCTTACACCACCGTTTCACCCTTGCCTGCATGGCTGTTCCGAAGAACGACCGCAGGCGGTCTGTTCTCTGTGGCACTGTCCCGCGGGTCACCCCGGGTGGGTGTTACCCACCACCGTGCCCTGTGGAGCCCGGACCTTCCTCGACGATGCCCTTGTGGGACACCGCCGCGGCCGCCCGGCCAGCCCTTCCGCGGCACCCAGCCTAGGACACCGCGCCGGGAATGCCGCAGCCGCCGTCATGGTTGTTGCGGCATGGACAAGTTGCTGCCTCCGGTCATGGTGTTCCCCGACCAGCGCGACCCCGCTTCGGCATACCGGGTCGCCTTCGACCTGCTCTCGCGCCGAGAAGTCGTCCAGGCTCTCGAGGTGCTGGAGCCCGCCCTCGAGCTCGAGCCCGAGAACCACGGTCTGCGCACCCTGCGCGCCTGGGCCTGGTTCATCCGGGTCCAGCTCGACAAGGCCCGCGTGGAGCTCGAGGCTCTCGTCGAGGCCGACCCCACCGACGCGTGGGTGCGCTTCATGCTGGGCCGCACCCTCGAGCGTCAGTCGAAGTACGACGAGGCGCTGCCGCACCTGCGGCTCGCCGCGGTGATGTCGGGCGACCCCGAGCACGAGCTGTCGGTGCTCCGGGTGGAGCGACTGCGCGGTCTCTGAGCGCTCAATGTGACCTGACGGCGCATTCTTGTCCGGTTTGTGAACCGTCAGGTCACATTGACGTCACGGGTTGGTGAGGACCTCGGCGCCGTCGGCGGTGACCAGCAGGGTGTGCTCGAACTGGGCGCTGCGCTTGCGGTCCGTGGTGACGACGGTCCAGCCGTCGTCCCACATCTCCCACTCGTGCGTGCCGAGGTTGAGCATCGGCTCGATGGTGAACGTCATCCCCGGCAGGATCTCGTCGTCGTAGCCCGACTCGTCGTAGTGCGGGACCACCAGCCCGCTGTGGAAGTGCGTGCCGATGCCGTGCCCGGTGAACTCGCGGACGACGCCATAGCCGAACCGCTTCGCGTACGCCTCGATCACCCGGCCGATGACGTCGATCCGGCGCCCCGGCTTGACCGCCTTGATGCCGCGCTCCAACGCCGTCTTGGTGCGCTCCACCAGCAGTCGGGTCTCCTCGTCCACGTTGCCCGCCAGGAAGGTGGCGTTGGTGTCGCCGTGCACGCCGCCGATGTAGGCGGTGATGTCGATGTTGACGATGTCGCCGTCCTGCACCACCCGGTCGTCGGGGATGCCGTGGCAGACCACCTCGTTGACCGAGGAGCACAGCGACTTCGGGAACCCGCGGTAGCCCAGGGTCGAGGGATAGGCGTGGTGGTCCAGCAGGAACTCGTGCCCGATCCGGTCCAGCTCGTCGGTGGTGACGCCGGGAACGACGTGGCGCCCGACCTCCTCGCGCGCCTGGGCGGCGATCCGACCGGCGACCCGCATCCTCTCGATCGTCTCGGCGTCCTTGACCTCGTTGCCGGTGAACCGCTCCGGCGCCTCCTTGTCGACGTACTCGGGGCGGGGGATCGAGGCGGGTACCGGACGGCGGGGCGAGATGCGGCCGGCGACGACCGAAGACGTGGACATGGCTCCGAGTGTAGTTTCGTCAGCATGGACACCGAGTACTGGTTCTGTCTCAAGCACCACACGGTCGAGCCGCGCGAGGGCTGCCGCAACGCCGACCGACTGGGCCCGTACGCCTCCCAGGCCGAGGCCTCCCGAGCCCTCGACAAGGTCGCGGAGCGCAACGAGGACTGGGACAACGATCCGGACTGGAACGACGACAAGGGCCAGAGCGAGGCGTAGACCGGCTACCGTTCGCAGCGTGCCCCTCGAGAAGATCTCACCCTGGCCGTTCGTCGGCATGGGTGGCCTCGCCTGCGCGCTCTTCCTCTACGGCGCCAGCGTGCTGCTGGTGCCGTGGTGGGCGGTGCTGATCCTGGTCCTGCTCTGGCTGGTGCTCTTCGTGACCGCCTGCCGCTGGTGGACCCCGCACCCGCAACGACTGCCGTGGCTGGCGCTCTTCGCCGTCGTCTTCTGGTTCGGCTACGTCAACGCCGGCGGTGCGTGGCTCGGTTGGACCGCCTGACGCGGACGCTCAGTCGGCCGCCGTGCTGACCCGCAGCACGCGGTCGTCGCTGCCGTTGGCGGTGGTCACCAGCAGGTCGCCGTTGAGGTCGACGGTCACCGAGCGGAGCCGGCCGAAGCCGCGCAAGGCCGGTGGGGCATAGGTCCACCGCAGCTTGCCGCGCCGGTCGAACCTCATGAAGACCACCCGCTCGCCCTTCAACGCCGCCACGGCGAGGGTGCCGTTCAGCGCGCCCCAGCGCTCACCACGGACCCAGGCCGCCCCCGAGGTGGCCAGCGTCGGCGTCCCGCTGCGCCAGCGAGCGGAGATCTGCCGGCCGGGCAGGCGGTGGTCGGTCATCGGCACCGACTCGTCGTAGCCCGGCCCCGGGGCCCAGCCGTAGTTGCCGCCCTTGCGCAGCCGGTTCACCTCGTCGTCGCGGTAGGAGCCGTGCTCGACCGACCACACGGTGCCGTCCTTGCGTTGCGCCAACCCCTGCACGTTGCGGTGCCCGTAGGTCAGCACGAGGCGCTTGGTGCGGCTCTTGGCCTTGATCCACGGATTGCTCGGCCACGGACGGCCCGTGTAGCGGTTCAACCGCAGGACCTTTCCGCCCAGCGAGGTCAGTCGCTGCGGGTTCCGGCTCTGCGCCGCGTCGCCGGTGCCGACCAGCAGCGCACCACTGCGCGCGATCAGCAGTCGGCAACCACCGTGGCGTCCGGTGGTGGCGGGGATGCCGGTGACCAGGTTCTTGATGCGGACCATGCGCTTGCGGGCCAGGTCGAGGCGCCAGGCCACGACACGGACGTCGCGCGTGGTGCCGGATCGGTGGCCGTGGCAGGTGTAGATCCGGTTGTTGCGTGCGAAGCGCACGTCGCGCACCACCGACATCAGGCCGGTCTCGCCGGCCGCCCAGATCGCACCGCGCGGGAACCGCACCGTGGTCGAGGTGAGTCCGTCGGAGACCACCAGCCGGCGGTTGTCGCGCTCGCTCACGATCAGGCGGTGGCCGCTGCCGAGTGGCTGCACGTCCCACGGCTGCGCCAGCCCGCTGACGGCGGTGGTGACGATCAGTCCGACGTCGGCCGGTCCGGCGGCGCGCGGTGGTGGCTCAGCGGCGGCAGGCAGGGCAGCCGGCAGGGTGAGGACGAGGACCGAGGCGGTCAGAGCGGCGGCACGGCGGCGCATGCGTCCACCGTACCGCCGCTCGCGACCACGGGCGAGGGCTCAGAAGGAGTGCTCAGGGCCGGGGAAGCTGCCGCCCTTGACGTCGTCGGCGTAGGCCTTGGCGCCGTCCAGCAGGGCCTGGTGGACGTCGGCGTACTGCTTGACGAACTTGGCCATCCTGCCGGTGCGCAGGCCGAAGGCGTCCTGCCAGACCAGCACCTGGCCGTCGCACTGGTTGCCGGCGCCGATGCCGATGGTCGGGATGGTGAGCTCGCGGCTGATCTCGCCGGCCACGTCGGCCGGCACCATCTCCATGACGACGGCGAACGCGCCGGCCTCCTGGAGGGCCCGGGCGTCGGCCTTGATTCGGTCCGCGGTCTCGCCGCGGCCCTGGACCCGATAGCCGCCGAGGGTGTGCTCGCTCTGCGGCGTGAAGCCGATGTGCGCCACCACGGGGATGCCGCCCTGGGTGAGCTTGGTGATCACCGGGGCCATCTCGGCGCCGCCCTCCAGCTTCACGCAGTGGGCGCGCGCCTCCTTCATGAACCGGACGGCGGTCAGGTAGCCCTGCTCGGGCGACGCCTGGTAGGAGCCGAACGGCAGGTCGGCGACCACCATCGCGCGCTTGGCCGACATCGCCACCGCGCGGGTCATCGGGATCAGCTCGTCGACCGTGATCGGCAGCGAGGTGTCGTTGCCCAGCACGTTGTTCGAGGCGCTGTCGCCGACCAGCAGCATGTCGATGCCGGCCTCGTCGAAGGTGGCCGCGGTGTACATGTCGTAGGCGGTGAGCATGGTGATCTTCTCGCCACGCTCCTTCATCTCCCGCAGGTGATGGGTGCGCACCTTGCGCACCGGTGCGGCAGCGCTGCCGGCGGCTCCGGTGCCGTACGGCGCAGCAACCTCGTTGTTGCTCTTCGGCTCGCTCATCGCGACTCTCCCTCGTGTTCTCGCAGCTCCCTTGACGGAGTCCACGGACCGCCTCAAAGGCTAGTCCTGTGCACGCCGTTCGGCAGTGTGGGGAGCATCACCGGCGGCGGCACGACACTAGACTCCCTGCCGTGGACTTCTACAGCGCGTACGCCCATGGCTTCGCTCGGGTCGCGGCCTGCACCATCCCGATCACGATCGCTGATCCGGCGGGATGCGCGGAGGCTGTGCTGAGCGAGGCCCGTGCCTGCCACGACGAGGGCGTCGCGGTGGCGGTCTTCCCCGAGCTCTGCCTGTCCGGCTACTCCATCGACGACCTCTTCCTCCAGGACACGCTGTTGGAGGGCGTCGAGGCCGCGATCGAGAAGCTGGTCGAGGCGAGCCGCGAGCTGCGGCCGGTGCTGGTGGTCGGCGCCCCGCTGGTGCACGGCACCCGGGTGCTGAACTGTGCCGTGGTGATCCACGCCGGCGCCGTGCTCGGCGTGGCACCGAAGTCCTACCTGCCGACCTACCGCGAGTTCTACGAGCGCCGCTGGTTCGCGCCCGGCGACGACCGCCGCGGCAGCACCATCACCCTGAACGGCGTCGAGGTGCCGTTCGGTCCGGACCTGATCTTCGCCGCGGACGACGTGCGCGGGCTGACCTTCCACGTCGAGGTCTGCGAGGACATGTGGGTGCCGATCCCGCCCAGCGCCGAGGCAGCGCTGGCCGGCGCCCAGATCCTGGTGAACCTCTCCGGCTCGCCGATCACGGTGGCCCGCGCCGAGGACCGCCGGCTGATGGTGCGTAGCGCCAGCTCGCGCTGCTCCGCCGCCTACCTGTACGCGGCAGCCGGGCAGGGGGAGTCGACCACCGACCTGTCCTGGGACGGCCAGACGATGATCTACGAGGTTGGCGACCTGCTCGCCGAGACCGAGCGCTTCCCGCACACCGCGCAGCGCAGCGTCGCGGACGTCGACCTCGACCGGATCCGTCAGGAGCGGCTGCGCCAAGGCACCTTCGACGACAACCGCCGCACCTACGCCGACCGGATGACGTTCCGCACGATCGGCTTCACGCTGCGCCCGCCGGCCGGCGACATCGGCCTGCTGCGCAAGGTGGACCGCTTCCCGTTCGTCCCCGACGACGCCGAGCGGCTGGCACTGGACTGCTACGAGGCCTACAACATCCAGGTCTCCGGGCTCGAGCAGCGGCTCAAGGCGATCGGCCACCCGAAGGTGGTGATCGGCGTCTCCGGTGGCCTCGACTCGACGCACGCGCTGATCGTCGCCGCCAAGGCGATGGACCGGCTCGGCCGCCCGCGCAGCGACATCCACGCCTTCACCATGCCGGGCTTCGCCACCGGCGACGTCACCAAGTCGTACGCCACCCGGCTCTCGCAGGCCCTCGGGGTCACCTTCGAGGAGTTGGACATCAAGCCGACCGCCGAGCAGATGCTGCACGGCCTCGACCATCCGTTCGCCGGCGGCCAACCGGTCTACGACGTCACCTTCGAGAACGTCCAGGCCGGTCTGCGCACCGACTACCTCTTCCGGCTCGCCAACCACCGCGGCGGGATCGTGCTCGGCACCGGCGACCTCTCCGAGCTGGCACTGGGCTGGTGCACCTACGGCGTCGGCGACCAGATGTCGCACTACAACGTGAACGGCGGCGTGCCGAAGACGCTGATCCAGCACCTGATCCGCTGGGTGATCAGCTCCGGCCAGTTCGACTCCTCCGAGCACGCCCAGGAGATCCGCGGCGTGCTCACCGAGATCCTGGCGCAGGAGATCACCCCGGAGCTGATCCCGACCACCGAGGGCGTCAAGCCGCAGGCCACCGAGGACTCGGTGGGCCCCTACGCCCTGCAGGACTTCACCCTCTGGCATGTGCTGCGCCACGGCGCCCGGCCGTCGCGGATCGCCTTCCTCTCCTGGCACGCCTGGCGCGACGCCGAGGCCGGCCAGTGGCCGCCCGGGATCGAGGAGCACCGGCAGGTCGCCTACGACCTGCCGGTCATCCTGGACTGGCTGGAGGTCTTCATCCGGCGCTTCTTCGCCAGTCAGTTCAAGCGCTCCGCACTCCCCAACGGACCCAAGGTGTCGCCCGGCGGCACCATGTCGCCGCGCGGCGACTGGCGGATGCCCTCCGACGCCTCGGCCGCCCCCTGGCTGGCCGAGCTGGCCCGGGTGCGCGACGAGAGCAAGGCTTAGCCGGCGCTTAGCAATCTGCTGGTTCGCGGTTAGCGGGCACTGCGGAAGTCTCTGGGTCATCGCCAGGCACCACGTCTGGACGAGCAGCATCCAGAAGGCCGCAGTGAGGAGAGAGCAATGAGCATCCGTCCCCGTCACCTGGTGATCGGCGCCGCAGGCGTCGCCGTCGTCGGGCTCGTCGCCGGCGGTGCGGTGTGGGCGATGGCCGACGACAGCGACGTCGTCCGGACCGGCACCTGCACCACCGCCAACTACGAGTTCGAGGTCGAGTCCGAGGAGAACGACCGGGTCGAGGTCAACCTCGAGCTGCTGGCCGCCGCCGTCGGCGACCAGTGGCAGGTGAGCCTCAGCCAGGACGGGCACACGCTCTACAGCGGGGTCCGGGTGGCGGACGACGACGCCGAGATCGACGTCGACGTCACCGCGGCCGACAAGAAGTCGGCCACCTACCTCGCCGAGTTCGGACCGGTCGGGCAGAAGCCCTGCCGCGTCGAGCTCACCCGCTGATCGCTGCCGCCACCCAACCGAAGGGAACATCCTCATGAACCGCATCACCCGTGTCGCAGCCGCCACTGCCGGAGCCATCGCCGTCCCGGCCGCACTGCTGGCCGCCGCCCCCGCCGCCAACGCCGACGTCGACCGCGAGGGCCGCTACGCCGGTGCCCGCTACGAGTTCAGCGCCGATCGCGAGGGCCGCGGCTACGAGGTGTCGGTCGACGTCGACGACGCCAAGCCGGGCAGCCGCTGGAAGATCGTGCTCTGGCACGACGGCCAGCGCATCGTGAAGACCACCCGCACCGCCGACTACGAGGGCGACGTGGAGCTGGAGCGGCTGCGCCCCAACACCGCCGGGTCGGACACCTTCAAGGTCAAGATCACCAAGGTGGGCGCGAAGAAGTCGGTCGTCCGCACCATCACCTTCCGCTGATCGTCACGGCCTGAGCGCCGCCCGGGGTGGGGCAGGGACTACTGAGGTGGTCCCAGCTCCACCCTGACGCATGCCCCGCCCGAGGCGCTGCTGCCGATGCCGACCGAGCCGCCTGCCACCGCAGCGGTGCGGGCCGCGATCGACAGGCCCAGACCGGTGGACCCGGCTCCGCTCGCGCCGCGGGCCGAGACGTCGACGCCGTCCGGGAAGCCGGGCCCGTCGTCGCCGACCTCCACGATCGCGCCGCCGCCCTCGCGTGCGGACAGGCTCACCACGATCCCGGCGCCCTCGGGGGTATGGCTGAAGACGTTGTCCAACAGCACGTCGAGCAGCGCGGCGACGTCCTCGACGCTGACCGCCACCAAGACCGGCGTCTCGGGCGCGGTGACCGTGAACGGGCGCCGCTGGTCCTCGGCCAACGGCTGCCAGAACGCACACCGCTCGCGGACGACGGCGCCGGCGTCCGCGGTCGCGATCAGCCCTTCGCGCTGCCCGCGTCGTGCCTCCCGCACCACGTCGTCGACCATGGCCTGCAGCCGGTCGGCGTCGGCGCTGAGCCGGGCCCGCTCGGTCGGGTCGGTGAGCGAGTCGATGCCGAGGCGCAGCGCGGTGATCGGGGTGCGCAGTCGATGCGAGAGATCGGCGACGCCCTCGCGCTCGCGGACCAGCAGCGCCTCGATCCGCACCACCAGGCGGTTCAGCGCGGCACCGAGCTCGGCGACCTCGGCCGGCCCCTCGACGGTGATCGGCTCGGCGTGCCCGTGGGTGCCGAGCTGTTGGGCGCGTTGGGCCAGCGAGCGGATCGGCTGCACGAAGGAGCGACCCAGTCGATCGGCCAGCACCAGCGCGGCGCCGAAGACCACCAGCCCGAGCAGCCCGAGCACCAGCCAGGCGCGGTGCACGGGGGAGGGGAACGACTCCTCGTACACCTGGACCCGGACCACGGGGGTGTCCTCGGGACGGGCGTTCACGCCGCCGAGGGAGACCGGCACCAGGAACTCCGCGCCGCCCTCGACATCGTCGATCCGGGCCTGACCGGTGCGCCGGGCCTCCCGGATCCGCTCGTCCTCCCGGGCGTCGTCGGGCCCGACGATCAGCCCTTCGGGATGCTCGGTCGACGGTGGGTAGTAGACGGTGGTGATGATCCCCTCGTCCGCGCTGTTGATCCGGTCCAGGTAGTGCGCGACCGCGCCCAGGTCACTGGCCTGGCCGGAGACCACCGACTCGGTGGCCTGCACCTCCAGCGCGGCCCGGGAGAGCCGGTCCTCCAGCGCATAGCTGCGCAGGAGCACGGCGATCGGGATCAGCAGAGCCAGCAGCACCACCGCCACGGTGGCGCCGACGGTCAGGATCAGGCTGCGGCGCATCCGTCACTCCGCGGGCGCTGCGAGCCGGACGCCGACCCCGCGCACCGTGGTCAGGTAGCGCGGTGCGTCCGCGGTCTCGCCGAGCTTGCGGCGCAGCCAGGACAGGTGCACGTCGACGGTCTTCTCGCTGCCGCCCCAGGGCTGCTGCCAGACCTGGGTGAGCAGCTCCTTCTTGGTCACCACGGCCCCGGCGTTCTCGGCCAGGTGCAGGAGCAGGTCGAACTCGCGGGGGCTGAGGTCGAGCGGAGCCCCGTCCAGGCTGGCGATCCGGCCCCGGACGTCGATCCTCAGGCCGCCGACCTCGACCTGCTGGCGCTGCTCGGCGTCGCCCTGGGTGCGCCGCAGGACCGCCCGGATCCGGGCCTCCAGCTGGGCGGTGGTGTAGGGCTTGACGACGTAGTCGTCCGCTCCCGCGTCCAGCGCGCTGACCAGCGACGGGTCGTCGTCGCGGGCGCTGGCGATGATCACCGGCACCGCGGAGACCGCGCGGATCATCGCGAGCACCTGGGTGCCGTCGACGTCGGGCAGGCCGAGGTCGAGGACCACCAGGTCGGGCCGGGAGTCGACGACGGCGTTGAGCCCGCTCATCCCGTTCGCTGCCGAGTCCACGGCATGGCCGAGCTCGCGCAGACTGCGCAGCACCAGGCTGCGGATCCGGTCGTCGTCTTCGATCACCAGCAGATGCGCCACACCCCGACGCTATCGCCTCGGCGGCGCAGAACCGGGGTCGCAACGGGGTCCTTAGCGTGACCTTAGGGATCGGATAGCCCGATCGAGAGCCGGCAGGGGCGAGAATGCGCAGGTGAGCAGGAAGTGGACATGGGCGTTGGCCTGGATCGCGGCGGCCGTGGCGCTGGTGACGATCGGCGTGATCACCGTCTCCAGCGTCGGCGCCTCGATCCGTGGTCGTGGCCCGCTGGGCAACGAGGTGATCCGCAACGCCGAGATCTCCGAGGGCAGCGTGCAGCCCTCCGACCTGCCCAGTGACGTGCCCCGGGTGGAGCAGCGGATCACCAAGGAGTTCGGCACCTTCGTGGTGGCCTGCGAGGGCGTCTACGCCTTCGGTGTGGAGGCCTTGCCGGACACCGCCAACGGGTGGCGCACGGTGAGCTTCGAGCCGGGCCCGGACGACGACGTGGACGCGGTGTTCAGCAACGGCAACCGCTCGATCGAGATCGAGGTCTTCTGCAACCGCGGCCGGCCCACGATCTCCGATCTCGAGTTCAACTCGCTCTCCGACGACTAGTGGCATCCACTGGTCCGTCCGCGCCAGCGGGGCGTCATGCGTCGGAAACACGCGATAGGTCATAGTTGACCCCATGGGTAAGCAGGAAGACTTCGTCCTCCGCGCTCTCGAAGAGCGTGACGTCCGGTTCGTTCGACTCTGGTTCACCGACGTCCAGGGCTTCCTCAAGTCGGTGGCGGTCGCCCCTGCCGAGCTCGAAGGAGCCTTCAGCGAGGGCATCGGATTCGACGGCTCGGCGATCGAGGGCTTCGCCCGTGTCTACGAGGCCGACATGCTCGCCAAGCCGGACCCGTCGACCTTCCAGATCCTGCCCTGGCGCGGCGAGGGCCCGAGCACGGCGCGGATGTTCTGCGACATCACGATGCCGGACGACAGCCCCTCCTACGCCGACCCGCGCTACGTGCTCAAGCGCACGCTGAGCGCCGCGGCGGAGAAGGGCTTCACCTTCTACACCCACCCCGAGATCGAGTTCTACCTGTTCAAGGACACCCCGCAGCAGGGCGTGGAGCCGGTGCCGGTGGACCGCAGCGGCTACTTCGACCACACCGCCCAGTCGTTCGGATCGGACTTCCGGCGCGAGGCGATCACCATGCTCGAGGCGATGGGCATCTCGGTGGAGTTCAGCCACCACGAGGGCGGCCCGGGCCAGCAGGAGATCGACCTGCGCTACGCCGACGCACTGAGCACCGCCGACAACATCATGACCTTCCGCACCGTGGTCCGCGAGGTGGCGCTGAGCCAGGGCATGTGGGCCTCCTTCATGCCCAAGCCGTTCACCACCCACCCCGGCTCCGGCATGCATACCCACGTCTCCCTCTTCGAGGGCGACCAGAACGCCTTCTACGAGGCCGGCGCCGAGTACCAGCTCAGCCAGACCGGCCGCCGCTTCATCGCCGGCATCCTCCGTCACGCCAGCGAGATCACCGCTCTCACCAACCAGTGGGTGAACTCCTACAAGCGGCTGATCGGCGGTGGCGAGGCCCCGTCCTACATCTGCTGGGGCCACAACAACCGCTCCGCCATGGTGCGGGTGCCGATGTACAAGCCGAACAAGGGTCAGTCGACCCGGATCGAGCTGCGCACGATCGACTCCGCCTGCAACCCGTACCTCGCCTTCGCGGTGATCCTCGCGGCCGGCATGAAGGGCATCGAGCAGGGCTACGAGCTTCCCGCCGAGGCCGAGGACGACGTGTGGTCGCTGACCGAGCGCGAGCGCAAGGCGCTGGGCATCGAGCCGCTGCCGAAGACCCTCTACGAGGCGATCCGGGTGGCGGAGAACTCCGAGCTGCTGGCCGAGACCCTCGGCGAGCACGTCTACGACTTCTTCCTGCGCAACAAGCGCGCCGAGTGGGAGGAGTACCGGGGCCAGGTCTCGGCCTGGGAGCGCGACCGGATGCTGCCGGTCCTCTGAGTCACCGAGTGCTGGCGCGATGAACCGACCGACCTCCGGTAGCTCGCGCACAGCACTGCTGGCACTCGGGTTCCACGACCTCGACGGCGCCCACGCCGGACTGGCCGTGCTCGGTGACGCCGCCGAGCCGCTGCGCGCCTTCCTCGGCCGCACCGCGGACCCCGACCTCGCCCTGCAGGGGCTGGTCCGGCTGTTGGAGGTGGTCGACGACCGCGCCGAGCTGCTGCGAGCGCTGGCCGAGGACGAGGGCACCGCGATGCGGCTGCTGCGGGTCCTCGGCGCGAGCACTGCTCTCGCCGATCACCTGGTCCGGCACCCGGACCACTGGCGCGAGCTGCGTGACCCGTCGCTCGGCTCCACCCGAGCGGCGGCCTTCGCGATGCGGGAGAGCCTGCTCGGTGCCGTCGGCGCCGACCCGGACGACGCCACGCCGACGTCGCCGCTCAGCGATGCGGAGGCCGTCGACGCGCTCCGGGTGGAGTACCGCAGGATCCTGCTCCGGCTGGCCGCACGCGACCTCGCGCACGATGCCCGGGTGGACGACGTCGCCGCCGAGCTCTCGGATCTGGCCGCCGGCACCCTGGAGGCGGCGTTGGCCGTGGCCCGGGCCCGGGTCGGGGAGGCCGCGGCGTCGGCGCGCCTGGCCGTGATCGCCATGGGCAAGTGCGGTGGCCACGAGCTGAACTACGTCAGCGACGTGGACGTCGTCTTCGTCCATGCGCCGGCCGAGGGGGCCAGCGAGAACGGTGCTCTCCGAGCTGCCACCCAGCTGGCGGCGCAGCTGATCCAGGTCTGCTCGGTGCACACCGGCGAGGGCACCATCTGGCCGGTCGACGCGGGGCTGCGCCCCGAGGGCAAGCAGGGCCCGTTGGTGCGCACCCTGGCCAGTCACCAGGGCTACTACGAGCGCTGGGCCAAGACCTGGGAGTTCCAGGCCCTGCTCAAGGCCCGCCCGGTGGCCGGCGACCGCGAGCTGGGCGCCGAGTACCTGGCGATGGTCAACCCGATGATCTGGTCCGCGGCCGCGCGCGAGGGCTTCGTGGAGGACGTCCAGGCGATGCGGCGCCGCGTCGTCGACCACATCCCGGCCGACGTCGCCGAGCGGCAGCTCAAGCTCGGCTCCGGCGGCCTGCGCGACGTCGAGTTCGCCGTCCAGCTGTTGCAGCTGGTGCACGGGCGCACCGACGAGAGCATCCACGCCCCGACCACGTTGAGCGCGCTGCACCAGCTGATCGAGGGCGGCTATGTCGGGCGCGAGGACGGCCGGACGATGCATGACGCCTACTTCTTCCTGCGCACGTTGGAGCATCGGATCCAGCTCTTCGAGCTGCGCCGCACGCATGTGATGCCGGCCGACGAGGCGTCGTTGCGCCGGCTGGGGCGCTCGCTGGGGCATGCGAAGGACCCGGTCGCAGGGCTGGAGCGGCAGTGGCGCCACCACCGCCGCGAGGTGCGGCGCCTGCACGAGAAGCTCTTCTACCGTCCGCTGCTCGGCGCGGTGGCCCGGATCAGCGACGACCCGGTCTCGCTCAGCCACGAGCAGGCGGAGCGGCGGCTGGCGGCGCTGGGCTACGGGGACCCGAAGGCGGCGCTGCGGCACCTGCAGGCGATGACCGGGGGAGTCTCGCGCACCGCGGCGATCCAGCGCGCCCTGCTGCCGGTGATGCTGGAGTGGTTCGCCGATGCCCCCGACCCGGATGCCGGGCTCTGGGGATTCCGGCGGATCAGCGAGGCGCTGGGCCGCACGCCCTGGTACCTGCGGCTGCTGCGCGACGAGGGCGAGGTGGCCCAGCGGCTGGCCCGCGTGCTGGCGACCTCGCGCTACGCCACCGACCTGCTGGAGCGCGAGCCCAACGGGGTCAAGCTGTTGGCCGAGGACCTGACCCCGCGCTCGGCGGGCGCGGTGCTGGCCGAGATGACCTCCTCGGCCGGCCGGCAGAGTGCGCCCGACGACGCCGTGCGCGCGATCCGCGCGGTCCGTCGGCGCGAGCTGTTGCGGATCGCCACCGGCGAGCTGCTCGGCAGCAACGACGTGGTCGGCGTCGGCGCGGGACTCTCGCACCTCACCGACGCCACCCTGGAGGCCACCTTGGAGGTGGCCGGCCGGGCCGTGCGGGCCAGGCTCGGGCTGGACGTCGCCCCGACCCGGCTGGCGATCATCGGGATGGGGCGCTACGGCGGCTTCGAGCTCTCCTACGGCAGCGACGCCGACGTGATGTTCGTGCACGACCCGCTGCCGGGGGTCGAGGCGCGTACCGCCGCGGCCTATGCGCAGCAGACGGTCAACGAGCTGCGCCGGATGCTGCACATGCCGGCCACCGACCCGCCGCTGGAGGTCGACGCGGATCTGCGTCCCGAGGGCAAGCAGGGGCCGCTGGTGCGCTCGCTGGACGCGTACGCCAGCTACTACGCGCGCTGGTCGGCGGTCTGGGAGTTCCAGGCACTGCTGCGGGCCGACGCCGTGGTCGGCGACCCAGGGCTGCGGGAGCGGTTCACGGCGCTGATCGACCCGCTGCGGTTCCCGGCCGGGGGCATCGACGAGGCCCAGGTGCGTGAGGTGCGCCGGATCAAGGCGCGGGTCGACGCCGAGCGGCTGCCCCGTGGCGCGGACCCGCACACGCACCTCAAGCTCGGCCGCGGCGGGCTGGCCGACATCGAGTGGACCGTCCAGCTGCTGCAGATGCGGCATGCCGGCGCGGTGCCGGGGCTGCGCACCCCGCGCACCCTGGAGGCGCTGCAGGCGGCCTTGGAGGCCGGGCTGATCGAGGCCGACGACGCCGAGGCGCTGCGCCAGGCCTGGTGCCGGGTGAGTGCGATGCGCAACGCGGTCACCCTGGTCCGCGGCAAGCAGTTCGACTCGCTGCCGCGCGACCCCCGCGAGCGCGCCGGGGTGGCTTCGGTGATCGGCTACGCACCCGGCCAGAGCGACGAGATGGTCAACGACTACCTGCGGGTGACCCGGCGCGCGCGTGCCGTGGTGGACCGGATCTTCTGGGAGTGATCCTCGGATGCGGAGAGCGTGCGCACCGAAATGAAGCAATCTGCTTCATTTTTGATCGAATGAAGTGTTAGCCTTCATTTGAGGTGAGAAGCAATGGTGGCTCGCGCAACCCTGATCGGTGACGTCGTGGCATCCCGCGCTGCGGCGGACCGCGCCGACCTGCACCGCACGATGAGTGCCGCGCTGGAGGAGGTCAACGACCGCTTCGCCCCGGCCGTCGCGCTGCGGATCACGGTGGGCGACGAGTACCAGGGCGCGTTCGCGAGCCTGGCGGAGGCGGTCCGCGCCTCGTTGGCCCTCGCCGTGCGGATCGGCGAGCACTACGACGTGCGGCACGGGATCGGGTGGGGAGAGGTCGCCGAGCTCCAGCAGGAGCCGCGGGTGGAGGACGGCCCGGGCTGGTGGGCGGCCCGCGCGGCGATCGACGCCGTGCACGCCGAGCAGGAGCGCCCGGCCACCTCCTGGGTGCGCACCGGGCTGGGAATCGCTGCCGAGAGCGCCCTGCCGGACGCGGTGGAGCCGGCGGTCCGTGCCGGGCTGATCCTGCGCGATCAGGCGCTGGCGCGACTCGACGGACGGTCGGTGTCGGTGCTTCGTGGTCTGCTGGAGGACGAGACGCAACGCGAGATCGCCGAGCGGCTCGGCATCAGCCCCTCCGCCGTCTCCCAGCGGGTGCGGGCCGAGGGCCTGGCCGCATTGGTGCTCGCCGATGAGGCCTGGAGGGATGCACGATGAGCTGGTTGGCGCTGTGGCTGCTGGGCGCGGGGCTCTGCGACCTCGCCCACTCGGTGCGCCCCGCCCGGCACCTGCCCTCGGCGGTGGGCGCCGCGGGCACGCTGCTGTTCGGCCTGCTGGCCGGGCTCAGCTCGGGCGCGGACCTCGCCGCGCTGCCCCTGCTGGCGGGAGCGGTGGCCGGCTGGGGCTACCTGGTCACCTTCGGCTTCGGCCGGGGCCGGGCCCCGATGGCGTTGGCCGGCTACGCCGTCGTCACCGGGCTGCTCCTGCTCATCGCGCAACAGGCCGGTGCGGTCGGTGGTGCGTTCGGGCGTTGGGTCGAGAGCACGCCGCTGCCGGTCCTGGCCGAGCGCGACCCCGAGCAGGTGCTGCTCCTGTTGGCCGTCCTGGTCGCCCAGATGTCGACCGGCAACGTGATCGTCCGGCTGGTGCTGGCCGCGACCGGCACGGTGAACCCCGGCAAGGGGCCGGACGCCACCAGCACCCTCAAGGGCGGGCGCCTGCTGGGGCCGATGGAGCGCGTCTTCATCGTCGGGCTCGGGGTCGCCGGACACGCCACCGCGGCCAGCATCGTGGTCGCCGCCAAGGGCCTGTTGCGGTGGCCGGAGCTGCAGGCGCGACGCGACGCCGCCACCGGGCCGAGCATCGACGACGTCACCGAGTACTTCCTGGTCGGCTCGTTCGTCTCCTGGCTCTGGGCGCTGGGCGGGCTGGTCCTGCTCGCCTGAGCTCAGGTGCCGCAGAAGGTGCGGAACCCGGCTGCGAACTCCGCCGACCCGGGCTCGGACAGATCGGCGAGCCCGGGCCGTTCGGTGAACGGTTCGCGGACCGCTGCCAGCAGCCGCTCGAACGGGGCCAGGTCTCCGGCCTCCGCTGCGCGCAGGGCGGCGTCGGCGAGATGGTTGCGCGGGACGTAGAGCGGGTTGGTGGCCTCGATCAGCTCCGGGTCGGGGGAGGCCGCACGCCAGCGCTCGAGCCAGGAGTCGGCCTGCGCCAGGTCCAGCAGCCGGCCGCGCCACGGCTCGGCGTCGCCGCGCGCGGCCGCTGCCAGGCTCCGCCAGCTCTGGGTCCAGTCCGCGCCGGCGCTCGCCAGCAGGGCGAGGTGCTCCTCGGCGAGTGCGGCCACCACGTCGGTGGGCGCCGTCGCATCGAGCCCGAGCTTGGCGCGCATCACGCCCACCCAGGCGTTGCGATAGTGCGTGGAGAAGCCGGCCAGAGCGTCGGTGGCCGCCTCGATCGCGGCCGTCTCGTCGTCGGCGAGCAGCGGCAGCAGCGCCTCGCCGAAGCGGGCCAGGTTCCATTGGCCGACCGCCGGCTGGTTGCCGTAGGCATAGCGCCCGGCGTCGTCGATCGAGCTGAAGACGGCGTCGGGGCGGTAGCCCTCGAGGTACGCGCAGGGGCCGTAGTCGATGCTCTCGCCGGAGATCGTCATGTTGTCGGTGTTCATCACGCCGTGGATGAAGCCGGCACCCATCCAGGCCGCGATCAACCCGGCCTGCGCCGCGATCACCTGCCGGTAGAGCGCCAGGTACGGCTGCGCGCTCTCGGCCAACGCGGGGTAGTGCCGCTCAAGCGCGTGGTCGGCGAGCGCGCGCAGCAGGTCGCCGTCGCCGGTGGCGCGGGCGAACTGGAAGGAGCCGACCCGCAGGTGGCTGGCGGCGATCCGGGCCAGGACGGCGCCCGGCATCGGCTGCTCGCGCTGGACCACGGTGCCGGTGGCGACCACGGCCAGGGCGCGGGTGGTGGCGATGCCCTGGGCGTGCATCGCCTCGCCGATCAGCAGCTCGCGGAGCATCGGGCCGACCACCGCGCGACCGTCGCCGCCCCGGGAGAACGGCGTGCGGCCGGACCCCTTGAGGTGCAGGTCGCGCAGGCCCAACGGGGTGCTCAGCTCGCCGAGCAGCAGCGCCCGCCCGTCACCGAGTCGGGGCGAGAAGCCGCCGAACTGGTGGCCCGAGTAGGCCTGGGCGACCGGGGCCGCGCCGTCGGGCAGCCGCTGCCCGGTGAGCAGCGCGACGCCGTCGGGGCCGGCCAGCCACTCCGCATGCAGCCCGAGATCGGCGGCCAGGGACGTGTTCAGGACGAGCAGCCGGGGAGCGGTCGGCTCCTCGGCGGTCCAGGGCAGGGCCATCGCCCCGAGGTCGTCGGCGAACAGGTGGCTCAGATGCGGCTGCACACCGCGAGCCTACGTGGGCCTGGTCCGGTCACCGGGTCAGCCGGTGCATCGCGTCCCGTGCCTGCTGGAAGGTTTCCAGCAGGTCGGCCTCCTGCCCGGCATCGCGCTTGGCGGCCCAGGTCTCGATGGTGACCCGGCCCAGGGTGGCCAGGCTCTCTGCGGCGAGCCGCGGCCGCAAGTCGTCGGCGTCGGCACCGAGCGCCTGGCGGACCGCGGTGACCGCGTGCTCCATCCGCTGCGCCTCGGCGCGCAGCGAGGCGGCGAGCAGGGTGGGCTCGCGACAGATCAGGCTCCAGACCCGGAGCATCTGGTGCCCGGCCTCACTGGTGCCGTTGTCGAAGCCGGTCAGGATCTCCTCCCACATCTGCTCGAGCTGGGGGAGCAGCGGGGCGCCGCCGTCGAGGCCGGCGAGCCGGCTGGTGACCGTCGCCTCGATGTCGCGGTGGGGGACCAGCGCGGCGTCCTCCTTGTGCGGGAAGTAGCGGAAGACGGTGCGTGCCGAGACCCCGGCGGCCTCGGCGATCTGCTCGACCGTGGTGGCGGCGACGCCGTGCTGCTCGAAGAGCTCCAGGGCGACGTGGCAGATGTCGGACTCGGTCTGGTGCCGGCGTCGCTCGCGCAGGGACGGCGCGGGGGTGGTGCCGGTCTCCGACATGTGCTGCTCCTGGGGGAAGTGTGGCGAGGACCACTGGTTGTCGGCTTATGCCGAGTTGTCAGTCAGTGACAGAATAGCGCGTCCCCTTCTCGTGACCTGCCCAGGAGTACGCCCTTCATGACCTCGATCGCGCCGGACGCCGACGTCCCCGTCGCGCCCAGCCCCGACCACGCTGCGGCGACTCACCTGCCGCCGGGTGCCGCCCGCCTGATCGCCCTGCTCGTCGGCTCCGCCTTCGTGGTGATCCTCAACGAGACCGTGATGGGCGTCGCCCTGCGCCCGCTGATGGACGAGTTCGGCGTCTCGGCGAGTGCCGGCCAGTGGCTGACCACCGGCTTCCTGCTCACCATGGCCGTGGTGATCCCCACGACCGGGTGGCTGATGGCGCGGCTCTCGCTGCGCACGATCTTCATCATCGCGATGTCGGCCTTCACCCTCGGCACGCTGCTCGCCGCGCTGGCGCCGGTCTTCGGCGTGCTGGTCCTGGCCCGCGTCGTGCAGGCCGTGGGCACCGCGTTGATGATGCCGCTGCTGATGACCACGATCATGACGATCGTGCCGGCCGCCAAGCGCGGTCAGATGATGGGCGTCGTCTCGATCGTCATCTCGGTCGCGCCCGCGGTGGGTCCGACCATCTCCGGCGTCATCCTCGACCAGCTCTCCTGGCGCTGGATGTTCTGGCTGGTGCTGCCGATCGCCGTGCTCTCGCTGACCCTGGGCTCGCTGTGGGTGCGCAACGTCAGTGAGCCGCGTCCCGCTCACCTCGACCCGTTCTCGGTGCTGCTCTCCGTGCTGGCCTTCGGCGGCCTGATCTGGGGCCTCTCGCTGATCGGCGAGTCCGCCGGGGCCCACGACCCGATGGTCAGCCCGTGGCTCCCGATCGTGATCGGTGCGGTCGCGCTCGCCGTCTTCGTCTGGCGTCAGCTGCGACTCAAGGGCGAGGCACTGCTCGACCTGCGGGCCTTCTCGTCGGGCTCCTTCGCGCTGGCCGTGCTGCTGGTCTGTGCCAGCATGATGGCGCTCTTCGGCACCCTGATCCTGCTCCCGCTCTACCTGCAGGACGTCCTCGACCTCACCACCTTGGAGACCGGTCTGCTGATGCTGCCCGGTGGTCTGGTGATGGGTCTGCTCGCGCCGGTCGTCGGGATGCTCTTCGACAAGGTCGGCCCAAGGCCGCTGGTCGCTCCGGGCGCGCTGCTCGCCGCGGTCGCCCTCTTCCTGATGACCGGACTGGACGCCGGCACCGGCCAGGGCGAGATCGTCCTGTACCACGTGATCCTGCACATCGGCCTGGCCTTCACCTTCACCCCGCTGATGACCTCAGCCCTCGGCTCGCTCCCGCCGCACCTGTACTCGCACGGCTCGGCGATCATCTCGACCGCCCAGCAGGTCGCGGGCGCCGCAGGCACCGCGCTCTTCATCACCCTGATGACCCGCGGCACCACCGCCTCCCTCGAGTCAGGCGAGACCGACCCGGTGATCGCCTTCGCGGACGGCGTGCACACGGCCTTCGTCTGGGGCGCCTGCATCTCCGCGATCGCCGTGGTGATCGCCCTCTTCGTGCGCAAGCCGCGCCCGGTGGAGGTCTGAGCCTCAGCCTGCGGAGGCCGGGGGCTCGGTGAGCACCCGGAGCGCGAGGTCGGTCGTCGCGGCGAAGTTGAGATGGCCGACCACGCGCGCCACCCGCTCGATCTCGAGCGGGAGCAGGCCCGGGCTGCCGGGCACCTCGGGGGTGAGGCCGAGGTCGAGGTCGTCGCGTCCCGACATGATCGCGACGTTGAACTCGTAGCGCTCGCGCGCACCCGGCTCGCTGAGTCGTCTGCGCAGCATCGCGCCGATCCGGCGTTGCTCGGTCTCGGCGCAGTAGGAGTCGACCGCGGCGACCAGGTTCTCGCCGCCCGCGTGGTCGATGTCGGCCCAGACCTCCTGCATCGAGCCCATCGCGTCGAGCAGGATTGCCGCCGTCTTCTCGCCGATCCCCACCACGCCCGGCAGGTTGTCGCTGGAGTCGCCGCGCAGCGCGGCGTAGGCCAGGTAGTTGCCGGCCGACACCCCGTACATCACCCGCAGCCGCTTCGGGTTCAGCAGGGGAGAGGCGCTGATCCCGCCGTTGATCAGCCGCAGCACCTGGGTGTGCTCGCTGATGTGGGCGAAGGAGTCGCGGTCGGAGGTGATGATCACGCAGTCCCAGCCGTTGGCACCGGCCCAGGTCGCGGCCGAGGCGTTCACATCGTCGGCCTCCAGCCCCGGCGGGGTGAGGGTGGCCAGCCCGAGGGCGTCGAGCATCGCGCCGGCCCGGTCCAGCTGCTCGACGAGGAGCGGGTCCTTGGCGGGACGTCCGGCCTTGTAGTCGGGATAGAGCCCCTCGCGCACCGACGTCGTCCGGTCGTCGAGCCCGAAGATCACCGCGTCCGGGGCGAAGGCGTCGATCGACTCCAGGATCTGGCGCAGCATGCCGTGCAGGGCCCAGGCGGGACGGTGCGAGCGGTCGCGATGGTCGGTGTGCGCGCGGGCGTGATGGTTGCGGTGCAGCAGGGACGGCGCGTCCACGGCCAGCAGGAGCCTGCGCGCTCGGGAGGGGGTGTCGAAGGAGGTCATGATGCTCGTCGGCCATGCTAATGGCATGAGCGAGGTCACTCCCACGGCTGATCGGGTCCGGCTGCCCAGCGACGAGGCCGCGCAGGTGCGCGCGCTGCTCGACGAGCTCGGGCTTCCCGGGATGATCGACGTGCACACCCACTTCATGCCGCGTCAGGTGATGGACAAGGTCTGGGCCTACTTCGACCAGGCCGGGCCGTTGACCGGTCGCCCGTGGCCGATCGCCTACCGCACCGGCGAGCAGGAGCGGCTGGCGACGCTGCGGAGCTTCGGCGTCGAGCGGTTCACTTCGCTGGTCTACCCGCACAAGCCCGGCATGGCGGCCTGGCTCAACGGCTGGGCCCGCGACTTCGCGGCCGAGACGCCGGACTGCCTCTCCTCGGCCACCTTCTACCCCGAGCCCGGCGCGGTCGACTACGTGCGCGAGGCGATCGACGCCGGTGCCCAGGTCTTCAAGGCGCACGTGCAGGTCGGCGACTACGACCCCAACGACCCGCTGCTGGACCCGGTCTGGGAGCTGCTCCAGGAGCGCCGGGTGCCGGTGGTGATCCACTCCGGCCACGGACCGGCTCCGGGCACCTTCACCGGGCCTGCTGGTATGGACCGGTTGCTGGCCCGATTCCCGGGCCTGGTGCTGATCATCGCGCACATGGGGCTGCCCGACTACGGACGCTTCCTGGACCTCGCTGAGCGCTATCCAGGCGTGCATCTGGACACCACGATGGCCTTCACCCGGTTCACCGAGCAGGAGTCGCCGTTCCCGGTCGCCGAGCGCTCCCGGCTGCTCCAACTCGCTGACCGGGTCCTCTTCGGCAGCGACTTCCCCAACATCCCCTACCCTTTCCTCGAAGCAGTGGAAGCGGTCCGCGCTCTTGAGTTGGGGGATGAATGGTTGCGTGGGGTGCTGCGCCAGAACGCGCACGCTCTCTTCGGGTCGGCAAGCGCGCCCGAGTAGCGGCGGCGGCGCTCAGCCTGGCGGCGGTCGCCGGGTGTGGCGTCGGCCCGGTCTCGTTCTCCTCGGACCGTCCGGCCCGGGTGCCGGAGGTGGTGCAGACGATCGATCGCAGTGCGCCGCGACCGAACATCCTGCTGATCACCGTCGACGACGCCGCGGCCAGCGATCTGCGCTTCATGCCGCAGGTGCGCAGGCTGATCGGCGACCAGGGGGTGACCGTCACCAACGGCGTGGCGCCCACCCCACTGTGTGCCCCGGCCCGGGCCTCGCTGGTCACCGGGCAGTACGCGCACAACCACGGCGTGCTCGGCGTGAACGGCAGCAAGGGCGGCTTCCAGGCCCTGGATGACGACGACACGCTGCCGGTCTGGCTGCGGGCCGCCGGCTACGACACCTACTTCGTCGGCAAGTACCTGAACAACTACGGCAAGCGGGACAAGCGCTATGTGCCGCCGGGCTGGTCGACCTGGCACGGCAGCCTGGACCCGTACACCTACAACTACAAGCGCACCATCACCAACCGCAACGGGCGCGTGGTGCGTGACCGGACCTACAGCACGGACAGCTTCGCCCGGCAGACCGACACCCTGCTCACCCGGGCCGGGAACCGGTCGGCGCCGTTCTACCTCTGGGTGAACTACGTGGCCCCGCACAACGGGGGACCGCACGACGCCGACGACCCGGTCCGCTGGAGGCCTCGCTCCAAGACCGCGCTGCGCACGCCGTCGCCGGCCAAGCGGCACCGCAACATGTTCCGGCGGTTGACGCTGCCGTCCGGGCCGTCGTCGTTCCGGGCGCCGCGCGACTCGTTCGTGCGGGCCACGCAGGACAGTTGGAGCAAGCGGGGCCGCCGCGAGCTGCGCGAGTCGTACCAGCAGCGGCTGGAGGCGTTACAGGCGGTGGACGAGGCGGTGGGCAGGCACGTGCGGGTGCTCCGGCAGTCGGGCAAGCTCGACAACACGCTGATCGTCTTCACCTCCGACAACGGCTACTTCCTCGGGCAGCACAACCTGCAGGGCAAGACCTGGTTCTACAACGAGGGCGTGACGGTGCCGATGGTGCTGCGCGGGCCGGGGCTGCCGAAGGGCGACCTGACCAGTACCGCGGTCAGCCATGTCGACCTCCCGGTCACCTTCGCTGCGGCGGCCGGCGTGCAGCCGGCAGCCTCCACCGATGGCGTCGACGTGATGCCGTGGCTGCGGTCGCGCTCGCGGGTGCGCCGGGTGGTGCCGATCGAGGCCTATCCGACCAATGCCACCAGCACGCGCCGGCTCTACTCGGGGGTGCGGATCGGGGACGAGTGGACCTATGTGGTCAACCCGGCCGGCCGCGAGGAGCTCTACGACCTGATCCGGGACCCGTACCAGGTGCGGAACCTGGTCGGCGACGCTGCCGCCGCCGACGTGCTCGCGCAGGCCCGCGTCCTCACCGACCAGTACCGCAACTGCATGGGCCAGGACTGCCCGCGTGAGGCCTACGTGCCGTAGCGGCGAGTCGTCGTCTCACTCGGCGAGCCAAAGTGAAGTGAATGGGTCGAAATACTAATGTTTGGCCATGATCTCGCTGACCCGTCGTCCGAAGCACGCCACCGCAGCCCTCGCGCTCGCGGTCTGCGCGGTGAGCGGCGTCGTCAATCCGACCCTGGCCGCAACGGCGCCGACCTCGGCGCCGCAGAGCTTGGCGGCGGCGGGGCCCACCCGGCCGAACATCCTGCTGATCACCGTCGACGACGCCGCCGCCAGTGACCTGCGCTGGATGCCGCAGGTGCGGCGGCTGATCGGCCGCCACGGCGTGCAGGCCACCAATGCGCTCGCGCCGACGCCGCTCTGCGTGCCGGCCCGCGCCACCTTGCTCACCGGCCAGTACGCCCACAACCACGGCGCCCTCGGGATCCGCGGGCGTCACGGCGGCGTGACCAGCCTCGATGACCGGGACACCCTCCCGGTCTGGCTCCGGCGGGCCGGCTACGACACCTACTTCGTCGGCAAGTACCTCAACGGCTACGGCAGGGCGACGCCGAAGCGCTACGTGCCGCCGGGGTGGACCGGGTGGCGCGGCAGCGTCGACCCCTTCACCTACAACTACGCCCGCACCGTCACCAACCGCGACGGCCGCATCGTGCGGGACGCGCGCTACAGCACCGACAGCTTCGCCCGACTGGCGAACCAGGCGATCAGGCGGGAGGGCCGCGACGCGGACCCCTTCTACCTCTGGGTGAACTACGTGGCGCCGCACAAGGGCGGTCCGCGCGAGCCGGACGATCCGCGGCACCGGATCAAGGGACACCAGATCGCCACCCCGGCAGTGGCGCCCCGGCACCGTGACCGGTTCGACCATGTCCGGCTGCCCAAGGTGCCCTCGCTCTTCAAGACGCCGGGACGCAGCTTCGTGAACGCGACCAAGCGCCCGTGGGCCAAGCGAGCCCGCGTCGCACTGCGGGAGAGCTACCAGCAGCGGATCGAGTCGCTGCGCGCCGTCGACGAGGCGGTCGGCTCGCATGTCCGCGCCCTACGCCGGAGCGGGCAGCTGGAGGAGACCCTGATCGCCTTCACCTCCGACAACGGGTTCCTGGTCGGGCAGCACAACCTGAACGGCAAGCTCTGGTTCTACCAGGAGGCCGTGCAGGTGCCCTTGGTGATCCGCGGCCCCGGGGTGGCGAAGGGCCTCACCGTGGACGGCGTGGTCAGCCACGCCGACCTGCCGGTCACCTTCGCCGCAGCTGCCGGCGCCACGCCCACCCGCCAGGTCGACGGGCTCGACCTGAGGCCGCTGCTGGCCGGTGGCCGGGAGATCGGTGGCCAGTCGGTCGACGAGCGGGTGGTGCCGATCGCGGCCTACCCGATCACGGCCAGGAGCACCAAGCGGCTCTACTCCGGAGTCCGGGTCGGGAACCGCTGGTCGTACGCGGTCAGCCCCTCGGGCGTGGAGGAGATCTACGACCTGCGTAGGGACCGCTACCAGCTGGACAACCTGGCCCGTAGCACCGCGCACGCGCCACAACGCGCCTGGTTGCGAGCGCTGGCACGCCAGTACCGGGCCTGCGCCGGCACCGCGTGCCAGCGGTGACGGTGGCACGCTCGGCTAGCGTCGAGCCATGGACAAGAAGAGCGTGATCAGCAGCGTCGGCCTCCCCATCGCCGCAGCCGCACTCGGCTCCGTGGCGACGGCCTCCGGCACGAAGAGCCGGTGGTACCAGGAGTTGGAGAAGCCGCCCTTCCAACCTCCGGCGCTGGCCTTCCCGATCGCGTGGAGCGTCCTCTACGCCCAGTCGGCGGTGGGCTCGGGCATGGCGCAGGCCCACCTGGACGAGGCCGGTCGCAGAGAGTACCGCCGCAAGCTCGCGCTGAACATGGCGCTCAACGCCGGCTGGTGTTGGAGCTTCTTCCGAGGCCGCCAGGTGGGCGGCTCGGTGCTGGTGGCCGGCGCGCTCGCGGCGAGTACCGCCGACCTGGCGCGCACCGCCGCCAAGGCCGACCGCCGGGCCGGCGCGTTCCTCGTGCCGTACGCCGCGTGGACCGGCTTCGCGACGGTGCTCAACGGGGCGATCTGGCGTCGCAACCGCTGAGCCGGCTCGTGCCGATCCGGTCGAAGCGGAACTCGTCGCACAACGGCGCCACGGTCGGCTCGGGCAGGTCGCTGCAGCGTTCCGCCGCGCGTGGGCGCCGTGCTCTGGCAGTGTGGTTCCGTGAGCGAGTCCCAACAAGCCGGCGGCGGGGAGTCGACCCCGCTCTGGGAGCGTCGCGATGACCTGCTCCTGCTGGAGCGCCTGGTGGACGGGGTCCGTGCCGGAGCCGGTGCGGGCGTCTGTGTGCTCGGGCCTCCGGGGATCGGCAAGTCGACCCTGCTCGCGGCGGCGAGCGCGCGGGCAACCGAGGACGTCGCGCTGTGGCAGGCGAGTGCCCGTGAGCTGGAGGCGACGGCGCCGTTCGCCGTCGTCCGTGACCTGCTCGGCGGGCCGGTCGCCGCCCTGGCCGACGAGGAGCGCCGGCGTCTCGCCGAAGGGCCGGGGCGCTGGGCGCTGGCCCTGGTGAGCGAGCAGGACGCGGGCCCGGACGCCATCGCCCCGAGTGACCCGGGGCAGATGACCCGGAGCCTGCTGGTGTTGGCCGAGGCGCTGCTGGCCGGGCCGACCCTGGTCGTGGTCGACGACCTGCAGTGGGCCGACGCGCCGTCGCTCGGCTTCCTGCTGCGGCTCCTCGAGCAAACGACGCGACGCCCGCTCGGCATCCTGCTGGCCGGCCGCGAGGTGGCGGCGAGCGGCCGCGGTGCCGAGCTCGCCGCGCTGCTCGCCGATCCTCGGCTGCCGCAGGTGCGGCCTGCCCTGCTGAGCCCGGAGGCGGTGGCCCGGGTGCTCGGCGAGCGGCTCGGTCAGGAGGTCTCGCCGGAGGTGGTCGCGGCCAGCGTCGAGGTGACCGACGGGAATCCGTTCCTGGTCGTCGAGCTGGCGCGCCTGCTGGCACGCGACGACCGGGGCGCACTGGAGCCGGCTGCGGTCCGGGAGCTGGTGCCGCGCCGGGTGGTTGACGTCGTCGTCCATCGCCTGGTGGCGCTCGGGGCGGCCGAGCAGGCGCTCGCCCACGGTGTCGCCGTCCTGGGCGGTGCCTCGGTGCGCCTGGTTGCCGACGTCGCGGACCTCACCACGGCCGAGGTGGAGCGTGCCGCGGACCGGCTGCGCGAGGCCGGGCTGCTCGATGCCGGCGCCCGGCTGCGCTTCCGCCACGCGCTGCTGAGCACCGCCGTCGGGGAGACGATCGCGCCCGGCGCGCTTGCGGCCCTGCGGCGCCGAGCCGCGCAGGTGCTGGTGCGCGAGCCGGAGGGACTGCACCGCGCAGCGGGTCAGCTGCTGCACGTCGAGGGCATCGGGGACGGCGAGGCCGTGCAGACCCTGCTCCGCGCCGCAGCCGCCGCGCTGGAGAGCGGGGCGCCGCGCGAGGCGACCACGCTGCTCGCGCGTGCCCTCGCCGAGCCGCCGTCCGCCGAGCAGCGTCCCGAGGTCCAGTACCGGCTCGGCCTTGCCGAGATGCGGGCCGGCGACCCGGCCTGCGTCGGCGATCTGGCGGCCGCCGCGGAGACGCTTCCCCAGCCTGCCGAGCGGGCGCAGGCCGCGCTCGCCCTGGCGATGGCCTACAACTTCGCGGGCGCCTACGCCGAGTCGGTCAAGGTGCTGGAGGCGGCGCTGCGCGATCTCGACCCGACCGCGGACCTGGCGCTGGTGGTGGAGGCGGGCCTGGTCTCGGCGGCGCTCCAGCTCCCGGACCAGGTGATCCGCGCCCGGGAGCTGGTCGCCGCCCGGGCCGGCCTGCGCGGCACCACCACCGGTGAGCGCTTGCTGCTGAGCCACCGGGCCGCGATCGGCAACGCCAGCAGCCGCCCGGTCGCCGAGGTGGTCACCGCGGCGCTGCAGGCGATCGGCGACGGCGCCCACGACCTGCACCCCGAGGCGCACGAGTGGACCCTGGTCCGGCTCCAGCTGGCAGCAGCGGGCCGCTACGCAGACGTGGTGGAGTCCTGTCGGCGTTGGGATCCTGAGGTGGATCGCTCGGGATCGATCCTCGGCAAGGTGGCGATCTGCTTCGTGCGCGGGTTCGCCGCGCTCTGGTCGGGCGAGCTGGCCCGGGCCGAGTCCGACTTCGGCGCCTGCATCGCGTTGGTGCGCGAGCACGGCGGCGGCGAGATCGCCGCTGCGATCGCCACCTCGGCGCTCGCCGAGGCACTGCTCGCCCAGGGCCGCAATGCCGAGGCGGTGGCGCTGGTGCCGGTCGAGGTGCCGGTCAGCGAGGCCTCCTTCAACGGCAGCATCAACCTGCTCCGTGCCCGCGGGCTCGTGCTGCTCGCCCTGGGCGACGCCGAGGGCGCGCTGCGCGCCTTGGCCGACTGTCGCGAGCGGCAGGCGCTGATCGCGCTTGACAATCCGCCGTGGTGTGCCTGGCGGGTGCCGATGATCGCGGCGCACTGGCAGCGGGGCGAGCGGGATCAGGCGCGCCGGCTCCTGGACGAGGACCTGGCGCAGGCCGAGGCGCGCACCGACCCGTTGCAACGGGGCATCGCGCTGCGTTGGGCCGCCCGGCTGGGCGACGCCGGTGCCGACGACGAGATCGCCACGCTCCGGGCATCGGTCGCCGCGCTGGAGCGCACCGAGGCGGTGCTGGAGCTGCAGGTCTCCCGGATCGAGCTCGGCGCCGCGCTGCGGCGAGCCGGTCAGCGCCGCGAGGCCAGTACCTGGCTGCTGCTCGGCCGTGCCGAGGCGGACGCCTGCGGTGCCGCCGCCCTGGTCCGCCAGGCCAACGCCGAGCTGGCGGCTGCGGGCAGCCGGCCACGGCGGATGGCGGTCAACGGCCAGGCGGCGCTGACCGCCAGCGAGTCCCGGGTCTGCCGGCTCGCGGCGCGCGGGCTCAGCAACCGGGAGATCGCGCAACAGCTGGTGGTCTCGCCGAAGACCGTGGAGGCGCACCTGTCACGGGGCTACCGCAAGCTGGGCGTGACCCGGCGCGACCAGCTGGCCGCGGCGTTGCGAGCGGGGGCAGGGGACTAGTCCGGCTGCCTGGTGGGGCGCGCCGAGCTACTCGCCGAGCTGGCTCCAGAAGATCCCCTCGATCTCGTGCTCGGCCAGGTAGGCCTCCAGCTCCTCGACCGCGTCGAAGCGAGCGGCGACGGCGTCCAGCAGCGGCTGGGCGCCCGCGACCCCGAGCAGGGCGCGCAGCCGCGCGGTCTCCTCGGCGGTGAGCCGGCGCTCGAACTCGTACTCCCGACAACCCAGCACCCGCTCCACTCCGGGACCGACGTCGTGGCCGGAGAGCACGAACGCGTCGTCCTCGATGGTGATCGCCCGCCACAGGCTGCCGTCCTCGTCCTGGTGGTCGGCCAGCACCAGCAGTGCCTCGGGGGTCAGATCGGTGGGGAGGTCGTCGTTCACAGAGTCGATTGTGCGCCACGCCTTGGAATCGGCGGACAGCGCGCTAGCGTGAAGTGGCATGAGTGGAGATCAGCTGCAACCGGAGGACACCCTGCTCGACCGCGGCGTCGACGACGCCCTCGACGAGGGCTACTCGCCCCCGGACCGGCCGCACGGCGTCAACGACAAGAGCGTCACCGCTCGCGGTGAGCTCGAGGGCGAGACGCTCGAGGAGCGGATCGCCCAGGAGGAGCCCGAGGTCTGGGCCACCGACGAGGAGCTGGCCGATCTCGACGAGGAGGCCATCGTGGACGGCCCCGTCGGCGGCGAGGTGGGCGGGCCCCGCGCCGGGCGCCTGGTGAGCCCGGACGGCGGCCTCGGCGAGGACGTCGACGCCGAGCTGCTGGGCACCGACGTCGGCATCGACGGGGCGGGCGCCTCCGCTGAGGAGGCCGCCGTCCACGTCATCGAGGACGACTGAATCCACAACTCGGAGACCGGGTTCGGCGTCTGGCCCTCCGCTCTGGAATGCTGGCCTCTCTGACGGGGACGACTGGCCAGTAGGGCGCGAGGAAGGCGCGGAACGATGAGTGACATCGCGGGGGAGTTGGCGCGCGTGACGAGCGCCTTCGACCAACCGACGCTGACCCTGTTGCACCAGCGGCAGGCGCCGGTGGTGATCACCGTCTTCCGGGCTGCGTTCGGGCGCGACAACAAGCCGATCCCGACCGCGCGGCTGCACACCCAGGTGGAGGACCACTTCGCCTCGATGCGCCAGGCCGGCGAGGTCGACCTGCCCGGCGGGTCGGGTCGCGAGGTCTGCCAGCGCTGGATGCGCGGGCAGTGGCTGGTGCGGGCGCTGGACGAGCGGGGTCGCGAGGTCTACTCGCTCACCTCGCACGCCCAGCAGGCCCTGGAGCTGGTCAAGAACCTGGCCCGTGACCGCGCCACCCTGAGCGAGCACCGGATCACCACCATCCTCGGCACCGTGCGCCGGTTCAACTCCGAGGCGCACCCCGACCGCAGTGCCCGGGTCACCATCCTCAACGAGGAGATCGCCCGGATGACGGCCGAGCGCGACCGGCTGGTGGACGGCGCCGACCTGGTCAGCGCCACCGAGGACTACATGGCCGAGGGGTTCACCGAGCTGCTCTCGCTGATCTCCGCGCTGCCGAGCGACTTCGCCCGGGTCGAGGAGCGGTTCGCGCAGATCCGCGGCGAGATCCTGGCCGCCTTCCGGGGCGAGGACCGCCCGGCGGGCGAGGTGATCGACGACTACCTGGCACGTGCCGACGCGCTGATGACCGCCACCCAGGAGGGGCGCGCCTTCGAGGGTGCCTTCGCCCTGCTCCGCGACGACGGCCTGGTCACCCAGCTGCGCGAGGACCTCGGCGATCTGCTCGAGCACCCGCTGTCGGACGCGATCCTCGCCGACGCCGAGCGCACCGAGCTGCGCGGCACGGTGAAGCTGGTCCGCGAGGGTCTGGACCGGGTGCTCACCCAGCGCTCGCGGGTCACGGCGACGCTCAAGGAGTACATCATCTCCCACGACGCGGCGCGTGACCGCGAGCTGGAGCAGACCCTGCGGGGCGTGGAGTCCGAGCTGATGACCTGGCTGGCCGGCACCGGCCCCCGCGCCACCCACGACGTGCCGTTGCTGCCGGCTCGCACCGCGATCGACCACCTGCGCGAGCGCTTCTACGACCCGGCCGACGACATCCTGCCCGAGCCGCTGCACCGACCCTCCGACGACGACGCCCCCGAGGTGTCGCTGACCGCGCTGATGGCCCAGGGCGGTCCGCAGCTGACCCAGCTGCGCCGGCACTTCGACGCCGCGCTGAGCGGTCAGCGCCCGGCCGACACCCTGGGCCGGATCTTCGACGAGCTGGCGCCGGTGCTGCGCCGCCCGGTGGAGATCTTCGGCCTGTTGCACCTGGCCGCCGAGCATGGCCTCAGCGCCGAGGACGGCGCCGTGTTCGAGCAGTACGCCGCGCTGCGCACCGATGGCACCCGGCGGGTCTTCAACGTGCCCACGGTGGCCCTGCCCGACGCCGATCTCGGCGTCACCGACACCCCGACGAAGAGCGAGTCTCCCGCATGATCGACGACCACATCGCGCAGCACGGTGCAGCCGAGGACGCCGTCGAGCCGGAGGCGATCGAGGAGCGGGCCAGCGAGCACGAGGCGGACGAGCGGGCCGACGACGACTCCGCGGTCCTCGACGACGACCTGGTCGGCTCCGACCTCGCCTCGGTCTCGCTCTTCGAGGGTGATGAGGGCGAGCTCGCCTTCGCCGAGCGGCAGGTGCTGGTCACCCTGCTCAAGCAGCGCTTCATCAGCGCCCGCACGCACCCCCGCGAGTGGCGCGTGCTCAGCGAGCACGAGCGGCTGCTCCGCTCCCGGCTCAACGACCTCTTCCTCGAGCTGCAGATCGACCGCGACCGCGAGGTCGCCTGGAAGCGACAGGCCGTCTCCGAGACCGCCAGCCGGTTCCCGACCCTGCTCCACGACACCGCCTGGTCGCGCGAGGAGACGCTGGTGCTGATCCACCTGCGTGACCGGCTCCGTGCCGGACAGGCCGGGGGAGAGAGCAAGGTGTTCGTCGACCGCGACGACATCCTCGACTACATCGAGAGCTTCCGCCCGGCGCACGCCACCGACGTCGCCGGCGATGCCAAGCGGGCGCGCAACGCGGTGCTGGCGGTGGCCAAGGCCGGGCTGCTGATCGCCACCGCGGCCGACGAGCGCTACGAGATCAGCGAGGCCGTGGAGCCCCTGCTCCCGCTCGAGCTGCTGAAGGAGCTGCTGGCCACGCTGCACCGCGCCAACACCGCGCCGGTGCCCACCCAGCTGCGCACCCGCGACCTCTTCGGCGAGGAGTGGGATGACGACGGCGCCGCCCAGGCCGTGAACGAGGACGAGGACCAGGCATGAGCAGCATCGACGTCGAGCCCACCGAGCTCTCCGCGGAGAACAGCGGCGAGGGCCTCTTCGACCGCGAGGTGGTGGCCAACCCCAGCGACGACACCATGCAGTGGCGGGCGACCCTGTTGCAGGTGGTCAACTGGGGCGGCTTCAGCGGCCTGACCCGGGTGCCGCTCGGCGGCGACGCGACGATGATCTCCGGCTCCTCGGGTGCCGGCAAGAGCACCGTGCTGGACGCCTACACCGCCCTGATGATGCCCTCGGACACCAAGTTCAACGGCGCCTCCAACGACGCGGTGGCGGGTCGCGCCCGCAGCGCCGGTCAGCGCAACCTGCTCTCCTATCTGCGCGGCGCCGTCGACGTGGTGGACGACCCGCGCACCGGGCGTCCGGTGGAGAAGCTGCTGCGCGGCAAGGGCAGCGACACCTGGGGCGCGGTCGCGATGACCTTCGTCAACGACCAGGGCGGGCAGTTCACCGCGCTGCGCACCTACTACGTGCCGCGGCGCGCCACCCGCTCCAGCGAGGTGCTGATGCAGTTGGCGACGCTGGACGCCCCGCTCGCGCTGGAGCAGGTCGAGCTCTGCGTGCCGGAGCGCTTCCATGCCAACGCCCTCAAGAAGCTCTTCCCGGGCCTGCGGGTGCACCGCACCTATGCCGAGTTCGCCGCCGTCCTGCACGCCCGGCTCGGCATCGGCGCGAACAGCGACGGCGCCAAGGCGCTGCGGCTGCTGGCCCGGATCCAGGCCGGCAACCAGGTGCGCAGCGTCGACGAGCTCTACAAGGAGATGGTCCTCGAGCGGCCGGCCACCTATGCCGCGGCCGACCGCGCGGTGGAGCACTTCGACGACCTGGACGCCGCCTACTCGGCGATGCGCACCGAGGAGCGCAAGCTCGAGCTCCTGGAGCCGATCACCGAGCTGCACGAGCGCAAGGTCTCCGCCCGCCACCGGCGCGCGGAGCTGGACGCCTTCGGCGTCACCCTGCAGGGTGAGACGCCGCTGCGGCTGTGGCTCTACCGCACCCACCTGCGGCTGCTGGAGACGGCGCTGGCCGAGAACCGCCGCGACCGTGGCCGGACCAGCGACGAGCTCAACGCCTGCATCGCCGCCGAGCGCTCGTTGGGCGGCGACCTGGAGGCCGCCAAGGAGGCGCACCGCGCCGCGGGTGGCGCCACCCTGGAGGCGCTGGGCGGCTCACTGGAGAGCGAGCGGGTGCTGCGTGGCGAGCGCGCTGCGCGGCGCGCCGACGTCTCGGAGCGGATGCTGCCGTTGCTGGAGGTGAGCGAGGGCCAGGAGTCGATGCTGGAGGCGGCGTTCGACTCCGCCGGCGACTTCGCGACCCTGCAGCAGGAGGCGAAGCGCTGGCTGGCGGACCTGCCCGCCGAGCAGCAGCGACTCAAGGAGGCCCGCGACTCGGTGCGCGACCGGCTCTACCCGGTCAAGGAGCGCCAGGCGGAGGTGGCGCGCGAGCGCGTCTCGCTGGAGAGCCGGGCCGGCCGGGTGCCGGCGCGGATGCACGAGATGCGCGACGAGGTCGCCAAGGCCAGCGGCCTCAGCGTCGACGAGCTGCCGTTCGTGGCCGAGCTGATCGACGTCCACCCGGCACAGGGCCGCTGGCGCAACGCGATCGAGACGGTGCTCGGCGGCGCCGCACGGCTGATGCTGGTGCCGCATGAGCGCCTCGACGACTTCTCCGCAGCGATCGACGGACTGCGCCTGCGTGGCCGGCTGACCTTCGAGGGGGCCACCCTCGACCTCCCCGACGAGGAGCCCGAGGACGCCGACCACGTGGCCGGCAAGCTGGTCTACAAGGAGTCGCCGTTCTCCGGCTGGGTGCAGACGCTGGTGCGCGACCCGCAGCGCAACGCGCTCTGCGTGGAGGACGCCGCCTCGCTGGCCGGCGAGGGCTTCCGGGTGACCCTGGCCGGACAGACCCGGCTCGGCAGCCGCGGCACCCACGGACGCAACGACGCCCGCAACATCATCGGCTTCTCCAACGAGGAGGCGATCGCGGAGACCGAGGCCGAGCTCGACACCATCGAGCGCGAGCTGGAGAAGCTCGACGCCGAGGTCGCCGAGCTGGAGCGCCAGGAGCGGGTGCTGGTCCAGCGCCGCACCGCCTACGACGCCGTGGCCCTGGTCCGCTTCGACGACCTCGACGTGGCCGGCAGCGATCGCCGCATCGCCGAGCTGGAGCAGCGCCGCGACGAGATCCTGACCGCCGACGACGCGCTCGGGGTGCTGGAGGCGCAGATCGTCGAGCTGACCACCCGTCTGGACGAGACCCGCAAGCAGCACTACGGCCTGGAGGCGCGGCAGCGCGAGCTGAACGCCGCGCACGGTGAGCTCGTCGACGCCGAGGACCTGGTCAAGGACCGGCTCGAGACGGTCTCCCGCGACGGCCGTCTGGCGATCACCGACGAGCAGAGCCTGGCGCTGGCCGCCGAGTTCGCCGCCGCTGTGGCGCCCGGCGACCCCGACGAGCTGGAGCGGTTCAGCGAGAACTCCCAGCGGCTCGCCCAGCGGCTGCACAGCGCCGTCGACGAGGCGGGGCAGGAGATCCGCCGGGTCGACGAGGAGCTGGCCGGCATCTTCCGGCTGTACAAGATGCAGTGGGACTCGCCGAACCTCGGCTCGAGCGCCGACTCGTTCCCCGACTTCGCCCGGATCCTCGACGAGATCCGCGGCACCGGTCTGGCGCAGCGCCGCTCCGAGTGGCGCCGGCGGCTGACCGAGTGGAGCGGACAGGACCTGGTGCCGCTGGTCGGCGCGATGGCCTCCTCGGTGGAGGAGATCGAGGACAGGCTCGAGCCGATCAACAACATCCTGCGCCGGATCGAGTTCGGCGCCGAGGGCGACCGGCTGCGGATCCGGCTGCGCCGGCTCGCGCCGGCGCACGTGCAGGTCTTCATGCGCGAGCTGCGGGTGCTCTCCGCGGAGACCCCGAGAGACCTGGACGAGGCCGGCCTGGAGCGTCGCTTCAAGGACCTCGGCAAGTTCATGGACCAGCTGCGCCGGCCCTCGCAGAGCACCGAGGGCACCTCGGAGCGGGACCGGCTGCTCGATGTGCGCCGCCACGTCGAGATCAGCGCGGAGCGCTACGACAGCACCTCCGGCGAGGTCCGCGCCACCTACCGCACGCTCGGCGAGAAGAGCGGTGGCGAGAGCCAGGAGCTGGTCGCCTTCATCGTCGGCTCGGCGCTGCGCTTCCGGCTCGGAGACGAGATGCGCTCGCGACCCCGGTTCGCACCGGTCTTCCTCGACGAGGGCTTCGTGAAGGCGGACTCCGAGTTCGCCGGCCGCGCGGTGCAGGCTTGGAAGGGCCTCGGGTTCCAGCTGATCATCGGCGTCCCGCTGGACAAGGTGACCGGTCTGGAGCCGCACATGGACGAGCTGCTCGCGATCACCAAGAACGCGACCACGCACCAGTCCTGGATCACCCCGATCCGGGCCTCGGCCTAGCTCGCGCCGGTGTAGTCCCGGGCCTTGCGCAGCAGGGCCGAGATCAGGTCGCGCACCGGCTCGGGCGGACGCACGCCCTGGCGCTGGCAGGCGATCAGGGTGACCGTGGGCGGATCGCCGTCCAGCGGGCGGTAGGTGATCGCTCCCGCCCGTGCCAACGGGTGCCCGACGACGGTGAAGTCCGGCAACAGGGTCAGGCCCAGGCCCTCGGCCACGAGTGAGGTGCCGAGCTCGGCACCGTCCGCGGTGTAGACGCTGCGCGGCAGCCGGCCGTCGAACCAACGGTGCGCGAAGCGGTGCATCAGGTAGCCGGGCCGCATGGCGATGAAGGGCGCGGAGCCGACCTGCGCCGGCGAGAGCCTGGGGTGCTCCGCCAGCGGATGGTCGTGGGGGAGCACCGCCACCGGCTCGCCGTGGATCAGGTCGATCCGGTCGATGTCGCTGGGCGGGTCGTCGCCCTCCAGCACGTTGACCAGGCCGAGGTCCAGCGCACCCACGCTGAGCTCGTGGAAGATCTCGGTCTGCTGCATGTTGCGGATCTCGACGTTCACCTCCGGGAACCGGGCGCGGTAGGCGCGCAGCGCCGGGGTGAGCAGGGTCGCGTTGGCTGCCTGGACCGTGCCGATGTGCACGTTGCGGGTCGCCACGAACTCCTCGCTCGCGGCCGCGCGCAGCCGGCGCACCGCCTCGGTGGCGTCGTTCATGTGGGTCAGCAGCTCGCGCCCGCGACGGCTGATCCGGGCTCCGGTGCGATGCCGGTCGAGCAGGGCGACACCCAGCTCACGCTCCAGCCTGCTGATCGACTCCGACAGGGCGGGCTGGGAGATGTGCAGGTGCTCGCTGGCGCGCCGCAAGGAGCCGAACCGGGTGATCGCCTCGATGTACTCCAGCTGCTGGATCCGCATCTGTGACCTGCCTCTCGGTGATAGGGAAACGCGATTGCGCCGTCGTGAGAGCCGTCGTGGATCTGAACGGCTTCACCTTGCAGAACGCTTAGTAATAGTAGTTCACTAGACATTCAACTATTGGAAGGAGGGCGACTCCATGACGGCGGATCTGCTGACCCCTGCGTCCCCGACGAGCCCGCTCGTGAGCTCCGGCGCCGAAGCGCCGAGCCCGGATCGCGCCGGGCAGCGGAGCCGGTCCGGTGACCACGCGCTGCGCGTGCTGCGCTGGCTGAGCCCGGTCTTCGTGCTCGGCGCCTGGCAACTCGCCTCGACCCTCGGCCTGCTCTCGGCGGAGACTCTCCCCTCGCCGCGCGAGCTGTGGGACACCGCGACCTACCTCTGGGAGACCCAGCAGCTCCAGGAGGCGCTTCAGGTCTCCATCCGGCGCGCCACCCTCGGCTTCCTGATCGGCGCCGCGATCGCGGTGCTCCTGGGCACGATCGTCGGCCTCAGCCGTCTCGGCGACGCCCTGATCGACCCGCTCGTGCAGATGCTGCGCGTGCTCCCGCTCTTCGGTCTGGTGCCGCTGTTCATCATCTGGTTCGGCATCAAGGAGGAGCCCAAGATCTACCTGGTCGCGCTCTTCGCGCTGGTGCCGCTCTACCTGAACCTGGTGGCGGCGCTGCAGGGCGTCGACCGTGACCTGCGCGAGGTCGCAGCGTCGCTGCGCCTGACCTGGTGGGAGCGGCTGCGCCACCTCTACGCTCCTGCGGTGCTGCCCGGCTTCCTGGTCGGACTGCGCCAGTCCCTCGGCTCGGCGCTGATCGCGCTCGTGGTGGCTGAGCAGGTCAACGCCGGTGCCGGGCTGGGCTACCTGATCAACAACGCCCGCGACATCCTGCGCACCGACATCATCGTCGTCGCCCTGCTCTGCTACGCGATCCTCGGGCTGCTCACCGACGCGGTGGTCCGCAGCCTGGAGCGCTGGGCGGTCCGCTGGCGCGATGAGGGGGTGCGCTGATGAGTGACGTCGTCGCCTCGGTCCACGACCTGCACCGCACCTTCGCCGACAACCACGTCCTGCGCGGCGTCGACCTGGAGATCCGCACCGGGGAGTTCGTCGCCCTGCTGGGACGCAGCGGTTGTGGCAAGTCCACGCTGCTGCGGATCATGGCCGGCCTGGACACAGGGGCCCTGGGCCAGGTGCAGGGCGGGAGGGAGCCGGCCGTGGTCTTCCAGGACCCGCGGCTCTTCCCGTGGCGCCGGGTCCTCGACAACGTGCTGCTCGGCCTGCGCGGGCGTGACCGGGCGGAGCGGGCGCGCACGGTGCTCGGCGAGGTCGGCCTCGGCGATCGCACCGACGCCTGGCCGCGTCAGCTCTCCGGCGGTCAGCGGCAACGCGTCGCGCTTGCCCGGGCGCTGGTACGCGAGCCCGATCTGCTCCTGCTGGACGAGCCGTTCAGCGCGCTCGACGCGCTGACCCGGATCTCGGCCCAGGAGCTCGTCCAGCGCCTCGTCGAGGCGCACCGGCCCGCGGTCCTGATGGTCACCCACGACGTCGAGGAGGCCCTCCTGCTCGCCGACCGGGTGCTGGTCATGGAGCAGGGCCGGATCATCCATGACGAGCGTCTCGAGCTGCCGCGGCCCCGGCGTCGCGACCATCCGGAGATCGTCCGCCGTCGCGTCGCCCTCCTGGGCCTGCTCGGCGTGCACCAGGACAGCTCGGTGTCCGCATGAAGCACCATCCGTCCGCAACCCCGTCCCACAGGAAGACTCAGATGACCACCACCGCATCGCACGCCAACCACTCCGACTCCCCGCGTTCGGGCCCGGGCAGCGGCCGCCGCCCCCGCGGGCGTCTCCTCGGCGCGCTGGTCGCAGCCTCGCTGGCACTCGCCGGGCTGAGCGCCTGCAGCTCGGAGGCCGACTCGAGTGGGAAGCCGGTGCTGCGCGTCGGCGTTCAGAAGGACGGCGTGCGCGCGGTGCTGCAGGAGGCCGGGCTCCTGGAGGACCTGCCGTACGAGATCGAGTGGGCCGAGTTCACCGCCGGCCCCCCGATCGTGGAGGCCGCGGCCGCCGACCAGATCGACGTCGCCTGGGTGGGCTCCGCCCCGCCGATCTTCGGAGCGGCCGCAGGCGCCGACTTCAAGGTCGTCGCCCAGGTCCAGGAGCGCGACAACCAGGAGAACTCGATCCTGGTCCCCGCCGACTCCGACATCCAGAGCGTCGCCGACCTGAAGGGCAAGGAGATCGCCGTCGGCAAGGGCACCTCCGCCCATGGCCTGCTGCTCGGAGCGCTGACTCGCAACGGATTGACCCTGGACGACGTCAAGGCCAACTACCTCGCGCCCGCGGACGGGCTCGCGGCCTTCACCTCCGGCGACGTCGACGCCTGGGTGGTGTGGGACCCGTTCGTCACCCAGGTGATCGAGCAGAGCGGCGCCCGTGAGATCACCGGCGGAGCCCCGGACGAGCAGGGCGTGCAGTTCGAGATCGCCTCGGCGAAGTCGCTCGACGACGCCACCAAGCGCGAGCACATCGAGCACTTCGTCGGCCTGCTGCAGGAGGCCTGGGTCTGGGCGATCGACAACAGCGACGCCTGGGGTGACGGCTGGGCGGCGGAGTCCGGTCTGCCCGCCGAGGTGACCCGAGCGGTGGCGAAGAAGAAGGCCGCCGACTTCGGTCCGGTGACCGAGGAGACGATCGCGGCGCAGCAGGCGCTGGCGGACGCGTTCCTCGAAGCCGGCGAGCTGCCGCAGGCGATCGACTTCGCCTCGATCGTCGAGCAGGGACTGATCAAGTAGCGGGCGGGCGGGCTTCGGCCGCGTGGCTAGGGTGGAGGACATGAACCTGACTCATGCTCCGCTCCGTGTTGCCACCGGCGCCTACATCCTGAACTCAGGGATCACCAAGCTCGGTGCCGACGCCGCGACGGCCGAACAGCTGCACGGCTTCGCCTCGACCGCCTATCCGTTCCTCAGCGGCCAGCAGCCCGCCTCGTTCACCAAGAAGGTGGCGATCGCGGAGATCGCCGTGGGCAGCGCACTGCTCACCCCCAAGGTTCCCTCCGCGGTGGCCGGCCTGGCCCTGGCCGGCTTCGGCGCGGGCCTGCTCGGCCTCTATGCGCGGGTGCCCGGGCTGCGCCAGCCGGGCAGCATCCGGCCGAGCGAGGCCGGCGTGCCGATCGCCAAGGACGTCTGGCTGGTCGGCGCCGGTGCCACGTTGAGCCTGCAGGGCTTCTTCAACGGCGCGCGTCGTGCCGGTCGCCGGACCGCCGCCAAGATCGGCTCGGCGAAGGACGCCGCCGTCGACGCGCTGCCGATCGGGCACTGACGCCGGTCACTGCCGGCGTGCCGGACTGACCGGCATGCCGTGCAGCGGCGGCTCGGCGACCCGCACCACGCCGACCACCTGGGCCGCGGACTCCAGCCAGATCGATCCGTGGTCGCTGCGCACGGCGAGCCGACCCACCTCGTGGGAGAGCTCGCCGGCCCGCAGCATGCCGCCGTGCCGGGCCAGCACCACGTCCCCTCGTTGGGGCGTGCGGTTGACGTCGATCAGCAGCTCGGTGCCGGCCGGCCAACCGCGGGAGGTGAACTCGCTGCCCTCCACCCGGTACCAGGCCAGCGGCTCCGGGCCGGGGACGGCGGCCTCGGTGGCCGGACCCGTGACGGGACGGGCGCGCTCCTGGGGGAGATCGAAGGGCAGGCCGACGTCGTCGGGCGCGGCCCGGGGTGCCGAACGCATGTTCGAACTCTAGCGGGTGCTCAGGTGGGTGCAAGCACAGATCGGCGGGGGAGCCGCCGACTGGGCTCCTCGTCCTGCACCGAGAGGTCGGGGCGCAGGGACTCGCGGCCGTCGAAGACGAAGCAGTCGCCGTCGTAGTGGATGCCGCCGACCTCCTCGAAGTACTTGAGGATGCCGCCCTCGAGCTGGAGCACGTTGGTCAGCCCGAGGTCGTGCATGTAGATCGCCGCCTTCTCGCAGCGGATCCCGCCGGTGCAGAAGCTCACCACGGTGCGTCCCTCGAGCTCGTCCCGGTTGGCCCGTACGGCCTCGGGGAACTCGGTGAACCTCTCGATCCGCCAGTCGATGGCGCCGGCGAAGGTGCCGTAGTCGACCTCGAAGGCGTTGCGGGTGTCGAGCATGACCACCTCGCGACCGTCGTCGTCATGGCCCTGGTCGAGCCAGCGACGGAGCACGGTGGCGCTGACGGCCGGGGCCCGCCCGGCGGCCGGCCGGATGGTCGGGTGGTCCATCCGGATGATCTCGTTCTTGAGCTTGATCAGCATCTTGCGGAACGGCTGCTCGTCCGACCAGCTCTCCTTGGCCTCGAGCGTGGCGAAGCCCGGCTCGGCGCGGACGGCGTCGAGGAAGCCGCGCAGCAGGCCGGCCTGCCCGGCGAGGAACATGTTGATCCCCTCGGGGGCCAGCAGGATGGTGCCCTTGAGCCCTGCCGCCTCGGTCAGCGCGCGCAGGTGAGCGCGCAGCGCCTCGCGGTCATCGATCGGCGTGAAGAGGTAGGCCGAGATGTTGAGCACGGATTCCACGGCCAGGAGTCTAGTGATCCGTGCCCATGCTGCCGGTGTCGAGGTAGCGCTGGTGCCAGCTGAGCGCCTCGTCGAGCAGGTGCGGGGTGTGCCGGGCGTCGGGACGCTGGGCCCAGGCGCGCTCGGTGTAGTCGAGGAGCGCGGGGCGGAAGCGCGGATCGGCGCATTGCTCGATGATCCGGACGGCGCGGGCGCGCGGGGAGAGCCCGCGCAGGTCGGCCAGGCCGTGCTCGGTGACGATCACGTGCACATCGTGCTCGGTGTGGTCGACGTGGCTGACCATCGGCACGATCGCCGAGATCGCGCCGTTCTTGGCCGTCGAGGGGGTGAGGAAGAAGTTGAGGAAGGCGTTGCGGGCGAAGTCGCCGCTGCCGCCGATGCCGTTCATGATCGCGCTGCCCATCACGTGCGTGGAGTTCACGTTGCCGTAGATGTCGGCCTCGAGCAGGCCGTTCATCGCGATCACGCCGAGCCGGCGGACCAGTTCGGGATGGTTGGAGATCTCCTCGCTGCGCAACAGGATCCGGCCCTTGTAGGCCGAGATGTTCTCCATGAATCGGGCCACGCCGACGTCGGAGAGGCCGAAGGAGGTCGCCGATGCGGCCCGCAGGGTGCCGGAGTCGAGCAGGTCGAGCATGCCGTCCTGGATCACCTCGGTGAAGGCGACCAGGTCGGTGAAGTCGCTGGCGTCGAGCCCGGCCAGCACCGCGTTGGCGACGTTGCCCACGCCGGACTGCAGCGGCAGCAGGTTCTCCGGCATCCGGCCTGCGGCGACCTCGGCGCGCAGGAAGGCGACCACGTGCTCGGCGATCGCGGCCGAGGTGGCGTCGGGTGCCGAGAAGGGGGAGTTGCGGTCGGCCCGGTCGGTCTCCACCACGGCGACCACCTTGGCCGGGTCGACGCGCAGGTAGGGCTCGCCGATCCGCTGCATGGGCTCGGTGAGCTCCAGGGGACGACGGTGCGGCGGCAGCGCGGTGCCGTAGTAGACGTCGTGGAAGCCCTCGAACTCACGCGGCTGCCAGTGGTTGACCTCGAGGATCACGCGGTCGGCCTGCTCGAGCCAGGTCTTGTTGTTGCCCACCGAGCTGCTCGGCACCAGGAGGCCGCCGGGAAGGATCGCGGTCACCTCCACCACGGCGACGTCGAGCCGTCCGTAGAAGCCGAACCACATGTGCTGCGCGGAGTGGCTCAGGTGGGCGTCGATGTAGTCGACCTCGCCGGAGTTGATCAGCGCGCGCATCGTCGGGTCGGAGTTGTAGGGGAGCCGGGTCCCGACGCCGTGGGCCCGTGCCAGCACGCCGTCGGCGTCCGGGGCGGTGGAGGCACCGGTCCAGAGCCCGATCCGGAACTCCTCGCCACGCTCGTGGGCGGCGGTCATCCGGTCGTGCAGGGCGGTCGGCACCGCCTTCGGGTAGCCGGCGCCGGTGAATCCGCTGATGCCCACGTTGTCGCCGTTCTCGATCAGTGCCGCCGCAGCGTCGGCCGGCATCACCCGAGTGCGCAGGGTCGGGCAGCTGATCCTGGAAGACATGCCTTCCATTGAACCTCCGGGCGCGCCGGGAGCGTCAATGGGCCCCGGGAGCGCGCGCTTCGGCTGTGGGCTTGCTCACCGACGCGGCGTGCTGCCTCCGGACCTCAGATGGACTCGACCTGGACCGCGTGTCCTGCCAGGAGCGTCGCGAGGTCGGGAGCGTCCGAGGTGAGCACGATCGTCGGTCGCGGCAGATCGATCGCCGTGGCGGCGACGATGGCGTTCACCGTCAGATCCCGTGGCTTGCGGCGCCGGGAGGCGGCACGGGCTCGCAGCGCACCGGCCCGGTAGCCGATGGACTCGTCCACCTGCACCAGGCGCACCGCCTTCGCAGTCCGTCTCAGGTTGGCATTCGCAGCCGTGCCGCGGGCGACCTCTGCCAACGTGGCCGTCGAGGCGTACAGGATCGAACTGCTTCGCAGCGCCACTTCGGCCCAGGCTTGCATCCGACGCTCGCCTGCAGCAAGGGCCGAGAGCCCTTCAGCGTCGAGCAGGATCGCGTGCGGGCGGACGTTCATCCGCTCATGCGCTCCATGATCGCCGCAACGTCGTCCTCGTCGACCGGCCCATGCTTGGCCTCCATCTGGGCAAGGACATCGTGCAGAGCGTCGCGCTCCAACTGACGGGCGACCGCGTCTGCCACGTACGAGGAGAACCCACGCTTGCCGACCCGGCTGCGTACGCCCTCCGAGGTCTCGGTGGGCATGGTGATGGAGTGCTTCTCGACCCGGCGTGCCTCAGCGCTCATGGCTCTATCCTTCTCCGAGTAGGACTCGGTGGGTCGAGGCTTGCGGCGCCTGGGAGCGTCAGACCTGGTGGCGGCGCAGGAACTCGCTCAGCGGTGCCGGGATCTGGGCGTCGCGGCGGCCCCAGTCGTAGACCAGCACGGTGCGGGTCAGCATGTCGTGCGCCGTGCGGTGCCGCGCGTCCACCAGGACCAGCAGGTAGCCCAAGCCGAGGAGCAGCGAGCTCAGCGGCGCCAGCAGGACCCGGACCAGGGCTGGCATCGGGCGCAACGGCGTACCGTCCGCATGCACGATGCGGAGGCCGACCAGTGCCATCCCCGGGGTGCGGCCGCTGATCGCGGTCGTGCAGACCAGGTAGAGGAAGGTCCAGGTGGCCAGGCCCGCTGCGGCCCACCAGCCGTCGGCGTCGGGCAGCGAGCCCCCGAAGAAGACGTCGGCCATCACCGAGAGCAGCCGGATGCCGAGGGTGTAGCCCAGCAGCGTGATGCCGACGTCGGCCAACGCCGCGAGGGCGCGGGTGCAGGCGCCGGCGTAGCGGCCGGTGACCACCGTGCGCCCGTCCCGCTCCCGTCCCTCCACCCGTGCGACGAGGGCCGCGGGGCCGATCGGCGAGGTGCGGCGCAGCAGTCTGTCGGCCACCCGGCCGAGCAGGGTGTCGACGCCGATCAGCTGCCTACGGGCGGTGTCGAGGCCGCTGCCGGCCAGCTGCCCGGTGGTGTCGGCGACGATCGCCGGGATCCCCGCGCGCAGCACGAGGTCGTTGAGGTCGACGTCCGCCAGCAGGGCGTTGACGTCGACCCGCTCCATCAGTCGGTCCACGTCGATCCGGTCGAGCAGCCGGTCGACGTCGATCCGGTCCAGCAGGTGGTTGACGTCGACCCGGTCCAGCAGCGCGTCGATGTCGACGTGATCGAGGATCGCCTCGGCCGGCACGGCATCGGCGACCCGGCTGGCCACGGCGTCAGCGAGGCGTCCCACCCGGCCGAACTCGCGCCGCTGCTCGGGCGCGCTCACGCGGCACCTGCTGCGTCGGCGATGGGGAGCGGAGCGCGTCGGCGGGGCTCGGTGGTCATGACCGCACCCTAGGCCAGCGGCCTGAGGCATCTGGTCTAGATGTGCGGGACCTGTGAAATGTGCACTTAGTGCAGAAAGCCTAGAGTGGCCGGTGGCTATGCCGTCCGCGTAGCCCCGTCTCGAAGGGTGCCTCATGTACCGCGTTCCCCGTCTGGCCACCGCCGGACTCACCCTCGGCCTCGCGCTCTCCAGCGCCGCCGTCGTCCAGATGGCGGCGCCGAGCGCCGTCGTCGCCGCGCCCGGTGACCCCGGCCAGCGTGCGCTCGCTGCCGTCGCCGCGGACCCTGGCCGGTACGGCCTGACCCCCGACGACGCGTCCCAGCTGCGCGTCTCCTCGGTGGTGCCGTCCGGCGACCTGACCCATGTCTACCTGCAGCAGCAGGTCGACGGCATCGACGTCGCGGAGGCGATCGTCAACGTGGTCCTGCGTGACGACGCGGTGGCGCACACCGCAGGCGACCCCGTGAAGTTCGCAGCGGCGCGGGTGAACGCGGCCGCGCCCACGATCAGTGACGTGGCCGCGGCGCGCTCTGCCGCACGCGCTCTCGGGCTGGAGGCCACCGAGCCGTTCGCGTCGCGCCGCACGGCGCGCGGCGACGACCAGGCCCGTGAGCTCGGCGACGGCGGCATCTCCATCGACCCGATCCCGGCGAACCTGGTCTATCAGCGCACCGAGGGCGGCGGCCTGCGGCTGGCCTGGCAGCTCGCGATCAACCCCGTGGACGGCGCCAACTGGTGGCAGATCCGGATGGATGCCGCTACCGGCAAGGAGCTGGCGCGGGCGGACTGGGTCGCCCACGCCGATGAGTCCTACGAGGTCTACGAGCTGCCCCTCGAGGCGCCGACCTTCGGCGACCGGACGATCGCCGAGGACCCGGCCGACGCCACCGCCTCGCCGTTCGGCTGGCTGGACACCGACGGCGTCGCGGGCGCGGACACCACGCTGACCAGCGGCAACAACGTCCATGCCTATGCGGATCTGAACAACGACAACCTGGTAGACCCGGGAAGTGAGGCGGACGGCGGTGCCGGCCACGAGTTCCACTTCCCGCTGGACCTCACCCAACAGCCGTCGACCTACCGTCCCGCTGCCGTCGCCAACCTCTTCTACGTCAACAACCGGATCCACGACGTCCTGTACGGATACGGGTTCGATGAGGTGGCCGGCAACTTCCAGGCCAACAACTACGGCCGGGGCGGCGAGGGCGGCGACGCGGTACTGGCCGAGGCGCAGGACGGCTCCACCGCCTCGCCGCCGAAGGCGAACAACGCCAACTTCGCCACGCCGCCCGACGGCCAGCAGCCGCGGATGCAGATGTACCTGTGGAACGGAGCGCCGAAGCGCGACGGCGACCTCGACAACGGCGTGATCGCCCACGAGTACGGACACGGCGTCTCCACCCGGCTGACCGGCGGCCCGGCCACCAGCAGCTGTCTGGCGAACCACGAGCAGGCCGGCGAGGGCTGGAGCGACTTCCTCGCCTACATCCTCACCATGCCCAGCGACCAGGAGCCGGTGGACGGCCGGGGCATCGGCACCTACGCCCTCGGCCAGCCGACCAACGGCGTCGGCATCCGCACCCAGCGCTACAGCCGCAACCCGGCCATCAACACGATGAGCTACGACGACATCAAGGTGGCCTTCGACAACGAGGGCGATGTGCTGCCGCACGACGTCGGCGAGGTCTGGGGCCAGATGCTGTGGGAGATGACCTGGAACCTGATCGACGAGCACGGCTACGGCGATCTTGACGCCGGCACCGGCGGCAACAGCCTGGCGCTGCAGCTGGTGCTGGACGGGATGAAGCTGCAGCCGTGCAGCCCCGGCTTCGTGGACGCACGCAACGCCATCCTCACCGCGGACGAGCTCAGCAACGGCGGCGCGAACTCCTGCGCGATCTGGAGCGCCTTCGCCAAGCACGGCCTGGGCTACAGCGCCAGCCAGGGCAGCTCCAGCCTGATCACCGACGGCATCGAGGCCCATGACGTATCGCCGGAGTGCGACGGTCTGGTGGTCAGCGCCGCCACGTCGACGCCGACCGCGACGCCGACCCGCGACCTGGACTACCAGGTGACTCTGGCGAACACCGGCTCGGTCGCGCTGAGCGACGCGAGCGCCACCGCGACCGTTCCCGAGGGCACCAGCTACCTGGACGGCACCTGCGCCGCGGTCTACGACGAGGGCACCCGGGTGGTCTCCTTCACCGTCGGCGCCCTCGCCGCCGGGGCCAGCGCCGAGTGCGCCTTCTCGGTCCGGGTCTCGCCGAGCGCGGTCACCGATCTCGTGCTGGACCAGGGCTTCGACGGCTCGCTCGCGCCGTGGTCGACCGTCACGGATCTGGGGCCCGAGCAGTGGGTGGCCCGCATGACCCGCGACCTGGCGGCTGATGTGGCCTGGGGAACGGGATCGGACCACCAGGCCGACCACAGCGTGATCACCGACGCCTTCACCGTGCGGGCCGGCGACGAGCTCCACTTCGACCAGCAGCTCTCGCTGGAGCGTTGGTACGACGCCAGCGGCGGCGGCGGCGACGACTCTGCGGGTGGCTTCGCCTATGACGGTGCACAGGTGCTGATCTCCGGTGACGGGGGTGCCACCTGGACGAACCTGGTCTCCGAGTTCACCCAGAACGGGCCGGACCTGCGAGCGACCACGGAGACCGACGGCGGCGTGCCGATCAGCCCGGTCGACGGCGAGTGGGTCTTCTCCGGCGACTCGGGTGGTTGGGAGCATGCCGCCGCCGATCTCTCGGCCTGGGCCGGCCAGAGCGTGCAGCTGCGCTTCCGGGTCGCCACCGACGTCTTCACCCGCTCCGAGGGCTGGTGGATCGACGAGGTTCAGGTGGGCCGCCGGGTCCGGCTGGCCTCGCAGGTCACCGGCGTCGCCAACGGCCTGAGCTCGCGCAGCGTCACGGTGAGCACCCCGGTCGCCACCGGTGCCCCCGATGCCCCGACCGCGGTGAAGGCCACGGTGCTGACCAAGACCAGTGCCCGCGTCACCTTCGCCTCGCCCGGCTACGACGGCGACTCGCCCGTCACCGGCTACCGCGTCTCCTGCGCGGCGCCGGGCGGGGTGACCCGGACGGCGTCCGGTGCGATGTCGCCGCTGGTGGTGACCGGGCTCAGCGCGGGCCGGAGCTACGTCTGCACCGTGCAGGCCGAGAACGCGGTTGGTGCCGGTCTGGGCGCTGCCAGCGCGGCGTACGTGCAGGGCGTGAAGCCCGCTGCTCCGAAGGTCACGAAGGTCAAGGCGCTCGGCAAGCGGAAGCTGAAGGTCACCCTGAAGGCAGGGGACAACGGCGGGCTGAGCATCAGCCGCTATGCCGTGACCTGCCGGGCCAAGGGCGGCAAGACCCGTACTGCCGGCGGTGCCCGCCCGACGCTGACCGCCACCAAGGTCACCGCGAAGAAGAAGTACACCTGCCGGGCCCGGGTCACCACCAAGCTCGGCACCAGCCCGTGGAGCGCACCGAGCAAGAAGGTGCGCATCCGCTGAGCGATGCATCGGCCGGGTGCGCGCGCCGAACCCCTTGGTTCCGCGCCCGCCCGGCCGATGGGTCAGGCATGCGAAGCATTCCGCCGCGATGGCGTCCGGCCGCAGCGCTGGTCGCTGCCGGCGCGTTGCTGGCCGCAATGGTGGTGAGCACGGCCGAGCCCGAGGACGCGCCGCGAGCGGTCCACGCCGCGGGCGAGCCGCGCGCCGAGGTGTGGCAGGTGGCCGAGGCCGCCTACCCGGAGAACGCCGACAACCCCTTGGCGGCGCGGGTCTGGGGCGTCTACCAGGGGCCGCAGGACCAGGTCTCGGTCGCGTACCAGAGTGCCGGCACAAAGCAGCGGGCCGATCTGGACGTGATCGCGCTGCGGCCACGGACCAAGTGGTACGGCGCGTTCGTGCCCGACGCCAAGATCCGGGCCAGTGTCCAGCGCTACATCGCCTCCTCACAGAACGGCGATCCGGAGAAGCTGGTGCAGCTCGCCGTCTTCCGGATGAGGCCCTGGGAGCACGCGGCCTGCCAGCGACGGTCCACTACGGCCGAGCGGAGGAGCTACCGTCGCTGGATCCGGGAGCTGGCCGCCGGGATCGGCGCCACTCCCACGCTGGCGATCATGCAGCCGGACGCACCCTTCCTGTGGTGCGTGCCGGACCGTGCGGTCAAGGCACGGCTGCTGACCTACGCGACCCGGACCCTGGCGGCGCTGCCCCGGACCGCGGTCTATCTCGACGCGGGTGCTGCGGACTGGTGCGAGAACGGCAAGGGCAACGACCCCGAGCGGTGCGCGCAGATCCTCAAGCTGACCGGCGTGAAGCACGCCCGCGGCTTCGCGCTCGACTCCACGCACTACATGGGGCCGGCCGAGAACGTGCGGCACGGCGCCAAGATCGCGGCGATCCTGGCCCGTGACGGCTACGGCACCAAGCACTTCATCGTGGACACCGCCAAGAGCGGGCGTCCGACCCGCTGGAACGACATGGTGCCGTCCACCAAGGGCGGGCTGCGCGACGACGCCCGGGTCTGCACCGCCACGGTCACCGACCGGTGCGTGACCCTCGGCATCCCGCCGACGGTCCGGGTCGGCGACCCGGCCTGGGGCTTGCCGGACGACGTCGTCGCCCTGGCCCGGCGCCACGTGGACGGCTTCGTCTGGTTCGGCCGCCCCTGGCTCTACCGCCAGGCCGACCCGTTCGTGATGAAGCGGGCCCGCGCGATGGCGCGCAGCACCCCCTGGCCCCGCCCGTTGACGCTAGGCTCGGGCTCATGAGCGAGGACTGGCGCGAAGCACGGGTGGAGCAGATTCGACAGCTGATCGTGGCCGCGGTGCCCGACGTCGTCGAGGAGGCGAAGTGGCGCAAGCCCACCAACCCGGACGGCGTGCCGACCTTCTCGCACAACGGCCTGATCTGCACGGTCGAGACCTACAAGGACAAGGTCAAGGTGACCTTCGCGAAGGGCGCCTCGCTGCCCGACCCGGCCGGCGTCTTCAACGCCAGCCTGGACGCCGGCACCCGGCGCGCCGTCGACCTCAAGGTCGACGACGAGCTGGACGCCGACGCCTTCAGCGAGCTGGTCCGCGCCGCCTCAATGTGACCGCAGCGCTGGGTTTCCGGCGAAAAGTGCGCGCTGAGGTCACATCGAGCGGTCGGTCAAGACCAACGGCCCGTCCGGCGTGATCGCCACGGTGTGCTCCATGTGCGCGCCGCGGGAGCCGTCGGCGCTGCGCAGGGTCCAGCCGTCGGGGTCGGTGTAGATCTCGTCGGTGGTGTGCATGAACCACGGCTCGATCGCGATCACCAGGCCGGGCTGCAGCTTGAAGCCGCGGCCGGGGCGCCCGTCGTTGGAGATGTGCAGGTCGCCGTGCATGGTCCGGCCCACGCTGTGACCGCCGAACTGCAGGTTGACCTTCAGTCCCGCCTCGCGCGCGACGTTGCCGATGGCGTGGCTGATGTCGCCGACCTTGTTGCCGGGTTGGGCGGCGGCGATGCCTGCCTCCAACGCGCGCGTCGTCGTCGCGATCAGGTCCAGGTCCTCCTGGCGCGGGGTGCCGACCACGACGCTGAGTGCTGAGTCGGAGACCCAGCCGTCCACGCTGCACGCGAAGTCGACGCTGAGCAGGTCGCCGTCACGGAGCTTGTAGTCGTGCGGAAGGCCGTGCAGCACGGCGTCGTTCACCGAGGTGCACAGCACCTTGCCGAACGGCGAGGCACCGAACGACGGGTGGTAGTCGATGTAGCAGGACTCCGCGCCCCGGTCCTTGATCATCCGGTGAGCGAGCGCATCCAACTCGAGCAGGTTGACGCCGACGTCGGCGGCCTCGGCGAGTGCGGTCAGCACCTCGGCGACGAAGCGTCCGGCCGGGCGCATCTCCTCGATCTGGGCGGGGGTCTGGAGTTCGATCATGGAGCCAGCCTAGGTGCGGACCCGGAAAGACAGTGCACCCCGTCCGTGAGGGCGAACGGGGTGCACTGCGTGTTGAACCGCCTCAGTTGCTGGGCGGCTCAGCCCCCACCACCCACATGGCGAAGAACTGCGAGCCGCCGCCGTAGGCGTGGCCCAGGGCGCGCCGGGCGCCGTCGACCTGGTGGTCGCCGGCCTTGCCGCGCACCTGAAGCGCGGCCTCCGCGAAGCGGAGCATGCCCGAGGCGCCGATCGGGTTCGAGGAGAGAACGCCGCCCGAGGCGTTGACCGGCAGGATGCCGCCCATCGCGGTGGCACCGGACTCGGTGAGCTTCCAGCCCTCGCCCTCGGCGGCGAAGCCCAGGTTCTCCATCCACATCGGCTCGAACCAGGAGAACGGCACGTAGATCTCGGCGGCGTCGATCTCCCGCAGCGGGTCGGTGATCCCGGCCTGCTTCCACAACGCCGCTGCGGCCTCGCGCCCGGCGAGCGGGTTGACCTGGTCGCGCTCGGCGGCCGTGGTCATCTCCGAGCGCATCACCGTGCCGTGGATCCAGGCCGGCGAGTCCGAGGCCCGAGCGGTGTCCTCGTCGGCGATCACGAGTGCGCAGGCGCCGTCGGAGGACGGGCAGGTCTCGTCGTAGCGGATCGGGTCCCACAGCATCTGCGAGGCCATCACCGACTCCACGGTGGTGCCCTCGTTGTGCAGGTGCGCGTACGGGTTGTTGAGCGCGTTGGTGCGGTCCTTGGCGGCCACGATGGCGCCGATGTGCGTGGGTGCACCGGAGCGGCGGATGTAGGAGCGCACGTGCGGAGCGAAGTAGCCGCCGGCACCTGCGTGCACGGGCATGATGAACGGCAGCGGCACCGAGAGCGCCCACATCGCGTTCGACTCCGACTGCTTCTCGAACGAGACCGTCAGCACCCGCTTGTGGACGCCGGCCTGCACCAGGGAGGCGGCCACGATCGAGGTCGAGCCACCCACCGAGCCGGCGGTGTGCACGCGCAGCAGGGGCTTGCCCGCCGCGCCGAGCGCCTCGGCCAGGTACAGCTCGGGCATCATCACGCCCTCGAAGAGGTCGGGCGCCTTGCCGACGACGACGGCGTCGATCTCGTCGAAGGTGAGGTTGGCGTCGGCGAGAGCGCGGTCGATCGCCTCACGGCACAGGCCGGCGATCGAGACGTCGCTCCGCACCGCGCGGTGGTGGGTCTGCCCGACGCCGATCACCGCGGCACGCTGCTTGCCCATCAGTTGCTCCCATCCATGACACAGAAGAGGTTCTGCTGCAGCGCCGGTCCGGAGGTGGCGTGCGCGAGGACCTTGTTGGCGCTGCCGTCCCAGATCCGCTTCGCGGCCTCGCCCACACGGTTCAGGCCCGCGGTGAACATCGGGTTGGCGGCCAGCGCGCCACCGCTCGGGTTGATCGTGACGTCGTCGGCCAGGCCGATCTCGCGGCGCAGGATCAGCTCCTGGTGGCTGAACGGCGCGTGCAGCTCGGCGACCTCGACACCGGTGAGGTCGAGTGCCGCGGCGGCCGCCCGGGCCGAGGGCGACTCGGTCAGGGTGCGGGCACCGAGGTGCAGCGGGTCGATCCGGTGCGAGATGCCGCGGATCCAGGCCGGCCGGTCGGTGATCTCGCGGGCGGCGTCGCCGGCGGCGATCACCACCGCGGAGACGCCGTCGGTGACCGGTGCGCAGTCGTGCTTGCGCAGCGGGTCCGCGTACATCGGGCGGGCCAGCAGGTCCTCGACCGAGGAGCCGCCCTTGCGGATCGCGTACTCGTTCTTCTCGGCGTCGCTGAGCGAGCGGTTGACCACCTCGGCCATCTCGCGCTCGCTCCACAGGCCGGCGTCGATGCCCATCCGGGCCTGCAGGCCGGCGATGGAGACCGTGTCGGGCCACAGCGGCGTCATGGTCAGCGGGTCGAGCTGCAGGGTCAGGGTCCGGCGCAGGGTGCCGGCGGACGCCTTGCCGAAGCCGTAGACGAGCGCGGTGTCGACCTCGCCCGTCTGGATCTTCAACCAGGCCTCGTACATGGCCCAGGCGGCGTCCATCTCGACGTGCGACTCGTTGACCGGCGGCAGGGCACCGATCGCGTCGACGGACTGCACGAAGGAGAACGAGCGGCCGGCCAGGTAGTCGGAGGATCCCGAGCACCAGAAGCCGATGTCGGAACGGGTCAGGCCGGTCTTCTCGTACAGCTCCTGGAAGACCGGGACGAGCAGCTCCACCATGGTGGGGGAGCCGTCGAACTGGGTCGTCTGTCGCTGGGCGTATCCCACTACTGCGACGTCACGCATGAGCAGACTCCTTTCTCACAGGTGGTGCTTGTAGGTCTCGTAGTCGGCGTCCGGATCGCCGGTGGGCCGGAAGTAGTCGATGTTCTCGATCGTGGTGCCCCACTCCTCGCGGGGCTTCCAGACGGCCTCGACCCGCATGCCCATCCGGACCTGGTCGGCCGGGAGCTCCTGGATGATGTGCTGCAGGGCGATGTCCGCGCCGTCCAGCAGGATGTAGGCCGAGACGTAGGGCGGCTTGATCTTCTGGCCCATGAACGGCACGTTGACCACGCAGAAGGTGGTGACGGTGCCGGTCTGGGAGAGCTCGACCTCGTCGGTGGTCGGCACGCCGTCGGTGGGGCAGGCGCCGCGCGGCGGCACGTAGACCTTGTTGCACGCCGGGCAGCGCTGGCCGATGATCCGGCCGTCGGCCAGGCCGCGGAAGAAGGCGCTCTCCTCGGGGCTGGCGGCGTAGGTGTAGTTGAGGTTCACCGGCGTGACGACGACGGCCGGCTCCTTCTCGCCGACGCTCGCCGGGCGGGGCCAGCCTGCGCCCTGCGGTTCGTCGGTGACCTCGAAGCAGGCGATGTCGGTGATCGTGCCGTTGCGGTCCTCGGCCCAGCGCACCCGGACCCGCTGGCCGGTGTGCACCTGCTCGGGGGCGCTGACGTCGAGGGCGTGCAGCATCGGCTCGGTGGCGCCGTCCAGGGTGACCAGCACCCAGGCGAACGGGCGCTCGAGCGGCTGTCCCTCGACGGGCTCGGGGCACCAGACCCACGAGGTCACGGTGCCGGTGGGGGCCACCTCGACGAAGTCGGAGGTGGCCTGGTGGGTGATCGGGTCGAACTCGAGCGGCGGGGTGATCACACGTCCGTCGCTGGTCCGCCCGGCGAGGATCGTGGTCTCGCCCAGTCCGCTGAGGAAGGCTCCGAGCACCGGGCCGGTGGACCGGGTGTAGTCGAAGCTCACGCGGACCGGCGAGCTCAAGGTCCGGTTCTGGGAGGAGGTCATGGCTCAAAAGTGAAACATGTTCTAGTGTTACTGGCAAGCGATTCCCTGCCAGGAGGATGAAGATGAAACTCGGCCTGCAGTTGGGCTACTGGGGTGCTCAACCCCCAACAGGTGTTGGTGATCTGGTCGCCGCGGCCGAAGAGTCGGGCTTCGATGCGATCTTCACCGCCGAGGCCTGGGGCTCTGACGCCTTCACTCCGCTGGCCTGGTGGGGCAAGGACACCTCGCGGGTCCGGCTCGGCACGTCGATCGTGCAGATGTCCGGGCGCACGCCGACCTCGATCGCGATGCACGCGCTGACCCTCGACCACCTCACCGGTGGCCGGGTGATCCTGGGCATGGGCGTCTCCGGCCCGCAGGTCGTCGAGGGCTGGTACGGCGTGCCGTACCAGAAGCCGCTGGCGCGCACCCGTGAGGTCGTCGAGATCATCCGCAAGGTGCTGGCCCGCGAGGAGGCGGTCACCAACGATGGCCCGCTGCACCCGCTGCCCTACACCGGCCCGGGCTCGGTCGGCCTCGGCAAGCCGCTCAAGCCGATCGTGCACCCGCTCCGGGCGGATCTGCCGATCTGGCTCGGTGCCGAGGGCCCCAAGAACGTCGCGCAGACCGCCGAGATCGCCGACGGCTGGATCCCGATCTTCTACACGCCGAACTCCGCCGAGATGTACCGGCCCTGGCTGGACGAGGGCTTCGCCCGCCCCGGCGCCCGCCGCACCCGCGACGACTTCGAGATCGCGGCCACCTGCAACCTGACCATCACCGCTGACAACGGCGCCGCCAAGCAGGCCGTGATCGACGCGATGAAGCCGTTCGTCTCGCTCTACATGGGCGGCATGGGCGCCAAGGACCAGAACTTCCACAAGAACGTCTTCGAGCGGATGGGCTACGGCGCGCTCGCCGACGAGGTCCAGGAGCTCTACCTGACCGGCCGCAAGGAACAGGCGACCGCGCTGATCCCGGACAAGCTGGTCGACGACATGCACATCATCGGCGACGCCGGCTACGTGCGCGAGCGGGTGGCCGAGTGGGAGTCCACCGGCGTCACCACCCTGCTGTTGAGCCTGCGCTCGGCCGCCGAGGTGCACCAGGTCGCGGAGGTCCTCGCATGAGTCACTTCGCCACCGAACTCCCCGGCAACGACACCCTGCGCTGGGGCACGCACAACGGACACCTGATGGTCTCCGCGCTCAAGCGGCACCGCGACCGGCCGATCATGCACCTCGGCGACGTCAGCCTGACCGGCGGCGAGGTGTCGGCGCGGATCAGCCAGTACGTGCAGGCCTTCGAGTCGCTGGACGCCGGCAGCGGCGTCTCCGGTGCGCTGCTCGCGCTGAACCGCCCCGAGGTGCTCTTCATCCTCGGGGCCGGGCAGACCCAGGGCTTCCGCCGGATCTCCCTGCACCCGTTGGGCTCCGCCGACGACCACGCCTACGTGATCAACGACGCCGAGATCACCACCCTGGTGGTCGACCCGTACTTCGCCGAGCGCGCACTCGAGCTGCTCGACAAGTGCCCGGGCCTCAACCAGGTGCTCACCATCGGCCCGGTCCCCGAGGCGTTGGCCGACCACCCGCAGGCCAAGGCCCACGATCTCGTGGCTGCGGCCGCGAACTTCGAGCCGGGACCGTTGCAGGCCCGCCTGCTGCCGCCGGACCACATCGTCTCGCTGGCCTACACCGGTGGCACCACCGGCAAGCCCAAGGGCGTGATCGGGTTGGCGCAGTCGATGAACACGATGACCAGCGTGCAGCTCTCCGAGTGGGAGTGGCCCACCGCGCCGCGGTTCCTGATGTGCACGCCGCTCTCGCATGCGGGGGCTGCCTTCTTCGTGCCGGTGGTGATCAAGGGCGGGACGCTCTTCGTCACCGCGCGCTTCGATCCTGCTGAGGTGCTCGAGGTGATCGAGCGGGAGCGGATCAACTCGCTGATGCTGGTGCCGACGATGCTCTACGCACTGATGGACCACCCGGACTCCCAGACCCGGGACCTGTCCAGCCTGGAGACGGTCTACTACGGCGCCTCGGCGATCAACCCGGTCCGGCTCAAGGAGGCGATCGAGCGCTTCGGCCCGATCTTCGCCCAGTACTACGGCCAGTCCGAGGCGCCGATGGCGATCACCTACTTCGCCAAGGGCGACCACGTGGACGCCGACGGCGCTCCGCTGGAGCACCGGCTCACCTCCTGTGGTCGTCCGGCCGCGTTGGTGCGTGCCGCGCTGCTGGACGACGACGGGAGCCCCGTCGCGACCGGTGAGCCCGGCGAGATCTGCGTGGCCGGTCCATTGGTCTCCGGTGGCTACTGGGGCCTGCCCGAGCAGACCGCCGAGACCTGGCGCGACGGGTGGATGCGCACCGGTGACGTTGCCCGCGAGGACGAGGACGGCTTCTGGTACATCGTCGACCGCACCAAGGACATGATCGTCACCGGCGGCTTCAACGTCTTCCCACGTGAGGTCGAGGACGTCGTCGCCGAGCACCCGGCGGTCGCGCAGGTCGGGGTGATCGGCACTCCGCACGAGAAGTTCGGCGAGGCGGTGACCGCGATCGTGGTGATGCGCGCAGGCAGCGAGCTCACCGACGCGGTGATCGCCGAGATCCAGGAGGCGGTCAAGGAGCGCAAGGGATCGGTGCAGGTGCCCAAGCAGGTGATCGCCGTCGACGCGCTCCCGCTGACCGGCCTCGGCAAGCCCGACAAGAAGGCCCTCCGGGCCCGGTTCTGGGAGGGCCAGGGCCGCACCGTCGGCTGACCCCCACCGCCCGAGGGCTAAACGAGGCCGTGCTCGTGGGCGAAGACGACGACCTGGACCCGGTCCCGCAGGCCGAGCTTGCGCAGGATCGAGCCGACGTGGGTCTTCACCGTGGACTCCCCGGAGAAGGTGGCGGCCGCGATCTCGGCATTGGAGAGACCTCTGGCGACGGCGGCGAACACCTCTCGCTCCTTCTCGGTGAGCTCTTCGAAGACCGGCGGCGTCGGTGCCCGCTCCCCGAATTGCCCCGACATCAGGGCGGCCAGGTCGTCGGGGGCGAGCACCGCATGCCCGGAGTGCACGGTGCGGATGGCGTCGGCCAGCAAGGCGGGCGTGGTGCCCTTGAGCAGGAAGCCGCTCGCCCCGTGCCGGATCGCGGTGGCCGCCCGGTCGTCGAGGTTGAAGGTGGTCAGCACGATCACCCGGACCGGCCGCTCGCGCCCGGAGACGCGGGCCGGTGAGAGGATCTGCCGGGTCGCCTCCACGCCGTCCAGCTCGGGCATCCGGATGTCCATCAGGACGACGTCCGGGTGCAGGTCGTCGACCGCACGCACCCCGTCGACGCCGTTGCCCACGGAGCCGACCACCTCCATGCCCGGCTGTGCGTCGACGATCACCGCCACGCCCTCGCGGAACAGGTCCTGGTCGTCGACCAGGAGCACCCGGATCGGCTCGCTCATCGACTCTCCTCGAAGCGGCCCGGAAGCGGGATCCAGGCGGTGGCGGTGAAGGTGGGCGGGGTGCTCCGCTGCCGGACGTCGAGCCGGCCCCCGACAGCCTCCAGGCGCCGGCGCATGCCCTCGATGCCGCTCCCGGTGCGCCGGGCTGCCGGGTCGAGGGCGATCGGCTGGGTCAGCGCGGGGTCGGCCGCGGCGGACTCCGCGGTCGCTGCGGCGACGGGCACCACCGGGTTGGTGACCTCGAGCCGCAGATCGCCCGCCCAGTGCCGCTCCACATGGATCGCGCCGTGCGCGCCGTGCCTGATCGCGTTGGTGAGCATCTCCTGGAGCACCCGGTGCGCCACCGGAGCCCGGTCCGGTGGCAGCGGTCGCGGCTCGCCGACGTCGTGCAGGTGCACCTCGCGTCCGGAGGCGCGGATGCCCTCCAACAGGTCCTGGAGGTCCTGCTCGGCACCGACCACCGGGTGCGACCCGGTGCTGTGCAGCACCTGGCGGACGTCCTCGAGCGAGGCCCGGGCGGTGTCGGTGATGGTCGCCAGGGTGCGCTTGACCGCCTCCGGGTCGCTCTGGAACTGAGCCGCCTCGGCCTGCGCCAGGATCACCGTCAGCGAGTGCCCGACCACGTCGTGCACGTCGCGCGCGAGCTGGGCCTGTGCCTCGCGCACATGGGCGACCTCCTCGGCCTCGGTGCGTGCCGCCTGCGCGGTGTCGCGCTCGCTCTCGGCGCGCTGAGCGGTCGCCAGGGAGGCGTCCGAGCGCCGCGCCAGCCGGACCGCGAGGCCGGCCAGCCACGGCACGGTGAGGCTGAACAGCCCGAGAAGTCCGGCCACGATGGTCGCCCCTGGGCCGGAGTCCTGCGCAGTGGTGGCCACGTTGAGCAGACCGAAGTCCATCAGCCAGGTGGCGACCAGGTCGGGATCGTTGTCCCACGTGTAGACCACCACCCCCGCACAGGCGACCGCTGCGACCGGGATGGAGACCAGGCTGGCGGCCAGCACCCAGCGCGAACCCCAGGCAGCGCAGGCGAAGGCGACGAAGGCGATCGCCAGCTCCGCCGGGAGGAACAGGGTGGTGGTCGTGACGTGGAGGGCCAGCAGCAGCCACATCAGCCCGAGCGCCGCAGCCTGCCACCGCGCCGCGACGACGACGCCGGCGGCCGCGACCACGGTCAGCACGACGAGCTGCTTGACGGAGAAGACGGTGCTGTAGCGCTCAGTCAGGAGGCTGAGCGCGATCATCGCCCCGCACAGCGCGCCCGCGGCCACGAGACGGTTGTTGAGCCTCGGTGCTTCAGTGGGCGCGGTCACCAGGGAACTGTCTCATGGTCGAAGGTGGCGGCAATGCCGCCGTGACCAGCTCGGTCAGCAACGCGGCATAGTCGAGACCCGCTGCGGCCAGCATCCGCGGCGCCTGCGACTGCTCGGTCATCCCGGGGATGGTGTTGATCTCGTTGAAGACCCAGCCACGCTCGGTGAGGAAGAAGTCGATCCGGGCCAGCCCGGCGCAGCCGAAGCCCTCGAAGAGCGTGATCGCGTGCTCTTGCAGGGCTTTGAGCTCGACGTCGGTGATCGCCGCCGGCAGCGTGAACTGCGCCGAGCCGTCGTACTTCGCGGCGTAGTCGAAGAACCCCGGCACCTCGATCTCCAGCGGCGGCGAGACCAGCAGGCTGCCGTCGGCACGACGGAGCACCGCGATGTCGATCTCCCGCCCGCGCAGCCGCTCCTCGATCAGGACCTGCTCGTCGTGGGTGAGCGCCGCCGCGATAGCACGCTGCAGCGCGTCGTCGCCGTCCGCTGAGGTGACCAGGGTGACGCCCTGGCTGGAGCCGGCGGCGACCGGCTTCACCACGCAGTCGCCCGGCACCTGCGGGAGCGGGTCGCCTGCGCGCACCAGCACGCCGTCCGCGACCTGGACGCCGAGCTCGGCGGCGATCAGCTTGCTCAGCCACTTGTCCATGCCCGCGGCGCCGGGGCGCAGACCTGAGCCCACACAGGGGATCGCCAGCAGGGTGGCGAGTGCGGCCAGGGAGCCGTCCTCGCCGCCGGGACCGTGCACCATCGGAAACAGCACGTCGCAGGTGCCGATCGCGGCGACCGCCGCGGCCGGAGTCAGGGGCCCGCCGTTCGCGTCGCGCCAGCCGCCGTCCTGGTCGAGATCGAGGCGGAGCACCACGAAGCCGGCACGGATCAGCGCAGCGCCGACGGCGTCCGCGGAGGCGAGCGAGACCGCGTGCTCGCTGTTGGCGCCGCCGCCGATCAGGGCGACCCGGCTCATCGTGCTCTTCATGCTGCCTCCTGCTGGGAAAGGGGGGAGTCGCCGGCGAGGTGGTCCACCGCGACCCGGCGGACCCGTCTGCCGATGCCGGTGAGGACGTCGTGCTCGATGGTTCCGGCCCAGTCGGCCCAGTCCCGCAGGGTCGGCGCACCGGGAGCGCCGAAGACCGTGGCCTCGGTGCCGACCGGGACCGGCGCGCCACCGAGGTCGACGACCACCTGGTCCATCGAGATCGCGCCCAGCAGCGGACGCCGCCGTCCGGCGATGACCACCTCGCCGCGCCCGGAGGCGGTTCGCGGCAGGCCGTCGGCATAGCCGATCGGGAGCAGTCCGAGCCAGGTCGGTGCGCTCAGCCGGGTGCCGGTGCCGTAGCCGACCAGCGCACCGGCCAGGGCACGCCGCACCTGGACGACGGGGGCGCTGAGCCGGGCGACCGGCGTCAACCGCTCCTGGCCACTCGGGTCGATGCCGGCCAGCCCGGCGCCCACGCGCACCGCATCGTGGCGGGTGCCGGGGGCGTCGAGACAGGCCGCGGTGGCCGCCAGATGACAACGTCGCGGGCGGAGCCCGGCGCGGCGGGCACGGGCGACGGCGGCGGCGAAGCGGTGCTTGGCGAGGTCGTGGTCCACCGATCCGGGATCGGCGCAGCCGAGGTGGCCCATCACGCCGACCACCGTGATCAGCCCGGCCCGCTCGGCGCTCCGGGCGGCGGCGCAGAGCGCCGGCCAGTCGGCGGGCGGGCACCCATCGCGCGACATGCCGGTGTCGACGAAGAGGTGGACCCGGCGCACGCCGCCTGCCCCGGGCGCTCGGCGGAGTGCGGAGAGCAGCGCAGCCAGGTGGGCCCTGCTGGGCAGGGCGAGCTCGACCAGGGCGGGCAGTGCGGCGGCGAGCTCGTCGGGGTCGGTGAGCCAGGCCAGCACCGGCACCCGGGCGTCGGCGGCGCCCGTGGCGAGCAGCTCGACGGCCTCGCTGAGCGTGGCCACGCCGAGCAGGGCAGCACCAGCGCTCCGGGCGGCGCCTGCCATGGTCGTCGCGCCGAGGCCGAACCCGTCGGCCTTCACCACCGCGATCAGCTCCTGCTGGCCGCGCAGCCGGCGCGCGTTGGCGCGGATCGCCTCGGTGGCGACCGTGAGGGTCGGGCCGCTCATGCCGCGCTCGGAGCGAGCGGTCGGGCCAGGATCGGCGCGTGCAGTGCGAAGGGCGCACCGGTGAGCAGTGCCCAGTAGCGATCGCCCCAGCTCCAGTGCCACCACTCGGTCGGGTAGTTGACCAGCCCGACCGCGCGCAGCGCGGAGCCGAGCAGCTCGCGGTTGGCCCGCTCGTCCGGCGTGATGTCGGGGGAGTCGGTGAAGCATCGTCCCCGGCTCTGCTCGGGGGTCGCGTCGATCGGCGTCCCCATCGGCAGCTCGGTGCCGTCGGCGGCGACCAGGGTCAGGTCCACCGCGGAGCCCGCGACATGCGGCGCGACGCCCAGCGGGGCGACGAAGCGGCTGACCAGGCGGTCGAGCTCGGCCGGCCCGACGCCGGGATGCGCGGCGCACACCTCGGCGCTGTAGCGGGCGATGATCTGCTCCTGCAGCGCGGGCGAGCGGTGCCCTTCGACGACCTTCAGGCCGACCCCGGCGGGGAGCCGGGTGGCGGCGTCCTGCAATCGGATCGACAGCTCGACGCGGACCAGGCAGGCGGCAGGGGAGAGCTGCGTGGGCAGGGGCACCAGGGTGCTGCCGGAGTCGCGCACCGGCATCGCCCGCACCCGGGGGTCGCTCAACAGGATCGTCATGCCCCAGACGCTACGAAGCCGGGGCCGGGTGCCGCCTCCACCTGAGGTACCGAGGTGGTCACCGCAAGGTGGAGGCGGCCTGCCCTCAGGAGGCGGTGAACTGCGGCGCGCGCTTCTCGGCGAAGGCGCGCGGGCCCTCCTTGGCGTCGTTCGAGGCGAAGACGGCGGCGCCGACGGCGGCGTCCTCCTTCCAGCACTCGTCCTCGTGCTTGCCCTCGGAGTCGCGGACGGTCTTGAGGATCGCCTGGACGGCGAGCGGGCCGTTCGCGCAGATCAGGTCGGCGATCTCGTGGGCCTTGGCCAGGGCCTCGCCGTCCGGGACGACGTAGCCGATCAGCCCGATCTCCTTGGCCTCCGGCGCCTTGATGTGCCGGCCGGTGAGCAGCAGGTCCATGGCCACGGTCTGCGGGATCTGGCGCGGCAGCCGCACCACGGAGCCGCCCAGCGGGTACAGGCTCCACTTGGCCTCGGAGACGCCGAAGCGGGCGGACTCGCCGGCGATCCGGATGTCGGTGGCGGTCAGGATCTCGGTGCCGCCGGCGATCGCGGGGCCCTCGACAGCGGCGATCAGCGGCTTGTTGAGGCGGTAGCCCTTGAGCAGGGCCTTGATGATGCTGGGGTCGTAGGCGCCCGAGGAGAACTTGTCGCTCGGGGCGTCCTTGCTCATCGCCTTGAGGTCGGCACCGGCACAGAAGTAGCCGCCGGCGCCGGTGAGGATGACCACGCGGATCTCGGGATCGTTGTTCACCCGCTCCCAGGTCTCCTCCAGGATCCTCAGCATCTCGGTGGAGAGCGCGTTGCGGGCCTGGGGACGGTTCATGGTCACCACGAGCTTGTGGCCGACCTGCTCCACGAGGCAGTGCGGAGCTTCGACTTCGGTTGACATGTCGGAAACCATAGCCGCAAACGAGAACGTGTTCTAGTCTTGCGGGCATGGCCCTGAACATCGCTGATCTCTTCGAGCACGCCGTCGACGCAGTGCCCGATCGTCTCGCCGTCCAGGTCGGCGCGGACACCCTGACCTTCGCCGAGCTCGAGACCGAATCGAACAAGCTGGCGCACTACCTCGCCGCGCAAGGCATCGGCAAGGGTGACCACGTCGGCCTCTACTCCAAGAACAGCATCGAGCACGTGATCGCGTTGATCGCGATCCTCAAGGTGCGTGCGGTCTCGATCAACATCAACTACCGCTACGTCGCCGGCGAGCTCGAGTACATCTTCGACAACGCCGACCTCGTCGGGCTGGTCCACGACCGCGTCTACGCGCCGCTGGTCGGTGAGGTCGCGCCCAAGTTCGCGAAGCTCCAGACCATCATCGCCCTGCCCAACTCGATGGAGCCGGACGACGCCAGCGACCTGAGCGGGTTCGGCGGAGTCACCCTCGCGGACGCCGTCGCCGGCCAGAGCGACGCCCGCGACTTCGGCGAGCGCAGCGCCGACGACATCCACATCATCTACACCGGCGGCACCACCGGGTACCCGAAGGGCGTCATGTGGCGCCACGAGGACTTCTGGCGCGTGCTGGGCGGTGGCGTGGACTTCATGACCGGCGAGCTCAAGGGCGAGTTCGACCAGTCCAAGGCCGCCGCCGACGGCGCCGGCCTGGTCACCCTCCCGCTCAGCCCGCTGATGCACGGCGGCGCGCAGGCCAGCCTGCTCATGCACCTCTTCGCCGGGCAGCTGACGATCATGGAGCCGAAGTTCGACCCGGTCCGCACCTGGGAGCTCGTCGACGAGCACAAGGTGCAGATGATCTTCATGACCGGCGACGCGATGGCGCGTCCGCTGATCGAGGCGTACGAGGAGGGCGGCTTCGACGGCCAGAGCCTCTTCGCCATCGCCAGCAGCGCCGCGATCTTCTCCAAGGCGGTCAAGGAGCGCTGGATGGCGAAGTTCCCCAACGCGGTCTTCACCGACTCGGTCGGCTCCTCGGAGACCGGCTTCCAGGGCACCGGCCTGCAGGACGCCAGCGCGCTCTCCACCGACGGCCCGGTGGTCACCATCGGCCACGCCACGGTGATCATCGACGACGACGGCACCGTGCTCGACCCGAGCGTCGACGTCGGCAAGGTGGGTCGCACCGCGAAGGCCGGCTTCGTGCCGGTCGGCTACTACAAGGACCCGGTCAAGTCGGCCCAGACGTTCATCGAGATCGACGGCACCCGTTACTCGATCCCCGGCGACTACGCCCGGATCGAGGAGGGCAATCGCCTGACCCTGCTGGGGCGCGGCTCCAACTGCGTGAACACCGGCGGGGAGAAGGTGTACCCCGAAGAGGTCGAGATGGCGATCAAGGGCCACGAGGGCGTCTACGACGTGCTGGTGGTCGGGCTGCCCGACGAGAAGTACGGCCAGACCGTGCACGCCGTCGTCGAGCTGCGCGAGGGCGCCGAGCTCGACCTCGAGGGCCTGCGCGACTACCTGCGCTCCCACCTCTCCGGCTACAAGCTGCCTCGTGGCCTGACCCTCGTGCCCGAGATCCCGCGCAACGCGACCGGCAAGGCCCAGTACCCGCAGGCCAAGGAGATCGCCCTGGCCGACCGCACCGCCAAGGAGGCGAGCAACTGATGCGTACCGACATTTGCGAGATGTTCGGGATCGAGTACCCGATCTTCGCCTTCACCCCCTCGGAGAAGGTGGCGGCAGCGGTCTCGAAGGCAGGTGGCCTGGGCGTGCTCGGCTGCGTGCGCTTCAACGACGCCGAGGACCTGGACAAGACCCTCACCTGGCTGGACGAGAACACCGACGGCAAGCCGTACGGCGTCGACGTCGTGATGCCGATGAAGATCCCCACCGAGGGCAAGGCCGTCGACCTCAAGGCGATGATCCCCGACGAGCACATCTCGTTCGTCGAGCGCACCCTCCAGCAGCTCGGCGTCCCGCCGCTGCCCGAGGGCGAGGGTCGCGAGGGCGTGCTCGGCTGGCTGCACTCGGTCGCCCGCTCGCACGTCGACGTCGCGCTGGCGCACCGTCCGGTGCTGATCGCCAACGCCCTCGGCTCGCCGCCGGTCGACGTGATCGAGCAGGCGCATGCTGCCGGCGTCAAGGTGGCTGCCCTCGCGGGCGCCGCCAAGCACGCGCTCTCGCACGTGGCCAACGGCGTCGACATCATCGTCGCGCAGGGCTATGAGGCCGGTGGCCACACCGGAGAGATCGCCGGGATGGTGCTCACCCCGGAGATCGTCGACGCCGTCGGTCCCGACGTTCCGGTGCTCGCCGCCGGAGGCATCGGCTCGGGGCGCCAGGTCGCCGCGGCGATGGCGCTGGGCGCCCAGGGCGCCTGGACCGGCTCGCTGTGGCTGACGGTCGAGGAGTACGACCTCTCCGCCGGCACCGGCATCCGGGACGCGCTGCTCAAGGCGGGCTCGGGCGACACCGTGCGGACCCGGGTCTACACCGGCAAGCCGGCCCGCCTGCTGAAGACCAAGTGGACCGAGGCCTGGGAGGCCGAGGACGCGCCGACCCCGCTGCCGATGCCGCTGCAGAACCTGCTGGTCGCGGACGCGCACAACCGGATGAACGGTGGCGACAACCCGGACACCATCTCGATGCCGGCCGGTCAGATCGTCGGCCGGACCAACGAGGTGCGCCCGGTGGCCGACGTGATGGCCGACATCATCCGCGAGTACGAGGAGACCGTCGACCGGCTCGCCAAGTCGGGTCGTTGATGGTCCTCCGGATCAGTGACGAGAAGCGCGTCCGGACGATCACCCTCGACCGTCCGGACGCGCTGAACGCGTTCAACGAGGAGCTCTACGACGCCGCCGCGGACGCCCTGCTGGCAGCGGCCGCCGACGACAGCGTCGCGGTGGTCCTGCTGACCGGTGCCGGGCGCGCGTTCAGCGCGGGCACCGACCTGCTGGAGATGCATGCCCGGGTCAGCGACCCGGCGTTCGTCCCCGGCAAGCACGGCTTCGTGGGCTTCCTGGACGCGCTCGCCGACTTCGGCAAGCCGCTGGTGCTGGCGATCAACGGGCTGGGCCTGGGCATCGGCGCGACCATGGTCGGCTTCGCCGACCTCGTCTTCATGTCCACGAAGGCGCGGCTCAAGTGCCCGTTCACCAGCCTCGGAGTGGCACCGGAGGCGGCCTCCTCGCTGCTGTTCCCGCAGCTGATCGGTCGCCAGAACGCGGCCTGGATGCTGCTCTCCGCGGAGTGGATCAGCGCCGAGCAGGCCCTCGAGACGGGGCTCGCCTGGCGGCTCTGCGAGCCCGACGACCTGCTGGCCGAGGCACACCGGCACGCCGAGGTGCTGGCAGCCCGGCCGATCTCCAGCCTGCTCGCCGTCAAGCGGACGATGACGGCGCCGCATCGTGACGCCGTCCGCGAGGCCCGGGAGCGGGAGAACGCCTGCTTCGCCGAGTTGATGGGCGGCCCGGCGAACCTGGAGGCGTTGACCGCGTTCGCCGAGGGGCGCGAGCCTGACTTCACGGCGCTGCCGCCTGGTTGGTGAGGCTGGCGTCCGGCCGGCCTACGGCTGGTCGGACGCGGCCTCGGCGGCCAGGGCCATCGCCTCCAACGCGATCGGCGGGGGCGCCTGGAAGTCGAAGGCCTTGAGCAGGACGGCGTGCGGCACGCCCAGGCGCCTGCCCTGCAATGCGGTGATGCCGGTCAGCATCTGCCGTGGCGGGGGATGGCCGGGGATGCCCGCGAGGTAGCGAGCGTGCGCCTCCAGGGAGGCGATGCCCCTCTCCAACGGCTCGCCGGTGACGTCGACGCCGTGCGTCGGCTGGTCGTCGCCGGCCACCAGCAGCCAGCGCGTCGTCCAGGGCAGCAGGCCCTCGTCGATCAGGTTGGTGAAGACCCAGCGGTTGCCGGCGTCGCGGATCGCGTCGACGGCAGCCAGCCCGGCGACCCGGTGGTCGGCCTGGTTGAGACCCGCGACGAACTCGACGTCCCAGCTGCCGACCAGGACGGCGTCGGGCCGGTAGCCCCGGATTCTGCGGGCGATGTCGCGACGCAGCTCCAGCGAGTAGCTGAGCACCCCGTCGGGGTGGTCGAGGAAGTCGAGCTCGCGGACGCCGACCACGTCGCAGGCAGTGCGTTGCTCCGCCGCCCTCAGCACAGCGGTCTGCTCGGGCTCCAGCGCATCCATGCCCGCCTCGCCGCGGGTGAGCAGCAGATAGGCGACGTCGGCGCCCGCTGAGGTCCAGGCGGCCACCGCCGCGGAGGTGCCGTACTCGACGTCGTCGGGATGTGCCACCACGCACAGGACGCGGCCGAAGGCGTCGGAGGGGAGCGTGGGGAGCGTCTGCATGCGCTCACCCTAGGAGCCGTGGGCGGGGGCGGACTGCCCCAAAGTTGCTGAAAACCAAGGGCTTCGCGGCATCCCTGGACACCTGTGGGAGCGGGTGCTCGCGGTCACGGCACAATGGCGCCATGCCTGCTGCCCCTCCACCGCCGTTGCCCTACGACGCCGCCCTGCGCGAGCGGATCGCCGGGAACCTCGCCGGGCACCAGCGGCGGGTGCTGCCGCTCGACGAGCGGCGCCGGGCCGCGGTCGCGGTGGTCGTGGTCGACTCGGAGGTGGGAGAGGACCGCATCGATCCGGCGCCGACCGGGCTCGGCGACATGGCGCAGGTCCCCGGCAATGTGGAGAACCTGGACGGCCGGATGGAGAACGTCGCGGGCGGTGCTGCCTTCCTGCTGTGCCGTCGCTCGGCGCGGCTACGTGCGCATGCGGCGCAGTGGGCGTTGCCGGGCGGCCGGATCGACGAGGGCGAGACCGCCGTGGAGGCGGCGATCCGGGAGACCGACGAGGAGTTGGGGGTCCGGCTCGGCCAGGAGTCCGTGCTCGGCCTGATGGACGACTACCCGACCAGGTCGGGGTATGTGATCACTCCGGTGGTGCTCTGGGGCGGCGGGCGGTTGGAGCTGGCGCCCGCGCCCGACGAGGTGCTGGCCGCTTACCGGATCGGCGTGCACAACCTCCTCGCGCCGGACTCGCCGCGGTTCATCGCGATCCCGGAGAGCGACCGTCCGGTGGTGCAACTGCCGCTGGGCAACGACCTGGTGCACGCCCCGACGGGTGCCGTCCTGCTGCAGTTCCGTTGGCTGGGCCTGGAGGGTGACCCGCAGCCGGTGGCGGGGTTCGAGCAGCCGACCTTCGCCTGGCGGTAGGGCTCGGCGCTCAGGTCCAGGGGTTGTCCCAGCGGCCGTCGGCCTTGGCGGCGGCGACCTCGGCGAGTCCTCCAGGACGCATCCGGCCCTCCGCCGTCAGCCGCTCGACCTTGGCGATGTTGATCCGGGACCACTTGCTGCGGGGACGGCGCCGGGTGTAGCGCTGGACGTAGGTGTCGTTGTCCCAGCTGCGGCGGACCGCTGAGATCCAGCCGTAGCAGAGCCCGGCGTCGACCGTCTCGTCCTCGGTGATCGAGGTCAGGCGAGACGACTTCTTGGCGGTGCGCAGCCAGACCGCACGGGTGTCGCCCGGGGCCTCGGCGAGCCACTGCTCGAACTGCTCTCGACTCGGCAGATCGAGTGCTGGCTCGCCGTCGATCTCGAACTCTGGGGTCGCAGACATGGCCTCACTGTAGAAGTCGGCGGCACGCGCCGGTAGCGCTTGACGAGGGTGGGCCCCGCTCTTCTGGCTGTCGTGACTGCTCACGTGCGTCTGTGGAATCTGATCCCGCCGTGGGGGAGATGTTCGACGGTGTAGGTGGGGTCGTGGATGTAGTGGTGGTGCTTGCTGCAGAGGAGGCTGCCGTCGGCGAGGTCGGTTCGCCCGCCGAGTGCCCAGGGATTGTTGTGGTGTGCTTCGCACCAGGTGGCGGGTATTCGGCAGTTCTCGGCGAGGCAGTAGGGATGGATGAGGGCGAGTGCTCGGTGTTGGGCGGCGCTGTAGAAGCGTTTGGTTCGTCCCAGGTCCAGCGGGACGGAGTTTCCGCCGAGCACTGCCGGGACGATCCCGGCGTTGCAGGCGAGGCGCCTGGCTTCGCCGGCGGAGATCCTGTCGTGCCATCCGTCGCGTTGGGTGGTGAGGGTGGCGGTGCCGATCTCGTTGCGCAGGGCGTCGAGGCTGATGGTGACGACGACGGTGGTGGCGTCTCCGCCGTGCAGGGGCAACCGTTTCGGGTCGAGCGTCTCGAGGAGTGTGTCGAGCGCGCGGGCGTTGCGTTGTGGGGTGGAGAGCTTGCGGACGGGGTTCGGCTTGGTGTCGCCACCACTCGTGCAGCCGGAGCGACTGCCGGCGCCTTCTCGGTCGCTGCCACAGCCGCAGCCGGTGGCGCTGCCGCCGTTGCCGCCACCACTGCCGGTCGCGTCGTCGCTGGCTGGTTCGTCGAACTCGCCGTGGTGAGGATCGTGGCCAGGACATTCGAGGTCTCCGCACGACTCGGCGTACTCGCCCGTCTCGTCGGGCGCACACCCGCAGGGTGCCGGGGTGAGGTGATCCCTACGTGGGTTGGTGATCGCGTTCAAGGCGGTGGCGAGGCGGTTGGCGCAGCCGTCGGTCAGCAGGCCGCTGATGCGGGTGGTGCCGTCGCCTTGGGGCTTCAAGGTGAGTTGTTGCCGTTCGCGGGCGGAGCGTTCCTCGTCGGCGAGGCGTTTGCCTTCGACTGCTTCGGCGATGTCGGGGGCGACGATGTCGATGATGCGTTTGCCCATCCGGCGGAGGTCGTTGGGTCCGAACTGTTCGGCGTGCTCGACAAGGGTCCGCTCGGCGTCACGAAGAACCGTGGCGTCGAGGTCATCGGGCAGCGCGTTCAAGGACCGGGTGATCTCCACCGACTGAGCGAGGTTGACCCGGCCCTCGCGGAGTGCGGCATGTAGGTGCATCCACCTGCTGTCGAGCTCACGAGCGATCCGCAGCTCGCGGGCCATGGTGCCGTGGGCTTGGTGGGTGGCGTGGGCGAGGTAGTCGCCGATGTTCCTTGCGCCGTGGGCGTCGGCCACGTCGAAGGCACACGCCAGGAGCCGGTAGTTCAACTCGGTGAGACGGGCCTGCAACACCGGCATCTTCAGCAGCACGGCCTCCTTCTCGGCAGTGCTGAGGTAGATCGGATTCGCGTCGAGGCAGGAGTCGAGTGCGGCCTCGATCGCCAACGTGGCTTGGCAGATCGCCTGCTGGCTCGACGTCAGCGCATCGGCGGCGTCGAGCCCGCCGGGCGGATCGGGTGAGGGAGTGATGCGTGGCATGTGCGCCTCCGAGTCGGCCGGCCCGGAGCGAATTCCCGAGCACACGACAGACGCTACGAGTGACTGCCGACACAACCCCGGAGGCCTCCTCCACGCACGAGCCGGGCTACCCGCGGAGCACCTCATACGCACTGTGCATGACGCCCGACAGGAACCGGTGCTCCTCGATCAGCCGCAGCTCCTGGCGCCAGCCAGGAGGCAGCCACGGGGCGCCGGAGCCGATCACCACCGGGAACGCGTAGTACTCGATGCGGTCCACGATGCCCGCCCGGAGTGCGTGCGCTGCCAGGGTCGGGCCGCCGATGCTGACGTCGCCGGGCTGGTCCTCGACGAACTGCCGCACCGCGGCGGGGGAGAAGTGGTCGACGAGTCCGGTGCGCGCGGTGTCGACGGCGTCCAGCGTCGTCGAGAAGACGACCTTGTCGCGGCCCCGCCAGAGCTCGCCGTACTCCTTGCTCACCTCGAAGAGCGGGTCCTGCGCGGCGTCGTCCGGCATGCTCGCCGGATCCACGCCGTAGGTCTCCCAGAACCGCATCACCTCGTACAGCCGCCGTCCGTAGAGGTCGGCGCTCACCCGGCGGTCCCGCGCGTTCAGGTAGGCATGCAGCTCCGCCGAGGGCATGGCGAATCCGAAGTCGCCGTCCGCGTCGGCGATGAAGCCGTCGAGTGAGCCGATCGCCGCATAGATCAGGTGCCCCATGCACCGAGACTAGGGGCCCGAGACGCGGTGCGCGATGGCTCAGATGCGGTAGGCCACCATCGCCGCGTCGACCTCGTCGGTGCTGACGATCTCGCGGCCCATCGGCAGCAGGCTGATCGGGATCATCTTGAAGCTCGCCACGCCGAGTGGGATGCCGATGATGGTCAGGCAGAGCAGCACGCCGACGAAGGCGTGCTCGAGGGCCAGCCAGATCCCGGCGAAGATGAACCAGAGCACGTTCCCGATCGCGCTGCCGGCACCCGCCGTGGGCTTGCGGACGGCGATCCGTCCGAACGGCCACAGCGCATAGACGCCGATCCGGAACGAGGCGATGCCGAACGGGATGCCGATGATGGTGATGAAGCAGAGCAGCGCCGCCAGCAGGTAGCCGAGGAACAGCCAGAAGCCGGCGAGCACCAGCCAGATCACGTTGAGGATGGCCTTCACGGCTCGAGCCTAGGGCAGTTCGCCCCGTGGAGACGGCGAATCGGGTGCCCCAGGGCCTTGGTCCCGGGACACCCGACTCATCGGGTCAGCGAGCGACTGCTCAGCCCGCGGCCAGCAACCGGCCGATCGCCAGTGCCTGCTCGGTCGCTCCGCCGAAGGTGAACTCGAAGCGCTTGGCGGCGGTGAAGTAGCGGTGTGCGTCGCCGTCGAGGTCGATGCCCACGCCGCCGTGGATGTGCACGGTGGTGTGCGCGACCCGGTG
>NZ_BAAALG010000002.1:303525-306855 GCF_039528155.1 Nocardioides dubius | reverse complement strand
CGCCGACGCCACCTCGACCGCGGCGGGCAGGCCGGCGTCCAGACGCCAGACCGCCTGCCACAGGGTCAGGCCCTCGAAGATGTTGTCGATGTAGCCGTCGGCCAGGCGCTGCGAGACCGCCTGGAAGGTGGCGATCGGGCGGCCGAACTGCTCGCGCTCCTTGGCGTACTGCGCGGTCAGCCGGACGGCGCCCGCGATCACGCCGTACTGCTCGGCTGCGGCGGTCACCGTGGCCAGCTCGACCAGACGGGCGGCGCTGATCCCGTCGGCGGCACCCAGTAGCCGGTCGCCGTCGAGGCGGACCCCGCGCAACGTCACCAGGGCGAGGGCGTCGCCGTCGCTGGTGTGCTGCGTGGCCCGCTCGACGCCGGCTTCCTCGGCGCTGACGACGAAGACGCCGGCCCCGGACGGCGTCTGCGCGGTGACCAACACCGCGTCGGCGGCCATCCCGGCGCGCACCAGGGTCTTGACGCCGTCGAGGACCCAGGCGTCGCCGTCCGGGGTGGCGGTGACCGTGGGCGGCGCGGGCAGGTGGGCCCGCTCCTCGGAGATCGCGACGCTCAGCAGGCTGCTGCCGTCGGCAGCGCCGGGCAGCCAACGCTCCTGCTGTGCTGCGGTGCCGAGCGCGGCGATCGCGGCACCCGCTGCGCCGTGGGTGGCCAGCGGGACCGGGGCGACGGTGCGCCCGATCTCGGCCAGCACCCGGGCCAGCTCGATCAGGCCGAGGCCGGCTCCGCCGTGAGCCTCCGGCAGGTGCAGGCCGAGCAGCCCGGCGTTGCCGAGCTCGGCCCACAGCTCGCGGTCGAAGCGGTCGCCCGCCTCCTCCACGGTGCGCATCCGGGTGTTGGTGGCGCGGTCCTTGAGGATCGAGGCGGCGAGGGCGGCGGCCTCGTCCTGCTCGGGCGTGAAGCTGAAGTCCATGGTTCTCTCCTGTCCTCAGCGCTTCGCGGCCGGCAGGCCGAGGCCGACGTAGCCGATGATGTCGCGCTGGATCTCGTTGGTGCCGCCGCCGAAGGTCATCACCAACGACGAGCGGAAGTAGCGCTCCAGACGCCCGGCCAGGACGGCGCCGGGGGAGTCGCTGGTCAAGCCGCTGTGCGGGCCGACGATCTCCATCAGCGAGCGGTAGACCTCGGTGCAGAGCTCGGAGCCGTACACCTTCGTGGCGGAGGCGTCGGCCGGGGAGAGCGTGTCGATCTCCGAGGCGAGCTTGTAGTTCATCAGGGTCTGGGCGTTGACCCGGGCGTGGGCGCGGCCGAGCAGGATCTGCACCCACTCGGCGTCGATCACCCGGGAGCCGTCGGGGTTCTTGGTCTCCTTGGCCCAGTCCGTGACCAGCTCGACGGAGTGCGCGAGGGAGGCGGCTGAGGTGAGCGCGACCCGTTCGTGGTTGAGCTGGTTGGTCATCAGCGACCAGCCGCCGTTGAGCTCACCGACCAGGTTCTCGGCGGGAACGCGGACGTTCTCGTAGTAGGTGGCGCTGGTGTGCACCCCGGCCACGGTGTGCACCGGCGTGAAGCTGACGCCGTCGCTGTCAGCCGGCACCAGGATCATCGACAGGCCCTTGTGGCGCGGGAGATCCGGGTCGGTGCGGCACGCCATCCAGATCCAGTCGGCGTACTGGATCAGCGAGGTCCACATCTTCTGGCCGTTGATCACCCACTCGTCGCCCTCGCGCACGGCGCGGGTCTGCAGCGAGGCGAGGTCGGTGCCCGATCCCGGCTCGGAGTAGCCGATCGAGAAGTGCAGGTCGCCGGCGAGGATCCGCGGCAGGAAGTACTCCTTCTGCGCGTCGGTGCCGTAGCGCATGATCGTCGGGCCGACGGTGTTGATCGTGAGGTACGGGATCGGCACACCGGCGATCGCGGCGACGTCGCCGAAGATCAGCTGCTCGGTCATCGAGCGGTTCTGGCCGCCGTACTCCTCGGGCCAGCCGATGCCGAGCCAGCCGTCGGTGCCGAGCTGGCGGATCACCTCCTTGTAGGTGGTGGCCTCGCCGAACTCTCCCGTTGCGGAGGCGAGTGCAGCGCGCCGCTCGGGGGTGATCAGGTCGGCGAAGTAGTGCTGCAGGTCGGCGCGAAGCGCCTCCTGCTCCCGGGTCAGGGCGATGTGCATGGGGTGGCTCCTGGAAGGAATGCGCGTCAACATGGTGAGTGAGGTGGATTACGCGACCCAAAAACTATAACCTGTTCTCGTTTTGGTCTAGATGCACTTTCCGCAGGAGGAAGCCGCCATGAGTGACACCCGCCAGCTCGACATCGGCACCGTGCCCGACCGCTATGCACGCGGCTGGCACTGCCTGGGCCTCGCCTCGGCCTACGCCGACGGCAAGCCGCACGCCGTTCAGGGCTTCGGTGGCAAGCTCGTGGTCTGGCAGGACAGCAAGGGCGAGCTCAATGTGCTCGACGCCTACTGCCGCCACATGGGCGGCGACCTCACCCAGGGCTCGATCAAGGGCGACGAGGTCGCCTGCCCGTTCCACGACTGGCGCTGGGGCGGCGACGGCAAGTGCAAGGCGATCCCGTACGCGCGCCGGGTTCCGCTGCGTGCCCGCACTCAGCGCTACGAGGCGGTCGTGCACAACGACCAGCTGCTGATCTGGCACGACCCCGAGGGCTCGGCCGCCGACCACTCGGTGCTCCCGCCGGTGCTGCCGGGCCTCGCCGAGGGCGAGTTCACCGACTGGGTGTGGAACACCGAGGAGATCGAGGGCTCCAACTGCCGTGAGCTGATCGACAACGTCGTCGACATGGCGCACTTCTACTACGTGCACCTGTCCTTCCCGACCAGCTTCCGCAACGTCTTCGAGGGCCAGACGGCCACCCAGATCATGGAGAGCAAGGGCCGCCCCGACGTCGTCGGCGGCTATGGCGCGCCCGAGCTGTTCCTCAAGTCGACGGCCACCTACTACGGGCCGTCGTACATGATCAACTGGCTCGACGTCGACTACAAGGGCTTCGAGACCGAGGTCATCCTGATCAACTGTCACGTGCCGACCAGCCTCGACTCCTTCACGCTGCACTACGGCATCACCGTGCGCAAGCCGGAGGGGCTCGACGACGACACCGCCAACTACATCGCGCGCAAGTACGCCGAGATGTTCGGCGACGGCTTCCTCCAGGACGTGCACATCTGGAAGAACAAGGTGCCGGTGCAGAACCCGCTGCTGTGCGAGGAGGACGGCCCGGTCTACCAGCTGCGCCGCTGGTACGAGCAGTTCTACGTCGACGCGGCGACCATCGACCCGGAGATGGTCGAGCGCTTCGAGTTCGAGGTCGACACCACCAAGGCCAACGAGTTCTGGCAGGCCGAGGTCGCGGAGAACCTGGC
>NZ_BAAALG010000002.1:302009-303468 GCF_039528155.1 Nocardioides dubius | reverse complement strand
GGCGCCGCCAGCGACAACGGCTGATGCCCGGCTTCTCGCCCACCCGGGAGGAGACGCAGGAGGACCAGCGTCTCTACACGAAGGCGCGGCTGGTCGAGGTCGCGTGCCTCGACTGCCTCGCCGTCGTCGGTGTGAAGAAGAACTCAGAACACCACACCAGCATCCAATGGACGGGACAGGCGCAGAACGACTGCCAGGAATTCGCCAGAATGGCCGCCGCCCCTCGTGGGCGAACGATTTTCGAACCATGCCCACGCCTGCAGGCCAGCATCGACGCTGCGGCCTGCGAAGGCAAGATTCCCATCGGAGCTGAAGATGGATACTGAGTCCTACGTCCTGCCGGTGCGCGAGGTCATCCGCGAGACCGCGGACGCCTGCTCCATCGCGTTCGACCTCACCGACGAGGCTGCCGGGAAGTTCGACTACAAGCCCGGACAGTTCCTCACCCTCGCGGTGCCGAGCGAGCAGACCGGCCTGGTCGCGCGCTGCTACTCGCTGAGCAGCTCGCCGGTCAGCGACCAGCCGCTCACGGTCACCGTGAAGCGGACCGTCGACGGCTACGCCTCGAACTGGCTGTGCGACAACCTCAAGGCCGGAGACACGCTGCGTGTGCTGCCGCCGTCCGGGATCTTCACGCCGGCCAGCCTGGACGTCGACCTGCTGCTCTTCGCCGGCGGCAGCGGCGTGACGCCGATCATCTCGATCGCGCGCACCGCGCTGGCCAACGGCACCGGCAAGATCGTGGTCTTCTACGCCAACCGCGACCAGGACTCGGTGATCTTCGCCGAGGAGTGGGCGCGGCTCTCCGCGGAGAACCCCGACCGGTTGATCGTCGTGCACTGGCTGGAGAGCGTGCAGGGCCTGCCCACGCAGGACCAGCTCAAGGCGTTCGCCGCGACGTTCTCGACCTACACCTCGTTCTGCTGCGGTCCGGCGCCGTTCATGAAGGCGGTCTCCACCGCGCTGCGTGAGCTGGAGTTCCCGCGCGAGCGCCGGCACCAGGAGAAGTTCGTCTCGCTGGGCGGCAACCCGTTCGGCGACGTCGAGGAGATCCGTGCGGCGGAGGCCGATCTGGCCGCCGCCGACGACGCGGACGAGCCTGCCGACGACGGCCCGAGCTTCGGCCCGGTCAAGGTCGAGGTCGAGCTGGACGGTGAGGACTGGACCTTCGAGGACTGGGACGGCAAGAAGCTGCTCCTCGACTTCCTGGAGGAGAAGGGCGTCCCGGCGCCGTTCTCGTGCCGCGAGGGCAACTGCTCCGCGTGTGCCTGCGTGGTGCTCGAGGGCGACCTGTCAATGAAGCACAACGAGGTCCTCGACAAGGCCGACCTGGACGACGGCATCCGCCTCACCTGCCAGGCCCAGGCCCAGAGCGAGACCCTGAAGATCTCCTTCAACGGCTAGCCCGAACCTGCGCTTGTTCACACCCGAACCTGCGCTTGTTCACACCCGAACCTGC
>NZ_BAAALG010000002.1:300641-301968 GCF_039528155.1 Nocardioides dubius | reverse complement strand
TCACGATTCATCCCATTCGGGTATTGGACCTTCACGGCGGCAGGTTCTCCTGGTGCAGATCGCGCGTCGCGCATAACGTGACAAGCGGTCGCTCAGCACAGACCCACACCAAGGAGTTCATGAGATGAGCAGCATCAACAAGGTCGTCGTCCTCGGGATGGGCGTTCTCGGATCGCAGATCGCGTTCCAGAGCGCCTTCAAGGGTAAGGAGGTCACCTCCTACGACATCTCGGACGAGGCGGTCGCCGCAGGTCGCGAGCGGTTCGAGGTGCTCGCCAAGCGGTACGCGGCCGATCTGCCGGGCGTCGGCGATCCGCAGGCTGCGCTGACGGCGATCACCGCGACGTCCGACCTGGCGGAGGCGGTCCGCGGTGCCGACCTGGTCATCGAGGCGGTCCCGGAGAAGATCGAGATCAAGCAGGAGACCTACCGCAAGCTCGCCGAGGTCGCGGACCCCGGCACCATCTTCGCCACGAACTCCTCCACGCTGCTGCCCTCGGACATCGCCCCGGCGACCGGGCGAGCCGACAAGTTCCTCGCGCTGCACTTCGCCAACGAGATCTGGCTGCGCAACACCGCCGAGGTGATGCCCGGTCCGGACACCGACCCGGCCTACCTGACCGAGCTCGCGGAGTTCGCCGAGGAGATCGGCATGGTGCCGATCGTGCTCACCAAGGAGAAGGCCGGCTACGTGCTCAACTCGCTCTTGGTGCCGTTCCTGGACGCCGCGGGCGAGCTCTGGGCGGGCGGCTACGCCGACGTGGAGACCATCGACAAGACCTGGCGGCTGGCCACCGGGGCGCCGGTCGGCCCGTTCCAGATCTACGACGTCGTCGGCCTGACCACCGCCTACAACATCGCCTCCACCAACCCCGATCCCGGCCACCAGGCCTTCGCCGCCAAGATCAAGGCTGATTTCATCGACCAGGGCAAGCTCGGGATCGCCACCGGTGAGGGCTTCTACAAGTACGGCTGAGCCCCACCGCTCAATGTGACCTCAGCGCGCGAGATCGCGCCAAGAATGTGCGTTGTGGTCACATTGAGCGGTGTCACCAGCCGCGTTCGCGCCATTCAGCCAGGTGTGGACGCTCGTTGCCGAGGACGCCGTCGGAGCCGTGCCCGGGGTAGAAGCTGACGTCGTCCGGCAGGGTGCCGAAGACCTTCGACTCGACCTCGTCGATCAGTTGGGCGAAGGCGTCGGCGTCGCCGAAGGTGGCGCCGACGCCGCCGGGGAAGAGCGAGTCGCCGGTGAACAGGTGCAGGCCGTCGGCGGCGTCGCGGTGCAGCAGTGCGATCGAGCCCGGTGTGTGACCGGCGATCGCGATCA
>NZ_BAAALG010000002.1:261084-300579 GCF_039528155.1 Nocardioides dubius | reverse complement strand
ACGTCGCCGACGGCGATCCGGTCGCCGTGGCTCACCGGATTGGTGACCGTCACGCCGGTCTGCTCGGTGATCGCCTCGACGTCCGGGACCCCCGCGTAGACCGGCGCACCCGTCGCCTCGACCACCTCTGCCAGCGCCCGGTGGTGGTCCCAGTGCTGGTGGGTGGTGATCACCGCGTCCAGCGCGCCGTCGGCCAGCTCCAGGAGGGCCGGGGCGTCGTCCGCTGCGTCGATCAGCGCCTGGGCGCCGGTGGCGCGGCAGGTGAGCAGGTAGCAGTTGTTCGACATCTTCTCGTCGACGGCGAGCTTGGCGATGGTCAGCTGGGAAAGCTCGCGGACGTCGGCGGGGCCGCCCGGCGTCACGTCTCCGGTGTAGGTCATGCCACCAGTCTAGGAGGCGGCCCGGCGCAAGTTGGGGCGTTATCAAGCGCAGGTTCGGGCGTTATCAAGCGCAAGCTCGGGCGTTATCAAGCGCAGGTTGGGGCGCTACAAGCGCAAGCTCGGGGGATATTTGTGCGCCCTCGGCTAGTAGGTGGGCGGGGGAGGGACCTCGCCGGAGGACGAGGTGAGGCCGTCGCCGGTGCCGCGGCCGATCAGCCACCACGCGAGGTCGGCGGAGGTCCCGGTGAGGGTGACCGGCTCGGCGTCGCCGGCGACGGCCTCAGCGCCCCAGGTGCGGCCGGTGTCGGTGGCCGCGAACCGCAGGTCGCGGTGGGCCGGGGACCGGCTCTCCAGCAGCAGCTCGCTGAACGCCAGCGGCCACGCGTCGCGGCCCCGATCGGGCAGCCCCAGGTCGGCGTGGTGGATCTCCACCTCGCCCAACCGGCGTCGGGGCACCTCGCGGACGGCGAAGGCGAAGCCGCCACCCTCCGGCAGCCGATGGGCGACGGCGTCCAATCCGGTCTCCGGCAGGGCGCAGAGGGCGTCCGCGATGTCGCCGTCGACGGCGATCGCCCGGGCCCGGATCTCGGCCGGAGCGGCGAGCGCCAGCGCGTCGATGTCGGCATCGCGGCCCTCGGCACTGTCGTACATCGACGCGGGCTGCTCGGCAGCGCTGAGACGCAGCACCCGCAGGAACGCCTCGCCGTTCAACGCCACGTGCGCGATGACGTGGCCCCGGGTCCAGCCGGGCAGGCCGGAGGGCAGCGCGAAGTCGTCGTCCGGCAGAGCGGTGATCGTCTGCTGCCAACGCTGGGCGGCATCGGCCAGCGCAGCACGAAGCGGATAGGTCGGGGGCATGGCGCCATTCAACACCCGCGGACGTCGTGCCTTGGGCAGGCGTGAGATTCTGGCGAGGGCGCGTGGCGACTTGCATCGTCGGCGCGCTTCGCGAACACTTGTTCGAACCGGCCCGTTGCAGCCGACGGGCGCCGACCTCAATCTCCGGGGAAGCATGGCCGACCAGATCACCATCCGCGGTGCGCGTGAGCACAACCTGAAGGACGTCTCCCTCGACCTTCCGCGCGACGCCCTCATCGTCTTCACCGGACTCTCCGGCTCGGGCAAGTCCAGCCTGGCGTTCGACACGATCTTCGCCGAGGGCCAGCGCCGCTACGTCGAGTCCCTCTCGGCATACGCCCGGCAGTTCCTCGGTCAGATGGACAAGCCGGACGTCGACTTCATCGAGGGCCTCTCGCCGGCGGTGAGCATCGACCAGAAGTCGACCTCGAAGAACCCGCGCTCCACGGTCGGCACCATCACCGAGGTCTACGACTACCTGCGCCTGCTCTACGCCCGCGCGGGTCGTCCGCACTGCCCCGTCTGTGGCTCGCCGATCGAGCGGCAGACGCCGCAGCAGATCGTCGACCAGGTGCTGACCTACGAGGAGGGCGTCCGGTTCCAGGTGCTGGCCCCGGTGGTCCGTGGCCGCAAGGGCGAGCACCTCGAGCTGTTCCGCTCGCTGCAGAGCCAGGGCTTCTCCCGGGTCCGGGTGGACGGCGAGACCTCCACCCTGGACGCCGTCCTCGACGGCCCGGTGCTCAACAAGCAGCAGAAGCACACGATCGAGGTCGTCGTCGACCGGCTCGCGGTGAAGCAGAGCGCCAAGCGCCGGCTCACCGACTCCGTGGAGACGGCGCTCAACCTGGCCGGCGGCCTGGTCGTCTTCGACTTCGTCGACCGTGACGCGAAGGCCCCCGACCGTGAGAAGAAGTTCTCCGAGCGGATGGCCTGCCCCAACGAGCACCCGCTCGACACCGACGACCTCGAGCCCCGCTCGTTCTCGTTCAACTCGCCGTTCGGCGCCTGTCCGGAGTGCACCGGCCTCGGCACCCGGATGGAGGTCGACCCGGAGCTGGTGATCGCCGACCCGGGGGCCACCCTCGGCGAGGGCGCGATCCAGCCGTGGAGCGGCGCCCACGTGGCCGACTACTTCCTGCGCCTGCTCGGCGCCCTGGGCGACGAGCTCGGCTTCGACCTGAACACCCCCTGGGAGCAGCTGCCCACCAAGCTGCAGCGGATCATCCTCGACGGCCACCCGACCAAGGTGCACGTGCGGACCCGCAACCGCTACGGCCGCGAGCGCTCCTACTACGCCGCCTACGAGGGCGTGCGCCCCTACATCGAGCGCCGGCACCGCGAGGCGGAGAGCGACACCAGCCGCGACCGCTTCGAGGGCTTCATGCGCGAGGTGCCGTGTCCGGCCTGTGCCGGCAGCCGGCTCAAGCCGGTTTCGATGGCGGTCACCCTCGGCTCGCGTGAGCGGGGCGGGATGAACATCGCCGAGCTCTGCGCCCTGCCGATCCGGGAGACCGCCGCGCACCTGCGCGAGCTGGACCTCTCCGCCAAGGAGCGCCAGATCGGCGAGCGGGTGCTCAAGGAGATCGAGGAGCGGCTCAACTTCCTGCTCGACGTCGGTCTCGACTACCTCTCGCTGGACCGCCCCTCCGGCTCGCTCTCGGGTGGCGAGGCCCAGCGGATCAGGCTCGCCACCCAGATCGGCGCCGGCCTGGTCGGCGTCCTCTACGTCCTCGACGAGCCCTCCATCGGCCTGCACCAGCGCGACAACCAGCGCCTGATCGAGACGCTGGTCCGGCTCAAGGACCTCGGCAACACCCTGATCGTCGTCGAGCACGACGAGGACACCATCCGCACCGCCGACTGGGTGGTCGACATCGGCCCCGGCGCCGGCGAGCACGGTGGCCAGGTCGTGGTCTCGGGCACGGTCGACGACCTGCTCGACCACCCCGACTCCTCGACCGGTGCCTACCTGTCGAAGCGTCGCGAGATCGAGGTGCCGGCGGTGCGTCGTCCGCGCACCAAGGGCCGGGACCTCACCGTCCACGGTGCCCGCGAGAACAACCTCAAGGACGTCACGGTCGACTTCCCGCTGGGCCTCTTCGTGGCCGTCACCGGCGTCTCCGGCTCCGGCAAGTCGACCCTGGTCAACGACATCCTCTACACGTCGTTGGCCAAGGAGCTCTACAACGCCCGCACCGTCGCCGGTCGGCACCGCAAGATCACCGGGCTGGAGCACATCGACAAGGTGATCCACGTCGACCAGTCGCCGATCGGGCGCACCCCGCGCTCCAACCCGGCCACCTACACCGGCGTCTTCGACCACGTGCGCAAGCTCTTCGCCTCCACGCCGGAGGCCAAGATGCGCGGCTACCTGCAGGGCCGGTTCTCCTTCAACGTCAAGGGCGGACGCTGCGAGGCGTGCGCCGGCGACGGCACGATCAAGATCGAGATGAACTTCCTGCCGGACGTCTACGTCCCGTGCGAGGTCTGCCACGGCGCGCGCTACAACCGCGAGACGCTCGAGGTGCACTACAAGGGCAAGAGCATCGCCGAGGTGCTGGACATGCCGATCGAGGAGGCCGCCGAGTTCTTCGCGGCGGTTCCGGCGATCTCGCGGCACATGAAGACGCTCTGCGAGGTGGGCCTGGGCTACGTCCGGCTCGGCCAGCCCGCGACCACGCTCTCAGGCGGTGAGGCGCAGCGCGTCAAGCTCGCCAGCGAGCTGCAGAAGCGCTCCACCGGACGCACGGTCTACGTGCTCGACGAGCCGACCACCGGTCTGCACTTCGAGGACATCCGCAAGCTCCTGCTGGTGCTGGGCCGCCTGGTCGACCAGGGCAACACCGTCCTGGTGATCGAGCACAACCTCGATGTCATCAAGACCGCCGACTACCTGATCGACATGGGCCCCGAGGGTGGCTCCGGTGGTGGCACGGTGGTGGTCACCGGCACTCCCGAGGAGGTCGCCGCCACCGCAGCCAGCCACACCGGCCGCTACCTCGCACCGCTGGTCGGCGTCGAGGCGCGTCCCTATGCGGAGCCGGCCACGGTTCCCGAGCTCGCGGCCCGCAAGACGGCGGCGAAGAAGGCCGCCGCCAAGGTCGCCGCGGCACGCGAGGGCATCGCCACTGCCAGCACCAAGAAGACCACCGCGAAGAAGGCCGCGGCCAAGAAGAGCACGACCAAGAAGAGTGCGGCGAAGAAGAGCAGCGCTTCGTGAGTTGGCTACGCTCGGGGCTATGACCGAACGGAATCGGCTCGCGGCCGGGTTGCCGCGACGCACGGTGGTGACGGTCGGCGGAGTAGGCATCTCCGCCGGTCTGCTGGCGGCCTGCGGCAGTGACGACGGCAACGGCTCGGGCTCGCCGAGCACGACGCCGTCGTCGGAGGCCTCCACGTCCGAGGCGCCCACCTCCCAAACGCCGTCCGAGAGCCCGAGCAGCGCGGCGCCATCCGGCCTGGTGGCGACCGCCGACGTGCCTGTCGGTGGTGGCGTGATCCTCGGCGACGAGCGGCTGGTGGTCACCCAGCCCATCGCCGGTGAGTTCCACGGGTTCTCCTCGACCTGCACCCATCGTGGGTGTCAGGTCAGCGAGGTGACCGACACGATCAACTGCGCCTGTCACGGCAGCAGGTTCGCCATCGAGGACGGCTCGGTGGTCTCAGGTCCGGCGACCGCGGCGTTGCCGGGGGAGCAGGTCTCAGTGAAGGGTGGCCAGGTGGTGCGCGGATGAGTGGTCCCATGATCGGACGTCGCACGACGTTCAAGGGGCTGGGCGCGCTCGGCGTCGCCCTGGTGCTGGCCGGTTGCGGCAGCGACGACGACCGCGGCGGCCCGAGCGCCGAGGCCGGCGAGGTGCTGGCGACGACCTCCGAGGTGCCGGTCGGCGGAGGCCTGGTGCTGGCCGACAAGAAGATCGTGCTGACCCGGCCCACCGCGGGCGAGTTCCTCGCCTTCTCGGCGATCTGCACGCACCAGAGCGGTGAGCTGTCGGTCACCGACGAGGGCCTGCACTGCTCGCTGCACGGCTCGGTCTTCTCGATCGACGACGGCTCCGTGGTGCGCGCTCCGGCGACCGATCCGCTGCCCACCGTGGCGATCACCGTCGAGGGTGACCAGATCCTTGCTGCCTGACCCCGGCTCTGTCGGGTGCTGCTCGTAGGGTTGTCGCGTGGCTGATCCCTCGACCTACCGCCCCAAGCCGGGCACCATCCCGACCCAACCCGGGGTCTACCGGTTCCGGGACGCCCACAAGCGGGTGATCTACGTGGGCAAGGCCAAGAGCCTGCGCCCGCGGCTGTCGTCGTACTTCCAGGATCTGGCGAACCTGCACCCCCGCACCCAGACCATGGTCACCACGGCGGCGAGCGTCGAGTGGACGGTGGTCAACACCGAGGTCGAGGCGCTGCAGCTGGAGTACTCCTGGATCAAGGAGTTCGACCCGCGCTTCAACGTCAAGTACCGCGACGACAAGTCCTACCCGTGGCTGGCGGTGACCGTCGGCGAGGAGTTCCCGCGGGTGATGGTCGGCCGCGGCGCGAAGAAGAAGGGCACCCGCTACTTCGGTCCCTACGGGCACGCCTGGGCGATCCGCGAGACGGTCGACCTGCTGCTCCGGGTCTTCCCGATGCGCTCCTGCTCCAACGGCGTCTTCAAGCGCTCCCAGCAGATCGGCCGGCCCTGCCTGCTCGGCTACATCGACAAGTGTGCTGCGCCCTGCGTGGGCAAGGTGGACGCCGACGAGCACCGCGCCATCGTCGAGGACTTCTGCGAGTTCATGGGCGGGCGCACCGGCGCCTTCGTGAAGCGCCTGGAGAAGGAGATGTACGCCGCCTCCGACGCGATGGAGTTCGAGAAGGCGGCCCGGCTGCGCGACGACCTGGGCGCCCTGAACAAGGCGTTGGAGAAGCAGGCGGTGGTGCTCGGCGACGGCACCGACGCCGACGTGATCGCCGTCGCGGAGGACCCGCTCGAGGTCGCGGTGCAGATCTTCTACGTCCGCGGCGGCCGGATCCGCGGCCAGCGCGGCTGGGTGGCCGACCGGGTCGAGGAGGGCGACACCGGCGATCTGGTCGAGCACTTCCTGCTGCAGCTCTACGGCGGCGAGAGCGGCGACTCCATCCCGCGCGAGATCCTGGTCCCGGCGCTGCCCGCCGACGCCGCCACGTTGGAGCAGCTGCTCGGCGAGATCCGTGGCGCGAAGGTCGCCATCCGGGTGCCGCAGCGCGGCGACAAGAAGACCTTGCAGGAGACGGTCGCGCGCAACGCCGTGCAGGCGCTCGCGCTGCACAAGACCAAGCGTGCCAGTGATCTCACCACCCGCAACCGTGCGCTGGAGGAGATCCAGGAGGCCCTGGAGCTCGGCGAGGTCCCGCTGCGGATCGAGTGCTACGACATCTCCAACCTGCAGGGCACCGAGGTGGTGGCCAGCATGGTGGTCTTCGAGGACGGCCTGCCCCGCAAGAGCGAGTACCGCCGGTTCGTGATCCGCGGCGTCGACGGCCAGAACGACGTCGCCTCGATGCACGAGGTGATCACCCGTCGCTTCCGCCGGCTCCTCGACGAGCGCAGCCCCGAGGCCGGCCCGACCAGCGACTCCGGCCCGATGCTGGTCGACCCGGAGACCGGCAAGCCCCGCAAGTTCGCCTACGTGCCGGGCCTGGTCGTGGTGGACGGCGGCCCGCCCCAGGTGGCGGCGGCGGTGCAGGCGCTGGCCGAGCTCGGTCTCGGCGACATCCCGGTCTGTGGTCTCGCCAAGCGCCTGGAGGAGGTCTGGGTGCCGGGGGAGGAGGACCCGGTGATCATGCCGCGCACCAGTGAGGGCCTCTACCTGTTGCAGCGGGTCCGAGACGAGGCGCACCGCTTCGCGATCACCCATCACCGGGGGCGCCGCTCCAAGACGATGGTCGAGAGCGTGCTCGACGACGTCCCCGGCCTCGGCGAGGTACGGCGCAAGACGCTGCTCAAGCACTTCGGCTCGTTGCGCAAGCTGCGCGCGGCCAGCGTCGAGGAGATCGCCCAGGCGCCGGGCATCGGCCCGGCCATCGCCGCGGCGATCCATCAGGCCGTGTCACAATCGCCCGCAACCCAAGCCCCTCAGGAGCAGTGATGGCTCAGACGCGTACCGCCACCCCGGGCGAGCTGGTCGTGGTCACCGGCATGTCCGGCGCCGGCCGCAGCACCGCCGCGAAGGAGCTGGAGGACCTCGGCTACTTCGTGATCGACAACCTGCCTCCCTCGCTGCTCGGCGAGGTGGTGCGGCTGATCGACGACACCCGTGGCACGGGCCAACCGGTCGCCGTGGTCGTCGACGTCCGCTCGGGCTCGTTCTTCGAGGAGCTGCGCGCCACGATCGCCGACAACTCCACCGGCCGGCACACCACGCTGCTCTTCCTGGAGGCCGACGACAACGTGCTGGTACGGCGCCAGGACGCCGCTCGCCGTCCGCACCCGTTGCAGGGATCCGGCCGGCTGCTGGAGGGCCTCCAGCGCGAGCGCGAGGCGCTGTCGCCGTTGCGCGGGATGGCCGACGTGGTGATCGACACCTCCAACCTCAACGTGCACCAGCTCACCGCGCAGGTGGCCGACAAGTTCGGCACCCCGCAGGTGCTGCGCCTGGCGATCACGGTGGTCAGCTTCGGCTTCAAGTACGGCATCCCGGTGGATGCCGACTTCGTCGCCGACATGCGCTTCCTGCCCAACCCGTACTGGATCCCCGAGCTCAAGGAGCACACCGGCAAGGAGGAGCCGGTCGCCGACTACGTGACCTCGCAGCCCGACGCCGAGCGGTTCCTCGACGCTTGGCTGCCGGTGCTGCAGATCGTCTCGGCCGGCTACCTGCGCGAGGGCAAGCGGTTCATGACCGTCGGCATCGGCTGCACCGGTGGCAAGCACCGCAGCGTGGCGATGACCGAGGAGGTCACCCGGCGGCTGGTGGCGCTCGGCTTCGAGGCGACCGCGGCGCACCGCGACCTCGGTCGCGAATGATCGGCCAGCGCACCCCCGATACCCGCACCCTGCGTCCGGAGGCCGTCGTCGCCCTGGGTGGCGGACACGGGCTGCACGTCACCCTCTCGGCCCTGCGCCGGGTGGTGGCCGATCTCACGGCGATCGTCACGGTCGCCGACAACGGCGGCTCCTCGGGCCGGCTCCGCGACGAGTTCGGCGTCCTCCCGCCCGGCGATCTGCGGATGGCGCTGGCCGCGCTCTGCGGCGACGACGAGTGGGGACAGACCTGGGCCAAGGTGTTGCAGCACCGGTTCAGCGGCACCGGCGAGCTCGGCGGCCACGTGGTCGGCAACGTGCTGATCACCGCCCTGTGGGAGCTCCTCGGCGAGCATGCGGCGGGCCTCGACTGGGTCGGCCGGCTGCTGGACGCCGAGGGCCGCGTGCTGCCGATGTCGGACCAGCCGCTGGACATCGAGGCCGAGGTCCGGGGCGCCGATCCCGCCGACCCGCAGGCGTTGAGCACGGTCCGCGGACAGAAGCAGATCGCCCTCTCTCCGGGCTCGGTGACCTCGATCCGGCTGACCCCGCCGGACGCGTGCGCCAGCGCGGAGGCGCTGGCTGCGATCGAGGCCGCCGACTGGGTCTTCCTCGGCCCGGGCAGCTGGTACACCTCGGTGATCCCGCACCTGCTGCTGCCGGACCTGCGGCGTGCCCTGGTCACCGCCCCGGCCCGCAAGGTGGTCGTGCTCAACCTGCTCGGCGAGGACGGCGAGACCACCGGCTACACCAACGTGGACCTGCTCGCCGCGCTCTTCGAGAGGGCCCCCGATCTCGGCCTGCATGCGGTGCTCGCGGACCGCTCGGCGGTGCACCGCCGAGGTGACGACGCCGACGAGCTGACCCGTGCCGTCGCGAGTGCCGGCGGCTCGTTGGTGCTCGCCGACATCGCGCATGCGGATGGCACCGCACGCCATGACCCGGTCAAGCTTGCCGACGCCTGTGCGCAGATCATCGGCGATGTGTAAGGATCATCGCTATGGCTATGACGGCTCAGGTGAAGTCAGAGCTGGCGAGCACCCAGACAACCAAAACGTGCTGCCGCAAGGCTGAGGTCTCGACGACTCTGCGCTTCGCGGGCGGACTGCACATCGTCAACGGCAGGATCGTGGTCGAGGCGGAGCTCGACACCGGTGCTGCGGCCCGACGACTGCGCACCGACATCGCGGAGATCTTCGGCCACCAGGCCGAGGTCGCGGTGGTCCAGCCCAGCGGCCTGCGCAAGGGCAGCCGGTACGTGCTGCGGGTGGTCCGCGACGGTGAGTCGCTGGCACGTCAGACCGGTCTGCTGGACCAGCGCGGGCGCCCCGTGCGCGGGCTTCCGCCGCAGGTCGTCTCCGGCGGTGGCTGCGACGCCGTCGCCGCGTGGCGTGGTGCCTTCCTGGCCCACGGATCGCTGACCGAGCCCGGCCGCTCCTCGGCCCTCGAGGTGACCTGTCCCGGCCCCGAGGCCGCGTTGGCCCTGGTCGGCGTGGCCCGTCGGCTCGGGATCCAGGCCAAGGCCCGTGAGGTGCGCGGCGTGGACCGCGTGGTGATCCGCGACGGCGACGCGATCGGCGCGCTGCTCACCCGGCTCGGTGCCCACGAGGCGCTGATGGCCTGGGAGGAGCGTCGGATGCGCCGCGAGGTCCGGGCCACCGCGAACCGCCTGGCCAACTTCGACGACGCCAACCTGCGTCGCTCGGCTCGGGCCGCCGTCGCCGCCGGTGCCCGGGTGGAGCGTGCCCTGGAGATCCTCGCCGACGAGGTTCCCGACCACCTGGCGCTCGCGGGCCAGCTCCGGCTCCAGCACAAGCAGGCCAGCCTGGAGGAGCTCGGGCAGCTGCACGACCCCGTGCTCACCAAGGACGCGATCGCGGGCCGGATCCGCCGCCTGCTGGCGATGGCCGACAAGAAGGCCGAGGACCTCGGCATCCCGGACACGGAGTCCTCGCTGACCCCCGAGATGCTTGCCGAGGACGCCTGAGCACGACGCCACGAGACACCGCCACGAGGAGGACAGACGGATGACTGTACGAGTCGGGATCAACGGGTTCGGCCGGATCGGCCGCAACTTCTACCGGGCGGTGCGCGCATCGGGCGCCGACGTCGAGGTGGTGGCGGTCAACGACCTCACCGACCATGCCTCCTTGGCGCATCTGCTCAAGTACGACTCGGTGCTCGGCGTGCTGGACGCCGAGGTGCGCGGTGACGACGAGACGATCACCGTCGACGGCAGCAGCTTCGTGGCCCACGCCCAGCGCGACCCGGCCCAGATCCCGTGGGCGGATGCGGGCGTCGACGTGGTGGTGGAGTCCACCGGCTTCTTCACCGACGCTGCCAAGGCCCGCGCGCACATCGACAGCGGTGGCGCCCGCAAGGTGATCATCTCGGCGCCGGCCACCGGTGCCGACTTCACTGTGGTGATGGGCGTCAACCACGCCGCCTACGATCCCGCCGCGCACGCCGTCATCTCCAATGCCTCGTGCACCACCAACTGCCTGGCACCGCTGGCCAAGGTGCTGCACGACGGGCTGGGCATCGAGCGTGGCCTGATGACCACGGTGCACGCCTACACCGCCGACCAGAACCTGCAGGACAACATCCACCGCGACCTGCGTCGCGCCCGTGCCGCAGCGATCAACGTAGTGCCCACCTCGACCGGTGCCGCCAAGGCGATCGGCCTGGTGCTGCCCGAGCTCGACGGACGCCTCGACGGCTACGCGCTGCGGGTGCCGGTGCCGACCGGCTCGATCACCGACCTCACCGTCACCACCTCGCGCGCGACCAGCGTCGAGGAGGTCAACGAGCTCTTCGCCGTGGCGGCGTCGGGGGCGTTGGCGGGATATCTCCAGTACTCCACCGACCCGATCGTCTCCTCCGATATCGTCACCAACCCGGCCTCCTGCATCTTCGACGCGCCGCTCACAAAGGTGATCGGCGACCAGGTGAAGGTGGCCGGCTGGTACGACAACGAGTGGGGCTACTCCAACCGGTTGGTGGACCTGATCGTGCACCTCGGCTCGACCCTCTGAGACCCTTTCCCCACCGCACCACCTCACGTACGACTGCAGAACAGGAAGACATGTCCGGCATCGACGCCCTGACCGCTGCCCTCGGGGGCTCCCTGCGCGGCAAGCGCATTCTGGTCCGCTCCGACCTCAACGTGCCGCTGGACGGCACCACGATCACCGACGACGGCCGGATCCGGGCGAGCGCGCCCACCATCGCCGCCCTCGCCGAGGCCGGTGCCCGGGTGGTCGTCACCGCCCACCTCGGCCGGCCCAAGGGTGCCGTCGACCCGGCCTACTCGCTGGCGCCGGTCGCGGCCCGGCTGGGCGAGGTGCTCGGCCGGCCGGTCGCCTTCGCCACCGACACCGTGGGCGAGAGCGCCCAGCAGGTCGTCGCCGGACTGGGCGACGGTGACGTCGCGGTCCTGGAGAACGTCCGGTTCAACGCCGGGGAGACCAGCAAGGACGACGCCGAGCGCGGCGCCTTCGCCGACCAGCTCGCCGCACTCGCCGACGGCTTCGTCAGCGACGGCTTCGGCGTGGTGCACCGCAAGCAGGCCTCGGTCTACGACGTCGCGGCCCGGCTGCCGCACGCGATGGGCCAGCTGGTCGCCGCGGAGATCACCGTGCTGCGCCGGCTCACCGTCGACCCCGAGCGCCCCTATGTGGTGGTGCTCGGCGGCTCGAAGGTCTCCGACAAGCTCGGCGTGATCGACAACCTGCTCGGCAAGGCCGACAAGCTGCTGATCGGCGGCGGCATGGTCTTCACCTTCCTCGCCGCCCAGGGCCACGAGGTCGGCAAGAGCCTGCTGGAGAGCGACCAGCTCGAGGTGTGCCGCAGCTACCTGGCGCGTGCCGCGGAGAGCGGCGTGGAGATCCTGCTGCCGACCGACATCGTCGTGGACACCGCGTTCCCCTCGGGTGAGCGCGCGCCGCAGCCTCAGGTGGTGGCCGCCGACGCGATTCCCGCCGACGCGCTCGGCCTCGACATCGGCCCCGAGTCGGGCGCGGCGTTCGCCGCGGCGCTGGCCGACGCGAAGACGGTCTTCTGGAACGGCCCGATGGGCGTCTTCGAGGTCGACGCCTTCGCCGGTGGCACCCGTGCCGTCGCCCAGGCGCTGACCGCGGTGCCCGGGCTCTCGGTGGTTGGCGGCGGTGACTCGGCCGCCGCGGTGCGCCAGCTCGGCTTCGCCGAGTCGGCCTTCGGCCACATCTCCACCGGTGGCGGTGCCAGCCTGGAGTACCTCGAGGGCAAGGAACTGCCCGGCATCTCGATCCTGGAGGGCTGAGCGATGGCAGCGAAGAAGCCCCAGGGCCGGGTGCCGCTGATGGCCGGCAACTGGAAGATGAACAAGAACCACCAGGAAGCGGTGGTCTTCGTCCAGAAGCTGGCCTGGACCCTGTCGGACAAGCGACACGACTACGCCGCGGTCGAGGTCGCGGTGATCCCGCCGTTCACCGACCTGCGCTCGGTGCAGACCCTCGTCGATGGCGACCGGCTCTCGATCCGCTACGGCGCCCAGGACCTCTCCGCCCACGACTCCGGCGCCTTCACCGGCGAGATCTCGGCGGGCATGCTCGCCAAGCTCGGCTGCGCCTACGTCGTGGTGGGCCACTCGGAGCGGCGCCAGTTCCACGCCGAGGACGACGCCCTGGTCAATGCCAAGACCCGCAAGGCCCTGGCTGCCGAGATCACGCCGATCGTCTGCGTGGGCGAGGGCCTCGAGGTACGCCAGGCCGGCGGCCACGTCGCGCACACCGTCGCCCAGCTCGACGGTGCGCTGGCCGGCATCGACGCCGAGGCGGTCGCCGGGCTGGTCATCGCCTACGAGCCGGTCTGGGCGATCGGCACCGGCGAGGTCGCGACCCCGGCCGACGCGCAGGAGGTCTGCGCCGCACTGCGGGCCCGGGTCCAGGAGCTGCACGGCGAGGAGGCGGCGGCCGCCGTCCGGATCCTCTACGGCGGCTCGGTCAAGGCGGCCAACGTGGCCGCCATCATGCAGCAGTCCGACATCGACGGAGCGCTCGTCGGCGGCGCCAGCCTGGAGGTCGAGGAGTTCAGCGGGATCTGCCGCTTCTACGACATGCCGGTGCTGTGATCTCCACCCCAGTCAGATAGGGTTCGACACTGTGGAACTTGTCTTCACCATCATCCTCGTGATCACCAGCCTGCTGCTGATCCTCCTTGTCCTGCTGCACAAGGGACGCGGCGGCGGCCTCTCCGACATGTTCGGCGGCGGTGTCTCCAGCGGTCTGGGCGGTTCCTCGGTCGCCGAGCGCAACCTCGACCGGCTGACGGTCGGCATCGGCGTGATCTGGGCGGCCTGCCTGATCGCCCTGGGGCTGTTGGTCGCCTACTCCTGATATCCCTACGTCGATGTGCTGACGTTCTGACTCACTGAGAGGTAGTCGTAGTCGTGGCAGGTGGAGGAAACGCGATCCGGGGCAGCCGGATCGGATCAGGTCCGATGGGTGAGGCCGAGCGTGGCGAGGCCGCGCCGCGGCAGACGGTCACCTACCACTGCTCACAGGCCCACCGCGCGGAGATCACCTTCTCCACCGAGGCGGCAGTCCCGGAGTCCTGGGACTGCCCCAAGTGCGGTCGCCCGGCCAGCCTCGACTCCGACAACCCCCCTCCGGCGCAGCGCAACGAGCCGTACAAGACTCACCTCGCCTACGTGAAGGAGCGCCGCTCCGACGCCGAGGCGGCCGACATCCTCGACGAGGCGATCGCGCTGCTGCGCTCGCGCCGCAAGTCGGGCGACGTCATCTTCTGATCGTCACCGCAGCGAGGCGGCGTCCGCGTCCATCCACCAGATGGTCTCGAGACGCCCGCTGACGCCGCGGGCCGGGTTCTCCGTGACAGGGCCGGGACGGTGCGCAGCAGCCACCGCCTCGGCCTTCGTCGTTCCCGAGGCGACGAACCAGACTGCCCGCGCGCGGTTCAGCGCCGGCAGGGTGAGGGTGATCCGCTGCGGCGGAGGCTTGGGGGAGTCGGTGACGCCGACGGCGACCGCCTCGGCGTCCAGCGCGGGATGCCCCGGGAAGAGCGAGGCGACGTGGCCGTCGGGGCCGACACCGAGCATCACCACCTCGAACTCACCGGCGGTGCCCGGCTGGCTGCCGTGCCGGCGCAGCTCGTCGCCGTAGCGCGCGGCGGCCTGGTGCACCGACCCGCAGCCCACGGTGACCGCCGGCATCGGATGGAGTCGCTCGCTGGCGGCGCCGAGGTCGGCCAGGATCCGGAGCACCTCGGCGTCGTTGCGGTCGGCTGAGCCGGCCGGGACGAACCGCTCGTCGCCCCACCAGAAGTCGACCAGGTGCCACTGCACCGCCGAGCCGGGGCCGAGCTCGGCGAGCTCGCGGTGGATCTCCGTGGCGATGGTGCCGCCGGTCAGTGCGACCGACGGCACGCGACCTGCCGCCTGCGCCTCGGCGAGACGCTGGATGAGTGCGTTCGCGACCTCCCGCGCCAGCGTGGGCGGATCGGGGAGGACGCGGCCGGTCATCGCAGCGCCCGCACCACGTCGTTGAAGCCGCCGGGCTTCTGCGCATGCAGCCGGAGCACCGGCCGCCCGCGCTGGGTGAGGATCTGGCCGTCGCCGATCGCCTGGGCGGTGATGAACTGCTGGAGCGTGAACTCGCGCCCGGGGACGTCCAGATCCTGCTCGGGCTCGCAGGTGAGCTGCAGGAACACTCCGGTGGCGGGCCCGCCCTTGTGGTACTGCCCGGTGGAGTGCAGGAACCGGGGGCCCCAGCCGAAGGTCACCGGACGACCGGTGCGCGCGGCGAGCAGGTCGCGCAGCCGGGCCACGTCGGCGTCGCGCTCGGCGTCCAGGTAGGCCTGGACGGCGAGGTAGCCGTGCTCGGGGTCGATCCTGGCGAGCAGCGCCGCAACCGCGTCGTCCGCCGAGGTGATCGGGGCGGCGAGCCAGCCGGCTGCGTAGATGTCGATGCTCGCGCTGGAGCAGCGGGGGACCGGGCTGGCCACCGTGCCGCCGAGCATCTCGCGTGCCGCGGCCTTGGAGCTCTCCACGTCGGGCTGGTCGAACGGGTTGATCTCGAGGATCCGCCCGGCGACCGCGACCGCGGCCTCCCAGAGCAGGAACTGCGCGCCCAATCCGGCATCCACCGCCGCACCAATGCCGGAGGCGGGGGCGACGTGGTCCAGGACGAAGTTCGGGCCCCAGGTGGCGACCACGCTGTCGGGGGTGCTCGGCACCACGTTGGGCTTTGAGGTGTCGCCGACGGCGATCGGCAGGATGCCGGTGCCCTCCTTGCCGGTCGACTCGGCGATCAGCTGCTCGGCCCAGATGCCGAGCTCGGCGAACGGCGCACCGGCCTCAGCGAGGACCAGCTTGTCCACGCCGGCCCGGGCGGCGAGGCCGAGCACGGCGCCGAGCCACAGTGCGGGGTTGGCCTGGTCGTCGGCCGCGAGCGACGGCGCGATGGTCGCGGCGTCGTCGAGCAGCTGCGCGACGTCCACGCCGGCCAGGCCCGACGGCACCAGCCCGAACGCGGAGAGCGCCGAGTAGCGCCCGCCGACCTCGGGGTCGGCGAGGAAGACCCGGTGCCCGGCGGCGCGGGCATCGGTCTCCAACGGCGAGCCCGGGTCGGTGACGACGACGATCCGGCTGGCGGGGTCGATGCCCGCGGCACGGAACGCGCGGTCGAAGATGCGGCGCTGGCTGTCGGTCTCCACGGTGCCGCCGGACTTGCTGGAGACGACCACGACGGTGCCGGCGAGGTCGTCCTCGATCGCCCGGCGCACGACGTCGGGGGAGGAGGAGTCCAGCACCCGCAGCGGCACGCCTGCCCCCTGGCAGATCACCTCGGGGGCCAGCGACGAGCCGCCCATGCCGCAGAGCACGACGTGGCGCACGCCGTCGGCGTGCAGCTCGTCGCGCAGTGCGGTGATCTGGCCGATCAGGTCGCGGGAGGTGTCGTGCAGGTCGACCCAGCCGAGCCGCTTGCCGGCCTCGTCCTGAGCCTCGGGGCCCCACAGCGTGGCGTCGCCGGCGAAGAGCCGCGAGGCGACCCGGTCAGCGAGCAGCGCGTCGAGTGCCTCCCGCACCCGGGCCCGATCGGGGTGGTTGAGCCGCACGGTGAAGCCCGGACCCTCGGTCCGGACCCAGCCCAGGCTCTCTGCTTGCCCCGAGCTCACCGGCGAACCGCCGCCAACTGCGTGGTCACGGTCGCGACGAGCTCGTCCCAGGAGGTGATGAACTTCGAGACGCCCTCGTCCTCGAGCAGGGCGAGCACGTCGTCGAAGTCGACGCCGACCTCGGCCAGCGCGGCCAGCACCGCCGCGGACTCCTCGCCGCGTCCGGAGACGGTGTCTCCCTCGACGACGCCGTGGTCGGCGAACGCCTGCATCGTCTTCTCGGGCATGGTGTTCACCGCACCGTCGACGACCAGCTGGGTGACGTAGAGGGTGTCCGGGTAGGCCGGGTCCTTGACGCCGGTCGAGGCCCACAGCGGACGCTGCACGTTGGCTGCCGGCAGGGTGCGGAAGCGGGCGTCGCCGAAGGTCTCCTCGAACGCCGCGTAGGCGAGCCGGGCATTGGCCAGGGCCGCCTTGCCGCGCAGCGCGACGGCCTCGGCGGTGCCCAGCGCATCGAGCCGCTTGTCGATCTCCGAGTCGACCCGGGAGACGAAGAACGACGCGACCGAGTGGATCCGGGACAGGTCGATCCCGGCCCGCTGGGCCTTCTCCAGCCCGGCGATGTAGGCGTCCATCACCGCGCGGTAGCGATCGATGCCGAAGATCAGCGTCACGTTGACGCTGATCCCCTCACCGATCGCGGCCGTGATCGCGGGCAGGCCCTCCTCGGTCGCCGGGATCTTGATCATCACGTTGGGACGATCCACCGCGGCCCACAGCTCGCGGGCCTGGGCGATGGTGCCCTCGGTGTCCCGGGCCAGGCCCGGGTCGACCTCGATCGAGACCCGGCCGTCGAACGGGTCGGCGTCGTAGACCTCGCGGAGCACGTCGCACGCGGCCCGCACGTCGTCGGTGGTCAGCTCGGTGATCGCGCGAGCGGCGTCCGCGCCGTCGGCGGCCAGCGCCGTCAGCTGCGCTGCGTAGCGCTCGCCGTCAGCGAGCGCCCCGGCGAAGATGGTCGGGTTGGTGGTGACCCCGACCACCGAGCTCTCGGCGACCAGCGCCGCGAGGTTGCCGGTCTCCAGGCGCTCGCGGGACAGGTCGTCCAACCAGATCGACACGCCGGCTTCGGCGAGGGACTTCAGGCGTTCGGACACTTGCAAACCTCCGTAGGTTCCTAGGCGTGTGCGTGCGACGGCAGGCTCAGGCAGATGCTGCCCTCACGCTGTCGTGTGCGGCACGAGCAACGGCCTCGGCGGTGATGCCATATTCGGTGAACATCCGGCCCGCGTCAGCAGAAGCGCCGAACGTCTCGATGGAGACGATGTTCCCGGCGTCGCCGACGACCTCACGCCACCCCTGGCCGATGCCGGCCTCGACCGAGACCCGGGCCCGCACGGTGGGGGGGATGACGGTGTCGCGGTAGGCCTGGTCCTGGGCGTTGAACCACTCGAGGCAGGGCAGCGAGACCACGCGGGCCTGGACGCCGTCGGCCGCGAGCAGGGTGCGGGCCTCGACCGCGAGCTGGACCTCGGAGCCGGTGGCCACCAGGACCACGTCCGGGTCGCCGCCGTCGGCGTCGATCAGCACGTAGCCGCCCTTGGCGACGCCGTCGACGCCGGCGAAGCCCTCGGTCTCGCGGGGGAAGGTCGGCAGGTTCTGGCGGCTCAGGCAGAGGCCGACCGGCTGGTCGGTGATCTGGGCCACCGCGCGCCAGGCGGCCACCGTCTCGTTGGCGTCGGCGGGGCGGACCACGGCCAGGCCGGGGATCGCCCGAAGCGCGGCGAGGTGCTCGATCGGCTGGTGGGTGGGGCCGTCCTCGCCGAGGCCCACCGAGTCGTGGGTCCAGACGAAGATGCTGGGGATCTGCATCAGCGCGGCCAGGCGCACGGACGGGCGCATGTAGTCGGCGAACTGTAGGAAGGTCCCGCCGAAGGCGCGGGTCAGGCCCCCGAGCGTGATGCCGTTGAGGATCGCCCCCATCGCGTGCTCGCGGATGCCGAAGTGCAGGACCCGGCCCTGGTACGGGTCGGTGGTCCACTGCTCGGTGGTGCGGTCGGCCGGGCCGAAGGACGGCACGCCGTTGATGGTGGTGTTGTTGGAGCCGGCCAGGTCGGCCGAGCCGCCCCACAGCTCGGGCAGGTGGGCGGCGAGGGCGTTGATCGCCTTGCCGGAGGCGGAGCGGGTCGCCACGCCCTTGGCGTCGGCCTCGAAGACCGGGAGGTCGGCGTCCCAGCCGGCCGGCAGCTCGCGGTTGCGCAGCCGGTGCAGCAGTGCGGCCTGCTCCGGGTTCGCGGTGGCCCAGGCCTGGTAGTCGGCGTCCCACGCGGCGCCGGCCTCGGCGCCCCGGGTGCGGGCCTGACGGGTGTGCGCGAGCACGTCGTCGGCGACCGCGAAGTGCTGCTCGGGGTCGAAGCCGAGCACCTTCTTGGTGAGCACGATCTCTTCGGCGCCCAGCGCCGAGCCGTGTGAGGCCTCGGTGCCCTGCGCGTTCGGCGCGGGCCAGGCGATGATCGTGTTGAGCGCGATGATCGAGGGCTTGTCGCTGACCGCGCGGGCCGCGCCGATGGCGTCGTAGAGCGCCTGGACGTCCTCGACGTAGGCACCGGTCGCGGTCCAGTCCACGCGCTGCACGTGCCAGCCGTAGGCCGCGTAGCGGGCCAGGACGTCCTCGGAGAAGGCGATGTCGGTGTCGCCCTCGATGGAGATCTTGTTGTCGTCCCAGATCACCGTCAGGTTGCCCAGCTGCTGGGCGCCGGCGATCGCGGAGGCCTCGGCGGAGACGCCCTCCTGCAGGTCGCCGTCCGAGGCGATCACGTAGACGTCGCGGTCGAACGGCGAGGTGCCGTCAGCGGCCGGGTCGAGCAGGCCGCGCTCGCGGCGGGCGGCCATCGCCATGCCGACCGCGTTGGCGATGCCCTGGCCGAGCGGGCCGGTGGTGGTCTCCACGCCGGCGGTGTGGCCGTACTCGGGGTGCCCCGGGGTCTTGGAGCCCCAGGTGCGGAAGGCCTTGAGGTCGTCGAGCTCCAGCCCGAAGCCGGCCAGGTAGAGCTGGATGTAGAGGGTGAGGCTGCTGTGGCCGCAGGAGAGCACGAACCGGTCACGCGCGACCCAGGAGGGGTCGGCGGGGTCGTGGCGCATCACCTTCTGGAACAGCAGGTAGGCGGCGGGCGCGAGGCTCATCGCGGTACCCGGGTGGCCGTTTCCGACCTTCTGCACGGCGTCCATGGCCAGGACACGGGCCGTGTCCACTGCCCGCTGGTCGAGTTCGGTCCACTCCAGGCGCGGCAATTCGGAGGTCAAGGGTGTTCCTTCCGGGGGAATGAGGAGACGGCAACTCTGAGCCTACTCAAGGTGAGCGGTAGACTCATCCCCGGCTCATGTCTAGAGCCGTGGCACTCCGCTTCCGACACCGAGGTTCATGTGACGCACGTCGGCCAACCGGCTCCCGCATCCGCGACCGGCACCCCCGGCTCCATCGAGGAGTCCGGTGACCCCGGACGCAAGACCTGGAAGGACGTCGTAGCCGCCTACGTCGGCCTCACCAAGCCCCGGGTGATCGAGCTCCTGCTGCTCACCACCGTCCCGGTGATGTTCTTCGCCGCCCGCGGCGTCCCGGACCTCGACCTGGTCCTGTGGACCGTGATCGGCGGCATGCTCTCGGCCGGCTCGGCCTCGGCCTACAACTGCGTCTACGACCGCGACATCGACGAGCAGATGCGTCGCACCCGGCGTCGTGCCCTGCCGCGTCACATCGTCACGCCGGTCTCGGCGCTGGTCTTCGCCACGGTGCTGGCGGTGCTCTCCACCGTGGTGCTGTGGTTCGGCGTCAACGAGCTGTCGGCCGCGCTCTCCCTGGGCGCCAACGCCTTCTACGTCTTCGTCTACACGATGCTGCTCAAGCGCCGGACCACCCAGAACATCGTCTGGGGTGGGCTGGCCGGCTGCTTCCCGGCACTGATCGGCTGGACCGCGGTCACCGGCGAGCTGGCCTGGGAGCCGGTGGTGCTCTTCATGGTGGTCTTCTTCTGGACGCCGCCGCACACCTGGTCGCTGGCGCTGCGCTACCGCGAGGACTACCGCAACGTCGACGTGCCGATGCTGCCGGTGGTCAAGCCGGCTGCTGAGGTCGGTCGTCAGATCGTGATCTACAGCTGGATCATGGCCGCCACCGCGATGCTGCTGTGGCCGGTCGCGGACACCGGGTGGTTCTACCCGGTGGTGGCTGCCGTGCTCGGCGTCGTCTTCGTGGTCGACGCGCACCGGCTCTGGGGACGCACGAAGCGCTCGGAGGATCTGGCGGAGATCCGGCCGATGCACCTGTTCCACCACTCGAACATGTACCTGACGCTGCTCTTCGTCGCGGTCGCGCTGGACCCGCTCTTCAGCCGCTGAGCGGCTGCCGGCACCGGTCGGTGGGGGTCGATTCGCGTCCCACCCGTCCCATAGGTTAAGTTTTTCCACGTCGCCGCAACCGGCTCGATCGGTTCGGATGGCCTGCGGACGTAGCTCAGTTGGTAGAGCGCAACCTTGCCAAGGTTGAGGTCGCGAGTTCGAGCCTCGTCGTCCGCTCCACGAAGCCAGAAGGCCCGTGATGGATTCCCATCGCGGGCCTTCTGGCATTTCCCCGCCAACTCCCGATGACTTCTCGTCGTGCACGTTTGGAGATCCGAGGAACGGGAACCGAAGGTGCGGTTTGGCAGATAAGAACCGCGCTGGCCGAATTGCTTGGGTTGTCGACGAGCAGGTCAGCGGCGGACAGATGGTGGCTCGCAGGGAGGCGGGCCACGCGCGCAGTTTCTGATCTGTTTGAAGATAGGAGTCGTTCCATGGCATTCATTCTTTGGGTCATCGCGGTGATCTTGGTGGTCTCGGGCATCTTCGCCCTCTTCCGGGGCGAGACGCTGTGGGGGATCGTGCTGATCATCGTCGGTCTGGCTGTGGGCCCGGGCGGCTACTCGATCTTCAGGTAGCAACCGCTCTCCGACGCGACGGGCAGGGACGAGATGTCGTCCCTGCCCGTTCTGTGTGCATTAGCCTTCGGTGGGCGGACGCGGATCTTCGCGCCCCATCCTGGGTGGCCGCCGCCGGGTCGATGGAGGACGACTTGTGAGCACTGCAACAGCATTGGTCTTCACGGCGGTCGTCGCCGGTCGGTTCCTGCTCCCGTTGCTGATCCTGCGCCACCCGCTGCCGGCGATCATCGCCTGCCTGATCCTGGACGGGATCGACCAGTCGATCTTCCAGTGGTTCGGGTACGACCCGCCGGGCTACCAGAGCTACGACAAGGCGATGGACATCTTCTACCTGGCGATCGCCTATCTGGCGACGCTGCGCAACTGGACGTCGATGTGGGCCTTCCAGGTCTCCTGGTTCCTCTACTTCTACCGCCTCATCGGCGTCGTGCTCTTCGAGTTCACGCACTTCCGGCCACTGCTGCTGATCTTCCCGAACACCTTCGAGTACTTCTTCATCGCTTATGAGGCGATCCGCACCCGCTGGCAGGTGGCGCTGCGCGACCTGCGCTTCTGGATCGGTCTCGCGGCCCTGATCTGGGTGGTGGTGAAGCTCCCGCAGGAGTACTGGATCCACGTCGCGCAGATGGACGTCACCGACACGCTGGCCGACCACCCGTGGACCATCGGGGTGCTGATCGGCCTGATCGTGGTGGCCTGCCTCGGCGTCCGCTACCTGGCGAAGACCTACCTCGGCGCACCGCAGCCCGGGTGGCGGATCGCCGCCGACCCGATCCCCGAGGGGATCAACGAGGCCAGCGAGCGGGCCGCCTGGACCGCCAAGTACGCCAAGGTGCGCTCGATGGCGACCGTGGAGAAGGTGGTGCTGGTCGGCCTGATCGCGGTGGTCTACGCCCGGGTGCTGCCGGACTACGAGGGCTCCTCGGTCAGCCTCTTCCTCGGTGTCGGCGTCGTCGTCCTGATCAACGCCGGCTTCACCCTGGTCGCCTCGCGCCGGATGTGGACGGTCGAGTCCGCCCTGGCCGGCTTCGCCGGCCGGCTCGCCTTCAACGTGGCCTTCGTGCTGGTGGCCGATTGGCTGCTGCGTCGCAACAGTGGCGACCTCGACTTCATCGACACCTTCTTCTTCCTGAGCCTGATCAGCCTGATCACCTCGCTGCACGATCGCTACCGCCCGGTCCACGCGGTGCGCAAGCACGAGGCTCCGGAGGGAATCCGGGGCGCGGCCACCGCCTGATGGCGGATAGGCTTTGCCACGCCGGGAGCGACCGGCGCTCGAATGCCACGAAAGAGGAGTAGTCCCGTGTCCGAAATCAAGGTCACCGTCGTTTCCGCCCACGGCGAGGAGCAACGCACGGTCACCACGGGCACCAAGGCCTGGGAGCTCTTCGCCGAGGAGAAGGACGTCATCGTCGCCCGGGTGGGCGAGGAGCTGAAGGACCTCTCCTACGAGCTTGCCGACGGCGACGTCGTCGAGGGTGTGCTGATCGACAGCGCCGACGGCCACAACGTGCTGCGGCACTCCACCGCGCACGTGCTGGCGCAGGCCGTGCAGCAGCTCTTCCCCACGGCGAAGCTGGGCATCGGTCCGCCGGTGGCCGACGGCTTCTACTACGACTTCGACGTCGAGACCCCGTTCGTGCCCGAGGACCTGGTCAAGATCGAGTCCGCGATGCGCAAGATCATCAAGGAGAACCAGCGCTTCGAACGCCGGGTCACCAACGACGACGACGCACTGGTCGAGCTCGCCGACGAGCCGTACAAGGTCGAGCTGATCGGTCTCAAGGGCAACTCGGCGGAGGCCGCCGAGGGTGCCTCGGCCGAGGTCGGCGCCGGCGAGCTGACCATCTACGACAACATCAACCGCAAGGGCGAGGTCGCCTGGAAGGACCTCTGCCGTGGTCCGCACCTGCCGACCACCAAGCGGATCCCCGCCTTCAAGCTGATGCGCTCGGCCGCGGCGTACTGGCGCGGCAACGAGAACAACAAGCAGCTGCAGCGGATCTACGGCACCGCCTGGGAGTCCAAGGAGGCGCTGGACGCCTACCTGCACCGCCTGGAGGAGGCCGAGCGCCGCGACCACCGCAAGCTGGGTCGCGAGCTCGACCTGTTCAGCTTCCCCGACGAGCTGGGCTCCGGCCTGCCGGTCTTCCACCCCAAGGGCGGCGTGCTGAAGCGGGTCATGGAGGACTACGTCCGCCAGCGCCACATCGAGGAGGGCTTCTCCTACGTCGGCACCCCGCACATCTCCAAGGACGGCCTCTTCCACACCTCGGGCCACCTGCCGCACTACGCCGAGACCATGTTCCCGCCGATGGAGTTCGAGGGGTCGAACTACCAGCTGAAGGCGATGAACTGCCCGATGCACAACCTGATCTACCGATCGCGCGGTCGCTCCTACCGTGAGCTGCCGCTGCGGCTCTTCGAGTTCGGCTCGGTCTACCGCTACGAGAAGTCCGGCGTGATCCACGGCCTGACCCGGGTCCGTGGCTTCGCCCAGGACGACTCGCACTCGTACTGCACCCCCGAGCAGGCACCCGACGAGGTCAAGCACCTGCTGAGCTTCATGCTCAGCGTGCTGCGCGACTTCGGTCTCGACGACTTCTACCTGGAGCTGTCGACCCGGGACCCGGAGTCCGACAAGTTCATCGGCAGCGACGAGCAGTGGGCTGTGGCGACCAACGTGCTCGAGGACGTCGCCGCCGAGACCGGCCTCGACCTGGTCCCCGACCCGGGCGGCGCGGCGTTCTACGGCCCGAAGATCTCGGTGCAGGCCAAGGACGCCATCGGGCGCACCTGGCAGATGGGCACCGTGCAGTACGACTTCAACCAGCCGCACCGCTTCGAGCTGGCCTACCAGGCCGCGGACGGCTCCCGCCAGGAGCCGGTGATGATCCACTCGGCCAAGTTCGGCTCGATCGAGCGGTTCATCGGCGTCCTGGTGGAGCACTACGCCGGTGCGTTCCCGCCCTGGCTCGCTCCGGTCCAGGCGGTCGGCATCCCGATCGCCGAGCGCCATGACGGCTACCTCAAGGACGTCATGGCCAAGCTCACCGCGGCCGGGCTGCGGGCCGAGGTCGACCTCTCCGACGACCGGATGCAGAAGAAGATCCGCAACGCGCAGCTGCAGAAGGTGCCGTTCATGCTGATCGCCGGCGACGACGACGTCGAGGCCGGTGCGGTCTCGTTCCGCTACCGCGACGGCCGCCAGGACAACGGCGTTCCGCTCGCCGAGGCGATCGCCCGGATCACCGAGGCAGTCGAGAGCCGCTCGCAGGTCTGATGCGCAGGGTTCGCAGCCTCCTGATCGCCGCTGCCGTGCTGGCAGCGGCGATCGGGTGTGCCAGCGACCAGCAGACGACGGACACCGTCGTCGAGGCGCCGTCGACCACGGCGGCCACCAGCGCGGCCCCGGAGCCGGCCGACCCCGAGGATCTGGCCAAGCTCGCCGAGCAGGCGGAGGCTGCGGCGCGCGAGGCCGACGAGCCGCTCGAGGAGCTGATCACCGAGCCGGTGCTGGGGGCCGACATCAGCTGGCCGCAGTGCCCCCAGGGTCTGGGCATCCCGGAGCGGCCCACCCAGGGCATGCCGATGCCGGTGCCGGAGGCCCGCTACGTGATCCTCGGCCTCACCAACGGCCCCGGCTTCACGCCGAACCCGTGCCTGGCCGATCAGGTCACCTGGGCCGCCACCGAGCAGCTGCCGACCGCCGCCTATGCGGTGGCCAGCTACCCGGACCGCGACACCCTCGCCGAGCTCGGCGGGGAGGGGCCCTTCCAGAGTCGCACCAAGCTGGGGAGGCTGCGCAACGTCGGCTACCAGCAGGCCGCCTACAACGTGAAGTCGATGCAGACCGCCGGCCTGCGCACGCCGATGCTCTGGATCGACGTCGAGCCGGTCCCGGACTTTGAGTGGAGCGCTGACGTCGTCGCGAACGCCGCGGTCGTCCAGGGCCTGGCCCGTGGCTACACCGACGCCGGGTTGAAGATCGGCGTCTACTCGACCCCGCACCTGTGGCAGCGCACCGTCGGCGACCTCGCCCTCGGCGTCCCGGAGTGGCGGGCCGCCGGCCACACCTCGCGCGACGAGGCGTTGTCGCGGTGCGGCGCCGACTGGCAGATCCAGGGCGGCGACGCGGTCTTCGGCCAGTGGGTCGCCGACGATCGCGACCACAATGTGACCTGTCCCGCGGTGACCTCGTTGACGCCGTGGTTCCACCAGTACTGAAGGAGAAGCAGTGAGCGCCCCCGACCGTCTCGAACGGCTCTACACCCCGCACCGGATGAACTACGTCCGCGAGGCGGGTCCGGCGAGTGTCGGCTGCCCGTTCTGCGCGATGGCCGACGAGCACCCGGGTGAGGGCCTGGTCGTGGCGCGCGGCGTCTCCACCTTCGCCGTGCTCAACCTGTACCCGTACAACCCGGGGCACCTGATGGTGCTGCCGAGCCGGCACGTGGCCGACTACACGGAGCTGACGGAGGCCGAGACGGTCGAGCTGGCCACGATGACCCAGGACGCGGTCCGGGCCATCCGGGCGGTCTCCACGCCGCACGCCTTCAACATCGGGATCAACCTCGGCACGGTCGCCGGTGGCTCGCTGGCCGATCATCTGCACCAGCACGTGGTGCCGCGCTGGTCGGGCGACGCCAACTTCCTGACCGTGGTGGCCGGCACCAAGACCCTGCCGCAGCTGCTGGAGGAGACCCGCGACCTGCTCACCGAGTCCTGGAAGAGCCTCGGATGACCCGGGTCGGCCTGCGATGAGCGTGGGCGTGCACTCCGAGGTCGGGCGACTGCGCTCGGTCCTGGTGTGTGCGCCGGGGCTCGCGCACGAGCGGCTCACGCCCAGCAACTGCGACGACCTGCTCTTCGACGACGTGCTGTGGGTGCGCAACGCCCGCCGCGACCATGCCGCCTTCGTCGACCTGATGACCGAGCGGGGCATCGAGGTGCTGGAGGTCGCGCAACTGCTGGCCGAGGTGGTGGCCGACCCGGTGGCCCGCGACTGGCTGCTGGACCGCAAGATCGTCGCCAACCAGGTGGGCTCGGGGATGGTCGCCGGAGCGCGTGCCTTCGTGGACGAGCTGGCCCCGGTAGAGCTGGCCCGGTTCCTGATCGGCGGGTTGGCGGTCGCCGATCTGCCGGCCGACCACCGTGGGGAGCACAGCCTGCTGGCCGACGAGTCGCTCGGCGTCCGCGAGTTCCTGATGCCGCCGCTGCCCAACCTGCTCTACACCCGCGACACCACCGCCTGGATCGGCTCCGGGGTGGTGCTCAACCCGCTGTACTGGCCCGCCCGTCGCGACGAGACCCTGCTCTATCAGGCGATCTACCGCTTCCATCCTCGGTTCGCGGGCGCCCCGGTCTGGTGGGGCGACGCCGAGCGTGACTGGGGACTGGCCACCCTCGAGGGCGGCGACCTGATGCCGATCGGCAACGGCGTCGTCCTGATCGGGATGGGGGAGCGGTCCTCGCGCCAGGCGATCACCCAGGTGGCCGCAGCGCTCTTCGCGCAGGGGGCGGCCCGGCAGGTGATCGTGGCCAGCCTGCCGCGGCAACGCGCGACCATGCACCTCGACACCGTCTTCACCTTCGCCGACCACGACATCGTCACCAGCTACTCGCAGGTGGTGGACCGGATCCGCAGCTTCACCCTGCACCCGGGCGACGGCGACACGGTGCGGGTCAGCGTCAACGACCGGCCGTTCGTGGAGGTGGTGGCCACCGCACTCGGCCTCGGCGCGCTGCGGGTGATCGAGACCGGCGGGTCCGGCTACGACAGCGAGCGTCAGCAGTGGGAGTCGGGCAACAACATCCTGGCTCTGGAGCCGGGGGTGGTCGTCACCTACGACCGCAACACCACCACCAACGCCCTGCTGCGCAAGGCCGGAGTCGAGGTGCTGCCGATCGTCGGGGCCGAGCTCGGCCGGGGGCGCGGCGGTGGTCATTGCCTGACCTGCCCGCTCGAACGCGACGCAGGGTAGTCTGCCTCCGCGATGTTGGAGAGATTCCGCGCGTTCTGGACGCGCCTTCTGAACCCGATTGCCCGACTGTTCATCCGCTTGGGGATCAGCGCTGATGCGGTGACCCTGGTGGGCACCCTCGGTGTCTGCGCCGGCGCGTTGATCTTCTTCCCCCAGGGGAAGCTGCTGACCGGTGTCCTGGTGATCACCGCGTTCGTCTTCAGCGACCTGATCGACGGCCACATGGCGCGGCTGACCGGGAAGACGAACAAGTTCGGTGCCTTCCTCGACTCGACACTGGACCGGATCGGCGACGGCGCGATCTTCGCCGGGCTCGCGCTCTACTTCGCGGGCCCCGGCGAGAGCGACCTGTACCTGGTGCTTTCGCTGATCTGCCTGGTGATGGGCTCGGTCACCTCGTACGCCCGGGCTCGTGCCGAAGGGCTCGGCTACCAGGCCAAGGTGGGCATCGCCGAGCGTGCCGACCGGCTGGTCGCGATCCTGGTGATGACCGGTCTCGGCGCCATCTTCGACCTGCCGATCCTGATGGAGATCACCCTGTGGGCGTTGGCCGCAGCCAGCACGATCACGGTGGCACAGCGGATCTGGGTGGTGCGCCAGCAGGCGTACGCTGAGACTGCGAAGTGAACGGCGTTCGGGAAGGGCTAGGCTCCGAGTCATGGTGAACGAATCTCCGAATGAGCAGGCGGCCACGGGCACGTCTGCTGTGAAGCGCGGCATGGCAGAGATGCTCAAGGGCGGCGTGATCATGGACGTGGTCACGCCCGAGCAGGCGAAGATCGCCGAGGACGCCGGCGCCGTGGCCGTGATGGCGCTGGAGCGCGTTCCGGCCGACATCCGCGCCCAGGGCGGCGTCTCCCGGATGAGCGACCCCGACATGATCGACGGGATCATCGAGGCTGTGTCGATCCCGGTGATGGCGAAGGCCCGGATCGGCCACTTCGCCGAGGCGCAGGTGCTGCAGAGCCTGGGCGTCGACTACATCGACGAGTCCGAGGTGCTCTCGCCGGTGGACTACGAGAACCACATCGACAAGTGGGCCTTCACGGTCCCCTTCGTCTGCGGTGCGACCAACCTGGGTGAGGCGCTTCGCCGGATCACCGAGGGCGCTGCGATGATCCGCTCCAAGGGCGAGGCCGGCACCGGCGACGTCTCCAACGCGGTCACCCACATGCGCACGATCCGCAAGCAGATCCGCCGTCTCGGTGCCCTCGACGCCGACGAGCTGTACGTGGCCGCCAAGGAGCTGCAGGCGCCGTACGAGCTGGTCAAGGAGGTGGCCGGCACGGGCAAGCTGCCGGTCGTGCTGTTCACCGCCGGCGGCATCGCCACCCCGGCCGACGCCGCGATGATGATGCAGCTCGGCGCCGAGGGCGTCTTCGTGGGCTCCGGCATCTTCAAGTCCGGCAACCCGGCCCAGCGCGCCGAGGCGATCGTCAAGGCGACCACCTTCTTCGACGACCCGGACGTCGTCGCCAAGGTCTCCCGTGGCCTGGGCGAGGCGATGGTCGGCCTGAACGTCGACGAGATCCCGCAGCACCACCGCCTCGAGACCCGCGGCTGGTAGCTCAATGTGACCTCAGCGTCGCGTTTCGACGTCTGACGGCGCCGAGAGGTCACATTGAACGCGTAACCTTGGGCTAGTGAAGAAGCAACGCATTCAGCAGGAGCTGCGCGATCTCGCGCGGCTCCTGCTGCTTTCCGGGCTCGATGAGCCGGCCGCGATGCGCGCTGAGCTGGCCGAAGCGATCCGCAGCGACCTGCCCGAGGTGGTAGACGCGGAGCGGCAGGCCGAGGAGTGGCTGGCCGACGCGCGGCGCGACGCGGCGACCGACCCGCTGCCGGTGCCCAGTGACGACGATCGGCTGGCTGCTGCCTTCGCCGAGTGCCGGCGGGCGGGCCTGGCGGTCCTGATCGGGGTCGAGGACCACTGGAGCGCGAAGCGCGAGTTGGAGCGCGCCGAGGCCGCCGGGCTCGGACTGCGCGGGGTGCTCTGGTTCACCCGCGCCGACGTCTGGCACTCCATCGACGCCGGCATGCTGGAGGTCAATCTCTGGCACTCGACGACGGCCAACGCCGCTCCCGGCGACGCCCTGTTGGACGAGGTGGTCGCGATCCTGGCCCGGCATGGGCTCCGTGCCCACTTCGACGAGGGCCGGATCGAGGTCGCCGCGCGCTGGCGCCGGAATTGAGAGGTTCCCCTTGGCCCGTTCGGTCGCCGCCCATGGCCCGAACGGGCCATCTTCACCGGGCACCGCTTCCGGGGGAGGCCCGGGCGGCATAGACAGGCCTTGGGGGCACAACCGTGTCCTCCCGTGATCGTCGGGAGGGGCAGAGATGAAGAAGAGCACCAAGGGCGTGCTGGCGCTGGGCGCCGCCGCGGCACTGCTGGTCGGCGGCGTCGGCTCGCTGGCGTACTGGACCGACAGCGAGACGGTTCCGGGCGGCACGATCAACGCGGGTCACCTCGATCTGCTCACCGACGCCACCAACACCGGTTGCGGGTCCTGGACGCTCGACACCGGTGAGTCGGCGCCGAGCACCTACGCCGCAGGCGATCCGCTGGTGCCCGGGGACGTGCTCAGCAAGACCTGCGCCTTCACCATCTCCGCTGAGGGCAACCACCTGCGCGCCCAGGTCAGCGCGTCGGCATCCAACCTGACCGGCAACCTTGCGCCAGGGCTCTCCGTCAGCGCCACCGGACTCACCGTGAACGGCGTCGCGGCGACCGAGTTCACCGAGGCCGACGACGGCCAGGCGCTCGGCGTCACGGTCAGCGTGGAGTTCACCGACCCGGGCACTGCGGACAACACGTTCAACAGCAGCAGCACGCAGTTCCAGGCGGTCCTCGACGACATCACCGTGACTGCACAGCAGATCCACAGCTGAGCGGTAGGCGTGATGTCGGCGCGACGCGTGCTGACGCTGCTGCGCCGGACACTGGTGTGGCTGGCGCTGCTGGCGCTCGCCGCGATCCTGGCAGTCGCCGTGGTCGTCCCGCGGCTCGGCGGCGCCACCCCGTACGTGATCAGCACCGGCTCGATGCGGCCCGACCTGCCGCCGGGCACGCTGGTCGTGGTCCGGCCGGTGGACGACGAGGAGATCGGCATCGGCTCGGTGATCACCTACCAGGTGCGCTCCGGGGAGCCGGCGGTGGCGACCCACCGGGTGATCGCGACCTCGATCGACGGCCGCGGCCAGCGCTCCTGGCGGACCCAGGGCGATGCGAACGACGCGGCCGATCCCGAGCCGGTGCGTCCGGTCCAGGTCAAGGGGGAGCTCTGGTACGCGGTACCCCACGTAGGTCGGATCGGCGACCTGATCAGCCCGCAGCGGCGACTGGTGCTGGCCCAGCTGCTGGCGGCCGGGCTGGTCGGCTACGCCCTGGTCATGTTCGCCGGCGCGGGGCGGCAGCGACGCAGCGCCCGGCGCGACGAGCGAGTGCGCCTCGCCGATGAGCAGGCGGCCCACCACCAGGACCGGGTTCCGTCATGAGCAGCGCCGGAGTGGCTCTGGCCGCGCTCGTCCTTGCGGGCGCGGTGTCGCTGGCTCCACCGGCCGCGGCACAACCCGACGCGCTCGGGCTGAGCTGGGACGGCCGTCAGTGGACGTCGGAGCTGAGTGGGGCACTGTTCGAGCCCGGCCACCGCTGGGTGCCGGGGGAGAGCGCGATCCGCGACTTCTGGCTGCGCAACGATGCTGGGGAACCGGCGCGGCTGCGGGTCCACGTCGACGTCGTGGAGGCCGGGCTGCAGGTCCCCGACGACCTGCGGCTGAGCATCCGCTCTCAGGACGGCGCTTGGCAGTTGCTGCCGGTGGGTGACGGCGGCGCCTGGTTGGCCGAGCGGTCGCTCGCCCAGGGTGCCGACACGCGCTACCGGGTGCGCGCGGAGCTCGCAGCCGGCTCGACCGCTGAGCGGGTCGCCGTCCGCCTGGAGATCCGCGCGGTGCTCTCCGGCAGCGGCAACGGCAACCTCGACGACGGTGATCGCCGGGGCCTGCCGGGCGTCGGCAGCCGGGTCGGCGCGCTCACGCTGGGCGTCGCGGTGGTCGCAGTGGTGGGCGGCGTCGCCCTGCTGCGCAGCCGGCGCGGGGGAGCCGGGCGATGAGCCGGCATCGGGCGCCACGATCAGGATCCGGTTGGGGTTCGCTGCGTGTCCAGGTGGTGTTGGCGCTCGGCCTGGTCGCCTGCCTCGGCGCGGTGGCCACCTCGGCGTTCTGGACCGACCAGGTCACCGTGGCGGGCACCGGCTTCAGCGCCGGCACCCTCGACCTCGAGGTCAACGACGATCCTGACGACGCGGTCGCCCTCACCACGCTCAGCCTGAGCAACATGGTGCCCGGCAACAGCGCCGCGGGCGTGCTCAAGGTCGAGAACACCGGGACCGTGCCCCTCGCCTACAACGCGTCCACGGCAGCGACCAACCCGGATGCTAAGAACCTCGCCGGCGCACTGACCGTGAAGGTGACCGGGTCGGCATCGGTGACCGGCGCCGCGCCGACGGCGACCTGCGCCGGCACCGCGCTGGCCGGAACCGGAACCTCCCTGGCCGCCCCGCTTGTCTCCACCAAGCGGGTGCTGGCCCCCGGCGCATCGGAGACGCTCTGCGTGCAGGTGACCTTGCCGACTGCGGCAGGCAACGCCTTGCAGGGCAGCGCCACCGTGGCGACCTTCACCTTCGACGCGACCTCGGAGCTGCCGTGACCGTCCGGATCGCGCGGGTGCTGCTCGCCGTGACCGTCCGGATCGCGCGGGTGCTGCTCGCCGTGGCCGCCTGCCTCGGTGCACTCTGCGCCGCGGCGAGCCTGCTCTGCGTGGCGCTCGACGCCCGGGTGCTGCTGGTCACCTCCGGCTCGATGGCGCCGGCGATCGACGCCGGCGCGGCGGTCGTGGTGCGCGAGGTCCCCGTGGGTGAGCTGCGCGTGGGCGACGTGGTGAGCGTCGCCGGAGCAGAGGGGAGCCGGGTGCTGCACCGGGTCGTCGCCATCGATCCGGGCTCGGCGCCGGAGGAGCGGCAGCTGGTGTTGCAGGGCGACGCCAACCGGACCCCCGATCCCTCGGCGTACCGGGTGCAGGGCGCCGACCGCGAGGTGGTGGCGGTGCCCTGGCTGGGCTATGCCGTCGCCTGGCTCGCCAGTCCGCTCGGGCTGCTGGTGGCTGGTTGGCTCATCCTGGGAGCCGCGGTGGTGGTGCGACGCAGTGGCACCCCGGATGCTCAGCTCGCCGGTGCCCGGCGCGGGCACGCGCCGCCCCGTCACGCCAGGAGCCGTCACGCCGGGTCTCGCCCCGCCCGGAGCAGCCGCGCCATGGCGCGGATCGGTGCGGGGCTGAGCCTGCTGCTGATCGCGACAAGCGCCGGCTGGCTCGGCGGGCGCGTCGGCGCCGCCGCTGCCGCCTTCACCGATCAGGCGGTCGTCACCGGCGGGACCCTCGGTACCACCACGGTGCTGGCGCCCGACTCGGTGAGCTGCTCCGGCGGGGGCCTGCTGGCGACCAGCATCACCATCTCCTGGCCGCACAAGGATCTCGGCTACAACTACCAGGTGCTGGTGCGCGACGCCGCCAACGCGGTCCGGGCCACGTACACGGTGACCGGCGCGGGTGCGGTGGGCAGCACCCAGAGCCAGGCGATCCCCGGGGGCCTGCTCGGCAGCCTCGGCCTGGGCACCTACTACTCGACCGTCGAGGTCCGCTCCCAGTTGAAGGCCAACGCCGCCTGGCTGAGCGCGGCGATGCGGACCTGGACGTACCGCGAGGTGGTCATCGTCGCGGGGTTGTCCATCTACTGCACCTGAGGCGATCACGCGATCGCCTCAGTCCTAGGATTCCTGGGTGCTCTCCACGACGATCGGGGTCTTCGCCCTGCAAGGTGATGTCCGCGAACACCTCGCTGCGTTGGAGGCCGTCGGCGTCACCACGCTCACGGTCCGCCGTCCCGAGGAGCTGGCGCGGTGCGACGGCCTGGTGATCCCCGGCGGCGAGTCGACGACGATGGGCAAGCTGGCCAGGATCTTCGGGCTCCTGGACCCGCTGCGCGAGCGGATCGCGACCGGCATGCCCACCTTCGGCACCTGCGCCGGCATGATCATGCTGGCCGACCGGGTGCTGGACGGCACCGCGGACCAGGAGACGATCGGCGGCCTCGACATCACCGTGCGGCGCAACGCGTTCGGTCGTCAGGTGCACTCCTTCGAGGGGCCGTTGACGATGACCGGACTCGCCGAGCCCGTGCACGCGGTCTTCATCCGCGCGCCGTGGGTCGAGTCGGTGGGCGACGACGTCGAGGTGCTGGCACGCGTGGAGGGTGGCGAAGCCCACGGTAGGATCGTCGCGGTCCGCCAGGGCAACCTGATGGCGACCTCCTTCCACCCGGAGGTCGGCGGGGACGCACGCGTGCACCGGTCATTCGTCGACCTGGTGCGCTCGGCCTGAGCGGGCACGTCGTACGGAACGGGAACGGGAAGAGGGACGCATGTCTGGCCACTCCAAGTGGGCGACCACGAAGCACAAGAAGGCCGCGATCGACGCGAAGCGCGGCAAGCTGTTCGCCAAGCTGATCAAGAACATCGAGATCGCGGCCAAGATGGGCGGCCCCGACCCGTCCGGCAACCCGACGCTCTACGACGCCATCCAGAAGGCGAAGAAGCAGTCGGTCCCGAACAAGAACATCGACTCCGCGGTCAAGCGCGGCGGTGGTCTCGAGGGTGGCGGCGTCAACTACGAGACGATCATGTACGAGGTCTACGGCGCGGCCGGCGTCGGCATCCTGGTCGAGTGTCTGACCGACAACAAGAACCGCGCCGCGATGGAGGTCCGCACCGCGGTCACCCGCAACGGTGGCACCATGGCCGACCCGGGCTCGGTCTCCCGGCTCTTCACCCGCAAGGGCGTGGTGCTGGTCGCCAAGGCCCAGGAGTCCCAGGAGGTCACCGAGGACGATGTCCTGGAGGCGACGCTGGACGCCGGCGCCGAGGAGGTCAACGACCACGGTGAGTCGTTCCAGGTGCTCTCCGACTCCAACGACGTCGTCGCGGTGCGCACCGCGCTGCAGGAGGCCGGCGTCGACTACGACTCCGCCGAGGTGGAGTTCGTGGCCAGCATGGACATCCCCGTCGACGCCGAGGCGGCCGGCAAGGTCTTCAAGCTGATCGACGCCCTCGAGGACCTCGACGACGTGCAGAACGTCTTCAGCAACGTCGACGTCTCCGAAGAGGTCATGGCGGAGCTCGACGCCGAGTAACCCCCGCCTCAATGTGAGCTGAGCGCCCGGTTTCGTCCCGAAACCGGGCGNCCCCCGCCCCTCACCTCACATTGAGCGTGTCTTCCCGCCGACCCGCGGCGGCTGTGTGCGAACATGTGTTCGGATGGTTCGCGGCGAAAGGGAAGCGATGCGGGTGATGGGGATCGACCCCGGCCTGACCCGGTGCGGGGTCGGCGTGGTCGAGGGCTCGGTCGGGCGCCCGCTCACGCTGCTCGACGTCAACGTGATCCGCACCTCGGCGTCCGAGCCGATCGCCACCCGCCTGGTCACCATCGAGCGCGGGATCGACGCCTGGCTCGACGAGTACCAGCCGGACGCCGTCGCCGTGGAGCGGGTCTTCGCCCGCTCCGACGTGAGCACCGTGATGGGCACCGCCCAGGCCAGCGGGATCGCGCTGGTCTGCGCCGCGCGGCGCGGGCTGCCGGTCGCCATGCACACGCCGAGTGAGGTCAAGGCCGCCGTCTCCGGCAACGGTCGCGCGGACAAGGCCCAGGTCGGTGCCATGGTCACCCGGATCCTCCGGCTCGACGCCCCGCCCAAGCCCGCCGACGCTGCCGACGCGCTTGCGTTGGCGATCACCCACGTCTGGCGTGGTGGCGCCAAGTCCCGCATCGACGAGGCGATGGCCGCCGCCACCCGCTCACAGTCGCGGATCGCCGCCGCGGTGGCCGCGCAACGCGCCCAAGCAAGGAGAAGCTCGTGATCGCATTCGTCCGAGGCACTGTCGCCACGGTCGGCCTGACCAACGCCGTGCTCGACGTCGGCGGCATCGGTCTCGATCTGCAGTGCGCCCCGAACACGCTTGCCACCCTGCGCCGCGGCGAGGTCACGCAGCTCGCCACCAGCATGGTGGTCCGCGAGGACTCGATGACCCTCTTCGGCTTCGTCGACGACGACGAGAAGGGCTGCTTCGAGCTGTTGCAGACCGCCAGTGGCGTCGGCCCGAAGCTGGCCCAGGCGATGCTCGCGGTCTTCAGCCCCGACGACCTGCGCCAAGCGGTCGCCTCCGACGACGTGAAGACCCTGACCAAGGTTCCCGGGATCGGCCAGAAGGGCGCCCAGCGGATCATCCTCGAGCTCAAGGACCGGATCGGCGCCGTCGTCGGCTCCGGTCCCGCCCGGGTCAGCGGCGGTCCCGCCACCGTCGCCTGGCGCGACCAGGTGCATCAGGGCCTGGTCGGCCTCGGCTGGTCCGCCAAGGAGGCCGAGAAGGCGGTCGACGCCGTCGCCCCGCAGGCAGGCGATCTCCCCGACGTCGGCGCGCTGCTGCGCGCCGCGCTGTTGACCCTGCGAAAGGGCTGAGATGGGCGATCTCAATGACCTGGACGATCTGGACGCCGCCGAGGAGGCGCACCTCGCCCATCTGACCCGGCTCACCGCAGCCGAGGCGGACGGCGACGAGCGCGCGGTCGAGGCCGCGCTGCGCCCGCGCAGCCTCGACGAGGTGGTCGGGCAGCAACGGGTCCGCGAGCAGCTGGGCCTGGTTCTCGACGCCGCGAAGGCGCGCGGCCGCGCGCCCGACCACGTGCTGCTGTCAGGCCCGCCCGGCCTCGGCAAGACCACGCTCGCGATGATCATCGCCAACGAGCTCACCGTCCCGCTGCGGCTGACCAGCGGGCCGGCGATCACCCATGCCGGCGACCTCGCCGCGATCCTCTCCGGGCTGAACGAGGGCGACGTCCTCTTCGTCGACGAGATCCACCGGATGTCGCGGGCGGCCGAGGAGATGCTCTACATGGCGATGGAGGACTTCCGCGTCGACGTGATCATCGGCAAGGGCCCCGGCGCGACCGCGATCCCGCTGGAGATCCCGCCGTTCACCCTGGTCGGCGCCACCACCCGCGCCGGCCTGCTGCCCGGCCCGCTGCGGGACCGCTTCGGCTTCACCGGCCACCTTGAGTTCTACGAGCCCGCCGAGCTCGACCTGATCGTGCGCCGCAGCGCGCGGCTGCTGGACGTCCCGCTCACCGACGACGGCTCGGCGGAGATCGCCGGCCGCTCCCGGGGCACGCCGCGCATCGCCAACCGGCTACTGCGCCGGGTCCGCGACTTCGCGCAGGTCCGCGCCGACGGCGTGATCACTCCGGATGTCGCGCACCGCGCCCTCGACCTGTTCGAGGTCGACGAGTCCGGCCTGGACCGGTTGGACCGCGCCGTGCTGGACGCGCTCTGTCACCGCTTCGGCGGCGGCCCGGTGGGCCTGTCCACGTTGGCGGTCGCCGTAGGGGAGGAGCGGGAGACGGTCGAGGAGGTCGCCGAGCCGTTCCTGGTCCGCAACGGCTTCCTGGTGCGCACGCCGCGGGGCCGGGTGGCGACCCGACTGGCCTGGACCCACCTCGGGCTCACCCCGCCGCGGGCCGAGGTGTCCGAGGCCACGATCTTCGACGACTGAGGCACCGCTAGACTGGGTGCGTCCATGCCTTCGTCATGCCCCAAGGAGTGCTTCCCGTCGTGGAGACCCTGATCCCGATCGCCGCGATCTTCCTGATCTTCTGGCTGCTGCTCATCCGTCCGGCCAGCAAGCGTCAGAAGGCGCTCGCCGAGGTCCAGCGCGGCCTCAACATCGGAGACCGGGTGATCACCAACAGCGGGATCCTCGGCACCGTCGCCTTCGTCAAGGACGGCAGCATCGGCCTGGAGATCGCCCCCGGCGTCGTCGCCGAGGTCGCCCGCCCGGCGATCGCCGGCCTGGTGCCCGAGGAGACCGAGACCGCCGAGGCTCCGGCCGACGACGCCGCTGACGCCGACGCCTCGCCGTCCACCCCCGACTCCGACCAGGAGCGCTGAGGATTGCCGGCTGCCTGGGAGTCCTTGATCCACGACGTCCCCGACTACCCGACCCCGGGTGTGATGTTCAAGGACATCACCCCGCTGCTCGCTGACCACGACGCCTTCGCGGCCGTCGTCGAGGCGCTGGCAGCGGCCGGTCGCGACGCCGACGGCAACGTCGTCGTCGACAAGGTGGTCGGCATGGAGGCCCGCGGGTTCATCCTCGCCGCCCCCGTCGCCCTCGCGCTGGGTGCCGGGTTCGTGCCGGTGCGCAAGGTGGGCAAGCTCCCTCGCGCGACCCACGCCGTCAACTACTCACTCGAGTACGGCGAGGCCACCCTGGAGCTGCACACCGACGCGATCGCACCCGGTGAGCGGGTCCTGCTGGTCGACGACGTGCTGGCCACCGGCGGCACCGTCGCGGCCACCCGCGAGCTCGTCAGCCGCTGCGGCGGCGTGCCGCACGCGGTCGCGGTTCTCATGGAACTGACGTTCCTGCCCGGACGCGACGCGGTGGGCGAGCTGCCCCTGCACGCGCTCTGCCAGGTTTGATCCACCCCAACCCCTTCTCACCCTCGAGGAAACAAGCACCGTGACGTCTGACCACTTCTCTATCTGGAAGCGCCGTGAGGCCCTCGCGGAGGCGATGATCCCGATGATCGGGCGCCTCTACCGCGAGCGCGATGTCACCATCCTGGTTCACAGCCGCTCGCTGGTGAACAAGTCGGTGATCAGCATCATCAAGACGCACCGCTACGTGCGGCAGATCGAGGAGCGTGGCCTCGCCGTCGAGGAGACCTTCCCGATCCTGGAGATCCTCTCCGGTCTCGACCTGGGCCCCTCGCGCATCGACATCGGCAAGCTGGCCATCGCCTTCGCCACCGACAACGGCGGCAAGACCCTCGAGCAGTTCGTCACCGACGCCGTCGCCCCGGCGACCGGTGAGAACAAGATCGTCCGGGAGGGTCCGACCGACGTCGTGCTCTACGGCTTCGGCCGGATCGGCCGGCTGCTGGCCCGCCTGCTGGTGGAGAAGTCCGGCTCCGGCAACGGCCTGCGGCTGCGCGCCGTCGTCGTCCGCAAGGGCTCGGACGACGACCTGATCAAGCGTGCGTCGCTGCTGCGTCGCGACTCGATCCACGGCCAGTTCAACGGTTCGATCCACGTCGACGCCGAGAACGACGTGATCTGCGCCAACGGCAACGAGATCAAGGTCATCTACTCCAACGACCCGACCTCGATCGACTACACCGAGTACGGGATCAAGGACGCGATCCTGGTCGACAACACCGGCATCTGGCGTGACCGCGAGGGCCTGTCGAAGCACCTGCGCCCCGGCATCGCCAAGGTCGTGCTGACGGCTCCCGGCAAGGGCGACGTCAAGAACATCGTGCACGGCGTGAACCAGAACACGATCACCGCCGACGACAACGTGATCAGCTGCGCCAGCTGCACCACCAACGCCATCGTGCCGCCGCTCAAGGTGATCAACGACGAGTACGGCATCGCGCGTGGCCACGTGGAGACGGTGCACTCGTTCACGAACGACCAGAACCTGCTGGACAACTTCCACAAGGGCAACCGTCGCGGTCGCTCGGCCCCGCTGAACATGGTGCTGACCGAGACCGGTGCCGCCTCGGCGATCGCCAAGGCCCTGCCCGAGCTCGAGGCGCACATCTCCGGGTCGTCGATCCGGGTGCCCACCCCCGATGTGTCGATGGCGATCCTCAACCTCGACCTGGAGAAGGAGACCACGGCGGAGGAGCTGAACACCTACCTGCGCCAGGTCTCGCTGCACTCGCCGCTGAAGCGCCAGATCGACTTCACCACCTCCAGCGACGCCGTCTCGACCGACTTCGTCGGCTCGCGCCACGCCAGCATCGTCGACGCCAACGCGACGATCGTCAACGGCAAGAACGCGATCGTCTACCTCTGGTACGACAACGAGTTCGGCTACTCCTGCCAGGTGGTGCGCGTCGTCCAGCACATCTCGGGCGTCGAGTACCCGCTGTTCCCGCAGGACTAGTGGCGGGAACTAGTATTTGCCAATGGCCGACCAGCAGCCCGAGACCTCGCCCAGTGGCGTGCCCTCCGCGCGCCGGATGCGCGCGCGGCTAGCTCGGATCGGGGCTCGGCCCCAAGGTGGCAACCCGGTGCTCGAACCGC
>NZ_BAAALG010000002.1:258850-261056 GCF_039528155.1 Nocardioides dubius | reverse complement strand
CCGACCTCGCGCTGCTGGAGCGCGCCTATCTCACCGCCGAGCGCCTGCACGCACCGCAGAAGCGCAAGAGCGGTGAGCCGTACATCACCCACCCGCTGGCGGTCACCACCATCCTGGCCGACATCGGGATGACCGAGCCGACCCTGGTCGCGGCGCTGCTCCACGACACCGTGGAGGACACCCCCTACACGCTGGAGCAGCTCACCGCCGACTTCGGCGAGGAGGTCGCCCGCCTGGTCGACGGCGTCACCAAGCTGGACAAGGTCACCTACGGCGACTCCGCCCAGGCGGAGACCATCCGCAAGATGATCGTCGCGATGTCGCGCGACATCCGGGTGCTGGTGATCAAGCTCGCCGACCGCCTGCACAACATGCGGACCCTGCGCTTCGTGAAGCAGGAGACGCAGGAGCGCAAGGCCCGCGAGACGCTCGACATCTACGCTCCGCTGGCGCACCGGCTCGGCATGAACACGATCAAGTGGGAGCTGGAGGATCTCGCCTTCGCGGCGCTGCACCCCAAGATCTACGACGAGATCGTGCGGATGGTGGCCGAGCGGGCGCCGTCGCGGGACAAGTTCCTCGCCGAGGTGATCGCGCAGGTCGAGGCCGACATCAAGGTCGCCAAGCTGAAGGCCCGGGTCACCGGACGCCCCAAGCACTACTACTCGATCTACCAGAAGATGATCGTCGGCGGCCGGGAGTTCTCCGACATCTACGACCTGGTCGGGATCCGGATCCTGGTCGAGGAGGATCGCGACTGCTACACCGCGCTGGGCGTCATCCACGCCCGCTGGAACCCGGTGCTGGGCCGGTTCAAGGACTACGTCGCGCTGCCGAAGTTCAACATGTACCAGTCGCTGCACACCACCGTGATCGGCCCACAGGGCAAGCCGGTGGAGATGCAGATCCGCACCTTCTCGATGCACCGCCGTGCCGAGTACGGCGTCGCCGCGCACTGGAAGTACAAGGAGAACGGCCGCAACGGCGTCGACACCGACCGGCTCGCCGACAAGGAGGACATGGGCTGGGTCCGCCAGCTCATGGACTGGCAGAACGACGTCGACGACCCGAGCGAGTTCCTCGACTCGCTGCGCTTCGAGATCAACCGCGCCGAGGTCTACGTCTTCACCCCGCGCGGCGACGTGATCCCGCTGCCGACCGGCTCCACCCCGGTGGACTTCGCCTATGCGGTGCACACCGACGTCGGACATCACACCATCGGCGCCCGGGTCAACGGGCGGCTGGTGCCGCTGGAGTCCAAGCTGGACAACGGCGACGTGGTCGAGGTGTTCACCTCCAAGGCGCCCAACGCCGGGCCCTCGCGCGACTGGCTCAACTTCGTGCGCTCGCCGCGAGCGAAGTCGAAGATCCGGCAGTGGTTCACCAAGGAGCGCCGCGAGGAGTCGATCGAGAGCGGCAAGGACCAGATCACCAAGGCCCTGCGCAAGGAGGGCCTGCCGGTCAAGCGGCTGATGTCGCACGACGAGCTGCTCCAGGTCGCCCAGCAACTCAAGCTGAGCGACATCAACTCGCTCTATGCGGCGGTCGGCGAGGGCAACCTGGGCGCCCAGACCGTGGTGCGCAAGGTCGTCGAGCTCCACGGCGGCGTCGAGGGAGGCCCGGAGGATCGTGCCGACGAGATGCCGAGCACGCGGCGCCGCAACCGGCCGGCGCGGGTCTCCGGGGCCGGCGAGGCCGGTGTGGTGGTCAAGGGTGCCGACGGCCTCTGGGTGAAGCTGGCCCGCTGCTGCACCCCGGTGCCGCCGGACGAGATCCTCGGCTTCGTGACCAAGGGCGGCGGCGTCTCCGTGCACCGCACCGACTGCACCAACGCGGAGGACCTGAAGGCCCAGCCCGAGCGGCTGGTCGAGGTCGACTGGGCGCCGACCGCGAAGTCGACCTTCCTGGTCAACATCTGCGTCGAGGCACTCGACCGTGCCCGCCTGCTCTCCGACATCACCATGGCGCTCTCCGACGTCCACGTGAACATCCTCAGCGCCTCGCTGACGACGACGCGCGACCGCGTCGCGAAGAGCAAGTTCTCCTTCGAGATGGCCGACGCCAAGCACCTGGACTCCGTCCTGCGCGCAGTCCGCTCGGTCCCCGGCGTCTTCGACGCCTACCGCATCACCCAGTAACCCGAACCCGCGCTTCTTAACGTCCGAACCCGCGCTTCTTAACGTCCGAACCCGCGCTTCTTCACCTG
>NZ_BAAALG010000002.1:250572-258791 GCF_039528155.1 Nocardioides dubius | reverse complement strand
TGAACTAGCGCTGGTTCGGGCTAGTTGAAGTCGGCGGCGGTCTTGCGGGCCATCTCCAGGAAGGCCTCGCGGGAGGCGAGGTCGCCCTCGAGCTTCTTCACCTTGCCGGCGTCGCCGGCGGCGCGGGCCGCGTCGAGCTTGGCCTTGGTCTCGTCGATGGCGGTCTCCAGCTTGCCGATCATGTCGTCGGCGCGGGCCGACTTCTCCGGGTCGCTCTTGCGCCACTGCTCGTCCTCGACCGAGCGGATCGCCTGCTCGACCTTGCGGATCCGGGCCTCGAGCTCCTTGATCCGGCCACGCGGCACCTTGCCGGCCGCGTCCCAGCGGTCGGCGATGTCGCGGAACGCCTTCTTGGCCGCCTCCAGGTCCGTGACCGGCAGCAGTGCCTCGGCCTCGACCAGGATCTGGTCCTTGACCACCGCGTTCGCCTCGAACTCGGCGTCCAGCGCCGCGTTGGCGGCGTCGCGGTTGCCGAAGAAGGTGTCCTGAGCGCCGCGGAAGCGCTTCCAGAGGGCGTCGTCGACCTCGCGGGGCGCCGGGCCGGCTGCCTTCCAGTCACGCATCAGGTCGCGGAACCTGCCCGCGGTCGGACCCCACTCGGTGGAGTCGGCCAGCGCCTCGGCCTGGGCGGCCAGCTTCTCCTTGACCGAGCGGGCGCCCTCGCGCCGCTCGGCCTGGTCGGCGAAGTGGGCCTTGCGACGGCGGGTGTAGGTGGTGCGGGCGGTGGAGAACCGGCGCCACAGGGCGTCGTCCGCCGAGCGCTCGAGCCGGGGGAGTGCCTTCCACTCCTCGAGGAGGTCACGCAGCCGGTTGGCTCCGTTGCGCCAGTCGTTGCTGCCGGCCAGCTTCTCGGCCTCGGCGACGATCGCCTCCTTGCGCTCGCGCGACTCGGCGACCTTGGCGGCGCGCTCGGCCTTGCGCTCGTCGCGCTGCTTGTCGAGCACCGGGGTGAGGGCGTCCAGCTTGGCCAGCAGGCCGTCGAGGTCACCCACCGCGTGGGCGTCGACGACCTGGTCGCGAACCGCCTTGACCGACTTCGTCGCCTCCTCGGGGGCGAGTGCTCCCGAGCCCACCCGCTGGGTCAGCAGGTCGACCTCGAAGGCGAGGGCGTCGTAGCGGTTGGTGAAGAACTTCAGGGCCTCTTCGGGGGTCCCTTCGGGGTACTGACCCACGGCGCGTTCGCCATCGGCGGTGCGGACGTAGACGGTGCCGTCTTCGGCTACTCGACCCCAGGGAGTCTCCTGCTCTGCGCTCATGGTTGACCATCGTAGTCACCTCCCGGCCCGCCCTCGGTAGGCTCTACCGGTCAGAGTGTTCAAATCGGCCTACGAGGTGCGTGTTGTTCATCGCCGGATTCCCTGCTGGACCGTGGGGGACCAACTGCTATGTCGTCGCCAACGAGGCCGGCTCTGAGTGTGTCGTCATCGACCCCGGCAAGGACGCCGCCAGCGGCGTCGCCGACGTCGTGCGCGAGCACAAGCTGAAGCCGGTCGCCGTCCTGGTCACCCATGGTCACGTCGACCACATGTGGTGCGTGGCCCCGGTGGCCGGCACCTACGACGCCACCGCCTGGATCCACCCCGCCGACCGTCACCTGCTGGCCAACCCGATGCCGGGCATGTCGGCGGAGACCACCTCGATGATGCTGGGCGGCAAGTACGAGTTCGCCGAGCCGGACGACGTCCGCGAGATCACCGACGGCGCTTCCCTGGAGCTCGCCGGCATGCGCTTCGACGTCGACCACACCCCGGGCCACACCCAGGGCTCGATCGTCTTCCGGACGCCGTACGCCCACCAGGACATCTCCCAGGTGATGTTCTCCGGCGACCTGCTCTTCGCCGGCTCCATCGGCCGCACCGACCTCCCCGGTGGTGACCACGCCCAGATGCTGAACAGCCTGCGCACCAAGGTGCTCACCCTGCCCGACGACATCGTGGTGCTGCCCGGTCACGGCGAGCAGACCTCGATCGGCCGCGAGCGTGCCGTGAACCCCTTCCTGGTCGACCTGGCCGAGACCGGCGACGCCGGCCGAGTGAACCGAGGCCTGTGATGGCGAAGATCGCGCCGCTGAGCGGCTTCCCCGAGTTCCTGCCCGAGCAGCGCTGGGTGGAGCGTGCGGTCATCGACTCGCTCGCCGCCACCTTCGAGCTGCACGGCTTCGCCAACATCGAGACCCGCGCCGTGGAGCCGCTCGACCAGCTGCTGCGCAAGGGGGACACCTCCAAGGAGGTGTACCTGCTGCGCCGGCTGCAGGAGGAGTCGGCTGAGGGGCACGCCGGGATGGGGCTGCACTTCGACCTCACCGTGCCGTTCGCTCGCTACGTGCTGGAGAACGCCGGCAAGCTGGAGTTCCCGTTCCGCCGCTTCCAGATCCAGAAGGTCTGGCGTGGTGAGCGCCCCCAGGAGGGTCGCTTCCGCGAGTTCGCGCAGGCCGACATCGACATCGTGGGCCGCGACACCCTGCCGTTCCACCACGACGTCGAGGTCACCCGGGTGATGGTCGACGCGCTGACCCGCCTCGACTTCCTCCCGGCCTTCCGGCTCCAGGTCAACAACCGCAAGCTGATCCAGGGCTTCTACGCGGGCCTCGGCATCGAGCAGATCGACGAGGTGATGCGCCTGGTCGACAAGCTGGACAAGCTCCCGAAGGAGAAGGTGCACGAGCTGCTGCTGGCCGAGGCCGGCATCGACGCGGCCACCGCTGACCGCGTCCTGGAGCTGGCCACCATCCAGGCCGCCGACGACTCCTTCGTGGACGCCGTCCGCGCACTGGGCGTCGAGCACGAGCTGCTCGACGAGGGCCTCGACGAGCTCGCCGCGCTGGTTCGTGGCTGCGCCGACCTGGTCTCGGAGCGGGTCGCCGTCGTCGCCGACCTGTCGATCGCCCGAGGTCTCGACTACTACACCGGCACGGTCTTCGAGACCCGGCTCGCCGGGTACGAGTCGTTGGGCTCGATCTGCTCGGGCGGCCGCTATGACGCGCTCGCCTCGGACGGCAAGAACACCTACCCCGGCGTCGGCATCTCGCTCGGCGTCAGCCGGGTGCTGGTCCCGCTGATCTCCAAGGGGCTGGTCACCGCCAGCCGTGCGGTGCCCAGTGCGGTGCTCATCGCCCTGGTCGACGAGGAGTCGCGTGCCGAGGCCGACGCCGTCGCCAGCAGCCTGCGAGCCAGGGGAGTGGCCTGCGAGGTCGCCCCGTCGGCCAGCAAGTTCGGCAAGCAGATCCGCACCGCCGAGCGGCGCGGCATCCCCTTCGTCTGGTTCGCGCAGGCCGATGGCACGCACCAGGTGAAGGACATCCGCAGTGGCGAGCAGGTCGAGGCCGACCCGGCCACCTGGACGCCCCCGGCAAACGATTTGAGGCCGACCATCGCCTCGGCCGACAATCAGTAGCAACCATCCACCATCCAAGGAGTCCTCACTGTGATCCGCACCCATGACGCCGGCGCCCTGCGCGCCGAGAACGTCGGCCAGACCGTCACCCTCGCCGGTTGGGTGGCCCGCCGACGCGATCACGGCGGTGTGGCGTTCCTCGATCTGCGCGAGGCCAGTGGTGTCGTCCAGGTCGTGGTGCGTGACGAGGAGATCGCCGGCGCGCTGCGCAACGAGTTCTGCCTCAAGGTGACCGGTGAGGTGGTCGCCCGGACCGCCGAGAACGTGAACCCCAACCTCGCCACCGGCGAGATCGAGGTCGTGGCCGCCGAGATCGAGGTGCTCAACACCTCGGCCCCGCTGCCGTTCCCGATCGACGACGCCGCCGCATCCAAGGGCGGCGAGGTCGGCGAGGAGACCCGCCTCAAGTACCGCTACCTCGACCTGCGCCGCTCCGAGCCGCAGCGACTGCTGCGCCTGCGCTCCAAGGTGAACAAGGCGATGCGCGACGTGCTGGACCGCCACGACTTCGTGGAGATCGAGACGCCGACGCTGACCCGGTCCACCCCGGAGGGTGCCCGCGACTTCGTGGTCCCGGCCCGGCTGCACCCGGGCAGCTGGTACGCGCTGCCGCAGAGCCCGCAGCTGTTCAAGCAGCTGCTGATGGTCGGCGGCATGGAGCGCTACTACCAGATCGCGCGCTGCTACCGCGACGAGGACTTCCGCGCCGACCGCCAGCCCGAGTTCACCCAGCTCGACATCGAGATGAGCTTCGTCGACCAGGACGACGTGATCGCGCTGATGGAGGAGCTGATCAAGGAGGTCTGGGCCCAGGGCGGACACGAGGTGTCGCTGCCGATCGGGCGGATCACCTACGCCGAGGCGATGGCCAAGTACGGCTCCGACAAGCCGGACCTGCGGATGGGCCAGGAGCTCGTCGAGTGCACCGAGTACTTCGCCGAGACCTCGTTCCGGGTCTTCCAGGCGCCGTACGTCGGCGCCGTGGTGATGCCGGGCGGCGCGGACCAGCCGCGCCGTCAGTTCGACGCCTGGCAGGAGTGGGCCAAGCAGCGTGGCGCCAAGGGCCTCGCCTACGTGACCATCTCCGCCGAGGGTGAGCTGGGCGGCCCGGTTGCCAAGAACCTCTCCGACGCCGAGAAGGCGGGCCTGGCCGCGCACACCGGGGCCAACCCCGGTGACTGCATCTTCTTCGCCGCGGGCCCCGCCAAGTCGAGCCGCGCGCTGCTGGGTGCCGCCCGCCTGGAGATCGGCCGTCGCTGCGGGCTGATCGACGAGTCGGCCTTCGCCTTCACCTGGGTCGTCGACGCGCCGCTCTTCGAGCCCGCCGACGACGCCGTCGCCTCGGGCGACGTCGCCGTGGGCGCCGGCGCCTGGACGGCGGTGCACCACGCGTTCACCAGCCCCAAGCCGGAGTTCCTGGACACGCTGGAGCAGAGCCCGGGCGAGGCGCTGGCCTACGCCTACGACATCGTCTGCAACGGCTCCGAGCTCGGCGGCGGCTCGATCCGGATCCATCGCGAGGACGTCCAGAAGCGGGTCTTCGACATCATGGGCATCTCGCCCCAGGAGGCCGACGAGAAGTTCGGCTTCCTGCTGGAGGCCTTCAAGTTCGGCGCCCCGCCGCACGGCGGCATCGCCCTCGGCCTCGACCGGGTGGTCGCGATCCTCGGCGGCGCGGACTCCATCCGCGACGTGATCGCCTTCCCGAAGTCGGGTGGCGGGTTCGATCCGTTGACCGAGGCGCCCGCCCCGATCACCGAGCAGCAGCGCAAGGAAGCCGGTGTGGATGCCAAGCCGGAGAAGGATCTCCCGCAGGAAGTGTGACCTGCCGGACACTTCGTGACCGGTTGAGACCTGATCGTTACTCACGGGTGACCGAATCGGGCCCTCGGTAGTCGTAAAGTCAACGGCCGGTGGTGGGGATTCCCCTGCCACCGGCCGAGCGCATTTACGACGAGGTGGGTATGTCTACAACCGAACCCAAGCTGGGTGCCGAGGCGGCAGGCGCCGCAGTCGACATCGCAGCCCCGGTCACCAGCGTCGCCAGCAAGTCGCCGATGCAGTTGGCGATGGGACGCCTCCGCAAGGACAAGCTGACGCTGATCTCGTTGGCGTTCGTGGTCTTCTTCATCCTGGCCGCGCTGACGGCGCCGCTCGCGGTGCACGTCTTCAACATCATCGACCCGCTGAAGACCAACCAGGACGCGCTGGACTCCTTCGGGCGCCCCAATGCCGCCTGGGGTGGCATCTCCTGGTCGCACCCGCTCGGTCTGGAGCCCAGCGTCGGCCGCGACACGCTGTCGCGCGTCTGGTATGGCCTGACCTTCTCCTTGCTGATCGCGCTCTCCGCCACCATCATCGCGATGGTGCTCGGCGTGGTGCTCGGCATCGTCTCCGGCGCCGCCGGCGGCTGGGTCGACGCGATCATCGGCCGGATCATCGACCTCACCCTCGCCTTCCCGCAGACGCTGATGCTGCTGGCGCTCTCGACCACCGGTCTGATCATGGTCCGCACGTACCTGCACACGCCGGCCGGCAACGTCACCGCCGCCGTCTACGTGGTGATCGTGCTCGGCGCGTTCGGCTGGACCAGCATCGCCCGCATCGTGCGTGGCCAGGTGCTCTCCCTGCGCGAGCGCGAGTTCGTGCACGCCGCGCAGATGATGGGCGCCTCCCGGACCCGCATCTACTTCCGCGAGATCCTTCCGAACCTCTGGGCGCCGATCCTGGTCAGCTTCACCCTGATGATGCCGGCCTTCGTCTCCGCCGAGGCAGCGCTCTCCTTCCTGGGCGTCGGCATCGCCGCGCCCACGCCCACGCTCGGCAACATCCTGACCGACTCGGTCCGCTACGCCGACATCGTGGCCACCTACTTCTTTGTCCCCGCGATCGTGATCGCCGCCATCGTCGTCTCGTTCAACCTGCTCGGCGACGGCCTTCGCGACGCGCTCGACCCCAAGTCGGATCGGTGAACCGCACCGATCCCCACAACCTCAGCGACACAACGTCGTTGACCGTGCCGCACCGGGTGCTGCACACCGAAGGAGGAATCAATGGGTAAGAAACTGAAGAGGGTGGTGGCGGCCAGCGCCGCGACCGCTCTGGGGTTGGCGCTCGCTGCCTGTGGCGGCGATTCCAACGACGGTGATGGCGGTAGCGGCAACAACAACGCCGAGCCCGGCCAGGCCGGCGGCGAGCTGAACTACCTTCAGCACTTCCTGTTCGAGGCTGCCGACCCGCAGCGCATCTACTACGGCGTGCAGCTCGCCAACTGGCGTCGCACCGTGTACCGCGGCCTGACCGCGTTCCCGATGAGCGAGGACCCGAAGGTCTCCAACACGCCCGTCGCCGACCTCGCCACCGACACCGGCACCATGACCGACGGCGGCAAGACCTGGGCCTTCACGCTCAAGGACGGCGTCAAGTGGGAGGACGGCTCCGACATCACGTGTGAGGACGTCCAGTACGGCGCCAGCCGTCCGTTCGCCAACGACGTGATCACCGGCGGCCCGAACTACACGCTGAGCTACATCGACGTCCCGCAGAAGGCCGACGGCACGTCGACCTACCCGGGCCCGTACAAGGCCACCCCCGAGCAGCAGAAGCAGTTCGAGGACGCGGTCAGCTGCGATGGCAAGACGATCACCTTCCGGTTCAACAAGCCGTGGGTGGACTTCAACGCCGCGATCGCCGGCCTGATGATGGTCGACCCGTACAAGAAGTCCGCTGACAAGGGCGACAAGTCCAAGTGGAACGTCCTGTCCAACGGCCCCTACAAGTTCGTGGGCGGCAAGTTCGACCAGGCCAAGGGCGGCACGCTGGTTCGCAACGAGAACTACGACCCGGCCACCGACGACCCGGAGCAGCTGCGTCTGGCCCTGCCGGACCAGATCAACTGGAAGGTCAACGACTCCGACACCGCCGGCGAGACCTTCAACGACCAGCTGATCGAGGACAGCCCGGACGTCCAGAACGCGATCACCACCGCGCGTCTGGCCCCGCAGCAGCTGCTCAAGGTCCAGAGCGGTGAGCCGAAGGAGCGCTACACCAACGTCGTGTCGCCCTACACCGACTACCTGGTCGTGAACGCCAAGACGGTGACCGACCCGAAGGTTCGTCGCGCGATCGGCCTCTCCGCCGACATCAACGGCTTCATCAAGGCGCTGGGCGGCGAGCTGGTCTCCGAGCCGGCCGACTCGATCATCAACCCGGGCGTCACCGGCTACAAGCCCAACCCGGCCTGGGCCGACCGCAACCTGGACGGCGACATCGAGGCCGCCAAGGCGCTCCTGCAGGAGGCCGGTGTCAACGGCAAGGTGAAGCTCAAGGTCGCCTACCAGAAGTCGCCGACCTACGACAAGGCGTTCTCGGTTCTCCAGGAGAGCTGGAACAAGGCGGGCTTCGACGTGACCCTCGACGGTCAGGGAGCCACCTACTACGACGTCCTCGCCAGCCCGGACAAGGACATCGACATCGCCTGGGCCGGCTGGGGTGCTGACTGGCCGTCGGTCATGACGGTCCTGCCGCCGCTGTTCGACAGCCGCCCGAACATCTCGGCCACGTCGTGCAACAACGACTACGGCTGCTACGAGAGCGACGCCTTCAACAAGCTCATCGACGAGGCTGCCAACGCTGCCTCCGTGGAGGAGCAGATTGCCAAGCTGCAGGAGGCGGACGCCCTCCTCGGTGAGGACGTGGGCTACATCCCGCTCGACAACCAGAAGTTCAACTGGATGCACGGCTCGAAGGTGACCGGTTTCACCACCACCGCTGCCTCCTCGTCCTACCCGGAGCTCGGCCTCATCGGCGTCAAGCAGTGACCGAAC
>NZ_BAAALG010000002.1:232230-250532 GCF_039528155.1 Nocardioides dubius | reverse complement strand
CCCATGCGATGCGATCGGGTAGGACGTATCGCAACCCCAAGGCTTGAGAAGGCGAGATATCCATGTGGGCCTATGTTGTCCGGCGCCTGGTCGTCGGCGTGGTGCTGTTGCTGGGCGTGAGCCTGGTGACCTTCGCGCTGTTCTTCGCGGCGCCCGCGGACCAGGCGAAGGCCGCCTGCGGCAAGACGTGCACGCAGGCGCAGGTCGAGATCACCGAGCGCGCGCTGGGCTACGACAAGCCCGTCGTCGTCCAGTGGGGCAAGTTCGTCAAGGGCCTCGTCGTGGGCCGCAGCTTCCCCGACGACAAGGCACTGGAGAAGACCAACCCGGAGCTGATCACCAAGTGCGACGCTCCGTGCCTGGGCTACTCCAAGAACCGCGGCACCACGGTCAACGAGCTGATAGCCGACGCCGCCCCGGTCTCGATCTCCCTGGCCGTCGTGGCCGTGATCATCTGGCTGGTCCTCGGAGTCGGATTGGGCATCATCGCGGCCGTCACCAAGGGCACGTTGATCGACCGTGGCCTGGTCGGTCTGACGCTGGTGATCTACGCCTTCCCGACCTTCTTCATCGGCTTCTTCTTCCTGAAGTTCATGGCCATCCGGTGGAAGATCTTCGACATACCGTCCTATGTCTCCATCGCGGACGGCGGAGTCGGCGCCTGGCTCTCGGGCCTGCTGCTGCCGAGCTTCACCCTGGCCCTGGTCTTCCTGGCCAGCTACGTCCGGATGACCCGCGCCTTCGTGCTCGAGTCGATGGGCGAGGACTACATCCGCACGGCGCGCGCCAAGGGCCTCAAGGGACGCACCGTCCTGTTCAAGCACGCCCTGCGTGCGGCGCTCACCCCGCTGGTGACGATGACCGGCATCGACTTCGGCACGCTCCTCGGCGGTGCGGTGATCACCGAGCAGGTCTTCGGCTACAACGGCCTGGGCAAGCTGACGGTGACCGCCTCCAACTTCCAGGATCTGCCCACCCTGGTGGGCGTGGTGCTGGTGGCCGGAGCGTTCGTGATCCTGGCGAACATCATCGTCGACATCGCCTATGCGTTCATCGACCCGCGCGTGCGGATCGGGTGAGGGAGTGACCATGAGTGAGAACAGCCAGGCCTTTCTGACTGTGCAGGACCTCTACGTCCACTTCCCGACCGCCGACGGCCTGGTCAAGGCCACCGACGGGCTCTCCTACACCCTCGAGCGCGGCAAGACGCTCGGCATCGTGGGCGAGTCCGGCTCCGGCAAGTCGGTGTCGAGCTCGACGATCCTCGGCCTGCATCGCGGCACCAACGCCCAGGTCAGCGGCAACGTCTGGCTCGACGGCGTGGACCTGCTCTCGCTGTCGGACCGGGAGATGCGCCAGAAGCGGGGCAAGGAGATCGCGATGATCTTCCAGGACCCGCTCTCGGCCCTGCACCCGTACTACACGGTGGGCAACCAGATCGCCGAGGCCTACCGCGTGCACAACAACGTCTCCAAGAAGGCGGCCCGCGCCCGCGGCATCGAGATGCTCGAGCTGGTCGGCATCCCGCAGCCGCAGACCCGCTTCGACAACTACCCGCACGAGTTCTCCGGCGGCATGCGGCAGCGCGCGATGATCGCGATGGCCCTGATCAACGACCCGAGCCTGGTGATCGCCGACGAGCCGACCACGGCCCTCGACGTCACGGTGCAGGCCCAGATCCTCGACCTCCTGCAGAACCTGCAGAAGGAGTTCAACACCGCGATCATCATGATCACCCACGACCTCGGCGTGGTGGCGGAGATGGCCGACGACGCGTTGGTGATGTACGCCGGCCGTGCCGTCGAGTACGGCCCGGTGCGCGAGGTGTTGACCCACCCGGAGATGCCCTACACCTGGGGTCTGCTCTCCAGCGTGCCCGAGGTGGGCGGCGACACCGACGCCCGGATGGTGCCGATCCCCGGCAACCCGCCCAGCCTGCTCAACCCGCCGTCGGGTTGTCCCTTCCACCCGCGGTGCGTGCACTCCGCCAAGGTTCCCGGCGACCTGTGCCGCACCACGCTGCCCGAGCTGCTCGAAGGCCCTCGTGGGGCCGGCCACCTCTCCCGGTGCCACCTGCCCGACCCCGAGGCGATCTACGAGGCAGAGGTGATCCCCGAGATCGCCCCCGAACAAGTTGAGGAGCGCCGAGGATGAGCGAGCCCGAGAACAAGCCCCAGCTCGAAGAGCTCCTGGCGCAGTCGAACAAGCCCACCGAGCTCGACCCGACGGCTCCGCCGATCCTCACCATCGACAACCTGGAGATGTACTTCCCGGTTCGCTCGAACGGCGTGATCCGGCGCAAGATCGGTGACGTCAAGGCGGTCGACGGCATCTCGCTGACGATCCCGAAGGGTGGCTCGGTCGGCCTGGTCGGCGAGTCCGGCTGCGGCAAGTCCACGGCCGGCCGCGCGATCACCCGGCTCTACAAGCCGACCGGCGGCTCCGTCGACTTCCAGGGCCGCAACCTGGCGGCGCTCTCGACCCGCGAGCTCAAGCCGCTGCGCCGTGAGGTGCAGATGGTCTTCCAGGACCCGTACAGCTCGCTGAACCCGCGGCACACCGTGGGCGCGATCATCGGGGCCCCGCTGCGGATCCACAACATGGTGCCCAAGAACAAGACCCTGGCCCGGGTCCAGGAGCTGCTCGAGGTCGTCGGCCTGAACCCCGAGCACTACAACCGGTACCCGAACGAGTTCTCGGGCGGTCAGCGTCAGCGCATCGGCATCGCCCGGGCACTCGCCCTGCAGCCGAAGCTGATCGTGGCCGATGAGCCGGTCTCGGCGCTCGACGTCTCGATCCAGGCGCAGGTGATCAACCTGCTCCAGGATCTCCAGCGCGAGTTCGACATCGCCTTCCTCTTCATCGCGCACGACCTGGCCGTGGTCCGACACTTCTGCCCCGAGGTAGCGGTGATGTACCTGGGCAAGATCGTCGAGATCGCGGACCGCGACACGCTCTACAGCCGGCCCAACCACCCCTACACCCAGGCACTGCTCTCCGCTGCGCCCGACGTGAAGCAGGCGGCGATCGGCGGACGGCGCGAGCGGATCCGGCTGACCGGTGACGTGCCCAGCCCGATCAACCCGCCGTCCGGCTGCCGGTTCCGCACCCGGTGCCCGCTGGCGCAGGAGATCTGCGCGAAGGTGGAGCCGCCGATGCTGCAGATCGGCCCGCGGCACAAGGTCGCCTGCCACTTCGCAGGCGAGCTCGGCAACCACCCCACCGACCCGGTCACCGACCGGCTCCTGGGCGTGGACGTCAACGGCAACCCCGACCCGGGTGCCAGCCCGGTCGAGCTCGACGACAAGCCGGGCTTCGGCGACGTCTGGTTCGACCTCAAGGCCCGGACCACGGTCAAGCCCTGAGCTGATCGCCCGAGGGCGTCGCACGCGGTGTGCGGCGCCCGATAGGCTCGTGCGTTGTGGATGGTCTCTTCGAGGTGGCAGGCTCGGCCGCGGGCCAGGGATCACTCGCCGGCAACGCGCACGCGTCGGCGCCGCTCGCGGTCCGGATGCGTCCGCGCACGCTGGACGAGCTGGTCGGCCAGGCCCAGTTGCGTGCCGACGGCTCGCCGCTGCGGCAGCTGATCGACGGCAACCGGCCGATGTCGCTGTTGCTGTGGGGCCCGCCCGGCACCGGCAAGACGACGATCGCGGCGATCCTCTCCGGCCAGACCGGACGCGACTTCGTGGAGGTCTCGGCGGTCGCGGCCGGCGTCAAGGAGGTGCGAGCCGCCATCGACGGTGCCCGGCGCCAGCTGGTGGCGACCGGACGGGAGACGGTGCTCTTCGTCGACGAGGTGCACCGCTTCAGCAAGGCGCAGCAGGACGCGCTGCTGCCCGGGGTGGAGAACCGGTGGGTGAGCCTGGTCGCGGCGACCACCGAGAACCCGTTCTTCTCGGTGATCTCACCGCTGCTGTCGCGCTCGCTGCTGGTCCAGCTGGAGTCACTGGACGACGACGACATCGCCGCGGTGATCGCCCGCGCTGTCGCCGACGAGCGCGGGCTGGCCGGTGAGGTCACCCTCGACGACGACGCCCGCGACCACCTGGTCCGGCTGGCCGGAGGCGACGCCCGCCGTTCGCTGACCTACCTGGAGGCTGCCGCGGGCGCCGCGCTCGGCAAGGGCAGCGCGGTGATCGACCTGGCCACCGCGGAGACCGCCATCGACCGCGCAGCGGTGCGCTACGACCGGCAGGGCGACCAGCACTACGACGTCACCTCGGCCTTCATCAAGTCGATCCGGGGCTCGGACGCCGACGCCGCGCTGCACTACCTGGCGCGGATGATCGAGGCGGGGGAGGACCCGCGCTTCATCGCCCGCCGCCTGGTGATCCTGGCCAGTGAGGACATCGGCCTGGCCGACCCGAACGCGCTCACCACCGCGGTCGCCGCGGCACAGGCGGTGCAGCTGATCGGGATGCCCGAGGCGCAGCTGAACCTGGCGCATGCGGTGATCGCGCTGGCCGTCGCACCCAAGTCCAACGCCGTCACGAACGCCATCTTCGCGGCGATCGCCGACGTGCGCGCCGGCAAGATCGGGGCGGTGCCGGCCCACCTGCGCGACGGGCACTACGCGGGCGCCAAGAAGCTCGGCCACGCCCAGGGCTACAAGTACGCCCACGACGAGCCGTTCGGGATCGCCGAGCAGCAGTACGCACCCGACGTGGTGGCCGACGCCACCTACTACCAGCCCACCGCGTTGGGTGCCGAGGCGACGATCAAGGAACGTTGGGAACGTGTGCGCCGGCTGATCCGCGGATCGCGATAGGGTCGGGCGTCATGACCATCGTCGTTCTGCTGCTGGGCCTGCTGGCCGGTGTGCTCGCCCTTGCGGTGGGTGTGCTCGCGCTGGCGTTGCGGCGTGCCCGCCGCGAGGCGACGGCGGAGGCGGAGCGGACCCGCACCGAGGCGGCCGAGCTGCGGGCGCGGGTCGACGCCCTGGCCGTGGCGATGCAGCCCGTGCCGGCAGTGACCACGGAGGAGTTCGTGATCACCCATCTCGGCGAGGCGGATGCCGAGGACGTGGCGCCCCAGCCCACGGTGACCCGGATCGAGGGCCGGCTCTTCGCCGACATCGTGCTGCGGGAGTCGGTGGTCAAGGTCGCCTCCTTCAGCCACGGCCTGCGCCGGGCGCTCGCGCCGGAGACCCGCAACCGGATCCGGTTCGAGATGAAGCGCGAGGTCAAGCGCTCCCGCAAGCAGCGCAAGGTCTTCCTGCGCGACGTCCGTCGTGAGGCGGCCGCGCGACAGCGAGCAGCCGACGCCCGCGCGGAGGGGATGTCGGCATGAGACGTGGCTTCTGGTTCGCCGCAGGCGCCGGAGCCGGCATCTACGCGATGAACCGAGCCCGCAGACTCCGCGAGTCGCTGACCGTCGAGGGCCTGCGCGACCGTGCTCAGGCGCTCTCGCTCGGCGCTCGGATGTTCCGCGACGAGGTCGCGCAGGCCCAGGTGGACAAGGAGGTCGAGCTGCGTGAGCGGCTCGGTCTGGCTCCGCCGGTCCGCGCGGACCGTCAACTCACCGCCGGCAGTGCGCCGGAACCCACCCCGATCACATCAAGCAGACAGCGAGGCACCAACTGATGGACACCGCGGAGATCCGCCGCCGGTTCGTCGACCACTTCGAGCGCAACGGGCACCAGGTCGTGCCCTCCGCGTCGTTGCTCCTCGACGACCCGACCCTGCTGTTCGTCAATGCCGGCATGGTGCCGTTCAAGCCGTACTTCCTGGGCCAGGAGACGGCCCCCTACCAGCGCGCGGTCAGCGTTCAGAAGTGCGTGCGCACCCTCGACATCGAGGAGGTCGGCAAGACCACGCGCCACGGCACCTTCTTCCAGATGTGTGGGAACTTCTCCTTCGGCGACTACTTCAAGCCCGGCGCGATCGAGTTCGCCTGGACGCTGATCACCAGCTCGGTCGCCGACGGCGGCTACGGGTTCGACCCGGAGAAGATCTGGGTCACCGTGCTGCACGGCGACGAGGAGACCAAGAGGCTCTGGCAGGAGATCGCCGGCCTGCCGCTCGAGCGCATCCAGGAGCGCGGGAAGCTGGACAACTACTGGAACATGGGCGTGCCCGGTCCCGGCGGTCCGTGCAGCGAGATCTACTTCGACCGCGGCCCCGAGTTCGGTGCCGAGGGCGGCCCCGAGGCCGACGAGGACCGCTACCTGGAGATCTGGAACCTGGTCTTCATGCAGGAGTCGCTGGCCACGGTGCGGGCCAAGGACGACTTCGACGTCGAGGGCCCGCTGCCGGCCAAGAACATCGACACCGGCATGGGCCTGGAGCGGGTCGCGTTCCTGCTGCAGGGCAAGAACAACATGTACGAGATCGACGAGATGTTCCCGGTCATCGAGAAGGCCGCCGAGCTCACCGGCCGGACGTACGGCGCCGACGCCGCCGACGACGTCCGGTTCCGGGTCGTGGCCGACCACGTGCGCTCCGGCCTGATGCTGATGGGTGACGGCGTCACCCCGGGCAACGACGGCCGTGGCTACGTGCTGCGCCGCCTGCTGCGCCGCGCGATCCGCTCGATGCGCCTGCTCGGCTACGAGGGCCGTGCCCTCGAGCAGCTGCTGCCGGTGTCGCTGGCCAAGATGGAGCTCGGCTACCCGGACCTGCGCAAGGACTGGCAGCGGATCTCCCAGGTCGCCTCCGCCGAGGAGACCGCCTTCCGCAAGACCCTGGCCGCCGGCACCCAGCTCTTCGACAACGCCGCCGAGGAGACCAAGTCCTCCGGCGCGACGGTGCTCTCCGGCAACCAGGCGTTCGCGCTGCACGACACCTACGGCTTCCCGATCGACCTCACCCTGGAGATGGCCTCCGAGGCCGGTCTCACCGTGGACGAGGCCGGGTTCCGCTCGTTGATGGCCGAGCAGCGCCAGCGCGCCAAGGCCGACGCCAAGGCCAAGAAGGGCCAGCACGCCGACACCGGCGTCTACCGCGAGATCCTCGACGCCAACGGGCCCACCGACTGGCTGGCCTACGAGACGCTGGAGACCGAGTCCCGCTCGATCGCCCTGCTCAGCGGCGGCGCGAGCGTCGGCTCGCTGGCGCAGGGCGAGGTCGGCGAGCTGGTCCTCGACCGCACCCCGTTCTACGCCGAGTCCGGTGGCCAGGCCGCCGACGCCGGCGTGATCGAGTTCGACGGCGGCAAGCTCGAGGTGCTCGACGTGCAGCGCCCGGTGCGTGGCCTGGTCGTGCACCAGGTGCGGGTGCTGGAAGGCGAGTTCGCGCCCGGCAGCGCGCTGCACGCCAAGGTGGATCCCGAGTGGCGCCTCGGCGCGCGTCAGGCCCACTCCGGCACCCACGTGATCCACGCGGCGCTGCGCGAGGTGCTCGGTCCCACCGCGCTGCAGTCCGGCTCCTTCAACCGGCCCGGCTACCTGCGCCTGGACTTCGGCTGGACGCAGTCCCTGACGCCCGCCCAGGTGCGCGACATCGAGCAGGTCTCCAACGAGGCGCTGCGCGCCGACCTCCCGGTCGGCTGGCAGTACATGACGCTGTCGGAGGCCAAGGACTGGGGCGCGATCGCGCTCTTCGGCGAGACCTACGACGACACCAAGGTGCGCGTCGTAGAGATCGGCGGTCGCTGGTCCCGCGAGCTCTGTGGTGGCACGCACGTCGACCACTCCTCGCAGATCGGCACGCTCGTCGTCACCGGTGAGGCCTCCGTCGGCTCCGGCAATCGCCGGATCGAGGCGTTCACCGGCGTCGAGGGCTTCCAGTACCTGGCGCGCGAGCGTGACGTCGTCGGCGAGCTGACCGGTCTCCTCAAGACCCAGCCCGACGACCTGGTCGGCCGGGTCAACGACCTGGTCGAGCGCCTGAAGAGCACCGAGAAGGAGCTGGAGAAGGTGCGCCTGGCCGCCCTGCTCGGCTCCGCGGGAGAGATCGCCGCGGGCGCTCAGGACGTCAACGGGATCAACGTGGTGGCCCACCGCCTCGACGGCGCGGGCGGCGGCGACGTGCGCACGCTGGCCCTCGACGTACGGGGGCGGCTGCCGCAGGACCGCCCGGGTGCGGTCGTGGTGATCGGCAACGCCGACGGCAAGGTCGCCGCAGTCGCTGCGGTCAACGACGCCGGCCAGGCCCGCGGCGTCAGCGCCAACGACCTGATCCGTGCGCTCGGCCCGCTGCTCGGCGGCAAGGGCGGCGGCAAGGCCGACGTCGCGCAGGGCGGCGGCACGGACGCGTCGCGCATCGACGAGGCACTGCAGCTGGTCGCGACCGAGGTCGCGCGCGCGGGCGGTAGCTGAGGGTGCGCCCCGGCGTGCGGCTCGGCATCGATCCGGGTGACGCCCGGATCGGTGTCGCCCGGTGCGATCCCTCCGGTGTGATCGCGACCCCACTGGAGACCGTGGCGCGAGGCGAGGGCGACGTCGCCCGCCTCGCGGCACTGGTCGCCGAGGAGGGTGCCATGGAGGTGGTGATGGGCCTGCCCCGCTCACTCTCGGGCGGGGAGGGCCCGGCCGCGCACAAGGTCCGGCGGTTCGCGCGCCGGCTCGCCAAGCGGATCGCCCCGGTGCCGGTTCGCCTGGTGGATGAAAGGTTGACCACCGTCACCGCGGAATCCATGCTTCGGGAACGCGGGCGCAAGGGTGCCGATCGGCGAGCTGTGGTGGACATGGCTGCGGCGGTGGTGATCCTGCAGCACGCGCTGGACGCTGAACAGGCCAGGGGCGAGGCGCCGGGGGACGTGCTCACCGTGGCGACGAACGAGGAGAACCAGGGATGAGCGAGCAGTCGAACGGCGGGGGCCGCCGTCGCGCGGCGAAGAAGCGCGGTGGCCGCGGTCTGGGCTGCTTGGTGATGCTGGTCGTGCTCGCCGCGATCGCCGCCGTCGCCTGGATCGGGCTGACGAAGGGCGTGGAGTGGGCGCGCGACCAGTTCGGCGAGCCCGAGGACTACGCCGGTCCGGGCAGCGGCTCGGTGACCATCGAGGTGGTCGCGGGTGACACCGCCTCCGACATCGCCCGCACCCTGGCGAAGGCGGACGTCGTCGCCTCCGTGGACGCCTTCCGCAACGTGGCCAACTCCCGTGCGGACGAGGCGGCGCGGATCCAGCCCGGCATCTACGAGATGCTCAAGCAGATGAAGGCGGCCGACGCCTTCACCTTCCTCGCCGACCCCACCAACGCCTCCGTGGAGCGGGTCACCGTGCCCGAGGGCCTGCGGGTGGTCGACATCCTCGACCTGCTCGGCAAGAAGACCGAATTCAGCACCAAGCAGTTCAAGAAGGCGCTGCCGAAGCTGGAGCTGCCGGACTACGCCGAGCTGAACGCCGACGGCGAACCCGAGGGCTACCTGTTCCCGGCCACCTACGACCTGCGTCCGGACGACACTCCGCGTTCGATCCTGCAGGCGATGGTGGACCGCTGGAAGCAGTCGGCCGACAAGCTGGGCCTGGTGGAGGGCGCCGAGAAGCTCGGCTACACCCCGCACGAGGTGATGACGATCGCCGCCCTGGTCGAGGCCGAGGGACGTGGCGACGACATGCCCAAGATCGCCCGAGTCATCTACAACCGCCTGGAGAACCCCGGCACCGCCGGCACCATCGGCCGCCTGGAGATCGACGCCACGGTCAACTACGCGCTCGGGCGCAACCTGGGCGTCGCGATCCCGTCGGAGGACCTCGACGTCGACTCGCCGTACAACACCCGGCGTGAGGTGGGCCTGCCGCCCGGCCCGATCGAGGCTCCGGGCGAGGACGCGATCGAGGCCGCGCTCAACCCGGCCTCGGGCGATTGGTACTACTACGTCACCGTCGACCTGCGCACGGGCGAGACGAAGTTCGCCTCCAGCTACGACGAGTTCCTCGGCTACAAGGCGGAGTACACGGCCTACTGCCAGACCTCGGACGCCTGCTGATGCGTCGTTGCGGGGTGCTCGGTGACCCGATCGACCACTCGCTCTCCCCGGTGCTGCACCGGGCGGGCTATGCGGCCGCCGGACTGGAGTGGAGCTACACCCCGCACCGGGTCGCCGAGGCCGGCCTGCCGGAGTTCCTCGCGGGTCTGGACGACGACTGGCGGGGCCTGTCGCTGACGATGCCGCTCAAGCGCACCGTGATGGGCCTGGCCACCCGGGTCACCGAGACCGCACGCCTGGCCGGTGGGGCGAACACCTTGCTCTTCGCCGAGGACGGCAGCACCACCGCGGACAACACCGATGTCCCGGGTGCGGCTGCCGCGCTGCGTGAGCGCTACCAGGGCCCGGTGACGGCGGCGACCATCCTCGGCGGCGGGGCCACCGCGACCTCCCTGGGCATGGCGTTGGCCGGTCTCGGTGCCACCGAGCTGCTGATCCTGGTCCGCTCCCCGGAGCGCGCCGCCGCGACGGTGAACGCGCTGCGCGCGCTGCCGGCGCCGCCGACGGTCCGGGTCGGACTGCTCGGCGACGAGCCGTTCATCGGCGAGGTGGTCGGCTCTACCATCCCGGCACGTGCGCAGACCGGAGCGCTGGTCGCGGCGAGTCGGGAGCACCCGGTGCTCTTCGAGGTGATCTACCACCCGTGGCCGACGCCGTTGGCCGCTGCGGTCGCCGCCGACCGGACCCTGATCGGCGGGCTGGACCTGCTGGTGCACCAGGCGGCGTTGCAGTTCTCCTGGTTCACCGGTGAGCCCGCCCCCCTGGCCACGATGCGCGCGGCAGGGGAGTGGGCCCTGGCCCAGCGGGGGTGAGGAGATGTCGGTGAGCCTGCACGCCGCCGCATCGGCGACCGCTGCAGTCAGTGCGGCGGTGCTGGCCTGGCCGATGCCGCGGCTGGTGGCGCGCCTTCCGGAGCCGCCCGAGGCCGACCCGGAGAAGGTGACCTACGCCGAGTTGGCCGCGGTGCCGCGGCTGCCTCTCCGCTACGCGCTGTGGGCGGGTGCCGCGGCCGGCACCGTGGGCGCCTTCCTGGGCTGGCACGGCGCCCTGCTGATGCTGGTGCCGTTGAGTGCGGCCGGCGTCGCCCTTGCGCACATCGACTTCCGGACCCGGCTGCTGCCCAAGCTGCTGGTCCGACCGCTCTACCCGGTGCTGCTCCTCGGTCTGGTCCTCGCCGCGCTGCTGGAGCGGGATCCCGGCGTGCTCACCGGAGGCGTACTGGGGGCGGTGGTGGCGTTGATCGTCTACTGGCTGCTGTGGCGGTTCACGCCGGGCATGGGCTACGGCGACGTCCGGCTCTCCGGCCTGGTCGGGATGGCGCTCGGCGCCCTGGGCTGGCAGGCCCTCGGCCTCGGCCTCTACGGCGGCTTCCTGCTCGGCGCGCTGGGCTGGGTGCCGCTGCGCCTGCTCGGCTTCACCAAGGACCGGCACTTCGCGTTCGGACCGTTCATGCTGCTCGGCGTGGTGGCCGGAGCCTGCGTCTCGGCGCTGTGAGGGCGTCCGCCCCTCGGGCACAGGCGTCTCGGAGTTGGCAGTTGGTGTGAGCCCGTCCGACGGCCCGTGAAAGACTGACGCCATGCTTCGATGGCTCACTGCGGGCGAGTCCCACGGCCCCTCCCTGGTCGCAATCCTCGAGGGCCTGCCGGCCCATGTCCAGATCACCTCCGAGGAGATCGGCGAGTCGCTGGCGCGCCGTCGCCTCGGCTACGGGCGCGGCGCCCGGATGAAGTTCGAGCAGGACGTCGTCCGCGTGGTCGGCGGCGTCCGGCACGGTGAGTCGCAGGGCGGACCGGTCGCGATCGAGGTCGGCAACACCGAGTGGCCCAAGTGGGAGCAGGTCATGTCGGCCGACCCGGTCGACCCCGAGGTGCTCGCCGACAGCGCCCGCAACGCGCCGCTGACCCGCCCGCGCCCCGGCCACGCCGACCTGGCCGGCATGCAGAAGTACGACTTCGACGAGGCCCGGCCGATCCTGGAGCGCGCCTCCGCCCGTGAGACGGCGGCCCGTGTCGCGCTCGGCCGCGTCGCCTCCAACTTCCTGGAGCAGGCCGTCGGCGCTCGGATCGTCTCCCACGTGATCGAGCTCGGCGGCGTCCCTGCGCCCGCCGGCACGCTGCCCGAGGCCGACGACGTCGAGCGCCTGGACGCCGACCCGGTGCGCTGCCTGGACGCCGACGCCAGCAAGGCGATGGTCGAGCGGATCGACCAGGCCCACAAGGACGGCGACACCCTCGGCGGCGTCGTCGAGGTGGTCGTGCACGGTCTGCCGTCGGGCCTCGGCTCGCACGTGCACTGGGACCGTCGTCTCGACTCGCGTCTGGCCGGCGCGTTGATGGGCATCCAGGCGATCAAGGGCGTCGAGGTCGGTGACGGCTTCGAGCTGGCCGCCACGCCGGGCTCGCTGGCCCACGACGAGATCGTCACCGAGGAGGGCCGGCTGCGCCGCACCTCGGGTCGCTCCGGCGGCATCGAGGGCGGCATGACCACCGGTGAGGTGATGCGGGTCCGGGCTGCGATGAAGCCGATCGCCACCGTTCCCCGCGCGCTGCGCACCGTCGACGTCGCCACCGGCGAGGCCACGGTCGCCCACCACCAGCGCTCCGACGTCTGCGCGGTTCCGGCCGCCGGCATCGTCGCCGAGGCGATGGTGGCCCTGGTGCTCGCCGACGCCGTGCTGGAGAAGTTCGGTGGCGACTCGGTCGCCGAGACCGCCCGCAACGTCGCCGCCTACCGCGAGGCGATCCGGTTCAAGTGAGGCACTGGTGACCGGTCCCCGGGTGGTGCTCATCGGACCGATGGGCGCCGGCAAGTCCACCGTGGCGCGTCGCCTCGGTGAGCTGTGGGGCGTGCCGGTGCGTGACACCGACGAGGACATCGAGGCGGCCGAGGGCCGTCCGATCTCGGACATCTTCGTCACCGACGGCGAGGCCTACTTCCGCGCCAAGGAGCGGGATGCCGTGGCACTCGCCCTGCGCGAGCACGACGGCGTCCTCTCCCTCGGCGGGGGCGCGGTGCTCGACGCCGACACCCGCACCCGGCTCGCCGAGCACCCGGTCGTCTTCTTGGAGGTCGGCCTCGCCGAGGCGGTCAAGCGGGTCGGCCTGGGCACCGGCCGGCCGCTGCTGCTGGGCAACGTCCGGGCCCGGGTCAAGGCGCTGCTCGACGAGCGCACCCCGATCTACCGTGGCGCTGCCACCTACACCGTGAACACCGATCAGCGCGGCCCCGCCGAGGTCGCCGCCGAGATCACCCGACTTCTGGAGAGCTGATGCCTGAGACGCCTACGACCGACGGTCCCACCGTCCTGCACGTCGGGGGAGCCTCCCCGTACGACGTCGTGGTCGGCCGCTCGCTGCTGGACCGGCTGCCGGAGCTGATCGGCGGCGGCGTGCAGCAGGTCGCGCTGCTCTACGCCGGTGACCTGGAGCAGCAGGCGCAGCGGGTCGCGGAGTCGCTGATCGACAGCTACGACGTGCTTGCGCTGGGCCTTCCGGACGGCGAGAGCGCCAAGAGCGCTGCGGTGGCCAACGACTGCTGGGAGGCGCTCGGCGAGCGCAACTTCACCCGCAGCGACGTCGTGGTGACGCTGGGCGGAGGTGCGACCACCGACCTCGGCGGCTTCGTCGCCGCGAGCTGGCTGCGCGGCGTGCGGGTCGTGCACATCCCGACCACGCTGCTGGCCATGGTCGACGCCGCCGTCGGCGGCAAGACCGGGATCAACACCGGTGCCGGCAAGAACCTGGTCGGCGCCTTCCACGAGCCGGCCGGTGTGCTCTGCGACCTGGAGTTCCTGGACACCCTGCCCGCCGACGAGCTGGTGGCCGGCCTCGGTGAGGTCGTCAAGTGCGGCTTCATCGCCGATCCGGAGATCCTGCGGCTGGTGGAGGCCGGCCCGGACGCTGCCCGGGACCCCCGCTCGCCGGTGCTGCGCGAGCTGGTCGAGCGCTCGATCCGGGTGAAGATCGACGTCGTCGTCGCCGACCTCAAGGAGACCGGCGGCCTCGACGGGCATCCCGGGCGCGAGGCGCTGAACTACGGCCACACCATGGCGCACGCCATCGAGCGCGCCACCGGGTACGCGATCCGGCACGGTGAGGCGGTCGCCATCGGCAGCATCTTCGTCGCCGAGCTGGCCCGCGCCGCCGGCGTGATCGACGACGAGCTGGCCGACCGGCACCGCACCGCGTTCGCGAGCGTCGGACTGCCGGTCGCCTGGAGCGGCGAGGCGGGCTTCGACGACCTGCTGGCCACCATGGCGGTGGACAAGAAGTCCCGCGGCTCCCAGCTGCGCTTCGTCGTCCTCGACGAGCTGGCCAAGCCCCGGATCCTGGCCGGCCCGGACGAGGCGCACCTGCGCGCCGCCTACGCCGCGATCACCCGGAGCGCCTGATGCGGGCGTGGGTGCTGAACGGCCCGAACCTCGGCCGCCTCGGACGGCGTCAGCCGGAGATCTACGGCCACACCACCCACGCCGAGCTGGCCGAGCGGTGCGTGGCCTGGGGGAGCGCCCTCGGGCTCGAGGTCGAGGTCCGGCAGACCAACCACGAGGGCGAGCTCCTCGACTGGCTCAACCAGGCCGCGGACGAGCAGATCCCGGTGGTGCTCAACGCCGCCGCCTGGACCCACTACTCGTGGGCGATCTACGACGCCTGCGCTCAGCTGGAGGCTCCGCTGGTCGAGGTGCACATCTCCGATCCGACCCAGCGTCCGGAGATCTTCCGGCACACCTCGGTGGTCACCGAGCACGCTGCCACGGTGATCGCCGGGCACGGCATCGACGGCTACCGGATGGCGTTGGAGTTCCTGGCTCGCGACTGAGCCAGGACCCCGTATAGAATCGAGCGTTGCCGTCCTGGCGGGTCACCCGCGACGGCACCTCGAACCCGACTGCGAAGAAGGCGACTACACGCGCATGGCAACCACCAACGACCTCAAGAACGGCATGGTTCTCAACATCGACGGGCAGCTCTGGTCCGTCGTCGAGTTCCAGCACGTCAAGCCCGGCAAGGGCCCGGCGTTCGTTCGCACCAAGCTGAAGAACGTCGAGTCGGGCAAGACCGTCGACAAGACCTTCAACGCCGGTACCAAGGTCGAGACGGCCAACGTGGACAAGCGCACCATGCAGTACCTGTACAACGACGGCACGTCGTACGTCTTCATGGACATCTCCACCTACGACCAGCTCGAGGTCACCCCGGAGATCGTCGGCGACGCCAAGAACTTCATGCTCGAGAACCAGGAGGCGATCGTCGCCACCAACGACGGCCGCGTGCTGTACGTCGAGCTCCCCGCCTCCGTCGAGCTGCTGGTCGCCGAGACCGAGCCCGGCCTGCAGGGCGACCGCTCCACCGGCGGCACCAAGCCCGCCACCCTGGAGACCGGCCACCAGATCCAGGTGCCGCTCTTCATCACCTCGGGCGAGAAGGTCAAGGTCGACACCCGCGACTCGTCCTACCTCGGTCGCGTCAAGTCCTGATGGCTGCGCGGAGCAAGGCTCGCAAGCGCGCCCTGGACATCCTCTTCGCCGGTGAGCTCCGCGACGAGGGCCCTGCTGCGGCTCTCGAGCGCTGGCTCACCGAGGGAGAGCCCCTCGACAACCAGTACTCGGTCGAGCTGGTGCGCGGCGTCGCCGAGCACCAGGACGAGATCGACCAGCTGATCCGCGACGCCGCCCAGGGCTGGACCCTGGAGCGGATGCCGGTCGTCGACCGCAACGTGCTGCGGATCGGCGTCTACGAGATCGTCTGGGCCGACGAGATCCCCAACGCCGTCGCGGTCAGCGAGGCGCTCGCGCTGGTGGGCGACCTGTCCACCGACGAGTCGCCGAGCTTCGTCAACGGCGTCCTCGGTGCGATCGTGCGAGGCGCCGAGAAGGCCTGAGCGCCAACGCCGAACGCCGCCCCCTCAGCATGAGGTGGGCGGCGTTCGTCGTCGTTGGCCTCCGGCGGGCGGCGGCTACGGGTGGAACGGAGTCGGCGCGCCGAGGGTGAACCGGGTGCTGGAGAGCACGGCGCCCTTGTGACGCCCGCTGGGCAGCCACGAGGGCAGGTCGCCCTCGGAGCTGACGTCGACGTCCAGGTTGGCGTAGCGCATCTTGCCGTTCGCCTTGAGGCGGGTGCCGCGCAGCGATCCGTCCGGGAATTCCTGGATCACCCGCATCCGGCTGAAGACCGGCAGGCTGACTCCGAGCCGCACGCTCGGCGCGGCGGAGACCCGCCAGTGCTGGCCGGTGGCGGACGTCGCGGCGAAGGTGTCGCCGTCGGCGGGAGCGCCGGTGAAGTTCGACAGCGTCTTCGGGATCGACCAGTTGCCACGCCCGCCGACCAGGCTGGTGGGGGAGTCCACCGACATGAACGGGATGGTGCCGATCAGGTGCCGCCCGACGCGCAGGCCGATCGCACCGAACACCTCGTCGTAGACGCCGACCGGGGTGTCGGCGTAGCGGACCATGCCGCCGATCACCACGGCGGCCTTGCCGCGGGCGCGCAGGGCGGGCGGCAGCGCCTCGGTGGCGGCCGGCGTCGCCTTGCACCACCAGACGATGGCGGAGGCCTGGACGGTCCACGGCGCGGGCGCCTCGTTCGGGGGCATCGTGGCGAGGAAGTCGGAGGTCACACGACTCTCGGAGACGCTCGGCACGTCAAGGAGGGAGAAGGGCATGGCCTCCATGATGCCGTCTGGATCAGGGCCGTGTTCAGGGTTCGCCGCGAGTCGTGCGCGGCGACTGCGGTAGGCTCAGCGCGTTCGACATCCTTTAACGAGCCGTCCCGTGAGGCGGAGAAGGAGTTGGCGCTGGTGACGCCTGCGCAGAATGATCCCGGCCCCGGTGAGGGTCGTACCGTCCTAGAGGCCCGTGACATCGCCCGGGCCCTGACGCGCATCTCGCACGAGATCCTGGAGCGCAACAAGGGCGCCCAGGACCTCATCCTCCTCGGCCTGCAGACCCGCGGCGTGCCGCTGGCGAAGCGGATCGCCGAGCGCATCCAGGCAGTCGAGGGCCACGGCGTCGCCGTCGGCTCGCTCGACGTCACGATGTACCGCGACGACCTGCGCAGCCACCCGACGCGTGGTCCGCAGCGCACCGAGATCCCGGCCGAGGGCATCGACGGCAAGACGGTCGTCCTGGTCGACGACGTGCTCTACTCGGGCCGCACCATCCGGGCCGCGCTGGACGCGCTCTCCGACCTCGGCCGGCCGGCCGCGGTCCGGCTCGCGGTGCTGGTCGACCGGGGCCACCGCGAGCTGCCGATCCGGGCCGACCACGTGGGCAAGAACCTGCCCAGCGCCCGGACCGAGCGGGTCGGCGTCAGGCTGGCCGAGATCGACGGCTACGACGAGGTGCGCATCGCCGGCGTCGATGCCATCGCCGAAGCCCGCCGCGCCGCCGACGAGGAGGACTACTCGTGAAGCACCTGCTGAGCATCGACGATCTCGACGTCGACACCATCGCCGACATCTTCGCCACCGCCTCCGAGATGCACGACGTGCAGCGCCGGGAGGTCAAGAAGCTGCCGGCACTGCGCGGGCGCACGGTGATCAACCTCTTCTTCGAGGACTCCACCCGGACCCGCTCCAGCTTCGAGATCGCCGGCAAGTGGCTCTCCGCCGACGTCATCAACATCTCGGCCAAGGGCAGCTCGGCCAGCAAGGGCGAGAGCCTGCGCGACACCGTGCTGACCGTCTGCGCGATGGGCGTCGACGGCGTGATCGTGCGGCACCCGGCAAGCGGCGCGGCCCAGCAGATCAGCCAGTGGGTCGACGCGGTGGTGATCAATGCCGGCGACGGCATGCACGAGCACCCCACCCAGGCGCTGCTGGACGCGTACACGCTGCAACGCAAGCTGGGCTCGCTGGAGGGACGGAAGGTCGCCATCGTCGGCGACCTCACCCACAGCCGGGTCTTCCGCTCCGGCGTGAAGCTGCTCACCAAGCTCGGCGCCGAGGTGACCGTGGTCGCCCCGCCGACGCTGATGCCCTCGGGGATCGGCACCTGGTCGCGCGACGCGGGCTTCGCCGTCTCCTACGACGTGGACGAGGTCCTGCCCGAGGCGGACGCGGTGATGATGCTGCGGGTGCAGAAGGAGCGGATGTCGGGCGGCTACTTCCCGACGCCGCGTGAGTACACGGTCGGCTACGGCCTGACCCGTGACCGGCTCGCCTCGCTCAAGCCCGACACCCCGATCTGCCACCCCGGCCCGATGAACCGCGGCCTGGAGATCTCGCCCGAGGCCGCCGACGCGGCCTCCAGCCTGGTCCTGGACCAGGTCTCGTCCGGCGTCGCGATCCGGATGTCCGTGCTCTACCACCTGCTGACCGGAGAGGAGACCGTCGCGTGAACGCCGGACGGCTCGTAGTCAAGGGTGCCTCGCTGCTCGGCGAGCGCACCGCCGACATCCTGATCGACGGCGGCGTGATCCGCGAGATCGGCGC
>NZ_BAAALG010000002.1:230940-232217 GCF_039528155.1 Nocardioides dubius | reverse complement strand
ACGCCGAGATCCTCGACGCCGACGGCCTGATCGCCCTGCCCGGCCTCGTCGACCTGCACACCCACCTGCGTGAGCCCGGGCGTGAGGACGCGGAGACCGTGCTCTCCGGCTCCCGGGCCGCCGTGGTCGGCGGCTACACCGCGGTGCTGGCGATGGCGAACACCAACCCGGTCACCGACACCGCCGAGGCCGCCGAGCGCGTGCTCGACCTGGGCGTCAAGGCCGGCCTGGTCGACGTCCAGCCGGTCGGCGCGGTCACCCGCGGCCTGGAGGGCAAGGAGCTCGCGGAGCTCGGTCTGATGGCGCGCTCGCGGGCCAAGGTCAGGGTCTTCTCCGACGACGGCAAGTGCGTGGGCGACGCCCGGGTGATGCGCCGCGCGCTGGAGTACGTCAGGGCGTTCGGCGGCGTCATCTCCCAGCACTCGCAGGACCCGTCCCTGGCCGGCCCGACCGCCTGCTGCCACGAGGGCGAGCTCTCCGGTCAGCTCGGCCTTCCCGGGTGGCCCGGCGTCGCCGAGGAGGTCATCGTCGCGCGCGACGTGATGCTGGCGCGGCACACCGGCTCGCGGGTGCACGTCGCCCACGTGTCGACCGCCGGCTCGGTCGAGGTGCTGCGCTGGGCGCGGAGCCAGGGGATCGCGGTCACCGCCGAGGTGACGCCGCACCACCTGCTGCTGACCACCGACCTGCTCTCGGGCTACGACCCGACCTTCAAGGTCAACCCGCCGCTGCGCCCGAGCGAGGACGTGCTGGCACTGCGTGCCGCACTCGCCGACGGGACCATCGACGCGGTGGCGACCGACCATGCTCCGCACGCACGCCAGGACAAGGAGCACGCGTTCGTGGACGCCGCGTTCGGCATGCTCGGCCTGGAGACCGCGCTGCCCGTGGTCGCCACCGTGATGGTCCGCGAGGGCCTGCTGGACTGGGCCGGCGTGGCCCGGGTGATGTCGGCCAATCCGGCCCGGATCGCCGGGCTCGACGGCCACGGCCAGGAGCTCGCGGTCGGTGCCCCCGCCCATCTGGCGCTGATCGATGCATCGGCGTCGGGCGTGGTGGACCGCGACGCCTCGGTCTCGCAGTCGCGCAACAACCCGTGGCACGGCCGCACCCTGGATGCCAAGGTGGTGCACACCGTCTTCGGCGGCACGGTCACCGTGCGAGGCGGCGTCCTCGCCTGACCCGTTGAGTGGTGCACCTGTTCACCACTCAGCGTTGGTGGGTGCAGACAGGCACCACTCAACGAGGACTAGGGCAAGAGCAAAGACAGAACCCCG
>NZ_BAAALG010000002.1:208362-230922 GCF_039528155.1 Nocardioides dubius | reverse complement strand
CTCTTTTGCTGAGAATCTCAGGCGGGGGTCAGCACGCAGTCGGCCAGCACCGGGGTGCCGGCGCGCTCGCCGTCGGCGATGACGGCGGAGATCACCACCCGGCCGTCCTCGTGCCACGCGCTCACCTTGATGGTGTCGCCGGGGAAGACCACGCCGGCGAAGCGGGCCGAGAAGCCGCCGACCTTGGCAGCGTCGCCGCCGAGGACCGCGTCGGTGACCTCGCGGAGCACGATGCCGTAGGAGCACAGGCCGTGCAGGATCGGCGCCGGGAAGCCGGCACCGGCCGCGAACTCCGGGTCCGCGTGCAGCGGGTTGCGGTCGCCGCACAGGCGGTAGAGCATCGCCTGCTGCGGGGTGACCGTGTAGCTGGCCTCGGCATCCGGGGTGCGCTCGGGCAGCTCGACCTTGGTGGACGGGCCGCGGTCGCCGCCCCAGCCACCCTCGTTGCGCACGAAGATGGACGAGCGGACGGTCCACAGGTGCTCGCCGTCGGGGGAGAAGGCCTTGCCCTCCTGGACGATGACCGCAGCCTTGCCCTTGTCCCACACGTCGGTGATGGTCACCTTGAGGGTCGCCGATCCGGAGGTCGGGATCGGGCGGTGCACCTGGATCTCCTGCGAGCCGTGCAACACCATCTGCAGGTCGATGTCGCAACCCGGCAGGTCGAGGGCCGGCGGGTTCGTCTCGTGGAAGGTCGGGACCACCACGCCGAACGACGGCAGGACCTGCAGGTTGGCGTCGTCCAGGGTGTAGCGCAGTGCCTGGGCGGAGAGGTTGTCACCCTCGCGGGAGCCGGCGCCGATGCCCAGGTGGTAGAGCAGGACGTCGGACTCGGTCCAGGAGAAGGTGCGGTCGGGCAGTGCGGCGCCGACGGCGACGCTGGTGTCGATGGGCATGCTCAGGCCTTCTTGAAGTTGTCTGCGATGTGGTTGGCCGCGATGTAGCCGAAGGTGACGGCGGGACCGATGGTCGCGCCGGCGCCGGCGTAGGTGTTGCCCATCACGGCCGAGCTGACGTTACCGGTGGCGTACAGGCCCTCGATCACGGAGCCGTCCTCGCGCAGCGCACGTGCCTGCGGGTCGGTCACGATGCCGCCCTTGGTGCCCAGGTCGCCGGGGACCATCTTGGCGCCGTAGAACGGGCCGTTGCCGATGGTGCCGACCGACGGGTTCTTGATCTTCGGGTCGCCGTAGTAGCGGTCGTAGGCCGAGTCGCCGCGCTTGAAGTCCAGGTCCTTGCCGGTCTCGGCGAAGCCGTTGAAGCGCTCGACGGTGGTGGCGAGCTTGTCGGCGGGCACGCCGATCTTCTCGGCCAGCTCCTGCAGGGTGTCGGCCTTCACGATCGCGCCGGACTTGTACCAGCGGCCCGGGATCGGCTGACGCGGCGGCAGACCGGCGAACGTGTACCGGTTGCGGTAGGTCTGGTCGAAGATCATCCAGCTCGGGAAGTGGTCGACGCCGGTCTTGGCGGCCGACTCGTACATCGCGTGCACGGCGTCGACGTAGGGCGAGGCCTCGTTGAAGTAGCGCTCACCGGCCTGGTTGACGATCATCGAGCCGGGCAGGTTGCGCTCGGCAAGGCAGAACCACGGGCCGTTGGGGAGCGGGATGGCCGGACCCCACCAGGCGTCGTCCATCAGGTCGAGGGCCGCACCCGCCCGGGCACCGGCCTCGATGCCGGCGCCGGTGTTGCCGGCCGCGCCGGTGGTCCACTCGGTGCCGATCGGCTCGGCCTGCCACTTCTTGCGCATCTCCTCGTTGTGCTCGAAGCCACCGCAGGCAAGCACCACGCCGGCGCGGGCGCGCAGCTCGCGCTCCTCGCCGTCACGGGTCACCTTGACGCCGACGACCTTGCCGTTCTCGAGGATCAGGTCGGTCAGCGGGGTCTCGTACCAGAGCGGGATGTTGCGATCCAGCATGCCCTTGCGCATGCCGATCATCATCGCCATGCCCATGCCGTACATGCGCTTCTTGAGCAGCAGGCTGATGGTGCGCTTGAGGGCGATCTTGGCGCCGGTGAACCAGCCCCAGATGGAGTGGCCCATCAGGTTCAGCTTGCGGTAGTCGGCCTGGCCGACGACCATGCCGGCCGGCGCCTTGGTGTAGGCCGGGGTGAGCCGCTTGAGCTCGGAGCCGATGATGTTGCCGTTGATCGCCTTGGGCTCGACGGAGCGGCCCGAGGCCTTGCCGCCGGTGGCCTCCGGGTAGTAGTCGGAGTAGCCGGGCACCCACTTGAAGTCGGCGGCCGAGTGGTCCTTGATGAACTGCAGGGCGGCCGGGCCCTCGGCGATGAAGGCGTCGATCCGAGCCGGGTCGACCTTGTCGCCGATGATCTCCAGCAGGTACGCGCGGGTCTCGGCGTCCGAGTTGCCCTGGCCGGCCTTCTTCAGCGCGTAGTTGTTCGGGATCCAGATGCCGCCGCCGGAGCGCGCGGTGGAGCCGCCGAAGCCTTCGGTGCTCTCGAGGAGCAGGACGCTGAGTCCGCGTTCGTGCGCGGCGAGCGCGGCGGTCATGCCGCCACCTCCGGAGCCTACGACGATCACGTCGTAGGTGTCCTGTGCGTTCTGAGCAGTCGCCACAATGTCCTCCGTGTTGCAGGCCCTCGCAGGGCGGGCAGCCATAGTCCGCGAAAATGTAACAGGTTCTATCTCTGCGGCATGGCCTTCTTCCCGCCCTGCGGGACCTTGGGGTGCGGGACTCTCAGCCCGCGGTGACGACCTCCGCGGCGTCGTCAGACTCACCCAGATACGCCTTGCGGACGGCACCGTCCTCGCGGATCTCCTCGGGCGTGCCGTCGGCGATGGTGACGCCGAAGTCGAGCACGAGCACCCTATCCGCGTGTGCCAGCACCATCGGCACGTCATGCTCGATCAGCAGGATGCCGATGCCCCAGGTGTCGGCCAGTCGCCGGATCAGGCGGCCGAGCTCGGCGCTCTCGTTCTCGTCCAGGCCGGCGGCGGGCTCGTCGAGCAAGAGGATCGACGGACGCGACGCGACCGCCCGAGCGATGGCGACCAGGCGACGGCGTCCGTAGGAGAGCTCGTCGGGACGCAGGTCGAGCGCATCCTCCAGCTCCAGCTCGGCAACGGCGGCCCGCACGGTGTCGCTCAACCGGGCGGTGCCCGGCCAGACCAGGTCGGTGACGCCGGAGAGAAGATCCTGACGGTCGGACGCCGCCAACAGGTTCTCCCGGACGGTGAGGTCGTCGAAGAGCTCGAGGGACTGGAAGGAGCGGGTGAGGCCCGCCCGTGCCCGCTTGTGCGGGGACCACCGGGTGATCTCCTCGCCGTCGAAGCGCACGGTTCCGGCGGTCACCCTGTTGTACCCGGTGACGGCGTCGATCAGGGTGGTCTTGCCGGCACCGTTGGGGCCCAGCAGGCCGACCACCTCGCCCGGGCCGACCCGCAGGTCGACCCCGCTGAGGGCGGTGAACCCGCCGAAGCGCTGGGTCAGCCCCTGCACCTCGAGCGTGCGGGGGGCGACCCGCTCGCGCTCGCCCTCAGGCACGGCCTCCAGGGGGGCAGGTGCACGCCGGGGGAGCCGGCGCGTCAGGCGGCTCAGCGCATGGACCGCCTGGTCCACGATCCCGTGCTGGCTGATGATCAGAGTCAGGATCAGCAGCACGCCGGTGATCAGCGGGAGGTACTGCACCCAGCTGTCGGCGTCCGCACTGGCTGCCGACGACGTGTCGAAGAAGAGAGTCCCGACGCCGGCCGGGGCCAGCACCGAGCCCACCAGCGGGCCGAGCACGTAGCCGACCCCGCCGATCACGGTGACCACCAGCAGGCTGATCGAGGCATCCGCCTCGAAGAGCTCCTGGAACTGGATGGTGGAGTAGCTGAACCCGAACAGGACCCCACCCAGGCCCGCGATGCCGGAGGCCAGCACGAAGGCGTAGAGCTTCGTCTGGAAGACGCTGACACCGACCGCGGCCGCGGCCCGCTCGTTCGTGCGCACCGCCAGCAAGCGGCGCCCGGTACGACCACGTCGCACGTTCGCGACCACGATCGCGGTCAGCACGAAGGCCACCGCCACCATCACGAAGTAGTTCGCCTTGTGGTCGATCGGCTCGATGTCGATGCCGAAGATGGTCAGCTCCTGGATCCGGGTCTGGAACTCGCCACCGGTATAGCTGGAGTTGCTGAACAGGATCTGGTGGAGCGCGAAGCCGAGACCGAAGGTGACCACCGCGAGGTTGACGCCGCGGGTGCGCAGCGCGGGCAGTCCGAAGATCAGCCCGGTGACCATCGCCGCCAGGACGCCGGCGGGCAGCGCCAGCTCGAACGGCCAACCCTGAGCGTCCGCCAGACGGCCGGCCCCGAAGGCGCCGATGCCGGCCAGGCCGAACTGAGCGATCGAGAGCTGGCCGGCGTAGCCGGTGAGCACCACGGTGGAGAGGCCGACAAGCGCGAAGCACAGGGAGATCACCAGGGCGCCGAACCAGTCGTCGGGGGCGCCGAGGCGGAGCGCGACGATCACGACGAGTGCGATCGGCAGGCTGATCGCGAGTTGCAGGCGTCCGGTGCCGACCCGTGGCAGCCGGTCCAGGGTGGTGCCGCGCACCGGGAGGCCGCGGCCGCGGACGATCAGCACGGCGATGATCACCAGGAACGGAACGGCGTCGGGGATGCCGGTCTGGTTGATGTAGTTGGTGGCGAGCGCCTGCGCGATCCCGATCGCCAGCCCGCCGACGAGCACCATCAGGTAGGAGCGGAACTGCGCCAGGAGTGCGGTGGCAAGGGCGCCGATGATGAGCACGCTCATTTGCCGGACCGAGATGAACCCGGTGGAGGTGGCCGGGAAGATCGCTCCCGCGGCACCGGCCAGCGCCCCGCCGACGGTCCAGGTCAACGCGGACAGCAGCTGCGGCGACCAGCCGAGCGCCGCGGCCGATCGGGCGTTCTCGGCGGAGGCCGAGATGGCGTACCCGATCCGGGTCCTTGCGGTGAGCAGCGCCATGACGAGGGTCGCCCCGACGGCGATGGCGAGCAGGATCAGATTCTGGCGTGCGACGACGATCTCGGAGGTGAGCTCGACCGGCGTCGACTCGAAGGGGAGCGGGAGGATGAACTGCGCCGACCCGTACTGCAGCAGCACCACCTCGGTAAGCACCGTCAGCAGGCCGAGGGTTGCGATCACCCGGGCCAGGGGGCTGGCGTGGCGGAGTGGGCGCATCACCAGCAGGTGGATCAGCAGGCCGAGGCCGGCGGTCGCCAAGGTGGCGACGCTGAGGGCGGTGGCGAAGCTCTGCTCCTGGTTGAGCCGCAGCTCCATCGCGACGTAGGCACCCACCACGGCGAGGCCGCCGTGGGCGAAGTTGATGACGCCGGAGCCTCGATAGATCAGCACCAGGCCGAGGCCGAGCAGGACGTTGATCGCGCCGGTACCGAGGCCGATCAGCGCATAGTTGACGGCGTCCATCACGACTCTCCGGAGATGTAGTGACGCGCGATGGCGTCGGCGTCGGCGTTGAGCTCCTCGGCGGTGCCGGTGAGCGCGATCCGTCCGCGCCGCAGCACGTAGCCCTTGTCGGCGACGGCGAGGGCGTGCCGGATGTGTTGCTCGACCAGGACGACGGCCGCACCGCGGTCGGCGGCGCCACGGAGCGCGGTGAGCAGGCGCTGGACGATGAGCGGGGCCAGCCCGAGCGAGAGCTCGTCGGCCAGGATGAGGCGGGGCTCGGCGGCGAGGATCCGGCCGAGCGCCAGCATCTGCTGCTGTCCGCCGGAGAGGAGCCCGGCCTTCTTGTGCAGGTGAGGCTCGAGCTCGGGGAAGTGGGCGACGGCGTCGGCGGCGGATCCGCGGCCGAGCTTCAGGTTCTCCCATCCGGTCAGCTCCATGAAGACGCAGCGGCCCTCGGTGAGGAAGCCGAGGCCCGATCGGGCGCGCCGGTCGAGCCGGGTGCGTGCCGAACAGCCCAGGACGTCGGCAGTGCCGGCCATCGGGCGCAGCTCGCCGGCCAGCGCCAGCAGCGTGGTGGTCTTGCCGGAGCCGTTGGCTCCGAGCAGCACGGCGATCTCCCCGGAGGAGACCTCCAGATCGAGCTCATGGATGGCGGGGGTGCCGCCGTAGCCGGCGGTCAGGCCGCGGGCGTGGACGGCGGGGGTGACGATGGTCGTGCTCACGATGCTCCCTCCCGAGGAGTCAGGTGCAGGCGGCGGTGGCCCCCGTCGTGCTGGGAGCCACCGCCAGGTGGGTTGCGCAGTCGGGTTGCTCAGCCCGCGAAGAGCGCGGTGATGTCGCTGAACTCGCTGATGCTCTCGATCTCGGTGCCGTTGGCCTGGACGAACTGCAGGTTCGGGTTGAAGACCCGGTTGAGGCCCGGGACCGGGAACTCCTTGGTGAAGTCGATCGGCGCGGTCAGGCCGCCGGCGGTGATCGCGTCGGCCTTGTTCAGCGACGCGAGCAGGGTTGCCGCGGTGGCGTCCTTCTCGGTGCCGATGGCCTCCTTGAGGACCTGGTAGGCGGCCCAGGTGTTCTGCACGTAGGGGTAGGTCCAGTCGATCTCGCTGGATGCCTTCTTTGCCTCGTCCCAGGCGGGGTCGGAGGCGACCACGAAGTTCACCGCGGAGACGGCCTTGTCCATCGCACCGTTGGCGCCCTCGAGGACCGCCTGGTTGAGCGCGCCCTGGACGGAGTAGTAGCGGGTGTCCTCGTTCTGGGCGGCTCCAGCTGCGGCCAGCGCGGCGATCTGGTCATTGGGCAGACCGACGATGGCGCAGTCGGACTCACCGGCGGACTTGGCCACGGCGCTGAAGTTCGTGGTCGTGGTCGGCACCTTGATGTGCTTGGCCGGCTGGCCCTTGGCGCCGCCGATGCCGAGGTTGATCAGGTCGGCGGCCTTCTGGGCGGTGGGCACGTCGTAGAGCACCATTGCCGTGCTGTCGCAGTCGTCGGCCACCGTGCGAGCGCCGATCGCCACGAAGCCGGCAGCGCCCGCCACCAGCGGGAACGAGTTCGAGCTGGAGAGCTCCTCGGCAGCGAGGCCGGGGCCGCCGATCCAGGGGATGCCGGCCTTCTCCAGGACCGGGACGATGGCGGTGCCGTTCGTGGTGAAGCCACCGACGACCGCTGCGACCTTCTCGGAGACGGCCTTGCGGGCGCAGTCGCCTGCGGTGTTGGGGTCGTTGCCGTCGTTGCAGGAGATCAGCTCGACCTTGCTGCCGTTGATCCCGCCGGCATTGTTCAGGGTGGTGGTCGCGGCCTCGGCCGCGGTGATGATCTCCGGGGTGTTGATCGCGGCGGTGTCCACCGGGGCGATCGTCATCACCTTGATCGGCGTGCCGGTGAACTCGACGCTCGAGTCCGCCTTGACGGTCTCGCCGTCGTCCTTGCTGTCACCGCATGCGGTGAGCCCGAATGCGAGGCCGACGCTGAGTGCGGCCACCGAAAGCGTGGTGAGTGCTGGGCGCTTCATTGGTTCTCTCTATCTCCGCGCCACAGAGCGCGGCCCTCCCGTGGTTGTGACCTGGGTCACCGGACTGCGGAGAGCCTAAAGGCATTCGGTTATTAACCGCAAGACATTCGATTAATCGACGCGATCTCGACCAGGCGCTAGGGTCGTTCGGGCGAATGGGACGGCACCTCCCGGAAAATGAGAACGTGTTCTAGTATTGCTCTCATCACCCCCATCACCTCGAGGAGACCGTCATGTCGAAGCAAGTTCTCGACGCCGTGCGTGACCTGCTGCCCACCTTCCGCGAGCGCGCCGACGAGGCCGAGAAGCTGCGTCAGGTGCCGGAGGCGTCGGTCAAGGCCCTTGAGGAGACCGGCTTCTTCCGGATGCTCCAGCCCAAGCGCTTCGACGGCTTCGAGTCCGACCCGGTGGACTTCTTCACCGCGGTGAAGGAGATCGCCAGCGCGGACGGCTCCACCGGCTGGATCTCGTCGGTGCTGGGCGTCCACCCCTGGCAGGTCGCCCTCTTCCCCGACGAGGCGCAGCAGGCGGTCTGGGGCTCGGACACCAACACCCGGCTCTCGTCGTCCTACGCCCCGACCGGCAAGGCCGTGCAGACCGAGGGCGGCTACCTGCTGTCGGGCAAGTGGTCCTTCTCCTCCGGCTCGGCGCACGCCAGCTGGGTGCTTCTCGGTGGCCTGGTCTTCAACGCCGAGGGCCACGTCGTCGACTTCAAGACCTTCATGGTCCCGCGCGACAAGTACGAGATCGTCGACGTCTGGAACGTGGTCGGCCTGCGCGGCACCGGCTCCAACGACATCGTGGTGGCCGAGACCTTCATCCCGGAGGCGTTCACCCTCTCGATGTCCGACACCGGCCGCTGCTACGGCCCGGGCCAGGCGGAGAACACCAGCGACCTCTACAAGCTGCCGTTCCACTCGCTGTTCACCACCACGATCACCACCCCGATCGTCGGCATGGCCAACGGCGCGTACGCCGAGCACGTGGAGATGCAGCAGAAGCGCGTCCGCGCGGCCTACCTCGGCGAGAAGGCGTCGTCCGACCCGTTCGCCGCCGTCCGGATCGCGCGGGCCGGCTCCGACATCGACGCCGCCTGGGCGCTCCTGATGGCCAACATCCGCGACGAGCAGGCCCATGTCGCGCGCGGCGAGCAGATCCCGCTGCAGCTGCGGCTCAAGGTCCGCCGCGACCAGGTGCTCGGCACCCAGCGTGCGATCGACGCGATCGACGCGCTCTTCGAGGCGTCCGGTGGCCGCGCACTCGCCGAGGGCACCTACCTGCAGCGCGCCTGGCGCGATGCGCACGCCGGTCGCGTGCACGCAGCCAACGACCCCGAGCGCGCGCTCAAGATGTTCGGCGACGCCGAGTTCGGTCACAAGATCGACCCCGGCATGTACTGAGCGCACCTCTGCAGCGACCGGGAGCGGCCCGGTGCGGGGAACCGCACGCCGCTCCCGGTATGCGGGAGGAGAGCAGGCGATCCGGGGCCCGGTTCTGGAATCCTGGGCCCATCGCTTCGGCCGAGAAACTTCGCCTCCTGGTCGCGACCACGCGCCGGGGGCATCACGTCGGGCGCAACGCGCCGACCAAGGGAGAGTGAAAATGACGATCGAGCTCAAGAGCATGGGTTACGTCCGCGTCGGGTCCACGGACCTCGACCAGTGGCGTCAGTTCGCCGGGAAGGTCCTCGGCCTCGCTGAGGGTCGTGGTCCGAACCCGGACAACCTCTACTACCAGATCGACTCCGTGTCGGCCCGCCTGGTGATCGTCCCCTCCGACGTCGACCGGTTCCAGACCGCCGGCTGGGAGCTCGCCGACAACCAGGCCCTGCAGGATGCCCGTGAGCACCTCGCAGCCGCCGGCGTCGCGTTCGAGGAGGGCAGCACCGAGGAGTGCGCCGAGCGCCGGGTCCAGGAGTTCATCCGGTTCAGCGACCCGTGGGAGAACACCTTCGAGCTGTTCCACGGCATCACCTACGAGTCGCGTCCCGTCGTCACCCCCTACGGCGCGAACTTCGTCACCGCCGACCAGGGCATGGGCCACATCGTGATCCCGGTGACCGACGACGTCGAGGCGCTTAAGTTCTACACCGAGACCCTCGGCTTCCGCCTGCGCGACTCGTTCAGCCTGCCGGGCGAGCTCGCCGGCAAGGAGCCGGGCTCCAAGATCTGGCTGCGCTTCCTCGGCATCAACCCGCGCCACCACTCGCTGGCCTTCCTGCCGTTCCCGAACGCCGACAAGTGCGTGCACATCATGCTCGAGGTCGACAAGCTCGACGACGTCGGCCGGGCGCTGGAGCGGGTCAAGAAGTACAACGCGCCGCTGTCGGCGACGCTGGGCCGCCACATGAACGACGAGATGATCTCGTTCTACGTCAAGTCGCCTGCCGGGTTCGACATCGAGTTCGGCACCGAGGGCCTGCGCGTCGACGACGACCGCTGGGTCGCCCGTGCCTCCACCGCCGTGTCGTACTGGGGCCATGACTTCAGCGTGAAGCAGTGACCGGCACAATGAGCGACATGGCTCAGCCCCCGATCCTGCCCGGCATCCGCGACGACGCGCACACGAGCTGGCCGCCGCAGGAGCTCATCGACTCCTTCCTCGGCAACTTCGACTTCGAGTTCCGCACCGGTGAGCACGTCGCGATCGAGGACACCGAGAAGGCGCAGGCCGCTGCTCGAATGTTCCGCGACACGCTCGGGCGCTACTGCAGCGGCGTCACCGTGATCACCACGGTGGCGGACGGCAAGCCGGTCGGGATGACCTGTCAGTCGTTCTCCAGCGTCTCCATCTCTCCGCCGCTGGTGACCTTCCTGCCGATGAAGACGTCGCGGGCCTGGGCGCAGATCCAGCGCGCCGGCTTCTTCGCGGTGAACTTCCTGGCCGATGGCCAGGACGGGCTCTCCAACAAGATGGCCTCGCGGGTCGAGGACAAGTTCGAGGGCCTGGACTGGACCCCGAGCAAGGGCGGCGCTCCGCTGTTCGACGGCATCGTCGGGCATGTGGACTGCACCGTCGAGGCCGTGCACGAGGCCGGCGACCACTACATCGTCGTCGGCCGCGTGAACGACCTGGCCTACGCCACCGATGAGGCCGGCGTCTCGCCGGACCCGCTGCTCTACTTCCAGGGTGCGTACCGCACGGTCCGCTGATCTGGCTGCACTCCTCGAGCGCCCGCGCCTGGACAGGCGGGGGCGCTCGTGCGTCGATGGCCTACATTGGCGCCCGTGAGTGCAGAGCTGCTGGTGCGCCGTGAGGGCGCCGTCGTCGAGGTCACCTTCAACCGTCCGGAGCGGCACAACGCCTTCACCCGGGCCATGTACGAGCAGATCCGGGCGATGTGCGAGGAGCTCGCCACCGACCGGGACGCCAAGGTGCTGGTGCTGCGCGGTGCCGGAGGTCGTGCCTTCGCGGCCGGCAACGAGATCACCGACTTCCTCGAGGCCGATGCGGTCGAGTACGAGAACTGGATCCGCGAGCTGCTCGACGCCCTGTACGCGTTGCCGCAGGTGACCGTCGCCGCCGTCGACGGCGTCTGCGTGGGCGGTGGGCTGGCGGTGGCGACCCACTGCGACCTGCGGGTCGCCACGGCACACTCGCGCTTCGGCTATCCCATCGCGCGGACCCTGGGCAACGCGCTGGCCGCGCCGATCGTCTACCGCTGCCGCGCGGTCTTCGGCGAGTCGCTGACCCGGGAGATGCTGCTCGGGGCGCGCCTGGTCACCGCTGACCGTGCCTTCGCGGTCGGCGCGCTGACCGCCGTCACCGACGACCTGGACGCTGAGCTGAACGCGCTGGTGGAGGGCATCCTCCCGCTGTCGTCGGTCACGATCCGCGCCACCAAGCGCCAGCTGCTGGCCCGCAGCGGAAGCGTCGACGCCGCGCCGTCGTGGGACCACGACCTGATGCGCGAGGTCTACACCGGCCCGGACTTCGCCGAGGGCGTCCGCGCCTTCGTGGCCAAGGAGCGCCCCGCCTTCCGCTAACCCTCGACTTGCGCTTGTAGCCGCCGAACTTGCCCTTGTGGGCGCCCAACTTGCGCTGATGGCCACCGAGATCGCGTTCCCGTGGTCTCGGTGGCCATCCGTGCTTCGTCGAGCGCTATCCGCGCGTGTTCGGGCTCAAGCGAGCGCGCTGATCGCCTCGTGGATGCTCAGCACCCGCTGCGCGGACTCGACGTGCAGGTTCTCCACCATTTTGCCGTTGTAGGTGACGACGCCCGCTCCCTTGCCGTCCTCCCAGGCCTGGATCAGGCCACGAGCGTCCTCGACCGCGGCGGTGGACGGTGCGAAGGCCTCGTTGGCGCCCTCGACCTGGCCGGGGTGGATCAGGGTCTTGCCGTCGAAGCCCATCACCCGGCCCTGCTCGCACTCGGCCAGGAAGCCGTCGGTGTCCTTGACGTTGTTGTAGACGCCGTCGATGACCGCGATGCCGGCGGCACGGCCGGCCAGCAGCGCGGTGTGCAGGCTCGGCAGGATCGGCGCGCGACCGGGCACGTGCTCGGCGTAGAGCTCCTTGACCAGGTCGTTGGTGCCGAGCACGAAGGCACCGAGGCGGTTCGAGCCACGGGCGATCGAGAGAGCGTCCAGGATCGCGACCGGGGTCTCGATCATCGCCCACAGCTTGGTGTGAGCCGGGGCTCCGGCGCGCTCCATCGCCTCGACCAGCTCGCGCACCTCGTCGGCGCTGTTCACCTTGGGCACCACGATCGCGTCCGGGCCGGCAGCGGCCGCCGTCGCGATGTCGTCGTCATGCCACTCGGTGCCCAGGCCGTTGACCCGGATGGTGAGCGTGCGGCGGCCGTACTCACCGCTCTGGACGGCGGCAACCGCGTTGGCGCGGGCGCCCACCTTGGCGTCGGGGGCCACGGCGTCCTCGAGGTCGAAGATCAGGCCGTCACAGGCGATCGTCTTGGCCTTCTCGAGAGCCCGCTCGTTGGAGCTGGGCATGTAGAGCACGGAGCGCAGGGGAGTGAAGTCAGTCATCACGGGCCTTTCGTGAGTTCGTGGATCGCGCAGATCGGGCGCCGTAGGTGCGCCCTCGGGGTCAGTCGAGGGTGATCGCGTCGTAGGCGGCCTTGAGGTCCGGGTCGATGGCGGCGAGCTCGTCGGCGAGGGCCACCATCACCTTGCACTGCTTGACCGAGGCGTCGTCCTCCATCTTGCCGTCCAGCATCACCGCGCCGGTGCCGTCGCCCATCGCGGCGATCACCCGGCGGGCGTGCTTGACGTCCTCCACAGAGGGGGAGAAGACCTTGTTGGCGATCTTGATCTGCACCGGGTGCAGCGACCAGGCGCCGACGCAGCCGAGCAGGAAGGCGTTGCGGAACTGGTCCTCGCAGGCGACGACGTCCTTGATGTCGCCGAACGGGCCGTAGTAGGGGTAGATGCCGTGCATCGCGCAGGCGTCGACCATCCGGGCGATCGTGTAGTGCCACAGATCCTGCTGGTAGGTGGTCCGCAGGCCCTCGATGTCGCCGTCGGTCGGGTCCTGGCGCACCAGGTAGCCCGGGTGGCCGCCGCCGACCCGGGTGGTCTTCATCCGGCGGTCCGCCGCCAGGTCGGCCGGGCCCAGCGAGAGGCCCTGCATCCGCGGCGACGCCGCGCAGATCTCCTCGATGTTCGCCACGCCGCGCGCGGTCTCCAGGATCGCGTGCACCTGAATCGGCTTGGTGATGCCGGCCTTCGCCTCGAGCTGCGCCAGCAGGCGGTCGATGTAGTGGATGTCCTCGGCGCCCTGCACCTTCGGCACCATGATCACGTCCAGCTTGTCGCCGATCGCGGGCACCAGGGTGGTCAGGTCGTCGAGCACCCAAGGGGAGTCGAGGGAGTTGATCCGGGTCCAGAACTGGGTCGGCCCGAAGTCCACCTCCTGGCCGATCTTGACCAGGCCGAGACGCGACTTCTCCTTGTTCTCGGCCTTGACGGCGTCCTCCAGGTTGCCGAGCAGGACGTCGACGGTGCCGACCATCGCCGGGACCTTGGCCGCCATCTTCTCGTTGCCCGGGTCGAAGAAGTGGATCGCGCGCGAGGGACGGGCCGGAATCTCACGCAGCGGCGCAGGGGCGCCGACGGCGAGCGGTGCGAAGAAGTCCTTGGCGGTGCGCAATGTCTGTTCCTCTCCTCGTGCGGGCATGACGAAGGCCCGACTACTAGGCGCGAACCTAGCAGCCGGGCCTCTCGTGCTGACCGGCTAGTGCCTGTTAACCAGATGCTGGACGCATCACAGCGGCAGCAGGGCGCGGTGCTGGTGCGGCAGCCCGAAGAGCTGGTTCAGCGCCTGGGCCCGCTTGAACACCCAGGAGATGTCGTGCTCCCAGGTGATCGCGATGCCGCCGTGCAGCTGCACGGCCTCACCGGCGACGTGCATGAACGCATCCCCGCACGCGGACGCCGCGGAGGCCGTCAGCACGTCCGCGTCGTCGGCGTCGGTGGCCACCGCGTAGCTGGCGGCCCACGAGATCGAGCGCGAGGTCTCGACCTCGACCAGCATGTCGGCCATCCGGTGCTTGAGCGCCTGGAAGGAGCCGATCAGGCGACCGAACTGCACCCGCTCGAGGCTGTAGCCGACCGTCATGTCCAACGCGCGCTGGGCGCCGCCGACCTGGAGTGCGGCCACCGCCGCGGTGCCCGCGCGGTGCGCCCGGGCCAGCGCCGCCGAGCCGTCGCCGGCGATCCGGCGGGCCGGTGCGCCCTCGAACGTGAGGGTGGCGAAGCGCAGGGTGGTGTCCATCGCCGGGACCTGCTCGATCCGGACCGCGTCCGGCGCCACCACGAAGAGTGCCGGGGCGTCGCCGTCCAGGGCAGCCACCACGATCAGCTCGGCGTTGTCGCCGTCCAGGACCGCCTGCACGGTGCCGGTGAGCGCGTCGCCCTCGGCCCGGACGCCGATCGGTGCGTCGGCTGCGCCGGTGACGCCGGCCCAGGCCAGGGTGGCCACGGTGCCGGCGGCGATCTGCGGCAGCAGCTCCCCGCACACCGCGGCGTCGCCAGAGCCGAGCAGCGCCTCGGCGGTGACCACCGAGGAGAGCAGCGGCACCGGAGCCAGGGCCTTGCCCAGCTCCTCGAGGACCACGCTGGTCTCGAAGAAGGTCGCGCCGAAGCCGTCGTACTCCTCGGGGATCGCGAGTGCCGCGACACCGACCTGCTCGCACAGCGTCTCCCACAGCGCGGCGTCGAAGCCGGTCGCGGACTCCGTGGCGGCACGCACGGCCATGCTGTCGGCGGAGCGCGCCAGCACCTTGCGCACGGTGCCGGCCAGCTCCTGCTGCTCGGGGCTGAGTCCGAAGTGCATCTCAGGCCTCCGCGGCGACGAGCGCGCCGAGCACCCGTGAGCGGTGGACGGCGGGCGTGCCCCAGGCGGTGACCAGGGCGCGGACCTTGGTGATCCAGATGCTGAGGTCCAGCTCCTGCGTGTACCCGATCGCACCGTGCACCTGCAGCGCAGCGCGCGAGGCCAGGTAGGCGGAGTCTGCGGCGTGCACCTTGGCGGCCGAGACGTCGCGCGCCGCGTCCGGTCCGTCGATGGCGAGCGCGGCGCCGTTGATCAGCGGGCGGGCGAAGTCCAGAGCGATCCGGACGTCGGCCAGCTTGTGCTTGATCGCCTGGTACGAGCCGATCTCCCGGCCGAACTGACGACGCTGCTTCACGTAGGCGACGGCCTCGGCGAGCAGCCGCTCACCGGCGCCCAGCAGCTGAGCGGCGGTCGCCAGCGCGGCCAGGTTGAACGCGGCGGCGAGGTCACCGTCGGTGCTGACGGCGTCGCCGGCGACCGGGGTGAAGAGACGACGGGTGCCATCGACCGAGTGCTTGCGCTCGCCGGCGCTGGCGCTCGCCACGGTGCCGCCGTCGATCACGAAGGCGTGCGCGGCGACGTCAGCGTCCAGGGCGTAGGGCGTGTGCGGGGCGAAGGCGACGGTGCCCACCGCGCCTTCGGCGAGCTCGCCGACCAGCGGGTTGCTGCCGAGCGCGGCCGGCAGGAAGGCCGCCGACTCCACCCACGGACCTGGGACGCCGTGGCGACCCAGGGCCTCGAAGGCGATCACGAGCTCGACGGCGGTGGCGCCCATGCCACCGGCCTCCTCCGGCACGACCAGGGCGTTGACGCCCTGCTCGGCGAGCCGGTTCCACAGCGCGAGGCCGGGGGCGGTGTCGTCGTCGGCCCAGGCCCGGGCGGCGCCGACCGTGTCGGCGCTGGAGAGCAGGGACTCCAAGGAGTCGGCGAACGCCTTCTGCTCGTCGGTCCAGGTGAACTTCACTGGAGGGCTCCCTTCGGCTGGTTGCGGTTGGTGACGGGCGCGGCGGTCACTTGCCGGCTCCCTTCGCCTCGCTGTGCTGGATTGCTCGGCTCAGTGCGCCGGCTGTGTTGCTGTCTCGCAGGTGGGTGAGCGTCACTTGCCGGCTCCCTTCGCCTCGCGGGGCAGGCCGAGGATGCGCTCGGCCACGATGTTGCGCTGGATCTCGTTGGTGCCGGCGTAGATCGGGCCGGAGAGGCTGAAGATGTAGCCGTCGGTCCACCGCGACTCGATCTCCGCCTCGGCGCCGAGCAGGTCGAGGCCGGTCTCGTGCAGCGCCACGTCGAGCTCGGACCAGAAGACCTTGTTCACCGAGCCGGCCGCGCCCATGTCGCCGCCGCCGGCGAGTCGGGTCACCGTGCCCCAGGTGTACAGCCGGTAGGCCTGGGCGCCGATCCAGGTGTCGACGACGCCGCGCTCGGCCTCGGGGTGCAGCTCGCCGTTCTGCTTCCACAGCTCGACCAGGCGGTCGGCGGCGGCGCAGAAGCGGCCGGGGGAGCGCAGCGACAGGCCGCGCTCGTTGCCGGCCGTGCTCATCGCCACGTGCCAGCCCGCGCCGGGCGCACCCAGCACGTCGGCGTCCGGGACGAAGACGTCCTCGAAGAAGACCTCCGCGAAGCCCACCTCGCCGTCGAGCTGCTCGATCGGGCGCACCGTGATGCCCTCGGCGTCGAGCGGGAACAGGAAGTAGGTCAGGCCCGCGTGGCGCTGTGCCTCCGGGTCGGAGCGGAAGAGACCGAAGCCCCAGTGCGCGAAGCTGGCTCGCGAGGACCAGGTCTTCTGGCCGTTCAGGATCCAGCCGCCGCGCTCGTCGTCGCGCGTCGCGGTGGAGCGCAGCGACGCCAGATCGGAGCCGGCCTCCGGCTCGGACCAGCACTGGGCCCAGACCCGCTCGCCGGACGCCATCGTCGGCAGGAAGCGGTCCTGCTGCTCCTTGGTGCCGTGGTCGAAGATGATCGGCGCGAGCAGGAAGATGCCGTTCTGGGAGACGCGGCCCGGCGCACCGGCGCGGTAGTACTCCTCCTCGAAGATGACCCACTCGATCAGCGACGCCTCGCGGCCGTGGTACTCCTTCGGCCAGGAGACGACGGAGTACTTGGCCTCGGTGAGCTTCGCCTCCCACTCCTGGTGCAGGACCCAGCCCTCGGCGGTGTCCATCGAGGGAAGCGGCTCGGCCGGGACGTTGGCGGCGAGCCACTCCCGCGCCTCTGCCTGGAACTTCAGTTCCTCGGGCGTAAGTTCCAGATCCACTATGCGTGGTCCTCTCTGAGTTCGTTCTTCAAAACCTTGCCGGACAGGTTGCGCGGGAGCGTGTCGACGAACGACACGTAGCGCGGCACCTTGAAGTTCGCGATCCGCTCGCGGGCGAAGGCGATGACGTCGTCGGCGGTGACCGTCGCCTCGGCGCGTCGCACCACGTACGCCTTGCCGACCTCGCCCATGCGCTCGTCCGGGACGCCGACGACGGCGGCCTCGACGACGCCTTCGAGGCGCGCGAGTGCCTGCTCGACCTCGGCCGGGTAGACGTTGAAGCCACCCGAGATGTACATGTCCTTGAGCCGGTCGGTGATCCGCAGGTAGCCGGCCTCGTCGACGACGCCGACGTCACCGGTGTGCAGCCAGCCGTCGCCGTCGATCGCGTCCGCGGTCGCCTCGGCGTCGTCGAGGTAGCCGATCATCACCATCGGGCCGCGCAGCAGCACCTCGCCCTCGGCGCCGGCCGGGAGCGGCTCGCCCGTGGTGGCGTCGGCGATCCGGAGCTCGACGCCGTCCAGGGCGCGGCCACAGGTGGTGGCGACCAGCTCGTCGGAGTCGCCGGCGCGGCACATGGTGGCCATCACGCACTCGGTCATCCCGAAGGCGGTGGCGACGCGTTCGAAGGAGAGCTCGGTCTGCATCCGCTCGACCAGCACCTGGGGCACGGATGCCGCGCCGGTGTTGGCCAGGCGCAGCGACGAGGTGTCGGTGGTCGCGAACTTCGGCGACTCCAGCAGCGAGTGGAAGATCGTCGGCGCGCCGGGGACGACGCTGATCCGCTCGGCGGCGATCAGGTCGAGCACCTCGTCGGCGTTGAACGCCGCCACGGGGTAGAGCGCGCAACCCTTGAGCACCGCGGTGACCAGGCCCACCTTGTAGCCGTAGGAGTGGAAGAAGGGGCTGACCACGAGGTAGCGGTCGTCGACGGTGACCTCGCCGGTGGTGCCCCACACGTCTGCCGCGGCGATGGTCTGGCTGTGCGCGGTGAGCACGCCCTTGGAGCGGCCGGTGGTGCCGGAGGTGAAGAGGATGTCGGCGACGTCGTCGGGGGAGACGGCGCTGGCGACGGCCTCGATCTCGTTGAGCGGGACGGCGTCGCCGAGGGTCGCGAGCGCGTCGAAGGCGACCGTCCCGGCGACCTCGCCGCTGCCGATGCGGACGATCGCGCGCACCGCGGGCAGACCGGGCACGGGGGAGCCGGCGTCGACGCTGCGGCCTGCCTGGGCGGCGACCTCGACGGCGGCCTCGCGGATCTCCTGGGCCTGCGCGCGGCCCAGGAAGCCGTCGGCGACGACGAGCAGGGTGGCGTCGGTGCGCAGCGCGACGTCTGCCACCTCGTGACCCTTGTAGCGGGTGTTCAGCGGGACCAGCACGCCGCCGGCGTAGGAGATGGCGAGACCGGCGACGATCCACTCCCAGGTGTTGGGCACCCAGATGCAGACCCGCTCGCCGGGCTGCAGGCCGAGGGCCCGGTAGCCGCGTGCGGTGGCGATCACCTGCTGGTGGAGCTCTGCCCAGGTCAAGCGCACGTCGCCGTCGACGACCGCGGTGCGCTCGGGATACGTGGCGGCGATGGCGCGAATCGCTGCCGGCAATGTCTCCGGTGTCGTCATGGGATCTCCTCGTCAACCGATTCATCGGCAACCAAACAAGTGCTTGGTAGGGTAGCCTACAGTCTGGTTCCAGCGCAGGGAACCGATGTCCGGCACAGCGAGAGAGGAAGCCACGGTGGACCTGACCCACGCAGCGGCTGACCAGGAGTTCCGCCACGAGGTGCGGACCTGGTTGGAGGAGAATCTGAGCGGCGAGTTCGCGGCTCTCAAGGGTCTTGGCGGCTCCGGGCGCGACGATGAGGCCCACGATGAGCGCCTCGCCTGGAATCGCCATCTCGCCAAGCACGGCTGGACCTGCCTGGGCTGGCCCCGGGAGTACGGCGGCCGGGGGCTGAGTCTCTACCAGCAGGTGATCTTCCACGAGGAGTACGCCCGCGCCAACGCGCCGACCCGGGTCAACCACCTGGGTGAGGAGCTGCTCGGCCCGACCCTGATCGCCTTCGGCACCGAGGAGCAGAAGCAGCGCTTCCTGCCCGGGATCGCTGCGGTCGAGGAGCTGTGGTGCCAGGGCTACTCCGAGCCCGGTGCCGGCTCGGACCTCGCGAACGTGGCCACCAAGGCCCGGCTTGAGGGTGACGAGTGGGTGATCGACGGCCAGAAGGTGTGGACGTCGCTGGCGCAGTTCGCGCAGTGGATCTTCGTGGTCGCCCGGACCGAGGTCGGCTCCACCCGCCACAACGGGCTCTCGTTCCTGCTGGTCCCGCTCGACCAGCCCGGCGTCGAGGTCCGCCCGATCGTGCAGAACACCGGCGGCGCTGAGTTCAACGAGGTCTACTTCACCGGCGCCCGCACGAAGGCCGACATGATCGTCGGCGAGCCCGGCAAGGGCTGGGGCGTGGCGATGGGCCTGCTCGGCTTCGAGCGCGGAGTCTCGACGATCGGCCAGCAGGTGGGCTTCGAGCGCGAGCTGGAGAGCGTCGTCGCCCTGGCCCGTGAGAACGGCTCGATCGAGGACCCGGTGATCCGCGACCGTCTCGCCAAGGCACGTGCCGACCTCGAGGTGATGCGCCAGAACGCGTTGCGTGGCCTGGCGGACCTGGAGGGCGGCTCCGACTCGGCGGCCGGCGGTGGCGCCGGTTCGATCGCCAAGCTGGTCTGGTCGAACTGGCACCGCCGGCTCGGCGAGATCGCGATGGAGGTGGCCGGTGCCGCCTCGCTGACCGCGAGCGCCGCGCCCTACGAACTCGACGAGTTCCAGTCGCTCTTCCTGTTCAGCCGTGCCGACACCATCTACGGCGGCTCGGACGAGGTCCAGCGCAACATCCTGGCCGAGCGCGTGCTGGGATTGCCCCGTGAGCCGAAGGGAGCCGGCAAGTGATCGCAGCGTTCGAGCGCGACCGCAGCGCCGCCGGCGCCACCTCCTCCACCCCACTCCTGAAGGGAACCACCCGATGACGATCAAGCGTGCAGAACAGCCCACCCCCGACTACGTCCCGGGCCACAACCTGCTGGCCGGCAAGGTCGTCGTGATCACCGCCGCCGCCGGCGCCGGCATCGGCGCTGCGGTGACCCGCCGGGTCCTCGAGGAGGGTGCCAAGGCGGTCGTGCTGAGCGACACCCACGAGCGCCGGGTGGCCGAGGCCCAGGAGGCCCTGGCCGCCGAGTTCGGTGCGGACCGGGTCCGCGCGCTGACCTGCGACGTCACCGACGAGGCCCAGGTGGCGGCCCTGCTGGATGCCGCCGACGAGTTCGGTGGCGTCGACATCATGATCAACAACGCCGGTCTCGGCGGCGAGGTCAACATCCTCGAGATGACCGACGACCAGTGGAGCAAGGTCCTCGAGATCACGCTCACCGGCACCTTCCGCTGCGTCCGCGCCGCGGGCAACCGGATGGTGGCGGCCGGCAAGAAGGGTGTGATCGTCAACAACGCCTCGGTGATCGGCTGGCGAGCCCAGGAGGGTCAGGCCCACTACGCCGCTGCCAAGGCCGGCGTGATGGCGCTGACCCGCTGCAGCGCGCTGGACCTCGCCGCGCACGGCATCCGGGTCAACGCGGTCAGCCCGTCGCTGGCGATGCACCCGTTCCTGGCCAAGGTCACCACCGACGACCTGCTCGCCGAGCTCAAGCAGCGCGAGGCCTTCGGCCGCGCCGCCGAGCCGTGGGAGGTCGCCAACGTAATGGTCTTCCTGGCCAGCGACTACGCCTCGTACATGACCGGCGAGGTCGTCGCCGTCAGCAGTCAGCAGGCCTGAGATGGCAGCTGGGCTGAGCCGCCGCGACGAGCTGCTCCAGATCGCCGGAGAGCTCTTCGCGAAGAAGGGTTTCCGCAACACCACGGTGCGCGACATCGCCGACGCCGCGGGCATCCTGTCCGGCAGTCTCTACCACCACTTCGACTCCAAGGAGACGATGGTCCACGAGCTGCTCGACTCGTTCCAGACCCAGCTGTTCCTCGACTACGACGCGATCGAGAGCAGTGATCTCGGTCCGCGGGCCAAGCTCGAAGCGGTGATCCGGCGCTCGCTGGAGGCGATCGATCGCAACCACAGCGAGGTGGCGATCTTCCAGAACGACGCCGGGTACCTCAGCGACCTCGACGGCTTCGAGTACCTCACCGCCCGCAACCGCCGGTTCCGTGACCTGTGGACCCAGTTGCTGCGCGAGGGAATCGCTGCCGGCGAGATCCGCTCCGACCTCGACGTCGAGCTGGGCTACCGGTTCCTGCGTGACACCGTCTGGGTCGCTGTGCGGTGGTACCGCCCCGGTGGCCCGCTCTCCGGCGACGAGGTCGCCGACCAGTATCTGGCGATCCTCTTCCAGGGGATCGGCATTCCGACCACGAACAAGGAGTCCTGATGGCTGAGGCCTACATCGTTGATGCGGTCCGTACCCCCGTCGGCAAGCGTGGCGGCGCGCTGGCGTCGATGCACTCTGCCGACCTCGGCGCACACTCGCTTGCCGCGCTGATGCAGCGCACCGGCGTCGACCCGGGTGCGGTCGACGACGTGATCATGGGGTGCTGCGACACCATCGGCTCGCAGGCCGGCGACGTCGCCCGCACCGCCTGGCTGGTCGCCGGTCTCCCGGACCACGTCCCGGGCGTGACCATCGACCGGCAGTGCGGCTCCTCGCAGCAGGCCGTGCACTTCGCGGCCCAGGGTGTGATGTCGGGCACCCAGGATCTGGTGGTCGCCGGTGGCCTGCAGAACATGTCCGCGATCCCGATCTCGGCAGCGATGCTGGTGGCCGACCAGTACGGCTTCACCACCCCGTTCGCGGAGTCCCCGGGCTGGCGTGCGCGCTATGGCGACGTCGAGGTCTCGCAGTTCAACTCCGCCGAGATGATCGCGGAGAAGTGGGACTGCAGCCGCGAGGAGATGGAGCGGTACGCGCTCGCCTCGCACCAGCGCGCCAAGCAGGCGATCGCCGAGGGCCGCTTCACCAACGAGATCGCCCCGGTGCAGCTCGCGGACGGCGTCTTCGACACCGACCAGTGCCCGCGCGACACCTCCCTGGAGAAGATGGCCGGTCTCGACCCGCTGGCTCCGGGCGGCCGGATCACCGCAGGCGTGGCCTCGCAGATCTGTGACGGCTCCGCCGCGATCCTGCTCGCCAGCGAGCAGGCGGTGAAGGACCACAACCTGACCCCGCGGGCGCGGATCCACCACCTCTCGGTGCGTGGCGACGACCCGATCTGGATGCTGACCGGCCCGATCAACGCCACCAAGCACGCCCTGGCGAAGACCGGCATGAGCATCGACGACATCGACCTGTTCGAGTGCAACGAGGCGTTCGCCTCCGTCGTCCTGGCCTGGATGAAGGAGACCGGCGCACCGCACGAGAAGGTGAACGTCAACGGTGGCGGCATCGCCCTGGGCCACCCGATCGGTGCCACCGGCGCCCGCCTGATGACGACCATGCTCAACGAGCTCGAGCGCACCGGCGGCCGCTTCGGCCTGCAGACCATGTGCGAGGGTGGCGGCCAGGCCAACGTCACCATCATCGAGCGTCTCTGACCCGTCGCTGACCGCTGAACCA
>NZ_BAAALG010000002.1:186288-208343 GCF_039528155.1 Nocardioides dubius | reverse complement strand
CGTCGGTCGATCGGAAGGCTCAGGCCTTCTGGTGCAGGAGACCGGTGTCGACGTCGTAGATGAAGCCGGCGATCTTCACGGTCTCGGGGATGAGCGGGTGCGAGCGGACCTTCATCACGTCGTGACGCAGGGCGGCCACCTGGTCGGTGATCACGTGGATCGGCTGCCAGGTGGTGTCCTGGCCGGTCTTCTCGTCGAGCAGCGCGTGGAACTCGGCCTCCGAGCGGCTGGCCATCGCACAACGGGTGTGCGGCACCACCAGGATGCGCTGCACGTTGAGCAGGTGCGAGCCCAGCACCAGCGCCTCGAGCGCGGCCTCGGTCACGCGACCACCCGGGTTGCGGAAGATCTTCGCGTCGCCGTGCGACAGACCGAGCATCCGCAGCGGGTCGATGCGGGAGTCCATACAGGTCACCAGACCGATGCCGGCCTTCGCGACGCCGTCGAAGCCGCCGAGGTTGAAGGAGTCTGCGAACGCGCGGTTCGCCTCTAGCAAGTCGTCGAAATCAGCCACATCGCGAAGATACTCCTGCGGCCGGCGGTCTAGTGCAGCGGGCCCGGGTGGTGGACCTCATGGGTGTCCGCGCCCCGGAAGAGCAGCAACGCCAGCAGCCCGGCGACGAGCACACACCCGGCCGCACCGAGGAAGACGGCGTGCTCCTGGGCGAGTGCGGCAGCCGTGCCGCAGCTGCTCTCGCCGCGCTCCAGGCAGGCGTCGCGGGCGACGGCGAAGCGGCGCAGGCCCAGCGTGGTGAGCGCGGAGATGCCGACCAGCATGCCGACCATCCGGGCCACCACCACCAGCGCGGAGGCGACACCGTGCACATCGTCGGCGGTGCTGGCCAGCAGGGCTGCGTTGACCGGCGCCAGCGCGAGCCCGAAGCCGAAGCCGCAGATCAGCAGCACGGCGGTCGTGGCCACCTCGTCGTTGAGGCTGGTGGCGTCCCACTGCGCCATGCCGACGAAGCCGACGGCCGCAAGCACCATGCCAGCAGCGGTGATCAGTGCGGCGGAGTGCCGGCGCGAGAGCCAGCCACCGACGATGGCGCCGATCGGCAGGGCGACCAGGAACCGGACCAGGACCAGCGCCGCGAGCAACTGCGACTCGCGGTGCACCGTCGTCCTGGCGAAGATCGGGATGTCGATCAGCGCCGCGATCAGGCCGGCGCCGATGAAGAAGCTGACCCCCAGCGCGCCCCAGGCCGGACGGGCGCTGATCGCGTCGTGCGGCACCAGCGGGTTCGCGGCTCGCCGCAGGTGCGCCACCAGGAGCACCAGGGCCACCGCGGAGCCGAGCAGGAACCAAGGGCCCTGCTCGGAGAAGACCTGAACCTCCGGGTCCGCGGTGGCGAAGGCCAGGATCACCCCGCCGAGCGCGATGGCCAGCAGGATCGCGCCGAGCAGGTCGGCCTGGCGCAGCGACGCGCCCCAGCTCCGGACGTCGACCAACGGCCTGGCCGCGAAGATGCAGCGCAGGCAGAGCGCCAGCCCGCTGAGGATCACCGTCACGCCGATCGGCGTCAACCAGATCCCGTCGCCGGCGTACGGCACGAAGATCTGGCCCCAGGTCAGGTCGCGGCGGATCGGCCCGGGGCGCAGCGCCAGGATGGTGAAGGAGACCACCAGCACCACGGCCGCGGCCAGGCCGAGCCAGTCGAGGCGCCACCACGGCCTGCGGTCACGCTGCTCGGCCGTGCGGCGGGTCAGCGCGGCGATCGCGAAGGCCAGCACGACGCCGACCAGCAGGTTGATCGCGAAGATCATCTGCCACGGCGCGAACGCCAGCACCGCGGCTCCGAAGAGCGGGCCCAGCACGCTGCCGATCTCCTGGACGGCGGAGACCACGCCGAGCGGAATGCCGCGTCGATGCGGGGGATAGAGGTCGGCGACCAGGGCCAGCGTCGCCGGCACCAGACCACCACCGCCGACGCCCTGCAGGAAGCGGCCGGTGACCATCGTGGTCATGTCGAAGGTGAGGGCGGTGATCAGCGAGCCGACCGCGAAGACCCCCAACGACATCACGAGCACCGGGACCCGGCCGCGCAGGTCGGCGATCCGCCCGATCAGCGGCAGCATCGCCACATAGCCGAGCAGGAACCCCGACACGATCGGGGCAGCGCGCTGCAGCTCGCTGATCGGGATCTGGACCGTGCCCATCATCTCCGGCAGGGCCAGCACCACCACATAGGTGTCGGCGGCCGCGAACGCGACCGCGACAGCCGCCATCGCGAGCAGCAGCCGCGGCGCGCGGTCGATCACGCCGCGCTCCTGGTGGCGCCGAAGCTCACGGCGCGGTGATCTTCTGCGTGGTGCCGTAGTCGTCGAAGCTGACCGTGTAGGTCATCGGGTCGGTGTCGGCATAGAAGACGCCGGTGATCGCCATCGAGCGCAGCTCGCCGTTGCCGGCGATCTGGTAGACGACGTCGAAGGTGTCACCCGACGCGGTCGGCACCAGGACGGTGACGTCGTCACCGGCCAGGGTGCCGGTGTACTCGGTGAGCACCTCGTCGTTGTTGCTGCCGCCGCGCACGGAGTCGCCCTCCTCGACGTCCCCGGTGGAGACCAGGAGGTCGGAGAGGCCACCCTCGGTGGCGATCAGCTGGGCCGGGTTCGGTGCGCCGATCTTGCCGGGGTCGAGCTCCTGGAAGGCGTTGCCGAGCAGCGCGATCTTCACCCAGACGGTGTCCTCGATGGCCACCACCTGGCCGTTCTGGGTGAGGCCGGAGAGGCTCGCCACGATGTCGCCCTCGAATGCTCGCGGGTGCACGGCGACGCCGCTGGCCCCGGTCAGGACGATTCCGGGCGCGTTGGCCGGCAGGTCCTCGGCCTTCAGCTCGAGCTGGACCCCGCTGGTCTCGTCGAGGGTCTTCTTGGCGAGGTCGAGGGCCTCCTGGGGCGAGTTCTCCTCGCTGACCGGTCCGTCCTTGTCGTCCTGCCCGACGCAGGCGCTCAGGCTCAGCGCCAGGACCAGGGCAGGGGCGAGCAGCAGCTTCTTCGTTCGTGCCATGTGCTCAGCCTTCCACAGCAGTGGTGCCGGTGACCTGCGAAGCCACCGGGGAGGCACAGGCCGCGATCGGCTGCGCGATCGGCAGACCGGAGCCGTCGCGCCGGTAGTCGAGCTCGGGCAGGTCGATCGGGGCGCCGCTCGCCGCCGCAGCCCGGGCCGGGTCGGGGCCCGCCCAGGCGAAGATCAGCACGTCCTCGCCCTTCAGGAAGCGGTGGCACCGGACGCCGCCGGTGGCGCGGCCCTTGCTCGGGTACTCCGAGAACGGGGTGACCTTGACCGAGCCGGTCTCGGTGCCCGGCAGCGAGCTGCCGGCACCGGCACTGGTGACGACGACGCCGTCGGTGTCGTTGAAGGCGCCGAACCAGATCACCTGCTGCTTGTCGGCCACCCTGATCCCGGCGATGCCGCCACCGGTGCGGCCCTGGGGCCGGACCTGGTCGGCGGTGTAGTGCAGCAGCTGGGCGTCGGAGGTGACGAAGCAGAGCGTCTCGTTGCCGGTGCTCAGCTGGACCGCGCCGACGACCTCGTCGCCGTCCTTGAGCGAGATCACCTCCCACTCGTCGCGGGTCAGGATCTCCGGGTTGACCCGCTTCACCACGCCCTGCTTGGTGCCCAGGGCGATGCCGGGACCGTCCGGATCCAGCGTCGCCAGGCAGAGCACCCGCTCGCCCGGGTTCAAGGAGAGGAACTCCGAGAGCGGCAGCCCGCCGGAGAGGTGCGGATCGTTGGCGGTCGCCGGCAGGGTCGGCAGCTCGAGGACGCCGAGCTTGACCAGGCGCCCGGCGGAGGTGATCACGCCGATCTCCCCGCGGGCACTGGTGCGCACCGCCGACATGACCACGTCGTGCCGGGCCCGGCCGCCACCCTCGCCGGGGGGAGAGGCGTCACTGCTGCGGGCCAGCAGGCCGGTCGAGGACAGGTAGACGAAGCACGGGTCGTCGGCGACCTCGAGGGGCGTCGCCGCTGCGGTGGCGGTGGCGCCGGAGGACTCCAGCAGCACCGTGCGCCGCGGGTTGCCGTAGGTCTTGGCGACCTCGGCCAGCTCGTCGCTGACCACCTTGCGCAGCAGCTTCTCGTCGTTGAGGATCGCGTCGAGCTCCTCGATGATCCGGCGCAGGTCCTCCTGCTCCTTCTCCAGCTCGAGGCGGGAGAACTTGGTGAGCCGGCGCAGCGCCATGTCGAGGATGAAGTCGGCCTGGATCTCGCTCAGCTCGAAGATCTCCATCAACCGCTCCTTCGCGGCCGGGGCGTTCTCCGAGGAGCGGATCACCTGGATCACCTCGTCGATGTCCAGGATGGCGATCAGCAGACCGTCGACCAGGTGCAGTCGGTCGGCGGCCTTCTTGCGGCGGAAGACCGAGCGCCGCCGGACGACGTCGAAGCGGTGGTCGAGGAAGACCTCGAGCATCTGCTTGAGACCCAGCGTGCGCGGCTGGCCGTCGACCAGCGCCACGTTGTTGATGCCGAAGGAGTCCTCCAGCGGCGTCTGCTTGTAGAGCTGCTCGAGCAGCGCCTCGGGGTGGAAGCCGTTCTTGACCTCGATCACCAGGCGCAGACCGTGCTCGCGGTCGGTGAGGTCCTTGATGTCGGAGATGCCCTGGAGCTTCTTGTTCTGGACCAGGGTCTTGATCCGCTCCATCACCTTCTCGGTGCCCACGCCGTAGGGCAGCTCGGTGACCACGATGCCCTTGCGGCGCGGCGTGACCGACTCGATCCGGGCGGTGGCACGCATCTTGAAGACGCCGCGACCGGTCTCGTAGGCGTCCTTGATGCCGTCCAGACCGACGATCTTGCCGCCCGTGGGCAGGTCGGGGCCGGGGATGAAGCGCATCAGGTCGTCGAGGGTCGCGGTCGGCACCTTGATCAGGTGCCGCAGTGCCTGCACCACCTCGACGAGGTTGTGCGGAGCGATGTTGGTGGCCATGCCGACCGCGATGCCGGTGGTGCCGTTCACGATCAGGTTCGGGATCGCCGCCGGCAGCACGCTCGGCTCGAGCTCGCGGCTGTCGTAGTTGGGCCGGAAGTCGACGGTGTCCTCGCCGATCGACTCGGTCATCGCCACCGCGGCCGGCGCCATCCGGCACTCGGTGTAGCGCATGGCGGCGGGGGAGTCGTCGGGCGAGCCGAAGTTGCCGTGCCCGTCGATCATCGGCAGCCGCATCGACCAGGACTGGGCCATCCGGACCAGGGCGTCGTAGATCGCGCCGTCGCCGTGCGGGTGCAGGCGACCCATCACCTCGCCGACGACGCGGGCGCTCTTCACGTGACCGCGGTCCGGGCGCAGGCCCATGTCGTTCATCGTGTGCAGGATGCGGCGCTGGACCGGCTTGAGCCCGTCGCGCGCGTCGGGAAGCGCGCGCGAGTAGATCACCGAGTAGGCGTACTCAAGGAAGGAGGAGCGCATCTCGTCGCCGACGTCGATGTCGAGGATGTGCTCCTCGAAGTCTTCGGGGAGCGGCGGTTGGGTGCTACGTCGTGCCATGGGGGACATTCTCACGTGTCGGTGGGAAAGTTTCGCGGTGGGCACGCCGCCCAGGGGTGAGTAGCCGTGGCCACACCCGATAGATTGACGACTGTGACCTCGACGGGCAGCCAGAACCTTGAGCCTCCGCGTCATTGGGAGGCGGACGTCCTCCTGATCGACGGTGCTTCGGCCCACATCCGGCCGATCCGGCCCGATGACGCCGACCTGTTGGTCGACTTCTACTCCCGTGTCTCCGACGAGTCGAAGTACTACCGCTTCTTCTCGCCGATGCCGACGCTCTCGGACCGCGACGTCTCCCGCTTCACCCACGTGGACCACCGCAACCGGGTGGCGTTCGTGGTGCTGCTGGCCGGCAAGATGATCGCGGTGGGTCGCTTCGACATCGTCGAGCGGCCCACGGCCAGCCAGCCGGCCAAGCCGGTCTCCGCCGAGATCGCCTTCCTGGTCCAGGACGCCCACCAGGGCCGCGGGATCGCCCAGGTCCTGCTCGAGCACCTCGCCCAGGCCGGCCGGGAGGTCGGCGTGGAGCGCTTCGTGGCCGAGGTCCTGCCCGACAACCGGCGGATGATCGACACCTTCAAGGACGCCGGCTACCACGTCGCCGGTGGCTTCCAGGACGGCGTGATGAGCCTGGAGTTCCCGATCACCCCGACCGAGACCGCGATCGGGATCATGGAGCATCGCGAACACCGCGCAGAGTCGGCGTCCATCGCCCGCTTCTTCCAAGCCCGCTCCGTCGCGGTGATCGGTGCAAGCCGCCGCCAGGACACCATCGGTCAGGCGCTGGTGCGCCACCTGGTGACCGGCGACTTCACCGGCGTCGTCTACGCGGTCAACCCGACCGCCGACCCGGTCTCCGGCCTGCCCGCCTACCGCTCGGTGACCGAGATCCCCGGCGACGTCGACGTCGCTATCGTCGCGGTGCCCGCGAACTCGGTGCAGGACGTGGTCCTGGACTGCGCGGCCAAGGGCGTCAAGGGACTGGTCGTCATCTCGTCGGGGTTCGCCGAGACCGGCGACGAGGGTCGTCGCCGTCAGCGCCGCCTGGTCGGCCTGGCCCGCTCGTACGGCCTGCGCCTGATCGGCCCCAACTGCCTGGGCGTGATCAACACCGACCCTGACGTCTCCCTCAACGCCTCGCTCTCGACGCTGATGCCGCCGCGCGGGCGGGCCGGCTTCTTCTGTCAGTCCGGTGCGCTCGGCTCGGCGATCCTGGAGAAGGTCTACAACCGGGGTCTGGGCCTGTCGACCTTCGTCAGCGCCGGCAACCGCGCCGACGTCTCCGGCAACGACCTGCTCCAGTACTGGGAGGAGGACGCCTCCACCGAGGTGGTCCTGCTCTACCTGGAGTCGATCGGAAACCCGCGCAAGTTCTCCCGGATCACCCGTCGGGTCTCGCGCCGCAAGCCGATCGTCGCGGTCCGCTCCGGACGCACCACCCAGGGTGTGCCGATGGGACACGCGGTGCGCACCATCTCCGCGCCGCAGCAGGCCGTCGACGCGATGTTCCGCCAGGCCGGCGTGATCCAGGTCGACACCCTGGACGAGATGTTCGACGTCGCCCAGCTGCTCGCCCACCAGCCCCTGCCGCGCGGACGCCGCGTCGCGGTGGTCGGCAACTCCGACGCGCTGGGGCTGCTGGCCACCGACGCCGCTGCCGCGGTCGGCCTGGTGGTGAACTCCTCGGTCGCGCTCGGCGCGGACGCCACCGCCGAGGACTTCGAGGACGCCCTCGACCGTGCCATCGACGACCCCGAGGTGGACTCGGTCGTCGCCGTCTACATCCCGCCGCTCAACGTCTCGGGCGAGGAGGTCGCCAACGTCCTCGCCGCGGTGGGCGAGCAGTCCGACAAGCCGCTGGTCTCCACCTTCCTCGGCGCTGAGGGCGTCCCCGAGCTGCTCCGGGTGCCGGACGTCGCCGGCTCGACCGCGGGGCGCGGCTCGGTCCCGTCCTATCCGGCCGTCGAGGCGGCGGTCCGCGCACTCGCCCACGTCGTCGAGTACGCGGTCTGGCTGCGCACGCCGGAGGACGAGCGCGCCGACGAGACGACGCAGCCCCCGCTGGAGGCGAAGAAGCTGATCAACACGGTTCTGATGGAGTACCCGGAGGGCCGCCAGCTCACCTTCGAGGAGCTGCGCGAGCTGCTCGGCCACTACGGCATCGCGGTCTGGGAGGCCCACCCCGTCGAGACCGTCGAGGAGGCGATCCAGGTCGGCGAGGACCTCGGCTGGGACGTGGTGGTCAAGGCCACCGCCGACCACCTGCGGCACCGGCCCGACCTCGCCCACGTCTGGCGCGGCATCGACAGCCCGGAGGAGATGCAGGTCGGCTGGGACAACCTGACCCAGCTGATCAACGAGCCGGGCCGGGCCCGCTTCGTGGTCCAGAAGACGGCCCCGCCCGGTGTCCCGGTCGGCATCGCCGCGGTCGAGGACCCGCTCTTCGGCCCGGTGATCTCCTTCGGCACCGCAGGGCCGCTGACCGAGCTGCTCGGCGACAAGGCCTACCGGGTCCCGCCGCTGAGCCTGCACGAGGCCCGGGCGATGACCCGCGAGATCAAGAGCTCGCCGCTGCTGTTCGGCTACCGCGGCAGCGAGGTCGTGGACGTCGACCAGATCGAGCAGCTGATCATGGCCGTGGCCCAGGTGAAGAACGACTTCCCACAGGTGCGCAGCCTCGACCTCTCCCTGGTCCTGGCCGGCGCGACGTCGTCGACGGTGCTCACCGCCGAGGCGCGGGTGGAGCCGGTCGCCGACCTGCGCTCGGACTGGTTCGTGCGGCGGCTCAACCGCAGCTCCGATGACACCCTGCCGGGCTGATCGTCGCGTCGGAGCGTCGTGACACACTTCGGGTATGCGCAACAGCGGACTCTTTGACCCTGCCTCGGTCGCGGCTGCCCTGCGGGCGGCGATCGAGCACACCGGCTACTACCCCGAGGTGGTCAGCGACGGGGTGAATGCGGCGCTGGCGGGCGAGGAGGTCATCTCCTGGTACGTCCACCACGAGCCCACCATCGAGCGCGACGAGGTGCGTCGCCACATCACCGTGGTGGTGCTGACCCCGAGCCGGCTGATCCTGGCGCACACCGACGAGCACGCCGGCGACGACCTGCTCCCGGCCCCCTACACCTCCACCTCGACCGAGGCGATCGCGTTGAGCTCGGTCCGCTCGGTGGTGGTGACCCGGATGGTCGCGAACCCCACCTCGGGTCCGCAGCCCGCGGCGGAGGCCGTGGTCACCATCGGCTGGGGCGCGGTCAGCCGGATCGACCTGGAGCCGGCCGGCTGCGCCGACCCGCACTGCGAGGCCGACCACGGCTACACCGGCGTGCTCGCCTCCGACGACTTCACCCTGCGGGTCTCGGCCGCCGCCGAGGGCCCGGACGCCGTGAACTCGCTGCTCTCCTTCGCCGGCGCCCTCTCGGCCGCCACCCAGGGCAACCGCTAGTGAGCTCGCCGCTCGTCGTCCCGGCCTATGCCGACCGCTCGTTGGCGGACGTCGTGCCGGCGGTCGCCTCGGCGTTGGGGGCGACCCACGGCGGGCCCGCGGGCCTGGTGCTGCCCGACGCCTCCTCCTACGTGATCCTGCTGATCGACGGGCTGGGGGAGCGGCTGCTGCAGCGCTACGCCCACGTCGCGCCGTTCCTCAGCTCGTTGAGCGGGCGTCCCGGAACGGCCGGCGTGCCGTCGACGACGGCGACCTCTCTGACCTCGCTGGGCACCGGGCTCGCGCCGGGCCAGCACGGCCTGGTCGGCTACACCGCTCGGGTGCCGGGCACCGACCAGCTGCTCAACCACCTGCTGTGGGATCAGGAGATCGACCCCGAGCAGTGGCAGCCGCACCCGACGGCGTTCTCGGAGCTGACCCGGGTCGGCGTCGCGGTGAGCAACGTCAACAAGCGGCACTTCGACGGCTCCGGCCTGACTGTGGCCGGTCACCGCGGGGCCACCTTCATCGGCGCCGACCTGGTCGGTGAGCGGATCGCCGCCGTGGTCGCCGCCGCGGCCCTGGCGCCGGCGCTTGTCTACACCTACGAGGGCGACCTCGACTACACCGGTCACCGTCATGGCGTCGCGTCGGCGGAATGGCTCCAGCAGCTCGCCGCGATCGACTCGACCACCGAGCAGCTCCGCGAGGCGCTGCCGTCCTCGGTGCGGCTGCTGGTGGTCGCCGACCACGGCATGATCGACTCGCCGGCCGAGCGCCGGATCGACGTGGACACGACCCCAGGTCTGCGTGACGGCGTGGTGCTGCTGGGCGGCGAGGCGCGGTTCCGGCACCTCTACTGCCGCAACGGCGCGGTCGCCGACGTGGTCGCCACCTGGCGTGAGCGCCTGGGTGAGGACGCCACGGTGCTGACCCGCGACGAGGCGATCGGGCGGGGCTGGTTCGGCCGCGTCGAGGAGAACGTGGTGCCCCGCCTCGGCGAGGTGATGGTGGCCTGCCACAGCGACTTCACCGTGGTCTCCAGCCGGGACTTCCCCCTCGAGCAGCGACTGATCGGCTTCCATGGCTCGCTCACCGAGGACGAGATGCGGATCCCGATCCTGCTCGCCTGACCCATCCGGGCCGTCAAGCCGAACGAGCCCCCGCCCCTGCCCGACGTCGGGCAGGCACGGGGGCTCGAGCCGGGGCTCAGCCGACGAGCTGGGTGCGCCCGTGCTCGGCGTACTCGGCAAGCAGGCGCTCCACCGCGCTCTCGTCGAGCGGGCGGTAGCCCTCGGGGGTGTGCTCGAAGACCGGGTCGCTGGTGCGCCACAGCTGACGGCGCAGCGCCGGCTTGTCGACCTTGCTGGTCGCCGTCACCGGGAGGTCCCGGGTCACCCGGAGCAGGCGCGGCGCCCACTTGGTGCCCATGTCCTTCTGCTCGGCCAGGAAGGCGGTGAACGCCTCCGGGTCGAAGTCGGGGGCCTCGACGGTCAGCTGCAGCGTCGCCATCACCAGGTCGCCGGTGCGCGGGTCGGGAACCGGGTAGACCGCGGCCACGCTGACGCCGGGGTACCGGGCCAGGATCCGCTCCACCGGCGCGGCGGCGAAGTTCTCGGAGTCGACGCGGAGCCAGTCGGCGGTGCGGCCCGCGTAGTAGAAGAAGCCGTCAGCGTCGCGGTAGGCGAGGTCACCGGTCCAGAAGTCGCCGTCGCGGAGCTTGTCGGCCGCCGCCTCCGGGTTCTTGTAGTAGCCCTCGAACATCGAGGCGGCATTGCGCGAGACCAGCTCACCGATCGCGGCCTCCATGTTCAGCAGGACGCCGTTCTCGTCGAACTCGGCGGGCGGGCAGAGCTCGCCGTCCTCGTTGACGACCTCGGGGAAGTGGCCCACCTGCGGCACGCCCAGGGCGCCCTCGGGGGTCTCCGCGGTGTTGATGATGTAGCACGCGCCCTCCGACGAGCCGTACGACTCGTAGACCGGGGTGTTGAAGCGGCGCAGGAACTCGGCCCGGTCCTTGGTGGAGGCCTCGGTGCCGAAGCCGAAGCGCAGCTTGTTGTCGGCCTCGGCCTCCGACTCGGGCTGGGCCAGCACGTAGGCCAGCGAGCGGCCCACGTAGTTGAAGAAGGTGGCGCCGAACTTCTGCACGTCGGGCAGGAAGCCGGAGGCGGAGAACTTGCGACGGATCGCCAGCGCACCGCGGGCGTTGATCGCCGGGCTCCAGGCGCTGAAGAGCGCATTGCCGTGGAAGAGCGGCATCGCGTTGTAGGCCACGTCGTCGGGGCCGAAGTCGAAGATCGAGACCTGGGTGACCCGGGCCCAGCGGCCGGTCGTGCAGATCACGGCCTTCGGCGCACCGGTCGAGCCGGAGGTGAAGAGCAGCACCAGCACGTTGGACGGGTCGAGTGCCTCCGCGGTCGCCTTGGCCGGCGCCTCGGCGTGCTCTGCCAGCAGTGCCTGGTACTCGGGGCTGTCGCTGCGGATGATCTCGCGCGCGCCGGTGTCCAGTCCCTCGAGCAGCCCCGCGTAGGCGGCGTCGACGACGATCACGTCGACGTCGGTGCCGCGGATGTCGCGGGCGAGCTCCTCGCCGCGTCGGGTCGGGTTGATGCCCACGATGGTGGCGCCGCTGAGGGCGGCACCAGCGAGCAGGAACAGGTACTCGGGGGTGTTCTCCAGCAGCACGCCGACGTGCCAGGGCCGGTCGTCGCCGGGGCGCTTGGCCTGCATCCACGACGAGCGGACGGCGGCCTCACGCACCAGCTCGCGGTAGCTCCACTTCGAGTCCTCGAAGAGCAGTGCGGTGTGGTCGTCCTCCGCGCGCGAGAGGAAGACCTCCGCCATGGTGGGCAGGATCTGATCAGGAATGGTGCCGACGCTCGTCATGAGCACAGAGATATCAGGTGCGGCGTAGGTCACGTCGCCGCCGGATTCAGTGAGCGGGACCGTTGCCGCTCCCTGTTCCACTCAGCCGAAGGGCAGTGGCTCCGGGGCCATCGATACCGCTCGTGCGCGGGCCGCGGTGAGCCGCCGGCGGTGGTGCTGACGGCACAGCACCTCATAGGAGACGTCGACCTGTTCGGCCCGCTCCCGCTCGTTCTCGATGTCCCCGACGACGACCACCTCGCCCTCGGTGATCATCACGCCGTTCTCGGTGCGCGCGTTGTGGGTTGCCCGCTTCCCGCACCAGCACAGCGCCTCCACCTGGAGCACCTGGAGCCGGTCCGCGAGCTCGACCAACCGGGCGCTGCCCGGGAAGAGAGCGGTGCGGAAGTCGGTGAGGATGCCGAAGGCGAAGACGTCGATCTGGAGCTCGTCGACGACCTTGGCCAGTTGGTCGATCTGCGCGGGCGCGTAGAACTGGGCCTCGTCGCAGATCAGGTAGTCGATCCGGCCGCCGTGGGTCAGCGTGTCGACCACGTAGCGCCAGAAGTCGAAGGTGGCGTCCACCTCGATCGCCGCGTGGGTGAGCCCCAGGCGCGACGACAGGGTCGCCTCGCCGGCGCGGTCGTGGGTCGTGAAGATCCGCCCGATCCGCCCTCGCGCCGCGTGGTTGTGGTTCGTCTGCAGCGCCAGCGTGCTCTTGCCGGAGTCCATCGTGCCCGTGAAGAAATTCAGCTCAGCCATCGCCGGACATCATGCCAGTTGCCGGGCCGCTCGGTCCGCATCGGGCAGACTCGGCACATGGGATTCTCACCACTGATCTCCGTCGCCGAGCTGGCGGCCGACCGCGGGGCCTACGACGTCCTCGACGTCCGGTACCGGCTCGGTGGTCCGCCGGGGGCCGACGAGTTCGCCGCCGGTCACCTGGCGGGGGCCCGGTACGTGGACCTCGACACCGCCCTGGCCGCGGCACCGGGTCTCGGCGGACGGCATCCGCTGCCCGATCCGGCCGTCTTCGTCGCGGCGATGCGCGCGGCCGGCGTCCACAACGACCGCGGCGTCGTGGTCTACGACGACTGGTCGGGCCATGCCGCGGCCCGCGCCTGGTGGCTGCTGCGCCACTACGGCCACCGCCGCGTGCAGGTCCTCGACGGCGGTTGGCCGGCCTGGCAGGCGGCGGGCCTGGAGACCGCGACGGGACCGGCGCAGTCCGCGGTGGGCGACTTCGACGGCGTCCCCGGGGAGATGCCCACCGTCGGCCCCGACGAGGTGCTGGAGCTCGCGCGCCGCGGCACCGTGCTCGACGCCCGGGCCGCGGAGCGGTACCGCGGCGAGGTCGAGCCGGTCGATCCGGTCGCCGGGCACATCCCCGGTGCGCTCAATGCGCCCACCAGCGCCAATCTGGAGGCCGATGGGCACTTCCTCGGGGTGGATGCACTGCGCGACGTGTACGCGGCGCACGGCGTGGCGCCGGGAGTCCCGGTCGGGGTCTACTGCGGCTCCGGGGTGACCGCTGCCCACGACGTCCTGGCGCTGGAGCGGATCGGGGTCCGCGCGGCGCTCTACCCGGGGTCGTGGAGCGAGTGGGTGAGCGACCCGACCCGGCCCGTCGCCCGGGGCTGACTACCAGTGCACGCCGCGGAAGAGCCGGGCGAGCATCACCTGCTCGCTCTCCCGGCCACCGCCGGCAGCCGCTGAGTCGGGGAAGACCTGGTACGCCAGGTTGAGCACCCGGAACGAAGCGCGCGGTGCCACCGTATGGGCGACGGCGCCGGCGTTGCCGAGCATGGTGTTGAGCTCGTGGGGCCGCTCCACCAGCGCGGTGATCACCTGATCCGCCGCCTGGGCCGGGGAGATGGTCGGGAACTTCCGGTAGATCGTGGTCGGCGCGATCATCGGGGTGCGGACCAACGGCATGTGCACGTTGGTGAAGGTGATCCCGTCGCCGACCAGCTCCGAGGAGACGACGTTGCTCCACGCGTCGAGGGCCGCCTTGGAGGCGACGTAGGCCGAGAAGCGCGGGGGATTGGTCTGCACGCCGATCGAGCTCACGTTGACGACGTGGGCACGGCGCTGCTCGCGCATCATCGGCAGCAGGCCCATCACCAGCCGGATCGCCCCGAAGTAGTTGAGCTGCATGGTGCGCTCGAAGTCGTGGAAGCGCTCGAGGCTCAACCGGATCGAGCGGCGGATCGAGCGGCCGGCGTTGTTCACCACGTAGTCGACGCTGGGCAGGTCGTTGCGCAGGGCCGTGCAGAGCTCGTCGATCGCGTCCAGGTCGGCGAGGTCACAGGGGTAGACGTGGGCCTGGCCGCCGGCGAGCTCGATGCTGACCCGGAGCTCCTCCAGGCTCTCGCGGCCCCGCGCCACCAGGACCGGGATCCCGCCGGCCTGGGCGACCTTCAACGCGGTGACCCGCCCGATGCCCGACGAGGCGCCGGTGATCACCACGTGGCGTCCCGCCAAGGCCTTGCGGGCCTGAGGGTCACGGGCGGTGCCGCCATCGAGGTGCCCCTCCCAGTAGTGCCACAGCGCCGCGGCGTAGGAGTCCAGCTCCGGGACGGCGATCCCGCTTCCTGCCAGCGCCTTCTCGGTGCGCCGGCTGGTGAAGGTGGGCACGAAGCTGGTGTGCGCCAACACCTCGGCCGGAATGCCGACCCGCTTCGAGGCACGCCCCAGCACCGCCTGCACGGGGTCGGCTCGCAGCGCCTGGGTGAGCAGGCCACGCGGGCGGTCCAGCGCGCTGATCCGGTCCAACGGCGTGGCGAAGCGCGGGGCGCCGGCGGCACGGCAGAAGGCGTTCACCATCTGCACCACGGGCTGCGGCTCGGGGTTGACCAGATGGAAGGTGTCGGTGCCTGGGTCGGCGACGTGCGCCAGCCGGTCGATCGCCTTGGCCACGTAGTCGACCGGGACCACGTTGGTGTCGCCGAGCTCCAGCCCGATCAGCGGCAGCCAGTTGGGGAAGGCGTCCCGCAGCCGCTTGAGGATGCCGAAGAAGTAGTACGGGCCGTCGACCTTGTCCATCTCGCCGGTCTCGGAGTGGCCGACCACGATCGCGGGGCGGTAGACCCGCCACGGAACCTGGACCTGCTCGCGAACCATCCGCTCGGACTCGAACTTGGTGCGGTGGTAGGGAGAGGGCAGGTGCTGGCCCTCGTCGAACATCGCCTCGGTGAACTCGCCGCGGTGCTCGCCGGCCACCGCCACCGACGAGACATGGTGGAAGGTCCCCGCACGCAGCCGGGCCGCGAGATCCAGGGCGCGTTCGGTGCCGGCGATGTTGAGCTCGTCGTTGAGCGCAGCATCGGCGGTCATGTCATAGATCGCGGCCAGATGGAAGAAGTGCTCGATCCGGTCCTGCTGGGCGTCGATCCACGCCTCGTCGACACCGAGTGCCGCGCTGCGCAGGTCCCCGACGACCGGCGTGACCCGGCCGGGCCAGCGCTGGGCGAGGATCTCGAGTCGGTCGAGCGAGGACTCGCGGCAGAGCACGAAGACCTCGGCGTCCGGTCGCGCCAGCAGCTCGGCGACCAGGAAGCGGCCGATGAAGCCTGTGGCGCCGGTCACGAAGTAGGCCATGGCCGAAGGCTAGCGGCCTGAACGGCTCCGCGTGGGCGGTTACTCCTGCTTGCCGCCGCCGAACATGATCTCGTCCCAGCTCGGCACCGAGGCGCGCTTGCGGCGGTTCGCCTTGCGCGGCGCGGGCTTGGCGGGCTCGGGCTCGGCCGACTCGGCCTGCGGCTCAGCGGCCTGCTCGCGGGCGGCGTCCGACGCCTGCTCCGGTGCCGGGGCGGACGGCGTCGCCTTCGCGGCGGCCCGGACGGTCTCGCTCAGGTCCACGGTCGGCTCGTCGGCGTCGGGCTCGTCGGCCTGCACGAGCGCGATCGCGTCGGCACCGAGCGGCTCCTGCTCCTGCTCGGGAGCCGGCGCGAACTCGTCGTCTTCGCCGAGCGCGAGCTGGGCGTCGTCGGCGCTCTGCCGGGCCTGGCGGAACCGGGCCAGATCGTCGCGCGGCGCCTGCGGCTCGGGCCGGTTGACCGGCTCGCCGACCAGCCAGCGCGCCTCGTCGTCGTCGGCGATCACGTAGTTGCCGGGCACGTCGAAGGAGAAGTGGCCGGTGCCGGAATGGCTGCCGGCGCTGTAGACGGCCTCGAGCGTCCACCGGCCGTCCTCGCGGCGCCAGGCGTCCCACTCGACGTTGGCGGCACGGACGTTGTGGGGACGGAGCTGGGCGGCGACGGCGTCGCCGAGGGTGCGGGCGCCGGCGTCGCCGCTCTTGCGTCGCACCGAGGAGCGTTGGGCACGGTCGGCGATGTGAGCGCGCTCGGCAAGCACCGGCCCGGCGAAGGCCTCGATCTTCTCCACCGTGGTGTTGGCGGCCTGGGCCACCGCCTCGGGGGACTCGCCGGCCCTGATCCGCGCCTGGATGTCGCGAGGGCGGAGTGTGCTTTCCATTCGGGTCTCCATCCGTCCGGGTCGTGCAGTCGTGCCGCGAACTGCGGCCCGGAGTTTGGCGTCGAGGGCGAGGGAGAACTCCTCACCTGAGTCGCTGACCAGGAGCAGACGCTCGTTGTCCTCGCTCAATCCTGCGAGCGTGAGGTGCAACATCGGTCCTGGTCCTTCTCCTCGTGTCTTCTCGGTTCTTCTCGGCTGAGCCTACGCCAGCGCGGGGAGCGACTGGTCCACCCTGGGCGGTGTGGCCCGATTCCAGGGGTTAAGTTCAGCGCATGCACGCCGCCGACCTGTTGATCGTCCTGGACCTCGCAGGCATCTTCGTCTTCGCGATCTCCGGTGCCCTGGTGGCGGTCCGCAAGCACCTCGACCTGTTCGGCGCCCTGGTGCTCGCCAGCGCGACCGGACTGGGCGGCGGATTCCTGCGTGACGTGCTGATCGATGCGACGCCCCCTGCGGCCCTCGCCGACTGGCGCTACCTGATGGTCCCGGTGGCTGCCGGCCTGATCACGTTCGTCTACCACCCGCAGCTGGGACGCGCGGAGAACGCCGTCAACTTCTTCGACGCCTTCGGCCTCGCGCTCTTCTGCGTCACCGGCACCAGCAAGGCGATCGAGTACGGGCTCGGTCCGGTTCCGGCCGCATTGATGGGGATGGTGACGGGGATCGGCGGCGGGATGCTGCGCGACGTGCTCGCCGGCCGGGTCCCGGTGGTCTTCCGTGAGGAGCTGTATGCGACGCCCGCGCTCGCCGGCGCCGCCCTGGTCGCCGTCGGACACGAGCTCGGCATCTCCTTCTGGGTGACCGCTGCCATCGGTGGCCTGGTCTGCCTGGTCTGGCGGCTGCTGGCGATCGTGCGCCAGTGGCACGCGCCGACGCCGCGCGGCCCGGCCAGCGTCTGACTCAGTCGCCGAGCACGCGCCGCAGGTAGCTGTTGGCGAAGACCCGCTCCGGGTCGAGCCGCTCGCGCAACGCGAGGAACTCCTCGAAGCGTGGGTACGCCTCGGCCAGGTCCGCGGCGGTGCGAGTGTGCACCTTGCCCCAGTGCGGGCGACCGCCGTGGGCGACCATGACCTCCTCCATGGCGCCGAAGTACGCGCGATGGTCGGTGGCGGCGTTGACGTGGAACGCCAGGTACATCGACTCGCGCCCGGTGGAGGTGCCGAGGGTGATGTCATCGGCCGGGGTCTGCCGGATCTCGACGGGGAAGCTGATCGCCCAGTCATGGCGCTCGATCACCGCCCGGGCCTCGCGGAGCGCGGTGAGCCCGGCCTCGCGCGGAACCGCGTACTCCATCTCCCGGAAGACGACCTTGCGCGGCGTCGTGAAGACCCGGTGCGGGACGTCGCTGTAGCGACGCTCGCTGAGCATCCGCCCAGCCAACCGGTTGAAGGCCGGCACCCACTGCGGGCGCCGGTTGCCGATGGCGTTGATCAGCCCGAACGCCGAGTTGGCGATCAGGTCGTCGTCGAACCACGAGCGCAGCCTGGACAGCGGCTCGGCCGGCTCCCGGTTGGCGTCCAAGCGATTGTTCGTCTTGACCTGCATGCACTCCGAGTGCGGGAACCAGTACAAGTCGCAGTGGTGGTTCTCGGCGATGAGCTCGTCGTAGCGGGCCAGGCCCTCGTTCCACGAGATCGGCATCTCGTGGGCCTCGAGCAGGCCCAGCGGCTCGACGTCGAAGGTCAGCGTGGTGAGCACGCCGAGGGCACCGAGCCCGATCCGGGCGGCCGCGAAGACGTCGGCGTTCTCGGTGCGGGAGGCACGCAGCAGCGTGCCGTCCCCGGTGACCAGCTCCAGGCCCGAGAGCTGCGCGGAGAGCGATGCCTTGAGACCGCCGGTGCCGTGGGTGCCGGTGCTGGTGGCGCCGGCCAGCGTCTGCTCGGCGATGTCGCCCATGTTGTGCAGCGAGAGGCCGAGGCGCTCGAGCTCGCTGTTGAGCAGGTGCAGGGGAGTGCCCGCGCGCGCGGTCACCGTCATCGCGGCGCGGTCGACCGAGAGGATGCCGCTCTGCCGGTCCGGCTTGAGCATGGTGCCCTCGGGCGCGCTGATGCTGGTGAAGCTGTGCCCGGTGCCGACCATCTTGACGGTGCCGCCACGCTCCGCAGCGCGCTGCACGGCACGCACCACGGCCTCGGTGCTGTCCGGCACGACGACCTCGGTGGGCGTCGCCGTCTCGAGCCCGGACCAGTTGCTCCAACCACTCATGCGGGTGAGGGTACTGGAGCGCGACCCAGCCAGGCGGCGATCGCACCGATCAGGCCGGCGACGGCGGGAACGAGGTAGGCGGCCGAGCTTCCGTAGTGGTCGACGACGATGCCGGCGATGGTCGCTCCGGGAGCGACTCCGATGCCCATCGCCGTGTGCAGCACGGCCATCCCCTCGGTCAGCCGGGCGTTCGGGACGGCGGCCGCGGTGAGCGCCAGCGCCGCGATCAGCGTCGGCGCGATCGCCAGGCCGCCGATCAGCAGGAAGAAGGCCATCAGCCACATCGAGTCGACGACGGTGAGCGGCAGCATGGTGGCGCCCAGCATCAGCACGCCCCACCGCACCCGGCGCTCGGGGCCGGAGCGCCAGGTGATCGCCCCGGCGACCAGGCCGGCGGCCAGGCTGCCCAAGGCCCAGACGCCGAGCAGCGGGCCCGACCAGGCCTTGGCGCCCTGGTCCTCGGCGAAGGCGACGGTGGTCAGCTCGGCGGCGCCGAAGATCACGCCGAGGCTCGCGCAGACAAGCGCCATCGGCGCCACCGTGCGCCACGGCATCGGCGGCCGCACGGCGTCGGCGGTCCGCGGATGCGCGGGCGGCTCGGTCCGGCGTTGTGCGGCCAGGGCCAGTGTGCCGAGCAGCCCGCAGGCCCCGGCCACCGCCAGGCCCGCGACCGGGTGCCACACGGTGGCCAGGGTCGTCACCACGGTCGGTCCGAGGACGAACAGGCACTCGTCGATCACCGACTCCAGGGCGAAGGCGGTCTGCAGCTTGCCCTGGTCGTCCAGGACGTGGTTCCAGCGGGCGCGCACACAGGACCCGATCTGGGGCAGGGACCCGCCCGCGACGGCCGCCGCCACCAGGGTCACGGCCTGGGGCTGGTCCGTCTGCACTGCCCACACCAGCGCGACCAACGCCACCGAGTACAGGAGTTGGGCGGCGGGCAGCACCCGGAACTGGCCGTAGCGGTCGACGAGACGGCCGTGCACGATGGCCAGCGCTGCGTTGGCCAGCAGGTAGGCGGCCGCGACGGTGCCGGCCTGGCCGTAGGAGTCGCTCGCCGAGGAGATCAGCAGGACGATGCCGAGGCTGACCATGGAGACCGGGAGCCGGGCGATGAAGCCGCTGAGACTGAAGATCGCGGCACCCGGGACGGTCAGGATGCTGCGGTAGGTGGACAACACCCCGCAAGGGTCGCAGATGACCCGGCCGGTGGGTCTCGGCACCGGGTCGGCGCTCACTAGACTGAGCGCCATGCACTCGGACTCCACGCCGTATGACGCCCTCCTGCTGGTCTCGTTCGGGGGCCCGGAGAAGCCGGAGGACGTCGTCCCGTTCCTGGAGAACGTCACCCGTGGCCGGGGCATCCCGCCGGAGCGCCTGGTCGAGGTGGGCCAGCACTACTTCGGCTTCGGTGGCCGGTCGCCGATCAACGACCAGAACCGGGCACTGATCGAGGCGTTGCAGGCCGACTTCGCGGCTGCCGGCCTCGAGCTGCCGATCTACTGGGGCAACCGGAACTGGGAGCCGTACCTGGCCGAGACCCTCCAGCAGATGGCGGACGACGGCATCAAGCGGGCCGCCTGCTTCGTCACCTCCGCCTACTCGTCGTACTCCGGCTGCCGGCAGTACCGCGAGGACCTCGCGCGGGCCGTTGACGCCGTGCCGGGCGCCCCCGAGCTGGACCGCCTGCGTGCCTACTTCAATCACCCGGGCTTCATCGAGCCGGTGGTGGACGCCACCCTGGCGGCGCTGGCCACCTTCGACCCGAGTACCCGTGAGCAGACCCGGCTGGTCTTCGTCACGCACTCGATCCCCGACTCCATGAACGCCGGGTCCGGGCCCGAGGGCGGTGCCTACGTGGCCCAGCACACCAGCGCGATGGACGAGGTGGTCGAGCGGGTCCGCGCCGAGACCGGCCACCGCTATCTGCACGATCTCGTCTTCTGCTCCCGCTCCGGCCCGCCCCAGGTGCCGTGGCTGGAGCCCGACGTCAACGACTACCTGGAGGAGGTCGCGGCCGCCGGCTCCGCTCCGGTCGTGGTGATCCCGTTCGGGTTCATCTCCGACCACATGGAGGTCATCTACGACCTCGACACCGAGGCGGCGGCGACCGCTGAGCGGCTGGGGCTGCCGTTCGCCAGGGCGGCCACCGCGGGCATCGATCCGCGGTTCGTGGCGATGGTCCGCGAGCTGGTGCTCGAGCGCGCCGCCACCGTGCGTGGCGAGGAGCCCCGCAAGTCCGCGGTGGGCTCGCTGCCGGCGTGTTGGGACCTGTGCCGTCCGGACTGCTGCCCGAACCCTCGCGCACCCCAGCCGGCGCTCGGACAGCTGGGATGACCTCTCCGGCCGACCACCTCGCGCTGGCCCGCCGGATCGCCGTCGAGGCTGCCGGCTTCGTGGCGCGCTCCCGGAGCGCCGGCGTCGAGGTGGCGGCGACCAAGTCGAGTCCGGTCGACGTGGTGACCCAGGTCGACCGGGACACCGAGCAGCTGATCCGCGCCCGGATCGCCGCGGCTCGCCCCGACGACGCGATCCTGGGCGAGGAGGACGCCGACCGGGCCGGCAGCAGTGGGGTGCGCTGGATCGTCGACCCGATCGACGGCACGGTGAACTTCCTCTACGGCCTCGACCAGTACGCCGTCTCGATCGCCGTCGAGGAGGACGGCGTGGTGGTGGCGGGTGTGGTCGTGAACGCGGCGACCGGCGTCGTCTACGAGGCGGCTCGCGGCGGCGGCGCATGGCGCGACGGCACCCGGATCGCGGTCCGGGCTCCCGCCCCGGTCGCCGAGCGGCTGGTGCTGACCGGCTTCAACTACGAGGCCGAGACCCGGCAGGTACAGGCCGCGGCGGCGGCCCGGTTGATCCCGCAGGTCCGCGATCTGCGCCGGCTCGGCTCCTGTGCCCTGGACCTGTGCCACGTCGCCGAGGGCGGTGCGGACGCCTACGTCGAGGAGGGCGTCGCGCTGTGGGACTACGCGGCCGGTGCGCTGATCGCGCAGGAGGCCGGCGCACGCCTGGAGGTGACCCTCGGGAGGGGCCGGAAGATCGCTGTCGTCTGTGCTCCGGAGCATGGCTTCGCGGCGTTCCGCGAGCTCGTCGTGGAGTGCGGATTTCTCCACCAAGTTGGGGAATAGTCGACCCCGCTGCTCCGTTGGTGCAGAGCGTCGTGTGAAATGCGCGTGCAGATCGCGCCGTTATGGTGCACAATCTGGCGCCGAAGTGCGACGAGCTGAGCCGATGTTGATGGAGTGGAGAGGTTCATGGCGACCGATTACGACGCCCCGCGTAAGAACGAGGAAGACCAGAGCGAAGAGAGCATCGAGGAGCTCAAGGCCCGGCGCCATGACAAGAACTCGGGCAAGGTCGACGAGGACGAGACCGAAGCCGCCGAGTCCTTCGAGCTGCCGGGTGCCGACCTGTCCCACGAAGAGCTCTCCGTGGAGGTCAAGCCGAAGCAGGACGACGAGTTCACCTGCATGAGCTGCTTCTTGGTTCACCACCGCAGCCAGCTGGCAGACGCCGACAAGATGATCTGCCGCGACTGCATCTGAGCAGCAGCAGCGCAACGACGACGAAGCCCGCCCTCGGGG